>NZ_JNIW01000004.1 GCF_000701425.1 Deinococcus frigens DSM 12807 | reverse complement strand
TGGCCTGACGGGCCAGGGCTGGCCCCAACCAGGCCAGCACACCCCACAGGTCACGCAGATGTCGGTTATAGCCGCTTTGAGTCGACAATGAAGCGAAGGCACCGGGAAAACGTTCAACCACAAACCGGAGAAAGGCACGTTCGCTGAGATGGGGAACAAATTGGGCCAGAACGCCCAACGTCAGCACTTCGCTGTCGCTGAGTGTCCAACGTGGCCCTGGACGGATGGGCCGTGCCTGTGGCACGGCCTGAAGGGCATCGTCAATACGGCAGTACAGTGTGGTCAGGACGGTTTCAGCATCAAGAATTGGGGTCACCAACTGTTCTTGCACTTGCGAAGACCGTCCGTTGTTCCATCATTCTCATTGCGCATCAAGCGTTTAGAAGGGGAGGTGGCCCGTAGGGCCGGAGGGGTCAAGCGGGACTGGCAGATCAAAAGCCCAACCCTTGCGCTCAGCCCAACGAAATATGCGAGATCAGGAAGCACCACAACCTCCCCACTGTCCGGCCCCACCAAACAACCTCATCCCCCCGGCACCGCCCAGCGGGTAACGTACAGGCATGACCCGTGACGGTTCTGCCCCCGCCTCCGCCGACTCCCTGAGCGCCGCCCAGACCGCTTACGACGCCGTTCGTGCCAGAGGGCTGAAGCTGAACATGCAGCGCGGCCAGCCGTCCGACGCGGATTTTGACCTGTCCAACGGGCTGCTGTCCACGCTGGGCGAGCTGGACCTGAGCATGGACGGCATCGACCTGCGCAACTATCCGGGGGGCGTCGCCGGGCTGCCCAGCGCGCGGCGGCTGTTTGCGGATTATCTGGATGTCAAGGCCGAGAACATGATCGTGTGGAACAACGCCTCGCTGGAGTTGCAGGCCTTCGTGCTGACCTTCGCGCTGCTGCACGGCATGCGGAACAGCGCCGGGCCGTGGGTGAAGGGCGAGAGCAAATCCAAATTCATCGTGACCACGCCGGGCTATGACCGTCACTTTCTGCTGCTCCAGACGCTGGGCTTCGAGCTGGTGGCGGTGGACATGCAGCGCGATGGGCCGGATGTGGACGCCATCGAGCGGCTGGCGGCAGACGACGCCAGTATCAGGGGCGTTCTCTTCGTGCCCACGTACAGCAATCCCGGCGGCGAGACGGTCAGCGCCGAGAAGGCCCGGCGGCTGGCCACCCTGAAGGCCGCCGCCCCCGACTTCACCATCCTGGCCGACGACGCCTACCGCGCGCACCATCTGGGCACGCCGCCCGAGACGGTCAACTTCGTGACGCTGTGCCGGGACGCGGGGCATCCTGACCGGGCCTTTGTGTTCGCCAGCACCAGCAAGATCACGCTGGCGGGGGCGGGGCTGGGTTTCGTGGCCAGCAGCGAAGACAATGTCAAGTGGATGTCGGGCTACCTGAACGCCCAGAGCATCGGCCCCAACAAGACCGAGCAGGCGCGGCACGTCAAATTTCTGAGGGGCTATCCCGGCGGCATCGAGGGCCTGATGGCAGACCACGCCGCGCTGATCGCCCCCAAATTCCGCGCGGTGGACGAGACCCTGCGGGCCGAACTGGGCGAGGGCGATGAATTTGCCACCTGGGCCAACCCACAGGGCGGATACTTCATCAGCCTGGACACTGCGGCCCCCGTGGCCGCCCGTGTGGTGGAGCTGGCCGACGCGGCGGGCGTGAGCCTGACCCCCGCCGGGGCCACCTACCCGGACGGCCTGGACCCCGGCAACCGCAACATCCGCCTCGCGCCGACGCGCCCGCCGGTGGGCGAGGTCTACACCGCCATGAGCGCCGTCGCCGCGTGCATCCGCCTGGCCACCGAGGAGTACCGCGCCGGGGAGAGAGGGCGGGGCCGCTCCTGAAGCCATTCCACACCTGCTTGATTTCCGTGGTGCACTGGGCCGAGGATACCCGGTATGCCTAACCGCTTTGCAGGCAACGACGCCGAGCGTGCCGCGCTGGACGCCTATATCAAGCTGTGGCGGGGCGCGCATGCGGTGGAGGTCACGGCCAACCGGCATCTGGCGGACCACGGCCTGACCCTCAGCCAGTTCGCGGTGCTGGAGGCGCTGTACCACCTGGGGCCGCTCAGCCAGCGCCAACTGGCCGACAAGATCCTGCGCTCCAGCGGCAACCTGACCATGGTGATCGACAATCTGGAGCGCGGCGATCTGGTGAGCCGGGAGCGCAACCCCGCAGACCGCCGCGCCTTCCAGATTTCTCTGACCGCTGGGGGGCGCGGCCTGATCGAGCGGATCTTGCCGGGCCACGTTCGCGGCATTCAGGTGTTGTTCGGCGTGCTGGACCCACAAGAACTGCGGCAGCTCAGCGCCCTGACCCGCAAACTGGGCCTGGAAGCCAGGCGGCAGGATGCAGCGCGGACTTCCGGCGGCAGGGCGGACCTGACACAGCACAAATAGAGTCTGGGCACGTTACTGATCGCCGGGGAGACGTCCTCCAGAGCGGGCCAACCGGTTTGCTCGTTCAGCCGCCCCGAATCGGCTCAACCTTCAGCTCCTCCTTTCAAATCGTTCAATGTTAAGCTATTATCGTGCCATGACTGTTCCCTCTCCCGTCCAGATTTCCCCGGTGCAGGGCCTGCACCATGTCACGGTGATGGCCAGCGATCCGCAGCGCAACATCGATTTCTATACTCAAGTGCTGGGGCAGCGCATGGTCAAGGTGACGGTCAATTTCGACGATCCCGGCACCTATCACCTGTACTACGGGGACCGCACGGGGCAGCCGGGGACGATCATGACCCACTTTCCCTGGCCCGGCGCGGCGCGCGGCGTGCGCGGCAACGGCGAGGTGGTGGCGACGGCCTACAGCGCCCCAATCGCCTCTTACGACTTCTGGCTGGGCCGCCTGACTGGGCCGGGATTGACTGGGGCGGGATTGCAAGTGAGCAGGGGCCAGCGCTTTGGCCAGGAGGTGTTGAGCGTGGCTGATCCAGACGGGACGTGGGTGGAACTGGTGTTCGAGGACGGCGCGCCCGTGCAGGACTGGCCCGCCTCGCCCGTGCCGCTCGAACACGCCCTGCGCGGCTTTCACTCGGTCACCGGCTGGGTGGGCGACACCGGGGCCGTGCGTGACCTGCTGGTGGGCCAACTGGGCTTTAGCGAGGTAGGGACAGAGGAGGGCGCGGGGGGGCCGCGCACCCGTTTCCGGGGCGGCGGTGATGACGGCAGCGGCGCGGGCGTGGGCCTGTTCGTGGATGTGGTGGAACGCCCTGGGCAGCCGCGCGGCTCATTCGGGGCAGGCAGCGTGCATCACGCCGCGCTGCGGACCCGCGACGACGCCCAGCAGACCGCGTATCTGGAGCAACTGACGGCGGCGAGCTACCGGCCCACGCCCGTGCAGGACCGCCAGTATTTCCACAGCATCTATTTCCGCGAGGGCAATGGCATCCTGTTCGAGATCGCCACCGACGCCCCCGGCTTCCCCGACGACGAGCCGGTAGACGGGCTGGGCAAGCACCTGCGGCTGCCCGCGTGGTACGAGGCCCGCCGCCCGGCCATCGAGGCGCACCTGCCGCGCATCGTCAGTCCCGAATACGGCGTGACCCTGGGAACGCGGGAACTGGGGGCCACGCCACGAGACGAATTGCCCGGCCCAGGCATACAGGTGCTGACCGCCGGGCGTCCGCTGGGCGAGGCGCGGGTGGCGGCCATCCTGCTGCACGGGCGGGGGGCCACGGCGCAGGACATCCTGTCGCTGGAGGGAGGACTGAACCTGAGTGCCTTTACCTACCTGGCCCCACAGGCCGCCGGGAACAGTTGGTATCCGCATTCGTTCCTGGCCCCAGTCGCAGAAAATCAGCCGCATCTGGACGCCGCGCTGGCGACGGTGGAGGACCTGCTGACCGAGCTGGAAGCGCAGGGCATCCCGGCGCAGAAGGTGGTGCTGGGCGGCTTCAGCCAGGGCGCGTGTCTGGCGCTGGAATACGCCAGCCGCAGCGCAGTGAAGCTAGGCGGCGTGGTGGCCCTGAGCGGCGCACTGATCACCCTGGACAGGGACGCCGATCTGGACGGGCTGCCCATCTTCATGGGCGTGGCCCCGGACGACGCCCATATTCCGCTGGACCGCTTTGAGGCCAGCGCGGATCTGCTGCGTTCACGCGGCGCGGCGCTGGATGCCCGCGTCTTTCCGGGCCTGGGTCACGCCGTCAACGCCGAGGAGCTGGACGCCATGCGGGCGCTGATGCAGGGAGTTGCGGCGCAGGTGTAGGAGTGCTCAGTGCAGCGTCGCCGCAATAAACATCGGCGTGGCGTCCGGTCCCTCGAAACCCGGCCCGTAGGCGCGCAACGTGACCAGCACGCGGTTACCGCGCACGTCCAGGCGCTCCAGCGAGTAGCGGGCGGCACAGGCGCGGTCTGACGGCAGACTGATGTCGTGGTGGATCACCTGGGTGTTCACGGTCAGCCTGAACCCTGCCGGGACATCACCCGCCTGGAGCAGATCGCCGTACCGGCAGGCCGAGGGCAGGGCGAACACCTCCAGCCTGATCGGCACGGGAATGGACCACAGGGGCACGCGGGTAACGTCCGCCTGTCCCGCACCCAGGCCGCCACTCCACTGCGGAACCGGCTGCGGGTCAACGCGCATGTATGTTGCGGCGGAGACGGCTCCCGGCGTCAATCCGTAGGCCGACAGTCTGGCCGGGATGGGCGGGGTGGTCAGCAGATTCCAGCGCAGGGTGTTGGGCGCACTGTCCGCCGTTTGCTGGCGGCTGTAGAGCAGCGCCCCCGTCGCCGTACTGAACACCTTCAGGCTGACCGTCCCGAGGCCAGAGCCATCCTGCACCCCCGAACTCAGGACCAGCACCCGCGAGGCGTCGGCGGAGAAGCGCACATGGTTGACCGCCGGGCGCGTGTTCGCCAGTGCAAAAGCCCCCAGCGCGGCCAGCGACAGCGTCAGCAGATGTCTCATGCCCGAGCGTACACCCTGGTCAGACGCACGCCACCGACGACCGGAAAACAGCGCCCCCATCCTGACTTCTCCGCCCAGGATGGGGCGTTGAGTTTGCGGCGATGGCGGGGTAGAATCCTCTTATTGAGAACCATTCTTGTTAAGGATTCGCGCCCAGGAGGTTCCGTGACCACCCCAACTCCCAGTACAGCCACTCCAGCCGCTTTCGCTGCACCCAGCCGCCAACCCCGCTTTCACCTCTCGCCCGAGTTACGCCTCGCCGTCCTGTTGACGGGCCTGACCCTGCTGGGCCTGCTGGTGGGCGCGGCGGGGCAATACCTGATCGACAACCCGTTCGTGATGTGGGGCGGCTACCTCGTCGCCTATCTGGCCGGGGGCATTCCCGCCGGGCGCGAGGCGCTGCACAGTCTGTTCGTGGAAAAGAAGCTGGACGTGGACCTGCTGATGGTGGTGGCCGCCCTGGGTGCGGCGAGCATCGGACAGGCGGCGGACGGCGCGGTCCTGCTGTTCCTGTTCAGCCTGAGCAACACCCTCCAGGATTGGGCGATGGGCCGCACCAAGAACGCCATCAGCACGTTGATGGACCTCAGTCCGCAGGGGGCCACCGTGCGCCGCGACGGGCGCGAACGCTGGTGCGAGCTGGGCGAGATTCGGATTGGCGACGTGCTGATCGTCAAGCCCGGCGAGCGGATTGCCGCCGACGCCCGCGTGACAGTTGGGCACACGGCGGTGGACGAGTCGCCGATCACCGGGGAAAGCCTGCCCATCGACAAGGCAATGGGCGCGGAACTGGCCTCCGGCACGATCAACCTGAACGGCAGCGTGGAGGCCGAGGTCCTTCGCCCGGCGGGTGACAGCACCCTGGCCCGCCTGGTGGCCCTGATGGAACAGGCGCAGACCGCCAAGAGCCGCACCGAGACGGTCACCGAGCGCTGGGAAAGCCCGTATGCCACGCTTGTGCTGGTCCTGGTGCCGCTGGTCTTCGCGCTGCTGCGCTACGGCTTTGGACTGTCGGTGGATACCTCGTGGTACCGCGCCATGACTTTTATGGTGGTGGCCAGCCCCTGCGCGGTGGTCATCAGCACCCCTGCCGTGATGCTCAGCGCAATGGCGGCGGCGGCGCGCAGCGGCGTGCTGTTCAAGAGCAGCGCGGCGCTGGACGCCCTGGCCCGCGTGCAGACGGTGGCCTTCGACAAGACCGGTACGCTGACCCAGGCCAAGATGACGCTGGCCCGCGTGGTGGCCGACGACGAGGCGGGCGCGCTGGCCCTGGCCGCCGGACTGGAGTCTCACAGCGAACACCCGATTGCGCGGGCGGTGGTGACGGCAGCGCGGGCACAGAACGTCTCCTTTGTGCCCGTTCGCAACGCGCAGGCGGTGCCGGGGCTGGGGATCGTGGCCACGCTGGACGGCGGCGAGCGGGTCTGGGCCGGAAACCTCCGCCTGATGACACGGGAAGGAGCCGGCCTGTCGCCCATCCAGGAAACTGCCCTGAGCGAGCTGCATGCGGGGGGCAGCAGCGTGATCGTGGGCGTTGACGCGCGGGTGGTGGCTGTGATGGGCGTGGCCGACACCCTGCGCCCCGGCATCGCCGACGCCATCGCGGGCCTCAGGACGGCGGGCGTGGCCCACCAAGTTATGCTGACCGGCGACAGAAGGGAAGTGGCGCAGGCCGTGGCGGGGCAGATCGGCCTGAGCGAGTACCGCGCCGAACTGCTGCCAGAAGACAAGCTGCGAATCATCGGCGAGCTGCCCGGCCCGCTGGCGATGGTGGGGGACGGCGTGAACGACGCGCCCGCCCTGGCCCGCGCCGATCTGGGTATCGCCGTGGCCAGCGGTACCGACGTGGCGATTGAAAGCGCCGACGTGGTGCTGATGAAAAACGATCTGGGCAAGCTGGCAGGGGCCGTGAAGCTGGCGAAGGACGCACGCCGCACGGTGATCATGAATCTGGCCTTCGCCTTCGGGGTCATTCTGGTCATTGCGCCGCTGGCGGTGGCCGGGCACATCCCGTTGCCGCTGGGCGTTATCGCGCACGAGGGCGGTACCGTGTTCGTGGTGTTCATGGGGCTGCGTTTGCTGGGGCACCGGCTCTAGAACTGTTCGCACACCCCCCGTCCTTCCCGCGCCAGAGAGGACCGGGGGCGTGCGACTGAACCTATTTTTCAGCCACAGACGGGACGCAGGGTTTTTCCGGTCACGGTGATCTGACCAGAGTCAAAATCAAGGCCCCCACGAAATACAGAAACGGGGAAACCGCAGCCCACAGCGCCAGCCTGCCGCGCCCCAGGATCATCAGGACCACTGCGGCCATCACACAGATGAAATAGACGGGCAGCACGGCAATCATGGTCTCCGAGAAATGCGCTCCCACCGGGTCCTGTGCACCACTGTCGCTGGCGAACGCCGACGCTGCGACGCTAAAAAAGGTTAGCACCGCCCCCAGCAGCAGCAAGGCGATCAGGCCGGGCATGGAACAGAATTTCATCGCTGTGCTTATCGCAGAGCAACGGTCCGAAGAGGGCCGCCAGATAAAAACCGTGGTCCCTCCATTGCCCTTCACCGGCCAGCCCAGTTCCAGCCAGTTCCAGAACCGTATCAGGATGGAGTGGGCCAGGCCGCCGCCACAACGAATGCGATCAACACATAAAGAAAAGGGAACGCTGCCGCAGCCAGGGCCGAACCACCCTTTCTTCTGCTGACCAGCCACACCGAGACCATCAGGCAAATCAGGTAGGCCACCGGGACGGTCAGGAGGGCCACCGCCATACGTTGGGCTTCTGGGCTGCCCTCTCCACCCGCGAATATCGCCAGAACGAAGGCGAATACAGCCAGCGGCACCCCCAGCACCAGCAAGACCACCCGGCCAAGACCCATCCAAGTTTGCATTTGCCGCAGTTTACTTCAGCGGTCACTGGAGTCCGGGCATTCGCTCAAGCCCTGAAACGCTGGGAAGCCCTGAAACACTGGGAAGCCCTGAAACGCTGTAAAGCCCCAAAACTCCGTAAAGCATGGGCGCACCACCAGGCCGCTCGCCTGCTCTAGCCTGAGATCACTCGAAATTCAGGAGGGATCTAATCATGGGAGAGGGTAAACCCGGCACCGACCAGACCAATCACCCCGCGCAGGAAGGCCACAGCCCGCAGGGCGGCGTCAAGGACACCAACGATTTGAGCGACATTAAGGGCGTCCAGAAGACCGGAATGCAGGAAAAGGCCAGGCAGGCCGAGAATCTGCCCGAGAGCGTGATTGGCACCGACACGCTTAAAAATCCCAATCAGCGCTCGTAGGTAACCGCAAACCAGATCGCACCGCCAGGGAGGCACCAAGATGGGAGAAGGCAAGCCGCAATCACAGGCTGAAACGAATGTTTCGCAGACCGCTGTGCAGACTACCGATAAGTGGGAGACGGGCACCCCCAAAACTCCCAGCGAGTCGGAGCTGAGTGGCGTGGTGGACGCGATCAGCGACAAGCACGCTGCGGACGGGTCCACCACCTCTACCGCGCAGCAGGTGGCCAGCACCCTTGATCCCCGCGCCGAGGAGCAGGGCGGCGACGCGATCAATCCTGCCAGCTTCGGCGGCCTGAAAGACGGCCTGCCCGCCAGCGGCGCTCCGGCGGACCCGGACAAGACGGTGAACGCAGAAGAGAAGTTGTAGCTCGTCAACGGGTGGACCGTGGAACAGGTCTGGCCGCCTTCACGGTCCATCTTCCAGAGCATTTGTCGAAAGAGCTGCCCACTGTTGACCGAACGGGTGGGCAACCGTGCTGATGTGTAAGAGTAGCCCCGTACGGGTGCTCTCTCACGACGACAGGCTGTTCTGCCCGAGACAGTAAGTAAATTTTGCCGACCATTTGCACAAATGCTCTAGAGTTCGATCAGCACATGCTCGGCGCTGAAGCCTGGCCCCATTGCGCTCAGGAGCGCCCTGCCCTGCGGCCCAGTTTTAAGTGCCTCCTCCAGCACGAATAACACGGTGGCGCTGCTCATGTTGCCGTACTCGCGCAACACCGCGCGGCTGCTGTCCAGCGCGTTCTCCGGGAGGTCCAGCGCCTCCTGGTAGGCGGCCAGCACCTTGACGCCGCCGGGATGGACGACGAACGTACCGACGTCTTGCCGGGTCCAGCCGTGGGCGGCCAGAGCCTCGGCCACGTTGCCGCGCATCATGCCGCGCACCAGGACCGGAATATCGCGGCTGAAGCGCACCTTGAGGCCGTCATCCACCACATCCCAGCCCATGATGTCCTCGCTGTTCTCGATCAACGTGCTGTACGCGCCGCGCAGGGCCAGCAGCGGGGGCGGGCCGGGGACATCCGGCGCGGTGACCACCAAAGCCGCGCCACCATCCGAGAACAGCGCCGTGCCCACGAAGTTGCTCTTGGATTCGTCGCCCATCACCAGGGTCAGGCTGCACAGTTCCAGCGCCACGTACAGCACCCGCTGAAAGCCCGCGCGCACCAGATCGGCGGCCCGCGCCAGCCCCGCCGCGCCGCCCGCGCAGCCCAGGCCCCACACGGGCAACCGCGCCGCGTGACGGTTGAGGCCCAGCGACTCGATCAGCCAGGCGTCCAGGCTGGGCGTGCTGAGGCCGCTGGTGTTCACCACGATTACCGCGTCGATGTCGGCGGGGCGCAGTTCGGCGCGGGCCAGCGCCTCCGCGCCCAGCCGGGTCATCAAAGCGCGGGCCTCCTCGATAAACACGGCGTTCTTCTCGCCGAGGCCACGCGGTTGCAGATACCACTCCAGCGGACGGGCCAGGGCGCGCGACTCGATCCGGGCGTTGGCGAACACCTCCAGCAGGTGGGGCCGCGCCGCCATGCGTGGAAAGAGGGTGCGGGCAGCGGCCTGAATCTCGGCTTGCGGTGTGCGCCAGGGCGGCGTGCCAGTCACCAGCGAACGCAACAGGGGAAGGGCGGAACTCATCCGGGCATTGTGACCCGAAACAGTAGGGGGAAACTGGAAATGGGAAAACCTGAGTTGTAAAGCGATCCCCTGAGTCTGCCTTCCTCAAAGTGGACCGGGAGGCGTAGAAGATCGTAAAGCGCGTTCATCTCCTTGCCTCCCTTTTTGAGGGGAAGTGGCGCGCAACGCCGGAGGGGTCAACCCGAATGGGCGGTCCCACAACCAGACTTCGGAGTCGGTGCCGCCCATTCATGGCAAGGAAGACCTGAAGGTCCGCGCTGAACCCTCTGCCCCCTCCTCCCCTACTTCTGGTTCTTCTGCCACTCGGCCCGGCCCACCTCGTCCAGCTTGGCAAAGTCCTGGTCGGTCAGGGTCAGGCTGGCGGCGGCCACATTTTCTTCCAGGTGGCGCACCTTGCCCGTACCGGGAATCGGGAGCATCACCGGGCTGCGCTTCAGGACCCAGGCCAGGGCCACCTGCGAGGGAGTCGCGTTCAGGCGCTTGGCCACGTCGTCCAGCACGCTGCCGTCTTTGGCCAGACTGCCTGCGGCCAGGGGGAACCACGGCAGGAAACCGATGTTCTCCTTCTCGCAGTAGTCCAGCACGTCCTCGGATTTGCGGTTCACCAGGTTGTAGAGGTTCTGAACCGTGGACACCGGAAACACCTCGCGGGCGGCCTCGATCTCCTCCACGCTGACCTCCGAGAGTCCGGCGTGGCGAATCACGCCCTCGTCCATCAGCTCGCGGATGGCCCCGAACTGCTCGTCACGGGGCACGCTTTCGTCGATGCGGTGCAGTTGCCACAGATCAATGCGGTCCACGCCCAGGCGGCGGCGCGAAAGGTAGGCCTGCTGCTTGAGGTACTCGGGGCGGCCCACCGGCGTCCAGACGTTGGGGCCGGTGCGGGTCAACCCGGCCTTGGTGGCGATGACCACCGTGTCGTAGGGGTGCAGCGCCTCGCGCAGCAGTTCCTCGCTGACGGCGGGACCGTAGCTGTCGGCGGTGTCGATGAGATTGACGCCCAGCTCGGGCAGGCGCTTGAGGGTCTCGATTGCGCCTGCGGGATCGGCAGGATCGCCCCAGATGCCGTCGCCGGTCACGCGCATCGCGCCGAAGCCCAGGCGGTTGACGCTCAGGTCGCCGCCGATCTTAAAGGTGCCACTGTCGGCGGCGTTGGGTTGTTCTTTCTGGGTAGCATTTGCAGTCATGGGTGGTGCCTCCGTTCGGGAGTCTGCGCCTCTGAAACGAGGCGAGGATGGATCAGAGTTGAGCGTGTCCAGAGGTTCGGAGAGGAGCATCCTCCGCTTCCGGCACGGCGCAGCTCTCACGGTACACGAATTGCTCCAAGCGTTTGCGGTGACGGCTGCTCCAGTCGATGGTGGGGCGGCTGTGCTCCTCGGGCAGGTAGCCCAGGCGGAACAGCGCCATCAGTTCCAGCTCGTCCGGCACCACCAGCAGCCGCTGGACCTCCTGCCAGTGGCGCGGAATCTCGGCGGGGGTGCTGACGAACTGGATGCCCATGCCCAGCGCCTCCACCGCGTTCCAGATGTTCTCAATGGCCGCGCCCAGCCCGAACACGCTGTAAAAGCCCGACAGCTCGCCGGGGCGGTACTCGGTCTTGTCCAGCAGCGCGGCCAGCAGCAGCGGACTTCCGGCCACCAGTTGGCGGTTGTCCTGGCCCAGCTTTCTGGGAACCCCCAGTTGCCGCATGACCTTTAACCCGGCGTCGCTGAACACCTGCCGGGTAAAGGGCCTCAGCGGCCCCGGCAGATGATCGATGTGAATGCCGTCGCGCTTTTCCTCTAACTCGGCCTGCGAGAAGCGGAAGTAGCGGCGGTAGCGCTCGAAGAATAGCCCGGCCTCGATCAGTTCGGTCATGCTCTGGCCCGCCAGCTCGGCCACCCGCGCAATCGTCGCCGGGTTCTCGATGAGGACGAATCTCCACGGCTGGGAGTTGAAGTGGCTGGGCGCGGCCTGCGCCACCCGCATCAGCGTGTGCTGGTCCTCGCGGCGGACCGCCTCGGGGCGGAAGGGACCGTTGGTGGTGCGCCGCCGCAGCATGCCTTCGATCACGCCGCCCATCACTGGGGGCGGCAGGGCGGTGGGTTGGGCCAGCGGTGGGGAGGTCATGGGGGCAGGCTAGCAGCCGCAGGGAAGACTGCTGCCCCCGCCCCTCACCGCACACGGAATCTCTCACCACGCCGCCCACGTCCCCAGCCCATACGCCAGAGCGCAGGCCAGCGCCAGCCGCCAGTGTCCGGCCCGGCCCGGACGGGTGCGCGGCATCAGCAGCAGCAGCCCCAGCGCGGGCAGCAGCGCCCACCACCTCTCCCCTACCGCAAAGGTCAGGGCCAGGCAGACCACCACGCCCATACACACGGCGAAAAACAGGATGTGGTGCGGGCGGCGCGAGGCACCCGCGCGCCAGCCCAGTTGCAGCGACAGGCCCAGCACGCTCAGAACCGTCAATAACGCGCCGGTTAGCAGCAGGGCAGGGTGGGAGAGGCTCACAGCCTTCAGGATATTCGTCTGGATGGTGGGGCCACTGTGGGGATATCGTCTGGGGCGATGAGAACAGGTCCCGTCCCCACCCTGCTGGCCGCGCTGGCGCTGAGTTCGCTGGCGGGCTGCCGCAAAGCGGCGCAAAACGGCGGCTCCGAGGATCTGGTGTCCAAGGTGCTGTTCACCGCCACCGGGGCCTACGACGCGCAGGCGAACCTGAAGCAACGTATTCCGGGGCTGCGCCGCACCGCCTGGACGACAAGACCGCCGCTGCCCGTCCAGAAAATCGTCCTCCAGTACGACAGCGACGCCCGGCCCCTGGCCTGGTTTTTAAACCTCAGCGGCGCGCAGTTCACGGCCCGGGCGCTGGCAGGCGAGGGTGCGGCGCAGGTGAACACCCCGCAGGGCCAGGGCTGGCGGCCCGCAAAGGGAACCCGGCTGGAAGACGTGCTGATTCTGCCAACGGGCCAGGACCGCATGAACATCCTGACGCGCGCCTACGTAACCCAGCACCAGCCTGCGCTACTGGGAGCGTTTGGGAGGCGTTAACACCACCTGTCATCAAAGCAAAAAGGGCCGCCCATATGTCGGACCGACCAGTTCAGGCGACGGTGCGCCCCGGCTACGGCCCCTCGGTATAGAGCCGGCTGGGATAGTAGTACTTTTGCAAGGCCAGTTTTCCCAGCGCCACCAGCGGCACGGCCAGCAGCGCGCCCGCAAAGCCCAGCAAGGAGACGCCCACCAGAATGGCCACCAGCACCGTGACCGGGTGCAGGTCGGTGGTGCGGCTCAGGATGTAGGGGCTGAGAAAGTTGCCCTCGATCTGGTTGGCCGCCACAAAGACCAGGATCACAAAAAAGATGGTCAGCAGCACGTTGGGCATGGTCAGCGCCAGCAAGATGGCGGGCGTGGCCCCGATGATCGGCCCCAGGTACGGCACGATGTTGAAGGCCCCGGCGATAAAGCCGATGGCTGCGGCGCTGGGAACGCCGATCAGGGTCAGGCCCAGCCACACGAACACGCCGATAAACAGCGCGATCAGCAGTTGCCCGCGCACGTAACCGCCCACCGCCGTGCCGATCAATCCGCTGAATTCCAAGACGCGCGGCTGCCAGGGGCGCGGAAAGATGGCCAGCAGCGTGGCGTTGACCCGGCTGTAATCGGCCATCAGGTAGATGCTGAGCAGCAAGATCAGCAGGACCTGACCCACCACGCCGCCCACCTGTAACAGACTGCTGAACAGTGTTCCCGTCGAATTCAGGGCGTTGCGGAGCAGCGGGACCAGATTGTCGCCCAGGTTCTGGAAGTAGTCCTGCGCCGCCGTGATGATCTGCTCGCGGGCGTTGGCCAGGCCGCCCACGCCCCGGTCCGTGAGCCAGGCCGCCAGACGGTCCAGAATGTCGCCCAGCGTGCCAATCTGGTCCGGCAATCTCTGCACCAACATGATCAGTTGCCCCGATACGGTGACCAGCAGCAGTCCCACCAGCGCGAACAGCCCGAAAAAGAGGAGCACCACGAAGAACACGCCCAGCCCGCGCGCGACCCGCCCGCGTTGCAGCCAGTTGAGCAGCGGATTGGCCAGGTAGGCGATCAGAAAGGCCACCAGAAAATCCACGATCACGGTATGAATCTGTCCCGCCAGTCGGTACGCCAGGTAGGCCAGCAGCACGAAAGCAGCGGCCCGCACCCAGGGATAGCGCCACAGGTACTGGAAGGCATTGGGCGGCGGGGCGTGCGGCGGCGAATCGATTGGCCCGCTGATCGGCGGCACCGGCGCGGGCGGCGCGGCGGCGGGCGGGGCCGCGTCCTGACCCACGACAGGCGAGATCAGAACCGATGGTCCGCTTGCGGGCTGGCCAGGACCGGCAGGGTCAGGGGGAGGAGTGTTGGAATTCACTGCCATTCACTGTACGTTACCCGGCGCTTGAGCAGAACCCGCAAGGCTGGTCCCGCTCCAGGAGAACTGTCCCGTCAGCACCGGCACGTTAGCACTGGCCCGTTAGCTCTGGCCCATCAGAACTGGCCCCCCAGAACTGCCCCGTCAGCGATGTGGCGCTAGAACTGCCGGGTCACCACCTCCCCGGCCTCGCCCAGCGCCTGTTCCGGGCCGCCGCCCACGCTGACCCGCACCGCTCCCGCGTTTCCGGCCCGGACGCTCACGCTCGGCGGGTACTTCAGGACACTACCCACTGGGGGCAGGCCCTCGTACAGCACCTGTCCCTCCTTATCGGTCACTCGCACCCACGACTGCGCCGCGAAGCGGACAGCCACTTCATTGGCGGCGAAGGGCGTGGGAACGGCAGAAGCGGTGGGCGTGGCGGGCACGGCAGGGGGCAACGGCAACGGCGTCAGCGTCTTGACCCCGGTGTTCAGGTCCGTCAGGACGCTGGGCTGCCGGGTTCTGGGCTGCTGGGTTCCAGGCTGCCCGCTTCCAGACAGCGGAGCGCTGGCGGGCAGGGTGGCCCGCAGGTTGCGGCTCTGGCCCAGGTTGATGGTCTGGCGTAGGGGGGTGCGGCCCGCCGCCTCCACGCGCAGCTCGGCCCGGGCGCGGGCGTCCACCGGGAACGACCGCACCGGTGCCTGCCCCAGGTTGCGGTTGTCGAGATAAACCACCGCGCCGTTCGGCAGGCTCTTGACGCTCAGGCGCACGGTGCCCTGCAAGATGGTGCCCTGCGGGATGACCGGCGGGGGAACGGCGGGCGGTGTTGCCGAAGGTGTGGACACAGGCGCGGCTGGCGTGGCCACCGCCGGGGCCAGGCGGCGCAGCAGCAGCGCGGCGACCGCCACCAGCAACACCAGCAGGACCACGATCAATGTGGTGCGCACCGGCCCCAGCGTCGGCGCGTCCTCCTGCTCCCGGACTGCGGCGGGCGCGGCCCTGGGCAGCTGCCCAGGGCCGGGGCGGGCCAGGCGGTCAAACTCGGCCAGCAGCGGGGCGGGGTCCAGCCCCAGTTCGCGGGCGTAGGTCCGCAGATACGCCCGGGCGAAGGTGGCCTCGGGCAGGCCGCCGAGCTGGCCGTCTTCCAGGGGCTGACTGTCTTCCAGCGCCTGAAGGTAGTCGCGGCGGAGGGCGGTGGTCTGGGCCAGCTCGCGCAGGGTCAGCCCACGCGCCTCGCGTGCCAGGCGCAGGGCCGTGCCGAATGCGGCGCGTTCCCGGCCCGGCGGAGCGGCGCGGTCTGGCGGCAGGGCAGACAGGTCCATCCTCAAGCCCTATGGGTCCTACCCGTCATAGGGCCGCCCCAGCGCCCTGGGCGCGCGGCTGCGCCCGGTAAAGATCAGCGCCAGAATGGTGATCAGGTACGGCAGCGCCTGCACCAGCGTCGGCGGCAGCAGGTCACCGCCGCCCAGCGCGATGGACAGCGCCTGAAGAAAGCCGAACAGCACGGTTGCGCCCAGCACTCCCAGCGGCTTCCACTGCCCGAAGATCAGCGCGGCCAGCGCGATGAAGCCGCCCCCCGCGCTGATGTTGCGGACATAGGAATCCAGGTTGCCAATGCTCAGGAACACACCCGCCGTCCCCGCCAGCACGCCGGAGAGGATCACGGCGGTGTAGCGCATGCGCCTGACGTTGATGCCCATGCTGGCCGCCGCGCCGGGCTGCTCCCCGGTGGCGCGCAGGCGCAGGCCAAACGGCGTGCGGTACAGCACGTACCAGGTAACCGCCACCGCCAGGAACGCGAAATACACCGGGGGCGAGAAACGCAGCTCGCCCACGCCCCACAGCGGCAGCGCGTTGGCCACTTTGGGACTCTCGGTGGAGCTGTCATACAGCGCGGTCAGGATAACCGGGGGCACCCCGGCTGCCAGCAGGTTGATGGCCGTGCCGCTGATCACCTGATCGGCGCGGTACTTGATGCTGACCACCGCATGAATCCAGGCGATCAGCCCGCCGATCAGCGCCCCGCCCACCCAGCCCGCCCATGGCGCGGCGGATCCCAGCGCGGGTTGCAGCAGCAGGGTGGTCACCGCCCCGCCCAGCGCGCCAAAGATGATCAGCCCATCCAGCGCGATGTTCACCACGCCGCTGCGCTCGCTGAACAGCCCGCCCAGGGCCGTGAGCAGCAGCGGCACCAGGCTGCGAATAAAGGTGGCCAAAAAGGCCGCCGTGATCAGTTGCGCCAGCAGCCCGTCCATTATTTGCCCCCTTCGCGGGTGTTCTCTTCGCTGCTCTGTCCGACGTTGGGGTTGGGCGTCCCGGCCTGCTGCGCCGCTACGCCGGGCGAGAGCCTGCCGCCCTCGTCGGTCCCGGTTCTGTCGGTGGCGGCCACCAGTTGCGGCGGCGGCGGGTCCACCAGTCGTCGGCTCAGAAAGCCCCCAGCGGCGATGAACAGCACGATCAGTGCCTTGAGCACGGTCACAATGTCCTTGTTCACGGCCTCCAATTGCTGGTCCACGTCCACGCCGCCGGTGTCCACCGTCCCGAACAGCAGGCTGGCCAGCACCACCCCGGTGGGCGTGTTCTGCCCCATCAGGGCCACGGCGATGCCGTCGAAGCCCACGTTGACGGGCATGTTGCCCTTCAGGCGGTACTCGTCCAGCGCGCCGCCGTTGACGTAATGCGTGCCTGCCAGACCGGCGAACATCCCCGCCAGCGTCATGGCCAGGATGGTCCCACGCGCCACGCTGATGCCGCCGTATTCCGCGGCGCGGGGAGACAGGCCCACCGCCCGCAGCGCGTAGCCGGTGGCCGTGCGCCACATCAGCGTGCCGAACAGCGCCACGCAGACCAGCGCGATTAAAAAAGACGCGTTGAGCTGGCTGCCGTTCACGTTCGCCGGAAGTCCGATGCGCCACGTCAGCGCGCCCGCCACGACGGCGATCACGACGGCGATCAGCCCACCGTTCTTGACGGCTCTGAGCAGAAACCGCGCGATCAGCAGGGCGATCAGCGCCACCACGATCCCGATGCTCAGGACGTAGCCGCCGCCCACCGGGCCGACGTTGAACAGGTCCAGCAGGGTGGGGAGTTGGGCGGTGGGTTGCAGTTCCTGGCTCTTGGCCTCGAAGCCGGGGGCCTTGAAGGGCAGGGGGTACTCCTTGCCCAGAAACGCGAAGGTCTCACTGCCGATCATGAAGATGAACACCGCCGAGGCCACGTAATTGAGCATGATAGTGTTGATGACCTCGCTGGAGCCGAAGCGGGCTTTCAGCAGGCCCGGAATCGCGCCCCACAGCGCCCCCCCCGCCGCCGCCGCCAGCACCGACAGCGGCAGCAGCGCCCAGCCCAGGCTGGGGGGGCCGTACACGCCCATCAACATCGCGCCGATGGCCCCCATGGTCAGTTGCCCCGGCGCGCCGATGTTGAACAGCCCGGTGCGGAAGGCGAAGGCCACACTCAGGCCGGTAAAGATCAGCGGAGTGGCCAGCTTGAGACTGGACAGCAGCGGCGACAGGCGGGTGACCGGCGCAAACAGCGTGGAGTACACGAAATACACCACGTCGCTCTTGGCCAGCCAGCCCTGCCACAAAGTTAATGCTTGGTCCGTGGGATTCACGCTGGGCTGCACCATCAGCACCACCACCGCGCCCACCAGCACCGCCAGCGTGATGGCCGAGACCGGCACCAGCAGCCCGCGCAGACGGTTGAACCGGTCCATCACCCAGGGCCGCGCGCTCAGACCCGCTCCTGCCGCGATCAGCCCGGCCAGCAGGGGCAGAAACAACCCCAGGTTCATGCCGCCGCCGTCGTAGAAGTTGCGCAGTTGCCGCCGCGTTCCAGCGCGCAGGCTGGTGTCGGCGGCCACCCGCTCGATCTGGGCGGCCAGCCCATTGTCCAGCACCAGCACGGCGGTCACCGCCAGCACGGTGGCCAGCAGGCCAGTGATCCAGAACCAGCCCGCGCGCCGCACGGCCCCGATCAGGGTCACGGCGATCATGGCCAGCGTGGCCCAGCCCAGCGCCAGCGCGTTGCCGGGATCGGCCTGCGGGGCCTGCTGGTTGTTGGCGAGGTTCAGCACCGAGCCGCTCAGGTGCAGCAGCACGGCGTCGGCGCTGAAGCCCCGGCCCAGCGCGGCCAGCGGAAACAGCAGCATGCCAGCGGCGGCCACCGCGCACGCAATCAGCGCGACGCGCGACGCATCCCCGGATGGACGAGATTGGGTGTTGTGGGTCACGCGGGTATTGTACGGGCCAAAAACAGCTACGGGGTTCACGCCCCATGCCTGCCCGCGCCCGTAGAAACCGGAGCGCGGCGGACCCCCGCCTTTTTGCTATGCTCGCTGGCGCTATGGAACGGACTTTTGCAATGATCAAACCCGACGGCGTGCGCCGTGGCCTGACCCCCGAACTCCTCGCCCGCATCGCCCGCAAGGGCTACCGCGTGGTGGGCCTCAAGCAGATGGTGATCTCGCGCCAGACCGCCGAGACGCACTACAGCGAACACAGGGAGCGCCCCTTCTTCGGCGAACTGGTGGACTTCATCACCGGCGGCCCCGTGGTGGCCATGGCGCTGGAAGGCAACGAGGCCGTCGCGGGCTGGCGGGCCATGATGGGGGCCACCAACCCGGCCAACGCCGCCCCCGGCACCATCCGCGCCGACTTTGCCACCACCACCGGCGAGAACGTGACCCACGGCAGCGACAGCGCCGAGAGCGCTGAGCGCGAACTGGGCCTGTTCTTCGCGGCGGGCGAACTGCTGGACTGAGGTCAGGCCATCAGGAGAGCCGCCGGAACCACAGGCTTTCGGCGGCTCGATCTTTGTTTGATCCGGCTTGGCTCGATCCGGCTTGGCTCGATTCAGTCACGTCACTTTCGGCTCGGACCGCGCCAGGCAGCGCCAGAGGCGTTTCAGCCGAAGCAGCCAGACACTTTCTGCGTGTCGGACGCTCCAGCCAACTTCAGATCAACCCACCGGGCTGGGGGCCGTTCTGCCCTGGCCCGCGTGGTTGAACTGATTCAGGGCCGGGCCACAGCAGTCGCCTGCGACCGTGCCGATGGCCGCCCATCTGCTCACCCTGCCCGCCGCGCGCTGGGTATGGTCCGGCGTTCCTGACGGGCCGGGGCGACCACGCGGGCCACAGTGCCGCATAGGGGACAGGAAGCTGAGGCCAGAGCCACGCGCCGGCCCTGCAACCTTCTTGTTATGCTTGACCACACAAACTGCCCCCAGGGTCATGGTCAGCCGCGAAAGCACACTTCAACACCGTCTGCTCAGGAGTCAGCAGTACGCGCTGTACGCTGCCAGCCTGACCTACGTCGTGTACCTGCTGCTGGGGGCGCTGGTCGATCCGCCCGTCTCCCTTGCACAGGCTGTCCAGACGCCGAGGTTCGGGCTCACGCTGCTGACTGGCCTCGCCTGTCTGGCCGTGTGGCGGTGGCCGCAGGAGATCCGCACGGTATATCTGGTGGCCTACGGCGGCTGCCTGCTGGCCCTGGCCCTGGAAATCCCGCGCCTGCTGGACACCGATCTGAGCGTGCTGCAACTGTTCTTGTGGCAGAGCGTCAACGTGCTGGTCTCCTTTCTGCTGCTTGGATCGCGCTGGGGGCTGGGGGTCAACGTGCTGAGCCTGCTGACCATCCTGGTTTCGCTGACGCTGCGCGGACCGCTCACGGGGGCGCAACTGGCCGATTGGCTGACGGTCTGCATGATCCTGGCGATTACCGCCTACGTCTCGTATCTGGTCATGACCTTTATCGAGGGCAACCTGCTGACCCACGAGCAGGACCAGGGCAGGCTCCGGGCGGCCCGGCAGGACGCCCTGACTGCGGTCTACGGGCGCGGCGCAATCGAGGAGGAACTGGAACGGGCGATGGACGATTCCCGGAAAAATAACACCCCCATGAGCGTGATCGTGACCGATATTGACCACTTCAAGAGCGTCAACGATCAGCACGGCCACGCCACTGGCGACGACGTGCTGCGGGCAGTCGCCAAACGGCTCAGGCGCACGGTGGGCGGCGGCGGCCTGGTGGGCCGCTGGGGCGGCGAGGAATTTATCGTGCTGCTGCCGGAGCTGGCCAGACCCGAGGCCCTGATCATCGCCGAACGGCTGCGCCGGGAAATCAGCGATCAGCCGCTGGCGGACCTGAACATCACCGCCAGTTTCGGAGTGGCGTCCTACCAGGGCACTAACGACACCCCCAACCAACTGTTCGGGCGCGCCGATCAGGCAATGTACCAGGCCAAGAACGGGGGCCGCAACGCGGTGCGCTGATCAGCCCGTTCCAGGATCCAGCACGACGGTTTCCAGCAGTTCTACCTGCCGCCCGTCCGGGTCCAGCACAAAGGCCATGTCGCGCCCGCCGGGGCTGGGGGCCAGGTCCCGGCTGACCACCATCCCCGCCGCCCGCAACTGCGGCAGCAGGGCGCGCAGGCCCGTCACGTGCAGCGCGATATGTTCGGCCCAGTGGGGGTGCGGGCGCGGCGACTCGCCCGCAATCTGGAAAAACTGGAGGCGGCCCCCCCCACTTTCACCCAGGCGCACCACGCCGCGCCGGTGGCCTTCCGGGGTGGTCAGGTTCTTCTCGGTCACGCCGCCCAGCCGCCCGTAGAAGGCCAGTGCGGCGTCCAGATCGGCAGTGACGAACGACACATGCTTGAGCATGCGCGCAGCCTAGAGCAATCGAGACCAGAGAGGCGGACCGTTCAACCTGCCTCTCCACCCGAAAAGCGGGCCAGAACGTGCCAGACCAAAAAAATCCGCCCTCTCGGACGGTGATGGGCTAAATATAGCGTGGGATGCAGCGGGTGTCAAATCCTTGCATCGGGCGTTAAGAACAGCGTGTGGAACGTGGTAATTACCGCCGAGATCAGCGTCGAGAATGCATACAGCTCTGGTGGCGGCCCCTGTGGAATGGCCGCCACCCGAGCAAAACCGATCTTCGGAGCGTCAGGGGAACAGGCGCACGGTCCTCTCGCCCTCCACACCCGTAGGCGTGAACTGCGCCGTCGTGGCGATGATCTTGTGCCCGGCGTCCTGGGTCAGGGCGATCAGCGGGCCGGACCCGATCTGCACGTTGCCCTGCGGCGCGGCCCCGAAGGTCAGGTCCTGGCCCAGATCTGCACTGAAGCGCGCGACGTAGGTGGTGTCGCCCGCGTAGCTGCCCAGCACGACGCTGCCGTCCGGCTGGGGCAGCAGGCCGGTGATGACCGTCTGGTACAGTTGTGCGCCTTGCGGCACCCTGGGCTGAAACCGGACGCCTGCCCCAACCACGCCGTCCGGACTGAACCGCTGGAGCAGGGCACTGGCGAAAAAGCGCCCGGTGCCGCCGCCAAGAATGATGGTGCCGTCCCTCTCCAGGGCCACCGAGTGGAAGGTGCTGCGCTCTCCCAGGCCGCCCAGGCCGATTCCGCCCCGCGCGAAGGCCGGGTCCAGAGCGCCCGTCTCGAGGTAGCGCGCCACTACGGCACTGTAGCGGTTGGCGTCGTACTGGGCCTCACCGGCCACCACAATCTTGCCGTCCGGTTGCAAGGCCAGGCCGTACAGCTTGTCCGTGGAAGCGTCGCCGCCCGCCAACAGCGCATTCAGCGGGGTGGTGACGACGCCGCCGCTGCCGAAGGTGTGGTCCGGCGTGCCATTGCCCGGCGAATAGGCGACCAGCAACAGGGCAACGGGGCCGAGCAGCAGCGGAAAAAGGGAAATCGACATCAAGATTCTCCAGCCGAACGAGAAGGCGTGACAGCGCTACGCCGAGCTGTCAGGCGGACTTCCAGGTGCAGAATCGTATCTCCAGAAAAGATGAAGAAACAGCGATTAAAGTTGGAGACGCCTGAGCCTGGGGGCGGTCCACAGCCTGTAGAGGAACTGTTTTGAACAGCAAACGCATCGCCTCACTCTCGCCGGCTCATGACAGCAAAGAACCGTCCGGGAAAGCCACCCGGACGGTTCGTCAATGAAGCAATTTGTAAAGTCAATCCGGCGCGTCAGCGGAACAGACGGTAGGTGCCCTGGCCCTGCACGCCGTCAATGGTTCGTGAAGCGGTGGTCGCAACGATCTTGCCGTCGGCGCTCTTGATCAGCGAGATGATTGAGCCTGTGCCGACGCGGACATTGCCACCGGGAAAGAGGCCGAACGAGGTGTCCTGCACCAGTGCAGAGGAGAAACGGGCAATATAGGTGTTGGCGCTGTTCAGGCCAACAGAGTGGCCGCCCACGATCACGCCGCCGCCGTCCTGTAAAGCCAGGGTATCCACGATGGTCTGGGAGAACTCCGGCTCCTCGGCGGGGTTGAACTGGAATTTGACGCTCGGCCCACCGGTTCCATCCGAACTGAACTTCTGGAGGAACGGAGAGGTGAAAAACCGCGCGTCTGCCCCACCCGCGACGATCTGCCCGTCCGGCTGGACAGCGACAGTGCGGAAGACGGCGTACCCGCTGTCGCCGCCCAGCGCAATACCGTCGCCGGAAAACGAGGAGTCGAGCTGCCCGGTAGGCAGGTAGCGGGCCAGAATCGCGGGGCCGGAGCCGGCATTTTCGGACAGCCCCGCCGCCACGATCTTGCCGTCGGACTGAAGGGCAAGGCCGTAGATGTCGTCATTCTGGTAGGAAGAGGAGCTGAAAGCGGGCAGGGTCTCCAGCGCGGTGAAGACCTTGCCGCCTTGCCCGAACCCAGAGTCAGGCACCCCGCTGCTTTGCAAACGGACCAATGCAAAGTCCAGGGCCGTGGACTGCGAGACAGGGGAGGCAAACGACCGCACAGCGTACCCTCCCAGCACAATCTTGCCGTCCGGTTGAACCACCACGTCCCTGGCTGCCGAGCCAGTCTCCGGGCTGGAGGGTGAGCCGGCCTCGCTCAGCGGCAACCAGACCACGCCGCCCACGCCGAAACTGGGGTCTAGCGTCAGGTTGGGCAGGTAGCGCGCGGCGGCCATCTCGCCGCTGATCTGGCCCACCACGACCAGCCTGCCGTCGGCCTGCCGGGCCAGGGCATGGGCGACGCCGTTCGGCATCCCCGCACCCTGGGCCAGCACCGCGCCGGAGGGCGACAGACGCGTGATCTTGAAATTGCTGTCCAGCACGGCCACCGCGCCGCCGTCCTCGGCCACCACGTCCACGCCGCCCGCGTTGGCACGGCCCCCGCTGCCGAAGCTGGGATCAAGGGTGCCGGGCTGCCTGTCCTGCGCGGGCAGGATGCAGGTCAACTGGGGATCGGCCCAGTCGGCGTGATCGAAGTTCATGTTGTCGCCCGCGTCGCTGACTTGCAACCTGAGTATCCTGACGTCCTTCACATTGACCGTGATGCTCCTGGCCGCCTCGCCGCCGCGCACCACGCCGCTGTTGTACAGTTCCCGGCCATCCAGAAATTGTGGATCGTCTTCCAGCACCCGGAACACCACGCTGCCCCGCTTTCCTACCTCGTCGTCGATGCCCACTTTGGCCGTGAGGGTGACGCATTTGCCGTCCAGGTCATATTTAATTTCAGAGCGGGTGGTGGACGAGGAATGCACGCCCAGCCCCCTGGCAAAGACCTGCCCGCCGATGGTCAGCGGCCTGCCGTCGAACTGGCTCTGCTCGCCGTTACTCTTATCAAACTCCACCGGACCCCAGCCGTTGCGGGCCGAGACGTAGGGCAGGTCGCTCAGGAACACGTTGCCCACCGGCTGGGCCGCCGCGCAGTACACCGCCGCCTCGCCCCAGTCGGCGTGATCGTAATAGTTGTTGTCGCCGCCTGAGACCGACAATCTCAATTCCCTGACTCCGGCCACGCTGACGTCCACCGGAAGGCTCAGGTCAGAGCCGCGCCGCACCCCGCTGTCAAACAGCAGCCTGCCGTCCCCGAAGACCTTGAACTGCGCGCTGCCCAGCTTGCGGACCTCCTCATCGATGCCTACGAACGCGCTGAAGGTGTTGCATTGCCCACCCAGCGCGTACCTGATCTCGGAGTTGGCGTGGACGCCCAGCCCCTTGGCAAAGACGCGCCCGCCGACCCTGAGTGTGGTGCCGTCCCGGACATCCTGCTCGCCGTTGCTGCGGTCCCGCTCCACCGGCCCCCAGCCATTGGTGGCCGAGGTCCATTGCAGGTCCGACAGGTAGTTCTGGCCAGCGTTCAGCGCCTGTGCGTTCAGACCGGACGCGGCGCTGGGCGAGGCCCAGTCGTAGGTGCGCCCGTCTGCGTAGGGATTGGCACCGGGGGCGTCCAGCCGATCACTCCAGGGGTACTGCTGGCCGTTCGCGTAAGGGCTGCCAGCGGGCAGATTCTCGCTGCTGCCCTGCGTGGGGGCGGGCGTCTGCGAGCAGGCGGCCAGCAGGAGGGCGGTGCAGCCCAGCGTCAAGGGAAAGAACTTTCCAGTCATAGGTCTCCAGGTCAAGCGGGCGATATACGAAATTTCCAAACATGGATGCGAAGTAGATGCCGCAGTATGACACCGCTCTTACATTTAGAATGATTAAACATAAAGCTGATGTTCATGAGACTGGCCCTGAAGTTCGTGCGCCCTCGCCCGGCCTGACCGCTCGTTCGGGGTCATCCTTCCCCCGCACACAGTGGAAGAGTGCAGGGCATGGAATACCGCGAGTTAAAAGGAACGAACCTGACGGTCAGCGCTGTGGGCTTTGGCGTGTGGACGGTGGGCACGACGTGGTGGGGCGTCAAGGACGAGGGCGTGGGCAAGCGGCTGCTGCGCGAGGCCTACGACTCGGGCGTGACCTTTTTCGACAATGCCGACACCTACGCCTCGGGCCGCGCCGAGGAAATGCAGCGCGAAGCCCTGGGCGACGTGCGCGAGAAGATCGTGATCGGAACCAAGTTCGGCTACGACATCTATAACAATCCGGACCGTCCGGGGCAGCAGGAACGCCCACACGACTGGTCTCCCGCCTACCTCCGCAGGGCGCTGGAGGGCAGCCTGAAACGGCTGGGGACCGACTACATCGACTTCTACCAGCTCCACAATCCGCGCGTGGACGCCATTCAGAACGATGACCTGTGGGCCGAGCTGGATAAATTGAAAGGCGAGGGCCTGATCCGCGCTTACGGCACGGCGCTGGGGCCAGCTTTAAACGAGCGGCAGATCGAAGAAGGGATCGCCACCGTGCGGGACCGCCGTGCGCCCACCCAGATCATCTACAACCTGCTGGAACAGGTGCTGGGCGAGGCGATTCTGCCGGTGGCCGGGGAGGCGGGCGTGAGCATCGTGGCCCGCGTGCCGCACGCCTCCGGGCTGCTGGAGGGTTACATGACCAAAGACACCGAGTTCGAGCCGGGCGATCACCGCAACTGGCGCATGACCACCAACGCGAAGAAAAAGGCGTGGATGGAAGACGGCCTCAAGAAGGTGGAGGACTTGCAGCAGTTTGTCGGTGGCCGCACCATCGGTCAACTCGCCATTCAGTTCGCGCTGCACTCGAAGGTGATGGCAAGCATCCTGCCCAACATTTACGACGAAAAGGGACTGAAAGAATATGTCGCTGCCTTCGATGCCAGACCGCTGGGGAACGACGAATACGACGCCATCCAGACCCTCTACCGCGACAACTTTGGCCTGACCCACGACTTGCGCGGGCAGGAGGTGGCAAGGTGAGCGAGCAAAAGCCCGAGCAGACGCCTGCCACGCCGCCCACCGGACGCCCCGCAGCCAGTGGCCGCCCCAAGATGATGGTAGACCTGGACCCCAGCGGGCAGGTCACCGGGCGCGAGGGGGACCGCAGCAACCGCCAGTTCATGAATTACGCCTTCTTCAAGCTGGACCCAGCGTTTCGCCGATTGCCGCAGGCCGAGCGCGACGAGATCCGGGCCGAGTTTCAGGCCGCCGCCGAGGGCTGGGTCAGTGACGCCCCCGCCGAGAAGGGCCTGATCCTGCGCCCGTACTCCCTCGTGGGCGTGCGCGGCGACGTGGATTTCATGCTGTGGCGCATCGCCTTCGACGTGCGCGACTTTCAGGAAGCGCAGGCCCGCCTCAACCGCACCCGCCTGATGGGCTACCTGACGCAGCCGTACAACTTCGTGTCCATGAACAAGCGCAGCCAGTACGTTAACCGCGTGGAGGGCAGCGGCCACGGCCTGGAAGTGCTGCCGGGGCAGGGGCAGTTTCTGTTCATCTACCCCTTCATGAAAACGCGGGCGTGGTACGACCTGACGCCGCACAGCCGTCAGGGCATGATGGACGAGCATATCCACGCCTCCGCGCCGTTCAAGGGCGTGCGGATCAACACTTCTTACAGCTACGGCATCGACGATCAGGAATTCGTGGTCAGTTTCGACAGCGACTACCCGCAGGAATTCGTCGATCTGGTCCACCGCCTGCGCTACACCGAGGCCAGCATGTACACCTTGCAGGACACGCCGATGTTTACGTGCGTGAAAAAGGAACTGGCGGGGGTTCTCGGGGATTTGGGGTAAAAACCATCCTCAGTCGAAGTAGCCGCTCAGACGCGTAAACTCCTCGGGTTCCCGCAGGGCGAAATCGAGCAAATCGTAGATTAAATCGGGCTTGTCGCGGTGCTGCTCGTGATAAGCACGCATGATCCGCCCACCGATGAAATAGCCCAGGTCGGCGGGTTCGTCTTTGGCTTGGTTGCCTTGATAGAGCCAGCCCTCTGGCCCGACACTCGAAGCGATATCACACAGGAAACGCGCTTTCAGCTCTTCCTCATAGGCCAAGCCGTACCCACAGATTCGGCGGTTGATGACCTCACCGCTGACCAGTTCGCCCAGGTATTCCGCCGCCCCTTCAGCCAGGCAGTACAGCAGCAAAGTGCGCCTGTGTTCCGGCACCGAGTCATGGGGCTGAAACGTGTGGATCAGTTCATG
This sequence comes from Deinococcus frigens DSM 12807, assembly GCF_000701425.1. Taxonomy (GTDB): domain Bacteria; phylum Deinococcota; class Deinococci; order Deinococcales; family Deinococcaceae; genus Deinococcus; species Deinococcus frigens. The sequence goes on along the minus strand of NZ_JNIW01000004.1, from coordinate 98,016 downwards.
GGCGGCAATGGCGGGCAAAATATCTGGAGGCATCAGAACTGAACGCTCCCAGGCGTTCAGTTCGGTGGTTGCAGTTTTTGGGCCAGCGCAGAAAAACTCCAGGCCGATTACAGCGAATGTCCGCCCCTCTTCGTGGCCCATCGTGCCGCCGCTGTTCAGCGCCCCGATCACGACAAAAATGTCGTTGCTTAGATAGCCTGGAAGCACTTCGGCCAGCCGCTCCGAAAGATGTTCCAGCCGGGAATGCAGAGCGCCAGCCGTTGCCAGTGAGCATTCACGGATGCTGGCGTAAAAAGCCCGGCGCGAGCGCAACACGGCGAGAAGCTCGGCGGCGGAAGCAATCCGCTCCAGTACAAAGGCGCGTAAGCCTGGGCTGCCTGGGTCCAGATAGAGGCGTTGAATTTGCGCCTCAGCATCTGGCGCGTCAATCTGGTCAAATGCCTGCCAGAATCGAGGAACGTCTTCGGTAATGAGCGACGACATATCTCCAGATTAGCCCTCCACACCATCCAGCCTGGCAATTCTATGCTTCAGGGCATACAGCGCCGCCTGCGTCCGGCTCTCCAGTGCCAGCTTACTCAGCAACCGGGACACATGCGTCTTCACGGTGGCCTCGCTGACGCCCTGATCGGCGGCGATGTCGCGGTTGCTGTGGCCGCGCGCAATCAGTTGCAGCACGATGGTTTCCTTGGGGGTCAGGGTCTCGCGCATCTCCGCGCTGCGGAAGTCGCGGACCAGGCGGCGGGCGGCCTCGGGGTGCAGCCGGACTTCCCCGCGTGCAGCGGCGTGGATGGCGTCGGCCAGGGTATCGCTGGAGGCGTCCTTGAGCATGTAGGAAATCGCCCCGGCCTCGATTGCGCCGTTGACCTTGTGTTCCTCCAGCGTGCTGGTCAGGGCAATGACTTCCGTATCGGGCAGGGCGCGGCGCAGCGCTTTGGTGGCGGTGATGCCGTCCATCACGGGCATCATCAGGTCCATGACCACCACGTCGGGGGTCAGGCGCTGCGCCTCGGCCAGGGCCTCCTCGCCGTTGCCCGCCTCGCCCACCACCTCGATATTGGGGTCCAGGCCCAGGAACAGGCGCAGGCCCTGGCGCACGACGGCGTGGTCATCGACGAGCAGAACGCGGACGCTGGGGTGGGCTGGAGTGGGGTTGGACATGGGTGGGCCTCCTGGGGGCAGGTTACTCAGAGAGAAATTCGAGGGCGAAATTGTCGCCCGGCGCGTCGATGAACACGTCCAGCTCGGGGGCATCGGCGGATGGCTGACCGGCGGGGAGGGTCAGGGTGTCGCGGTCCGTGAACCGGACCCGCAATTTGAGGCCGGGGGCGGCGCGCAACGTCACCTCGCCGCTCTGGGTGCGGATGTCCAGGTTGCCGCGCGTGCCCGCTGGGGCCGTGGCCGTCACTTCGCCGCTGGCCGTGGTCAAGGTGCCCCGCGAGAAGGTGGCGGGCAGGGTCAGAGTCACGTTGCCGCCCGTGGTCCCGGCTCCCAGCGTGCCGGTCCTGGCCCCGGCCAGATTCAGTCTCAGGTCACCGCTGACCGTGTTGACGCGCACGGCCTCGGGGGCCGCGCCGGGTGGGGCGGTCACGGCGATGTCGCCAGAGGTACTGACCAGGGCAAACGGTCCACCGGCCCGTGCGGGCAGCGTGACACTCAGATCACCGCTGACGCTGCGGACATTCAGCGCCCGCAGGCGCAGCGGTGAGAGGTCCAGCGTCTGGTTGCCGCCCACCGTGCGCGCGCTCAGGGTCAGGGGAATGCTGCGGGTGGCCTTCAGGTCAATGACGTGCTGCACCGGTTCGGGGTAGGCGACGGTGACGCCGGGCCGCTCCAGCGACTGCACCCGCAGGGTCAGGCCAAAGTCAAGCTGGTTGCCCGCACGGCTGACGCTGACCTGCACCGGATTGCGCAGGCGGTGCGTGACCTGTCCCCCCACCGCCAAGGCGCTTCCGGCGGGCAGCGGCCCCAGAGTCAGGTTGGTGCGGTCCCCGTCGATCTTCAGAGTAGCGCTGCGTGCCAGATCGCCCGGCTGTGGGCCGTCGAGCGCCACGCGGACCGGCGTGGTCTCGGCTCCCATGCCGGGCGTCGGCCTGACCGTCGCCCCTTGCCAGGTCAGCAGCGCGCCAGCAGCAGCGATCAGCAGACCCAGCGCCATCCGCGACAGCACCGAGGTCAGGGGCCGGCTGCCGGGGCTGACGGTCACGCCTCCACCCTGGCAGATTTGGCAAGCGAGGGCCGCGCGGCGGGCAGGCACAGGGTGACGGCGGTTCCCTCTCCGGCAGAGCTACGGACCTCCAGCGTGCCGCCCGCCCCCGCTGCCCGCTCGCGCATGCTGCGCTGGCCCAGCGTGCCGCGCCCGGCTGCCGCCGTGTCGAAGCCGCGCCCGTCGTCGCGGATGGTCACGGTCACGGCTGGCCCGTCCTGCGCTACCTCCAGCCAGACGTTGCGGGCGCGGGCGTGCTTGACAATGTTGTGCAGCGCCTCCTGGGCCACGCGGTAGGCGGCAGCCTGGGCGTCAGGCGTCAGCAGTGGCTCGTGGTCCAGACGGGCGTGAACGCTCAGACCGTGACGGGCCTCCAGCGCGTGGGCGTGCTGAGCCAGGGCGGCCACCAGTCCGCCCTCCTCCAGCGCGTCGGGGCGCAGGCTGAACAGCAGGGCCTTCATCTCCGAGACGCCGCCCTCGGCCAGCCGGATGGTGTAGTCCAGGCTGGCGCGGGTGCGCTCGGTGTCCTTTTCCAGGGTGGCGCGGGCGGTCTTTGCGCCCAGTGAAATGCCGTACAGCGCCTGGGCCACGCTGTCATGCAGCTCGCGGGCCAGGCGGGCGCGTTCCTGCTCTCCGGCCCGCGCCCCGGCTCGCTCGATCAGTTGCGCGGCGTGCTGGGCGGTCCCGGCGTGATCGGCGATGCTCAGGAGAAAGGCCAGCTCGTCCGCGCCGGGGCGCACCCCTGCCGGATACAGGGCGCGCAGGGTGCCGCCCTGAAGCTGCCCGCCCTCCAGCGCCCCCGCCGAGGCAGGCAGCGTGACGGGCAGCGTTGCCAGCGCGCCCCCGCCCTGAATGATCCGCACGTCCGCCTCGCCCTGGGACGGCAGGCGGTCCAGCGGGCCAGACAGCCCTGGACCCTGTGGGCCGCTCAGCGCGCGCAGACTTCCGTCCGGCGCGGTCAGCGCCACCGAGCGCGCCGTGCTGGCGGCCCGCGCCTGGGCGGTCAGGTCCGCCAGCGTCGCCTCCAGATCGTCGCCCAGGGCCACCCGTCCGGCGGCGCGGCGCAGGGCCACCACCTCGCGCCGCGCGGCCTCGTAACCGGGATCGCGCGACAGCAGGGCCACGGTCAGGCGGGTCCACATCCGGCCCATCAGGTTCAGCACACCCGCCAGGATCAGCAGGCCGCCCAGTCCCAGGCCTACCAGGCCCACCACGGCCAGCGGGCCGGGCAGCAGCGTCAGTTCGCCCCAGACCACCGGGAACATATCGGGATACTGCGCCCACACCGGCGACAGCAGGCCCAGCACGGTCAGCCCCAGCAGCGTGCCCAGCACCAGCCAGCAGATCAGCGCCAGCGGCAACTGGATCACATGGAACAGCAGCGTACGATAGGTCATGGGGTCGGCCAGCGTGCCGCGCAGCCACGCCAGCGTGCCCCGGTACACGGGCGGCAGGGGCGGCGGCGCGTAAGTCACGCCCAGCACCCCGGCCAGCGCCCGCTGCACGTCGCCCAGGCCGCCCACCAGCCACAGCGAACCCAGCAAAAAGGCCGCGCCCACCAGAAAGGCCAGCGTGAGCAAGCCGCCCAGCACACCGCCGGTGATCAGCCCCGCCGTGAATGCGCCCATCGGCAGCGCCAGCAGGATGTACAGCGCCGCGCGGTAGGTGTGGGGGTCCAGCAGATCGGACAGCACGCCCCCGCGCCGTCCACCCTGAATTCGCTGTGGCCTCATCCGCACCATCATGCGACGAGGGTACGCCGGGCGGGCCACAAGGGCGTCCGCCGAAAGGGGGAAGCACCCGGTCAGAACGTCAGAATTCCCCGCAGCGCCTGTTCCAGCTCCGGCGCGTGCGTCAGCCAGGCGTGGTGTGGTGCGCCGGGCAACTCGCGCCATTCGGCAGCGGGCAGCAGCGAGGCCAGTTGCGCGGCAGGCCAGCCAGGGCGGATGTCGGCCCCAGAGTGCAGGAACGTCGTCTTTACCGGCAGCCGCAAGAGATGGAGCAGCAGATCGGGCAACTTGATCCAGCGCCGCCAGTCGGCCAGCAGGGCGCGGTGGACTTCGGGACTGTATGGAATGTCCAGCGGCAGCTCTGCATCCTTGCTGGCCTCGTAGGCAGCCTTCCAGTCCTGGTCATGCTGAATGCCGGTTCCAGCGAAACTGATCAAGTGGGAAACTCGTTCAGGGTGCGCCAGCGCGTAGGCCAACCCCAGGGCCGCGCCCCAGGAATGGCCCAGCACGCCCCACTGCTCCAGGCCCAGCGCCTCACGCACGGTTTCCAGATCGGCAATGGCCGCATCCAGACCATGCGCGCCGCCTCCGCTCTGTCCGGTTCCCCGCGCGGCCAGCAACAGGCCCTCAACATCGGGCAGCAGCTTCGCCACTGGCTTCAGATAAGGGTCATACCCTGGCCCGCCAGACAGCAGCAACAGCGGCGGCCCCGCGTTCAGGCGGGTCAGGTGAAGGGGGATGCCGTCGGCAGCGGGGATGAACATGATTGCAGCATGAGGCAGAGCGCCGAGACTGGATGGTTCAGGGCAGCAGCAAACGCGGATTCCATTCCTTCGGGCCGCCAAATTTCACGCGCTGTTCGGGACGCGGTCCAGAGTCGCAGGGTGGGATAGAATCCGTGTGGCGAATCAGCGGCCAGACGCTTGCCACCGCGCGGGCCGAGATGTCCTGCACGTCCACCGGCCCGAACACGCGGCTGTCCAGGCTGCCGCCAGGGCTGCGGTTGTCGCCCATCACGAAGTAGTGATTCGGCGGGACCATCACCTCGGTCAGATCTGTCCGAGACGGTGAGGCCGCGACGCTGGTGGCGAGGGAGCTGTCGGTGTCGGGGCAAAAAGCATTCCAGTAGGTGTGGGTGGCCGTCTCTGCCAGCGGCTGGCCGTTGACCCGGACCTGTCCGGCGCGGACGCTGACCGTATCGCCCGGCACGCCCACCACACGCTTGACCAGAGACGGGCGGTAGCGCCACGGCAGCGGTAGCCCCCGGTAGGTGTTGCGCCATTCGTACGCCGCCTCGCGCGGCGGTTTGAAGACCACGATGTCGCCCCGGCGGTATTCACCCAGACCCAGCCAACGCAGCCCCAGCCGGTGCGCCCAGCCCTCGGCGGTGGGCAACAGCAGGCGTTCGCCGTGGCGCAGCGCGGGCAGCATGCTGGCCCCGTCCACCCCCACCGAACTCGCGCCAAACTGTGTGATCAGCAGCGCAAAGACGGCGGGCGAACCCCACCCGCGCCACAGCCCCAGCAGCCGGGTGTTCATGGCCGCAGCTCCTGAGCGCTGGACGTGGCGTGCGTTTCCGCGCCCACTGCGTAGGCCACCCCGCCCAGCGCCAGACCGACGAGCAGGAGGCGGAGCGCCGCTCCCAGCGTGTATACCCGCGCCAGATTCAGGGCCAGCCACCACGGCGAACCCTGTGCGCGCAGGGCGGCGGCCCAGGCGTCCGCCTCCACTAGACCGTCCAGGTGGGCATCGAGCATGGTCTGGTACAGGTTGGCATGCAGTTCGGCCCGCACGGTCCGGCGTACCTGTCGGGGCAGCAGGCAAACAGCGTGGTCCAGGTAAGTTTCAACGGAACGCGGCGTCTTCACCACAGCGTCCTGATTTACCACAGCGTCCTGAGCGCGCGGTCAAACGCGGCGTAGCCCTCGCGGCGGCGGATCAACTCGGCGCGGCCCGCCTCGGTCAGCAGGTAGGTCCTGACCGGCGGCCCGCCGCGCGCGGGCTGGGTCCCTGCCGCACTCAGGAATCCGGCGCGTTCCAGACGGTGCAAAGCCGGGTACAGGCTCCCGGCGTTCAGCCGAATCTGCCCCCCGGTCAGCGCGTCCACCCGCTTGGCGATGTCCTGCCCGTAGCCGCCATCGCGCTCCAGCACGCTCAGCAGGATCAGCTCCAGGTTGCCCTTGAAGAGATTCACGTCCATCACTCCACCTCCACTCTCAGTCTCTGATATCAGGAAATGATAATGATGGGAAAAAAGAATGGCCGCCCCCGGTTCAGGGGCGGCCTCCTGTGCGAGCGCGGCTCAGCCGGGAATGCGAATCTGCTGGCCCACCTTGATCAGATCGGGGTCGCTGATGTTGTTGTAGTGGGCGATTTTCTTGTACTCGGTCACGTCGCCGTAATACTTCTGGGCAATCGCGCCCAGGGTGTCGCCGGGCTTGACGGTGTACACGGTGTCGCCGGTGGACTGGTCCTTTTCCTGGCTCAGTTCCTTGGCCCCCGCCGCCACGCGCAGGCCGCTGATGTCCACCCCGGACACGCCGTCCACCTCGCGGGCCAGCTTCTCGGCCAGACGCTGCTCGTGGTCGCTGTCCACCACGCCGCGCAGGATCACGCTCTTGCCGCTTTGCAGCACGTCGATGGGATCGTCCTTCAGCTCGCCGTTGCTGCGGATGGCCTTGTGAACGGCCTTGGCGATCTTGCTGCGGTCCTCCATCTCCTTGATTTCCGCCTCAAGGCCCGGTGCGGCGGACGCAGGCTTGCCCCCCGGGCTGGCCGGAATCTCTGCGGTGCCGCTGGCCGGGCCTGAGGTAAACGAGTTGTCCGAGGCACTGGGGCCAGCGTCCTGGGGAGCCGCCTGCTGGGGCGCTTCCTGGGCGATCAGACCGCCCGTGTCCACCGACTTGACGCCGTTGATCCCCTCGGCGACCACCTTGACCAGGCTGCCATACCGGTCATTGGGGACCATGCCGGTGACCGTGACGTTGCCACCCTTTTCCTGAACTTGCAAGCCCAGGTCTTTCAGGCGGGGCTGCTCGCTCAGGGCGTCCTTGACTCTATCCGCTGTACTTTTTCCAAAAGGCCACATGGCAGGACCCTAGCGCGGGTTACACTTCTGGTGTTAACAGCCACACCTCCCTAAAGGATTGCTCAGGATTTCGGTGGGAGGAGGCCGCGAGATGAACGGCGGAATTTGATGCGCCAGCACGCTTTAAGGCTATGTCATTCTACGTTCACCGCATGAGGTCAAACCCGGCCAGCGGGATACATTCGACGCCGGACTGACTGCGCCGGTACCTCACCAGACTCAGGCGGGAGAGGCGGGCCGAACCGGTGGACAACGTGCGCCGTTCAGCCAGCCAGTCGGAGACCGCCCCGGACTGCCCCAGTGGACCGCCGAACACCACCAGACTGCTGTGTGTGGTGCGCCGCACTTCCTCAGCTTCCGGGCCGTGGTGAAGTCCTTTTTCGGCGAGCTGACGGTGAAGTTCACGGCGGAACTCACGCAGACCGCCCATGGCGTACCCCTGCGCGATGATGCCCGTGTGGTTGCCGTTCAGGCCCGCGTAAGTCACCTCAAACGGCCCGGAGCGTCGGCACAGTTGGCCTAGCAGGTCTCGGTAGACCCCCACGCGGGCACCATGCTCGCCCACCTCGGCCCTGTAGAACTCGCAGGCGCGAATGGTGGTGTGCAGATTGCTGGCGTCATAGAAGGTGTGGTTCTCGCCGCATAGAGGCCGTACCTCATCCACGAGCGCCAGCAAGCTGGACGCAAAATCAGCATCGAAGCCGGCGATGACGCTGATGCCCCAGCGGGTGCTGCCCGCGTCCGCATCAGGCACGGGATCGGCCACCACACCATTGCGCGCGATCTCCGGCTGACCGGTGGCCCACATCCGGTCATAGCCCGCCTGAACAGCTTCAAAGTCGGGCGCTTGGACGGGCAGCGCATTCATGTTCACCCGTCGCTGGGCGTGCGTTTCTTGGGCTTGCTGGCGGCAAATTTGGCGAGTTTGGCGATCAATACGGGCGGCGTGCCGGTCAGCAGTTCCCGCGACACCGGGCGGCGCTTTGCGAAGGCGTCCACCCGGTCAAACATGGTGCCGAACAGGTCACGGGGCATGTCCAGCGCGGGGGTCAGGCGCACCGTGCGCTTGCTGCTCAGGCTCAGGTTTGCCATCACGCCGCCCCTGTGCAGCTCACGCAGGGCCAGCAGGGCGGTGGCCTCGAAGACCAGTTCCTTGAGGACGCCGGGCAGCGGCACACCCAGCAGCGGCTGGAACTGCATCGCCAGCAGCAAGCCCTGGCCGCGCACCTCTTGCAGCAGGCGGGGATACTGGAGCTGGGTGGCGCGCAGCCGTTCCAGCCCCACCCGGCCCAGTTCCAGACTGCGGGCGGGCAGGTCATTCTCGATCAGGTATTCCAGCGACTTTAATCCCACCGCCATCGCCAGCGCGCCGCCGCCGAAGGTGTTGCTGTGGCGCTTGCTGCTCAGGCCGCCCAGCATCTTTTTGTAGATGTCGTGACGGGCAATCGTCGCGCCCACCGCCGTCAGGCCGCCGCCCAGCGGCTTGGCCAGGGTGATGATGTCGGGGTCCAGCCCCTGAGATGCCGATTCGAACCAGTGGCCGGTGCGCCCCAGCCCGGTCTGAATCTCGTCCGCGATGACCACGATGCCGTGCCCCCGGCAGTATTCGCCCAGACCGCTCAGGAAACCTGGCGGGGGAATATTGACGCCGCCCTCGCCCTGAATGGGTTCCACGATCACGCAGGTGATCTTGTCCGGGCCGACACGCCGGACCAGCGCCTTGAGCGCGTCCAGATCGCCGTATGGCACGGTCAGCGCCCCCGGCACCAGCGGGCGGAAGATGTCCTGGTATTCCGGGTTGGGCGTCAGGCTCAGGCTGCCCAGTGTCTTGCCGTGATAGGCGCTGCCGAAGGAGATCTGGAACTGGGAGGCGGGCCGGAACGCCTTGGCAAACTTGAGCGCGCCCTCCACCGCCTCGGTGCCGCTGGAGCAGAAAAAGACCTGGGAATCGGCGTGGCTGGGCAATTCGCGGGCCACCAGGCGAATCAGGTTGGCTTCCAGGGCCGCGCGCCACGGGGCGCTGGACTGCTGCGGCAGGCCCATCGAACGGTTGTGATCGAGGAACTCGTGCAGAAACCCGGTCAACACCGGGGGCATCTCGCCAAAGGGGGTGGCGGCGTACCCGCTGGCGTTGATGCGGCGCACGCCGTCCTCGTCCTCCAGCTCCCAGGGCGTCACCCGCGCAAACGGCCCGGCCACGCCCAGGATGCCCAGTCCGTACAGCAGCTCGGCATTGCCGTATTCCAGCTCCAGCCGCCGGGTGTCCAGGGCGCTCAGGCGGTCGTGCAACACATCGTCGGCAGAGATGAAACCGGGGGGCAGTTGATGGGACTGGGTTGGAGAGGGCGCAGACATGGAAGTCAGTGTAGAGGGTGAGCGGGAAGGACACTCAACCGCTTCCCACTTCCCGCAGCAGGGCCGGAACACCGCCCGGATAGGCTTCAACTGCCAGCCCATCGGCCCGCAGATACTTCGCCGCCAGCCCGGAGCGCACGCCGCGTTCGCAGATCACCAGCAGCGGCCCAGTCTCCGTCGTCAGGCCGTGTACGCCGTCCTCGATCTGCTGGAGAGAAACGGCCAGGACGGGTAGCGCCGTCAGCTTCTCCAGCGGTTGGGCAAAGCGCAGTTCGGCGGGGCGCAGGTCCAGGACGGTCACGCCTTCGGGCAGGGGCATGGGCGCAGAATAGGCCAACGGTTCCGGCGAGGGGCACATTCCGCCCACAGGACTCGGCTATGCTGCTATGCATGGAAGAAGTGACCCCGCAGGAAGGACAGCAGCGCATGCAGCAGGGCGCGCTGCTGGTGGATGTCCGCGAGCAGAATGAATACGACGACCTGCACGCCCAGGGCGCGACGTTGCTGCCCCTCAGCGAACTGGAAGGCCGCTTCTCGGAACTGCCTAAAGACCAAGAACTGGTGATGATCTGCCGCAGCGGCGCGCGCAGCGCCCAAGCGGGCGAGTACCTAATGCAGAACGGTTACCGTCAGGTGGTCAACCTGGGCGGCGGCACGATGGCCTGGGCCGAGGCGGGCCTGCCCACCGAAGGAACTGCGTCTCAAGGAGAGCTGAGCTGATGGACACCGAAGCGATGGACACCGAACAGAACGTACCGGCCACCGCTGCCCCCGCTGGCGGCCTGCCCAGCGCAGAGCAGGTGCGCGAGGCCCTGAAGGTCGTCAAGGACCCCGAGATCCCGGTGAACGTCGTGGACCTGGGCCTGATCTACGGCGTGGACGTGCAGGAAGGCGGTCTGGTGGACATCACCATGACCCTGACCAGCGTGGGCTGCCCGGTGCAGGACCTGATCCGCGCCGACGCCGAGATGGCCGTGGCCCGCCTGGACGGCGTGACCGACGTGAACGTGGAATTCGTGTGGACGCCGCCGTGGGGACCGGACAAGATGACCGAAGATGGCAAGCGCCAGATGCGGATGTTTGGGTTTAACGTTTAAGGCTGGATGACAACAGAAACATCTCCAGTTGAAGATCGAGACCCTTCGCCTACACTCTTCTGCAAAGCTTTGTAAGTCGAAGTGACTTATCTTTCCTGTCACTTGCATCAGCGGATGTTTTCTAACAGCGCCCTGGGACGATGAACAACCACGACGGGAATCCCATTGATGACGGGCAGCGGATACTCAATCAGGCTAAAGTCATAGGCGAAAGCTGCACTATACAATCTGATCTAATATATTTAGAGGATAGATATTATATACTTCCAGCGTTTGAGAAGTATGTCTGCGAAATAAGTAAGGACGATGCCATTGAGATGTATCCAGACTCATTTGACGCCGCTAGAAATCCAATCATTGTATAAATCTGAGAAAGAGGCGGCCCCATCTGGAGGCCGCCTCTTCTTTCTACTGAACTTTAACCGTTACCGGCGGGCAATCCCCAGGATGTTCAGGAACTGCACCAGCGCCATCGCAAATCCAGCCACGTAGGTCAGGGCGGCGGCGGTCAACACGTTCTTCGCGCCGTTCTGGCCTTCCACCGTGCCGTTCAGGCCCCGGCTGTCCAGGTAGGCCAGCGCGCGGCGGCTGGCGTCGAATTCCACCGGCAGCGTGACCAGATGAAAGATCAGCGCCGCGCCGAACAGGATCACGCCTACCCATAACAGACCAGGCTGAATCAGGACAATACCCGCCAGCAGCAGCCACGGTGCCAGGTTCATGCCCAGACTGAGCGGCACGGCCATCTTGCCGCGCAGCACCAGCGCGGGCATCCGCACCTTGTCCTGCATGGCGTGGCCGACCTCGTGGGCGGCCACCGCCATCGCGCCGACGCTGGCGACGCCGTAGACGCTCTCGCTGAGGTTGACGGTCTTCTTGCCCGGATCGTAGTGATCGCTCAGGTTGCCAGGCACGGCGACGATTTTTACGTCGGGCAGGCCGCCGTCGTCCAGCATCATGCGGGCCACGTCCGCGCCGGTCAGGCCACGGGCGTTGCGGACCTGGCCCCACTTTCTGTAGGTGCGGCTCAGGTAGCCCTGGATGAGCATAGACGCCACGAACACGATGATGATTGGAATGGTGTAGGGGCCTAGAAACATGGGGGGACTTCCTCCGGGAAGTGGGGCGCGGCCCTGAGACGGGTCCGGCCAGTTATGCGTAGTTAAAGAGAAAGCGAACCCCGGTTAGAGATTTCGCTTCTGATATCTTAGCGTCCCCCACTCAGATTTCATGAGAGCAGAAGGCAGGAGAATTTACGCGCAGTTGACCTTGTTTTACGCGCGGAGGCCGCCTACACGGTGGCCAGGGGTTGCGCCAGCACGTTGAATTTCAGCGCGGTGCGTTCCTCGTTCTGCACGTCCAGCTTGACGAATTCCGGCTGGGCGCACAGGTCCAGGCCGTCGTTCACCAGATAGCCGCGCGCAATTGCCAGCGCCTTGACCGTCTGGTTGACGGCGGCGGGGCCGATGGCCTGAATTTCCACGCGCCCCTGGGACCGCAGCAGGGCAGCGATGGCCCCGGCGATGGCGTTGGGACGGGAAGTGGCAGAGACGCGCAGGGTTTCCAAGGGCGAGGTTCCTCCAGGAACTGAAACGCCCAGAGTCTAGGCGACAGCGGCACAGCGGGCAATTCCCCCAGCGGGTGCCTGGTGTGGTGGCCTGCCCGCCTCCGCCTTTGGGGGGATGCCGGGCCGCCCACGGGCGCTTATGGTCAGCCCCAGCAATCGGAGGTTTGAACCGTGGAAGAAGTCCTGATCCCCATTTTTTTCTTTGGCAGCCTGTTCGCCTTTCCCCTGCTGCGCCGCCAGATGATCCACCGGCACCGGCTGGAACTTCTGCGACAGCAGGAGGCCGCTGCCCCCGCCGCGCCTGCCGCTGCCACCGATAGCGCCGCCACCGACAGCGCCGCCGAACTGGCGCTGCGCCTGCCGGAACCACACCGCCTGTACGCACTGGCGCTGCTGTGCCGCCTTCAGGACGCTCTGAACAGAGAAGCGTTGGACGCCCACAGCGCCTTCGTGATCCGGCAGGCCCGTTCCGAGTACCTGCCCGCCACCCTGCGCGCCTACCTGAATCTGACCCCCGCCTCCCGCAGTCGCCTGAGCGCTCAGGGACAGGACGCCGAAAAAATGTTGCGCGAGCAACTGGAGTTGATCAGCGGCGGCGTGGCCGATGCGCTGGGTCAGGACTACGCCCCGGCAGACCGGTTGCTGACACAGGGGCATTTTCTGGGCGAACGCTTCGAGGCGCAGGCCGTGCGGGTACGGGCCTAAGCCTCTTCTGCCAGCTCCTCCACCCGCACGCCCAGCAGGTGCGCCAGATCAAGGAGCTGCACGGGTTCGACAGTCACACCTGCCAGTTCGCGCAGCCCCAGGCGAATTCCCTGAACATCAGAGCCGCGCAGGTCCGCGCCGTCCAGCTCCGCGCCGTGAAACTCGGTCTTGCCCAGCGCGCAGCCCCTGAACACCGCGCCGGGCAGTCTGGCGTCCATGAACACGGCCTCGGTTAAGTCGCAGCCTTCGAGCCACAGGTGTTTGGATTCAACTTCTGGCCACAGCGACAGCGGGGCGTGCGCGCAGGTCAGGCGAACGTGACGCAACACCGCTTCCGGCAATTGCAGGCCGGTCAGGCGACAATCAGTGAACTGCACGCGCTCCAGCGCCGCCTCGGTCCATTTCGCGGCGCTCAGGTCACAGCCCTCGAAACGCACGTCTTTCAGGCGGATCAGGTTCCATTCCACGCCGCTCAGGTTCACCTCGCGGAACACCACGCCCTCCAAGGACACGGTTTGCAGCGTGCCCGCCTCCAGCGAACAGACCTCCATGACACCGCCCCGGTAGACCGATTCATCCTCCAGATCGGACGGCGCTAGAGTCCGCAGCCCACCGCGCGGGAACTTCGGCGGGCTGGGCGCTTTGATTTTTAGGGGCGGAGGGTTCACAGGGTCAGGATTTCATGGCCTCTGGGCGTGACCACCAGCGTGTGTTCAAACTGGGCGCTGGGCTGCTTGTCTTCGGTGATCACCGTCCAGCCGTCGGCCAGCAGACGGGTTTCGGGCCGTCCCAGGTTGACCATCGGCTCGATGGTAAAGACCATGCCGGGCTGGAGTTTGAGGCCGGTGTAACGCGCGCCCGTGGGGTAGATGGTGGGTTCCTCGTGCAGACGCTTGCCGATGCCGTGACCGGTGTATTCGCGCACCACGCCGTAGCCCCGGCCCTCGGCCAGTGATTGGATGGCGTGGCCGATGTCGCCCACGCGGGCGTTCGGGCGCACCACTTCCAGGCCAGCGTTCAGGGAGTCTCGGGCGGCGTCCACCAGGCCCTGAACCTCCGGGCTGACCGTGCCCACCGTGTAGGTGTGGCAGGCGTCGCCGTACATGCCGCCCAGCAGCACGCCGATGTCCACGCCGATGATGTCGCCCTCTTTCAATTCGCGCCCGTCGGGGATGCCGTGGCAGATCACCTCGTTGACGCTGGCGCAGATGGTGCCGGGAAAGGGATTGTTGCGCGGGCCGTAGCCCAGGTAGGCAGGAACGGCCCCGGCCTTGCGGATATGTTCCTCCGCGATGCGGTCCAGTTCGGCCAGGGTCACGCCGGGTTTGACGAAGGGATCGAGGATTCGGAAGGTTTCGGCCACCAGCGCCCCCGCGCGGCGCATGGTCTCAATTTCGCGGGCGGATTTCAGGGGAACGCGGCTCATAGCGAAAGAGGCTAGCACGGGGTGCCAGCAGGATTCGGGGCTGGAAATCACGGTGGAGACTTGTGGCGTTTGAGCAGAAACCTGGGCACATTGCCGCCCGATTTCTCCCTCTTACACACGGTCCAACCACTCAGACCTCCCGGCCTTCAGACCATCTCCACGCCCCACCTCCCCTACACTGCGCCACATGAGGCAACACCTGTGAAAGTGGTGATCAGCGTGGATATGGAGGGCGTGTGCGGGGTGGCGTCGTGGGTGCAGGTCAGCCCGCCGGAATTCGGGGGCCTGGTGAGCGGCACGGAATATCAGGTGGCCCGCGAGCGCATGACCCGTGAGGCCGCCGCCGCTGCCGAGGGCGCGATCATGGGCGGGGCCACCGGCGTGCTGATCAACGACAGCCACGACACCATGCGCAATCTGATCCCCGAACTGCTGCCCCCCCAGGTGCGCTTGACCAGCGGCAACGACAAACCGCTGAGCATGGTGCAGGGCGTGCAGGAAGAAGGCGTGGGCGCGCTGCTGTTCGTGGGCTATCACGCCCGCGCCGGAAGCCCGCGCGGCCCACTGGCGCACACCTGGAACGGCTTTATCCGCAATGTGCGAATCGGTGGTATCGATACCGGGGAATATGGGCTGAACGCGCTGCTGGCCGGACACTACGATGTGCCCGTGGTCTTTGCCTGCGGCGACGACGTGGCGATGGGCGAGATCAGCGCCGAACTGGGCGCAGCGGTGGTGACCGTGGCAGTCAAGGAAGGGCTGAGCAGTTTTGCCGCCATTCACCTGCACCCCGCCGAGGCACAGAAACGCATCCGCGAGGGGGCCGAACAGGCCGTGCGGGCCGCCAAGACTGCCCAGCCCTACACCACCCGCTGGCCCGCGCCTTGCCAGGTGTCCTTTGACCACCAGGCCCGCGCCGACGCCTGCGCGCGCGTTCCGGGCGTGACGCGGGTGGACGCCGTGACGGTGGGCTGGAGCAGCGAGAATGCCTATCACCTGTTCCAGACCTTCCGCATGCTGGCGACGGTGGCGGGCGTGCGGCTGAACGGCTGAGTGAGAGATGGGCTGGGTCTCTCCCTATTACGCGGCAACCACCACGCTCATTCCCGCCGGTTAACCTGAACCCATGAACCCCCGCACCCTGCTGACCCTCGCCGCCCTCGCCCTGCCTTGCAGCGCCTCGGCGGCCACCGCCTGGGCCGGGGTGGACGCCACGACGAAGGGGTACGGCCTGCACGCGGGCCTCTCGGTCTTGCGGGTACCGGTTCTGGGAACGCTGGGGATCGAGGGCGCGGCGGAGAAAGCCTGGCGCAAGGAAAATGCCAACCGGTTCGCGGTGGGCGCAACCCTGCGCGACATCAACCTGCCGATCACGCGGGTGGACGCCTTTGCCAGCGCGGGCGCGGAGTACGCGGGCCGCTTCGGCGTATACGGCGAGGGCGGGTTGCGCGGGCCGCTGCTGGGGCCAGCCGGATGGCGGGCCTACGTGCGGAGTGGCACCGCTTCAGGCTTCGGCGCGGGCGTGGGCCTAGAGCTGCGGTTCTGAGGGGGAATTGGAGCGGCTTAACTGGTCATCGGCTTTCTGCTGCCTGCGCCCGCCTCTTCCCGAACGCCTCCAGAGCCGCCTCCACCGTGCCCAGCCGCGCCGCGATAAGCTGCTGCGGATCGCGGTTGTAGCCTCCGGCCATCACGGTCACGAGGGGAATTCTGGCGCGGGCGGCCCACCTGAACACGCGCTCGTCACGCTGACGCACCCCATCCAGGCTCAGGGCCAGCTTGCCCAGTTGATCGCCCGCCAGCACATCCGCACCCGCAAGGTAAATGGCGAAATCCGGGCGGAAGGCGGCCATGGCGGGGGCCACCTGAGAGTCCAGCGCCGCCAGATACGCCGCGTCATCGGTGCCGTCGGGCAGGGCGATGTTGAAGCCTGCCGCCTCCTTCTGAAAGGGGTAATTGTTCGCGCCGTGCATGCTGACCGTCAGCGCCCGCGCCTCGTGCGCCAGCATGGCCGCCGTGCCGTTGCCCTGATGCACGTCCAGATCGAGGGTCAGGATGCGGCGGGCCTGTCCGCTGTCCAGCAACCACCGGGCGCTGATGACCACATCGTTTAAGAAGGAAAAGCCCTCGGCGTGATCAGTGTAGGCGTGGTGGGTGCCGCCGCCGAAGTTAAGGCCCAGCCCCCAGCTCAGGGCGTCGCGGGTGGCCGCCAGGGTTGCGCCGCTGCTGCCCAGGCCGCGTTCCACCACGGCGGGGGTCCACGCGAAGCCCAGCGCGCGTTCCTCGGCACGCGTCACGTCACCACCTTTCCAGCGGGCCAGGTACGCCGGGTCATGCACCTGCTCGGCCAGCGCCCAGGGCAAATCGGGGGCCTCTTCTAACGGGAGCAGTTCACCCACCCTTTCCAGCAGTTCCAGCATCGCCTCCCGCGCCATGAACTGCCGCCGGGGCGCGGGCTGCCCGGCATAGGCGGCGCGGCGATAGGCGGTAAAGGCGCGGAAGGGATGGGAAAAGGCGGCCACGGTCCCGGCAGGCTACAGTCTGGGTATGCCTTCCCTCACGCAGCGCCTGGGCCTGCGCCTGCCCATCGTCCTCGCGCCGATGGCGGGCGGGATCAGCACGCCGGAACTGGTGGCCGCCGTGGGCAACGCGGGCGGGCTGGGCAGTCTGGGCGCGGCCTACCTGACGCCCGCGCAGATCGGGGAAGCGGGCGCGGCGGTGCGGCGGCTGACGCAGGAGCCGTTCGCCGTCAATCTATTCGCGCCGCAATCCACCTCAGAGCCGACAGCACCGCAGGTGGAGCGGGCCGTGGCCGAACTCGCGCCCTTTCACGCCGATCTGGGCCTGCCCCCGCCTGCCTTGCCCCCGCAGACCTCCGGTGATTTTGAGGCGCAGCTCGACGCGGCGCTGGAGGTGTGCCCCGCCGTCCTCTCGTTCACCTTCGGACGGCTGGAGACGCGGCATCTGGAGGCCTTGAGGGTGCGCGGGATTCTGGCCATAGGCACGGCGACAGGGCTGGAGGAGGCGCGGCAGTTGGAGGCCGACGGCGTGGACAGCATCGTGTTGCAGGGCGGCGCGGCGGGGGGCCACCGGGGCGGCTGGTCAGAGGATGAACTGGCCGACACGCTGGCGCTGACCCGCGCGGCAGCGCAAAGCGTCCGCGTTCCCCTGATCGCGGCGGGCGGCCTGATGACGGCGGCAGACGTGCGCGCCGTGCTGGACGCCGGGGCCAGCCTCACGCAGTGTGGGACGGCCTTTTTGCGGGCGACGGAGGCCGGAACCTCCGCGCCGTACCGGGCGGCGCTGGCGGCGGCAAAGCCAGGCGACACCGTATTGACCCGTGCCTTCAGCGGGCGGACGGCGCGGGGGCTGAGAAATGCCGTGACGGCGGGAATCGGACATCCTCTTCCCTATCCGCAGCAGAACGCCCTGACGCGACAGATGCGCGCGGCGGGGGCAGCAGCGGGCCGCGCGGACGTGCTGAGCCTGTGGGCCGGGGAGGGGGTAGCGCAGGGCCGGGAGGGAACGGCGGCGGAGATCCTGGCCGGATTGTGGCCGTGACCGATCTTCGCCTGCGCCCGCTGCGCCCCGGCGACGAGGAAAGCGCCGTGCGCTGGGGCGCGGACGAGGAATTCTGTCTGGCCATCGACTGGGATGTGGGCCTGCCGCCAGAGCAGATTCGCCGCCACTGGCAGGGCATCATCACCGCGTCCGAACCGGACTTTCTGCGGCTGGGGATCGAGTCAGGCAAGACACTGGTGGGCTATACCGATCTGGCACAAATCACGTCCAGCGACGCCGAATTTGGCATCGCCATCGGGGAAACGGGGCGCTGGGGCCGGGGACTGGGCCAGCAAGCCGGGCGGCTGACGCTGGCGCACGCCTTCGGCGAACTGGGCCTCCAGACCGTGACCGCCGAGGTTCACGCTCCCAACGGGCGTTCGCGGGCGCTGATGCGGCGGCTGGGCTTCGTGGAAGTCGGGCGGGGCCGCCCAGAGGAATACCGGGGCGAGGTGGTGCCGGTGATCCGCTTTGCGCTGGAGCGCGCGAAATTTGAGGGTTGAACACGCCTCACCACTTTCTGGAAAAGTAGGGGCATGAATAACCTGGAACGAGGAAAGACCGCTGTGACGTGGGGGCTGATCTGCACCCTCTCGCTGTCGTGTGCGGCACGGGCCTCTCGAACATTGCCCCTCCCGGCCACGCCACCTGACCCCGCCTGGACGCTGATCTGGCAGGACGACTTCGGCGGCGCGGCAGGCACGCAGCCGGACGGGCGCATCTGGAATTACGACTATGGCAACGCCGCCGCGAACGGCTGGGGCAACGAGGAACTCCAGTTCTACACGCGCGACACAGCCAATGTGCGGCTGGACGGGCAGGGACATCTTGAAATCCGCGCGCTGAGGAACGCCGCAGACCTTCCGTGCTGGCACGGCGATTCGTGCGCCTACACCTCGGCGCGGCTGACCACCAGAAATAAGGTGACGTTCACCAACGGCAGGATCGAGGCGCGCATTCAGGTGCCGCCCGGAGCCGGATTCTGGCCCGCCTTCTGGAGCCTGGGCCAGAGCGGCAGGTGGCCGGAGGGCGGCGAGATCGACATTATGGAATGGCTGGGCCGCGAGCCGAACACGGTCTACGGCACCCTCCACGGCCCCGGCTATTCCGGCGCGAAGGGGATCAGTGCCAGCAAATCACTCGGCCAGGCTGTTTCGGACGGCTACCACACCTTCGGCGTCATCAAACGGCCACGGGAGATCGTGTGGCTGCTGGACGGCCAGCCGTACCACCGCGTCACGCCGGACGATGTACCAGCGGACCGCCAATGGGTCTTCGAACAGCCGTTTTACCTGCTGCTGAATCTGGCGGTGGGCGGCCAGTGGCCCGGCCCGCCGAACGCCAGCACGGTCTTTCCCGGCGTGATGAAAGTCGATTACGTGCGGATCTGGAGGGAGAATCCTAGTCCATGACCGTATGCCCCGACGCGCGCAACACCGTGACAGCCTCCGGCAGCCGCGATTGCGCCACCAGCACGTAATCGGTATCGAAGGTGGACAGGACGAAGATGCCCACGCCCGCGTCCCGCAGCGGGTTCAGCACGCTGGCCAGGATGCCGGTCAGCGTGAACTCGAAGGGGCCGTGAAGGCGCAGCGCCGCCCACTCCTTTTCGGCCCGCACGTCATCTGGCACATTGGCCGCCGCACACACCACCGACAGCTCGCCTGGGGCGCGGGTCACGCTCCAGAACTCGCCTGCAAAGGCCCAGGCGGGTGGGGCGGCGTCTTCTGGAAGCTGACACACGGCGTAGGTATCACCTAGAAAGGAGAGGATCAGGGACATGGCGAAGATGTTAGCGGTCTGAGGTTTTTAGCTGCTCCCACGGCCTAACCCCTCTGCTCCGCAGCTCTACAAGTCCGCCCCATCGAGACCCCATCCCTCGAGGGAAGTTAAATTCGTTCTCGGCTCCCCTTGAGAAGAGCTGGCTGCGAAGCAGGCTGAGGGGTTTGCCTTCCGACTTTGCGCAATTCTCCCCCTCCCCCATTCGGCCAGGGGCACGCCCCCACCGTTCGCCCGGCGCGCATTGCTGGCCCGAAGCGCAGCATATGGGCATGACGAACTTTTCTGATTTATCGAACACTATGGCGGACGCGGTTGAGGCCGTGTCCAAGAGCATCGTTTCTGTCCGGGCCGAGCGGCCCATCAGCGGCACGGTGGTCGGCGACGGCCTGGTCCTGACGGTGGCCCATGTGCTGCACGGCGATGAGGTCACGGTCATGACCCACGATGGGCGCGAAATGAGCGCCACGGTGGCGGGCCGCGACCCGTCCAGCGATCTGGCGCTGCTCAAGGTGGATGGGCTGAAGCTGTCTGCCCTGAGCGCCAGCGAGGGCCTGCGGGTGGGTGAACTGCTGCTGGCGGTGGGCCGTCCACAGCACGGGGTCCAGGCCACGCTGGGTATGATGGAGAGGCAGGCCACAGCCAATCCAGCAGAGGGTGACGCTCCAGAACGTGGGCAGCGCTCCAGCGGCTGGTTGCCCAGCGGCGCGGCTCCGTTCCGGGGGGTCAGCGGTGGGGCGCTAATAGATGCGCGGGGCGGCCTGGTGGGCGTGCTGAATGCCGGCGTGTCGCGCGGCGAACTGCTGGCCGTGCCTGCCGGGCGCGCCATGAAGGTGGCCGACCTACTGGGCCGCACCGGGCGCGTGCCACGCGGCTATCTGGGGATTGCTACCCAGCCCGTGATGTTCCCCGCCAAGGAGAAAGAAGAGGCCAGTACCGAAACGCAGCCCCCGCGCGGAGGCCGGAGCCAGGGCCGGGAGGGCCGGGGCCGTGAGGGCTGGGGCGGCGGACGTGGACGCGGCGGCTGGGAACGTGGAACCTGGGGAGGCCGGGGCCGCTGGGATCAGGGCGGCAGAGTCGGCCTGACCGTCGTGAGTGTAGAAGAGGGCAGTCCCGCCGCGCAGGCCGGATTACTGGTGGGCGACGTGTTGCTGTCGCTGGACCATGAAGCCGTGCGCCGTCCGCCGGAGTTGCTGTGGCGTATCCGCGAACGCGCTGGGCAGAGCCTCAGCGCCCGCATCCTGCGCGGCGGTCAGGAACAGGACGTGACGCTGGTGGTGGGCGAGCGCTGAGCATCAGCAAGGGCAACTCGGCCCAGGCAGACAGGGGCAGGGGACCGTCTGCCCCTTTAGCATGGCGCATGACTGCGCCCCTGATCGCCCTTCCCAGCGTGCGAATTGCGGTGGGGAACGCGGTGATGGCGGCTGGCCTGGCCACGCTGCTGGCGTCAGCAGGATTCCCGGTCACGCACCAGGCCGAGGAAGACGTGCTGATCGTGGACGACGCCTGGCTGGCCGATCCCGAAGCGCTGGCCGACGCGCCCGCCGTGGTGGCGCTGGGATCGCCCGAATGGGCCGCCATCCTGCCCGAACTCGCCCAGAGAGGCTGGGCGACGTTGCCTGCCGACGCCACCCCGGCGGAACTGCTGGCGGGCGTCCTGGGCGCGGCGGCGGGGCTGGCGGTGCTGCCTCCCGCTCAGGTGGGTCTTGCCGAGGATGGAGACCCGGAAGACCTTCCCCTTTCAGACATTGCCCTGACCCCGCGTGAACTGGACGTACTGAACCTGCTGGCCCTGGGCCTGAGCAACAAGCGCGCCGCCCGCGAACTGGGCGTGTCCGAGAGCACGGTCAAGTTTCACGTCGCCTCGCTGTATTCCAAGCTGGGCGTCCAGAGCCGCGCCGGGGCGGTGGCGCGGGGCATCGGGCTGGGCCTGGTGAGCGTGTAGACCGCGTTTGCGGCCTGCCCGCCCGTCTTGCTCACTTCGCCGCCTCCCTCTTTCGCAGAGCAGTCAGGGGCAACTCTACTTGCTGGCCACCTGCGGCTGCGCGTACCGTCCGCCCGTCGCCACACCCGGCGGAAAGGCGGCGTCGATGCGGGCCAGATCATCCGGCGTCAGTACCACGTTCAGCGCCCCCAGATTCTCTTCCAGATACTTCACGCGTTTGGTGCCGGGAATGGGCACGATGTGTTGCCCCTGCGCCAGTACCCACGCCAGCGCCAGTTGCGCGGACGTGCAGCCCTTGTCCCGCGCCATGTCCTGGACCTCGGCCACCAGATCGAGATTCTTCTGGAAGTTCTCGCCCTGAAAGCGCGGGCTGTTGCGGCGGAAGTCGTCGGGGCCGAAGTCGTCCGGGGACTTGAGCTGCCCGGTCAGAAAGCCGCGTCCCAGCGGACTGTACGGCACCAGGCCCACACCCAGGCCAAGGCAGGCGGCCAGCACACTCTCCCCGGATTCGGCGTCTTCCGGGTCACGGGTCCACAGCGAATATTCGCTTTGCAGGGCGGTGATCGGGTGGGTGGCGTCGGCGCGGCGCAGGGTCGCGGCATCCACTTCCGAGAGGCCCAGATAGCGCACCAGACCGCGTTCCACCAGCTCGCCCATCGCGCCCACGGTGTCCTCGATGGGCGTTTCGGGATCGGGGCGGTGCAGGTAATACAGGTCCACATGATCGGTCTTGAGGCGCTTCAGGCTGGCCTCGATGGATTTGCGCACGTAGTCGGGCCGCCCGGACAGGCTGCGCTGCATGGGATAGCCCGGCTCGCGCACGATCCCGAATTTGGTGGCCAGCACCACGCGGTCCAGCTTGCCCCTGAGCCAGCGGCCCAGCAGTTCCTCGTTGGTGTGCGGGCCGTAGATGTCGGCAGTATCAAAAAACGTGACGCCCAGGTCCAGCGCGCGGTCCAGGGTGCGGATATTCTCGGCTTCATCGGCGTCGCCGTAGAACTCGCTCATGCCCATGCAGCCCAGGCCCAGGGCGGACACGCTCAGATCGCGGAGTTTGCGGGCGGGGAGGTCAGTGGAAGGGGTCATGGGTTCTCCTTTTGAAACGGGATTGGACGGTGAAACGGACAGGCTCAACTCTAACCCTCCCTTCCGTATGCTGCGGTCATGCGGCTGGCAATCTTCGGTGATGTCCACGGCAACCTGCCCGCGCTGACGGCGGCCCTGGCCGATATAGACGCGCATTCTCCTGACGTGCTGGTCTGCCTGGGCGACGTGGCGATGGACGGCGCGTGGCCGCGCGAGTGCCTTCAGTTGGTGGCCGCGCTGGACTGCCCGGTGGTGCGCGGCAATGCGGACCGGGAGACGCTCGAAGCTCCCCGGCCCCTCAAGACGCGCGGATTGCCCGACGAGCAGGAGATTCACGACGTCGGTCAATGGAGCGCGGCCCAGTTGACGGGGGCCGAGCACGACATCCTCCGAACCCTTGTTCCGACGGTGGCGCTGGATGACCTGCTGTGCTTCCACGGCAGCCCTGAAAAAGACGACGAGGTGCTGGACGCCGCAACACCGGCAGAGCGGTTGCAAGAGTTGCGCGCCGGGTACGGACAGCAGTCCATTTGGATCGGCGGCCACACGCACCAGCCATTGCTGCGGACGCTGGACGGCTGGCGACTGCTCAACCCCGGCAGCGTGGGTCTGCCCTTCGAGAAGCGGGGCGAGCGATACGTCAATCTGGCCCACGCCGAATACCTGCTGCTGGACCGTGTGGATCAGAGCTGGAGCGTGACGTTCCGCCGCGTGGCCTACGATCTGGCCACGCTCAAAGGGGGCATCCTCGGCTCGGACATGCCGCATGCCCGCTGGCTGGCGGACGAATGGGTGGAGGGTTAGTCGCCGGTATCCAGCAGCAGCTTCGGCGTGAATTTCAGGCCGTCCGCCGCCACCAGATGCGCGGGAATGCCGTTCACATGCCGCATGGATTTCTCGACAGGAACGCCGTGCAGGTGGCCGTAGACGATCAGTTCGGGCCGCGCCGCCTCGATCACGGCGGTCAGTGGATTGGGCGGGTACGGGGCCGAGGCGGGCGGATAGTGCAGCATCATCAAAAAATGATCGCCCGGCTGCCGCAGCTTCCCCGCCGCCTCCACGCTGAGGGTCAGCCGCTGCGCCTCGCGGTCCAGCAGGCGCGCGTCCTCGGCGTTCAGCGCCTCGTAGCCCGGCGTGGTCCAGCCGCGCGAGCCGCAGACCACCACTCCCACACCCTTTGAATCGGCCACGCGCACAGCGTCGTTGTGAACCGCCAGCATGCCGGGGGGCAGCGCCGCGCGCAGCTTGGACGGCGTGGGCCACCAGTAGTCGTGGTTGCCGCGCAGCAGCACTTTGGTGCCGGGCAGCCCGGCCACCCCCGCCAGATCGGTCATGGCGTCGGGCAGGCGCATGGCCCACGACAGGTCGCCGGGCAGCAGCACCAGATCGCCGGGGCGCACGGTCTCGCGCCAGCGGTCATAGATGGCCCCCGGATGCCCGGCCCACTGCGGCCCGAAGACCGTCATGGGCTTGGGGGTCACGTAGGCCAGATGCAGATCGGCGATGGCAAAGACGCGCATGGAATGCTCCAGAGAGAGGGCCAAAAGAAAACCTCCCACAGCGGGGAGGTCACTTCTCTGCGTGGTCGGGGCGAAAGGATTCGAACCTTCGACCCCGTCGTCCCGAACGACGTGCGCTACCAAGCTGCGCTACGCCCCGCCACGGCTCCTGCGGCGCTGGGACCACGGAGGGCCACACAGCGTTTCAAGTGCGTCCGGCAGTTTATCCGCCGCTCTGTGGGGTGTCAAGGCAAGGTGCCGGACGCGGCGGATCACTCCTCCTGCACCTCAGAGTCTTCCTCCTCTGCCGTTCGCCCGCTCAATTCGCGAATGGCGGGCCAGATGGCGTCCCCGCCGTAACCCCGGCGGGCCAGGAATGCGTAGGCACTGGCCTTCGGGTCCTTCTTACGGGCCAGGGCGGGCCAGCGGCGTTCCAGGATTTCCAGCGCCTCAGCGCGCTCCTGATCGGGGTCACGGGCTTCCAGGGTGTCCTGAATCAACTCCTCGGTGACGCCCCGGCGCTTGAGGGTCTGGCGCACCCGGAAGCCGCCCACGCCGCGCCGCTTACCCTCGATCTGGGCCACCTGTTCATCGTTCTGATAGCCCAGCTCCTGCACGCGCTTCAGCACCTCCTCGATCAGTTCGGGGTTGTCGCTGCGGCGTTCCAGCTTGCCGCGCAACTCGGCCCCGGTTAGCGCGCGGCCTCCCAGCGCGCGGAAGGCGTAGGCCAGCAGGGCGTCGCGCTGTTCCTGGGGCGTTTTGGGCCGGACCTCGCGCGTGGGCTGATCGCCTTCGGGTGGGCGGGGGCGGCGGCTTCGCATCCAACTAGTTTAAGGCTTGCCCAGCGCCCCCGGAGCGCGTATAGTCACGAGGTTGTCTTTAACAGGAGGCAGCCCGGCGGAGATGGTCCAGCGTGACCTCGCCCCGGTGCGTGCAGCAGGTTCAGAGCCTTCTGAACGCCACGAGTTCCCCACACCGGGGAACCGCCCCGCAGAACACGCGGGAGAACAAGGAGCAAGAACATGGCATTACGTCACAAGTCCGCTCAGAAGCGCCACCGCCAGAGCCTCAAGAGGCGCATGATCAACCGCAGCCGCAAGAGCACCATCAAGACCTTTACCAAAAAGGCGCTGGCCGCCGTGAACGGCACCGACGACCTGGCCGCCGCCCAGAGCAAGGCTGAGAGCCTAATCGACAAGGCCGCCAAGGGCAGCACCCTGCACAAGAACACCGCCGCGCGCAAGAAGAGCCGCCTGGCCAAGGCCATCAACAAGGCCAGAGCCGCCCAGGAAGGCGCGCAGCAGGGCTGAAGCTCCTACACTTTCCAGAACCCAGATCGGCAGGCCATTCAAGTGGCCTGCCGGTCTTTTTGCATCCTAGAGCATTTGTCCGAATTACAGCATCGGGAAAAGAGACTCCCAATGCTTCCATTCTCCCAAATGCTCGGCAGAATTCACTCACTCCGTTCGGTCAAAAGTGAAGAACTCTTTTGACAAATGCCCTACTTGCGCGCCTCTTCAATGTCGATGGTGCCGCTGAACTTCTCCAGGTCGGTGGTCAGTGTGTAGTTGCCACCGTCGCCCGCTCCCAGCACGTTCAGGCCCCACTGGCCCTGGGGGCAGACCTGAACGGCACTCTGGGTGCCCTTGGGATCGGTCGGGCGGAAGGTGGCCCTGCCGCTGCTGACCTTGCAGGAGCCGCGCACGCCCACCGCCTGATCCGGGTCATAGGCGCGCAGGGTGTACCTGTTCTCGCCGGTGGCGTTGAACATGGAGGTGGGCGTCAGGGTCACGTATCCCAGGCGCAGGCCAGAGGTCAACGGCAACGCGGCCAGCCCCAGCCCCAGCCCCACGACGAGCAAACGCATCGGCGCACTGTAAACGTCAATCCCGAACGTCAATCCCGGCAGCTTTGACAGGGAAATCACACTCCGCCGGGGGGAGCCTGCTGGGGGGGTCACGGCGAGGACGCCAGCCGCCGGATGCCTTGCCGGATGGTGTCGGGCGACAGGTGGGCAAAGGCCAGCAGCACGGCGGCCTGTGCCCCCAGCGCCGAGAGGGGCGTCACGGGCGAGAGCGCCACCCCGCGCCGCGCCGCCGCCCCCACCGCCTGCGCCCCGGTCAGCCCTTCCGGCAGGTGGACATAGACGTGCAGCCCGGAGGCCACGCCCCACGGGGTCCAGTCGGGCAACCACTCACCCAGCACCTGGAGCAGCACCTCCTGCCGGTGGGCCAGAAGCTGCCGCGCCCGGCGCAGGTGCCGCCCGTAGGCCCCGGAGTCCAGCACATCGGCCAGGGCCAGGGCGTCCAGCGTGCCGGGGGCGCGGTCTGTGAGCGGGCGGGTGCGGGCCAGCACGCGCAGCACCGGGGGCGGGGCCGCCAGAAAACCGCTGCGGGTGGCCGGGGCCAAGCTCTTGCTGAAGCTGCCCAGCAAGATCACGCGGTCCGGGGCCAGGCCCTGCATGACGGGCAGCGGGCGGCCCGTGTGGTGCAGGTCGGCGGCGTAGTCGTCTTCCAGAATAAAGGCGTTGCCGCGCCGCGCCCAGGCCACGAGTTCGGCGCGGCGGACGGCCCCCAGGGTCACGCCGGTGGGATACTGGCAGCCGGGGGTCAGATACAGCAGCGTGGCCTGCGGGGGCAAAAGCCGGGGCTGAAGTCCGTCACGGTCCACCGCCACCGGGACCACCGCCGCCCCGGTGGCCGCCAGCGCCGCCCGCGCGCCGGGGTAGGTGGGATCCTCCACCGCCGCCACCCGCCCGGACTCCAGAAACACGCGGGCCAGGGCGTCCAGCGCGGACTGCGTGCCGCCCGTGAGCATCACCATCTCGGGCGTGACCCGCGCGCCACGCGCCGCATTCAGGTAGGCCGACAGGGCGCGGCGGGTCTCCAGCGGTCCCAGCGGGTCCGAGACTTGGCCGCCCTCCGTCCGCCTGCCGAGTCGCCCCGCCTGCCGGGCCAGCGCCGCCGTCCAGGCCGCTTCCGGGTACAGCTCCGGCACCGGCTGGCCCACGCGGAAGTCCACGGCATACTCGCCCTCCGCGTCATGCACGCCGCCTGCCAGCGCGCGGGTGGCCCAGGCACTGAGGGGCAGGTCCGTCAGCGGCTGCGGGGCTTCGGGAAGCGGGGTGGGCAGGCAGACCACCGTGCCGCTGCGGCCCTGCACACGCAGGTAGCCCTCGGCTTGCAGGCCCGCCACAGCGTCCACCAGCGTATTGCGCGAGACGCCCAGCGCCCCGGCCAGGCGGCGGTGACCGGGCAGGCGCGTGCCTTCGGGGAGCAAGCCGCCCGTCACGGCGTCGCGCAGGGTGCGGGCCACCCGGGCGTGCAGCGCCTCGCCGGGCAGCGGCGCAGTCAGGGCCAGATCACTCCAGCCCCCAGACGGCCCGCGCCCGCTCAGCGCCCGAACTCCCGTTCCAGCCAGCGGCGGTCCCCGCCCTCGGCCTCCAGCGCCTGCCCGGCCAGCTCCAGAAAACGGTCCCGCGCGGCCTGGGCTTCGGGCAGGGTCAGGCCGTGCGCCGCCGGATCGGCCAGCAGTTCGCGGATCAGCGGGTAGACGGGCTGCTCGGGGTAGAGCTTTCCCTTGACCATGAGGCTGGCAGGCCATTTCAGCAGGTAATCCAGCGCGAAGGGGCCGGGTTCCAGCACGCAGCCGCCGGGGTAGGGAATGCGCCGGGGCGCGGGGAAAGTCACGGCGGGGTCAGGCACGGCGGGGTCAGGCATGGGCACAGGCTAGCGCGGAGGGGATGGGCGGGAACGGCCCTCGCACCCAGGGCGAGGGGGAGCAAACGTTCAAATTCCCGCCCCGCTTCCCCGCCGCCCATTGGTCCTCTCCCGCATCCGTTAGCCTGACCCCCATGAAGAAGTCCGCCTCCGTCACCCTTCAGCCCACCGCCGTCCGGCGTATTGCGGGCCGCTACCCCTTTGGACATTCGGGCGATATCGCCGACGCCGACGCCGGAATCGCACCCGGCGAGGTGGTGGACGTCAAAGGCCCCGGCGGCAAGGTGATCGCGCGCGGCTACTTCAACCCGGACGGCGCGACGCCGCTGCGCCTGCTGACCTGGCAGCGGGAAGAGGTGGACCTGAAGTTCTACCGGGCCCGCGTGAGGGCCGCCCTGATCCGCCGCGAGGGCCGCGTCCTGAACACCAACGCCGTGCGCGCCGTCTACGCCGAGGCCGACGGGCTGCCGGGGGTGGTGGCCGATCAGTTCGGGGATGTGCTGGCCGTCCAGCTCCGCAACGCCGGGGCCGAGCGTCACCGTGACCTGATCCTGAAAGCCCTGCGCGAGGTCACCGGGGCCGCCAGCGCCTATGAGCGCAGCGACACCGGCGAGCGGCGGCGGGAGGGGCTGGGCATGGTGGCCGGGCCGCTGTGGGGCGAGGTGCTGGAGCGCGTCGAATTCCACGAGGATGACCTGGCCCTGCATTTTGCGCCGATGGATGCCCAGAAGACCGGCTTCTTTCTGGACCAGCGCGACAACCGCCGCCTGATGCGCTCCCTGGTGCGGCCCGGCGCAGGATTTCTGGACGTGTACTCGTACACCGGGGGCTTCAGCCTGCACGCGGCGAAGGCTGGCGCAAAGAGCGTGGCGGTGGACAGGGATCAGGTGGCCCTGGCCGCGCTGGAGGGGGCCGCGCGGGGCAACGGCGTCAACAGCAACGTGGGCGTGCGCTGGGGCGACGCGCTGGAAGTGCTGGCCGCGCTGGAGCGCGAGAAACGCACCTTCGGGGCCGCCGTGCTGGACCCGCCCACCCTGGCCAAGCGGCGCGACGACGTGCCGCGCGCCAAGCGCATCTTCACCGACGGCGCGGCCCACGCCCTGCGGATGCTGGAAACTGGCGGCCACCTGATGGTCAGCACCTGCGCCCATTATATCCGGGTGGATGACCTGTTGGACGCCGCCCGCGTGGCCGCCGCCGAGGCCGATTGCGACGCCGAGGTGGTGGCCGTGACCTACCAGCCCGCCGATCACCCGCAGTTGCTGAGCGTGCCCGAAAGTTTGTACCTGAAAAGTATTTTGCTGCGAAAGCAAGCGTGAGCGGCGTTTTTCCCGTATGCTGATCCGTACATGAGCGCCGTGATTCACCTGCAAGCGCTGGGCCTGACCGAATATGAGGCCCGCGCGTATACCGCCCTGCTGGCGCTGGGCCGCGCAGTTCCCGCCCGCGTGGCGCGGCAGGCTGGGATTCCGCGCCCCAAGATTTACGAGACCCTGGAACGGCTTGAAGGCCGGGGCCTGGCCGCCAAGATGGGCCAGAACCCGCTGGAATACGCGCCCCTCAGCGCCCGCGAGTACCTGGCCCGGGCGAGGCGCAGCTTCGATGACCGGCTGGGCGCGCTGGACCGTGACCTGTCGCGCCTGGCCCCCGATCCCGCGCCCGAGGCGGTGTATCACCTGTACGGCGAGGCCGCCATCCGCAGCCTGTGCGAGGACCTGACCCTGAATGCCCGGCGCAGCCTGTATATGGCCGGGGAGGCCAGCTTCGCTCTGGAGCTGGAGCGCCTGACCCCGCGCGGTGTGGAACTGCGCCGCACCCACCTGACGGGCCTGCCCAGCATCGCCGCCGGGGGCCAGCGCGCCTTCCTGCTGACCCGCGACGGCGAGGCTGCTTTAATCGCCCATTTCATCGACGAGGACGGTGTGGGGCAGGCACACGGCGTTCACACCCACAACCCGGTGATCATCCACCTGATCGAGGGCTACGTGAACCTGGCCTCGCGGCAGTCGGCCCCCGGCTAGGCCATGTGCCGGGCGGACCACGCTGCCCGTTGACAAGCCGGAGGGCCGCTGTTAATCTTGCTGAGCCTTGAAAGAGGCGAGCAAGAGAGACGGGGCTGTGGCGCAGTTGGGAGCGCGTCTGAATGGCATTCAGAAGGTCAGCGGTTCGAACCCGCTCAGCTCCACCACCAAAAAAGCCCCCGCCAGCGTGCGGGGCTGCTTTTTTCCTGAAACACGACAAGGCGATGTAGCTCAGCTGGTTAGAGCGAACGACTCATAATCGTTAGGTCCGCGGTTCAAGTCCGCGCATCGCCACCACCGACAGAAAACCCCGTCCAGTACGGGGCTTTTTTGTTTTGTACCGCAGACATGATCGAGATGAGAAATGACGGATCGTGTGCTGTCCAGCACCAGGTTGTGGAGCACACGATTCGCAGAACTGACCAGCAAAGGCTTCCCGTCAAAGGAGCCCACCATGCACCTCGACGAACTCTGGGAACGCCACACCCGTCACCTCAAGCTGCGCCGCCGCAGCCCCTACACGCTGACGTACTACGCGGCCACGGCTCGCACCCTCTCGGCCTACCTGACGGCCCAGGGCCACAGCCTCCAGGCGGGCGCGGTGACCGTCGGCGACCTGCGCGACTTCATGGAACATCTGGAGCGGGGCGGCCTGGGCACAGGCGGCATCGACGCCCACTACCGCGCCCTCAAGGGATTCTTCGGCTGGGCCATCAAGGACGAGTGGCTCAGCCTCAACCCCACGGCCCGGCTGGAGCGCATCAAGCCATCACAGCGCCTGATGCTCACGCTGACCGCCGACGAGTACAGCCGCATCCTGGCCGTCGCCCGCAAGGCGGCGCTACGGGACCGCGAGACCGCCCTGATCCTCGTGCTGTTCGACACCGGCCTGCGACTCGCGGAGATCACGGGCCTGAGCTTGGACAACGTCCGCTTCACCGAGGGCCACCTGCGCGTCACCGGCAAGGGCGACAAGGAGCGGTTCGTGCCGCTGGGCCAGCGTTCCTCCGGGGCGCTCGACCGCTACATCCACAAGGGCCGCAAGGCGCAGCACGCGGGCGTCACCCAGGTCTTCGTGAGCCGCACGGGTACGCCGCTGACCCGCTCTGGCGTATCGCAGGTGCTGGCCGATCTGGCGGAGCAGGCTGGCGTTCCCAGGGCGCACGCCGCCCCCCACGCCTTCCGGCGGGCCTTCGCGCTGAACTACCTGCGCAACGGCGGGGACGTGTTCACCTTGCAGCGGGTGATGGGCCACACCACCCTGGACATGACCCGGCGCTACGTCCAGTTGCTGCCCGAGGACCTGGCGCGGGTCCACGCGCAGGTGTCGCCCGCCGACCGCATGGGAGCGCCGTCATGAAGGAACCCGCCTGGCAACGGCAGGGCATGCTCTGCACGATGATCAACTGGGAGGCGAACCATCTGTGCCACCCGCTGAGCCACGCTCTGCACCGCCGGGGCCAGCGGGCCGTGACCTGCCTGGTGTCCAGGTCCACCAGTCCGCTGGATGCCCACTACGTCGATCCGTTCAATCCACCGGGCCTGGGCGAGCTGTGGGTACCGGAGACAGAGCTGAACACCGCCATACGGATGGCGCGGGCGGCATGGCTTGACCACCTGATCTGCACGCGCCTGGAGGAGCACTTCGGTCCCTCCTTTCCCCAGCAAGTCACCATCGACGCCACGGGCCGCCACCACACCGATCTGATCAACGAACTGGTAGAGCTGGTGGAATGGAACCGCCGTCTTCAACGCCTACTGCTGTGGGTGCAGGTCACGGGCGAGTTTGAGAGGTAGGGGGTCCTGCTGTTCAGCCGGGTGGGGGGTCAAGAACTGCGGTGATGACCCAACTCACCTTCTTCGGCCCTGAGGCCACTCCTTTCATCCCCTCGCTTGCCTACCACCTGGCGTGTTTGGACCACCGCGTGACGGTCTTATACGTGGGGCCGGATCACGCCCAGGTTCCCATCGACGCAACCCACCTGACGGGCATCCGGCTCGGCCAACTGCATGTCCGTCCAGAGAACTTTGAGCAGGCTGTCCAGGCCGTGAGCAGTGCGGGCTTCGGTCACGCGCTGGTGATCTGGTCAGGGCCTGCCCAGCCTCCGCACCTGCTTCTGACCACAGCGCGCATCAAGACCGCACACCTCACCCTCCAGGAACTCGCGGTGTCGCTGGCCCATCGGATCGAGCGGTCGCGACTGGCCGGGACAGGGCCGCTTGGGCTGACGGTCACGGACATACCCCCACTCCACTGACTTGGAACCGTGAGCTTCGACAAGGCAGTCGGAGGGGGGGGTTGACACGGCATCTAAGCTAAGGACGTCTCCCTTCAAGGCTGATTGAATCCGCACGCCCCTGCCGTCCTGGTGGGGGCGCGTACTTTGGTGGTCATCCAGCCTCCGCCCTCTCAACCCATCTCAACTGAGGAGAACCCATGCCCTGATCTCTCGATCTCTCTGCTCGCTTAAAGTTCCAAAACTTTTTGGAAAAAGTCGTGTGGTACTTTTTTGATAAGGACAGCACGCGCAGTCCACCCAACATCCAGAAACGCAACATCAAGCGGCTTCCAGGTTCCTTCCTGGAGCCGCTTTTCCGTACCATGACACCCTCCCAACATCCTCTGAACATCCCGTTCTTGCCCGGCCTTGCCGGATGCGCGTTCAGGAGGCCGTATGGCCATCACAGCACTTCAGGTTCAGCAGATCAAAGACGCCCACACCGCAGGCATGCTCGACCCCGCCATCGCCCAGCACGCTGGGGTGTCCCTCGCCACCGTCAAGCGTTACCGGGACCGGCTGGGCCTGTCCACCCACTGCGTCACGGCCCAGCGTGGCAAGCTGGGGGAGCAACTGGTGGCCGCCGAGGCAGACCGGCTGGGCTTCACGGTGGACTGGCACGCGCGGGAGCGCGACGGCCATGACCTGCTTATCAGCGGCCAGCGCGTCGATGCCAAGGCGGCCATGCAGCTCACGGACGGCTTATGGCGCTTCAGGACGCACCGCACAAGGGTGAGCTTCTTTGGGCGGTATGTCTACCGCAAGAACTACACCGAGGACTCCGAGGTCATCGCGCTCGTGGCCCTCTACCCCGATGAGACCCCGCCCGACTTCTACCTGCTGAGCAGCCTCACCCTGCCCGAGGACATCCGCATCCGCCGGGGCGGCCCCTTCGAGCCAGCGCGTGAGGATTGGGGACTGCTTGCTCCCACTGCCACTATCCAAGCCTGAGTCCACAAACCAGCACCATTCGCCTGCCAGCCTCCGACACACCGTTGGGGGCGGCCTTTTCAGGTCCTGTACGAGCCGCCAGGAGAAATGGTGACCTGCGTCATTCAGACTGCCCTGCTCTCCTCTCGCACTTTCGGCCACCCTCGGGCCCAAGTCCGGCCACCAGAACGCTTTCGTGGCGGCCTGGGGCACATTTCCAGAACGGGACGGCGTGAACAGGCGGAAGGCGCGGGAGCCACGATCAGCACCCTGTTCCCTGCACGTGCGGATGGATGTAAACCGTCGCCCAGAAATGCGGGTGGATGTAAAGCAACCCGTCTGCGCAGATGAGGGCAAGGGGCCACGTCCAGTTTCTTGCTCCGGGGCACCCACACGATCGGTCCTGTGCTTGTCCACTCCGCGCATGTGGGAAAGGTCGTCAACGTTTCTACGAGATCGCTCAACCTGCTGCGTTCATTTGATGCATCTCACCCAGTTTGGCTTGGGGCCTGTGATCCACTGGAGAAGTCGAACGCGCCGACTTGACCAGTCCTGCGCCAAAGCGAGTTCCTCACGGCAACGCCCAGCAGATCCGCTCGGGCGACTTTTCATGCTGCGCAGAGGACCGTCCTTGCTCAGCTTTGCTGACGGCACCCTGGAGATCTTATGGAACGCTGCTGAGCTTGATGCCGGATACCGGTTCTCAGGCTCCACCCCTCAAGCCAACTTTTCCTCGCTGACGCTGGCCTGTTTTCTCTTGGGCGGCGCTTCCTTCTTTCCAGGCGAACTACCGCCACAAGGAGCCTTATGGATCTGTCGCTCGTCTCTCTGCCCTCCTTAAGCTTTACCTCGCACCCACTGCCACTTCACTCGCCGCACAACGTGTTCGGCAGCGAGTCCGAGACTGTCCACCCTTTCAAACCGCGCCACACGAAGCCGCCACCCCGTAGAACTGGGCTGAACCGGGAGTACCGCCGCCGAGTCGCAAAGTTCTTTAAGCAGCGCTGGGAAGATCGTCCAGCGCCTGAACCGGCGGACTACCTGGTGGACGGCCTGGTTCCCACCGGAGCGCTCACTGTTCTTTACAGCGAGTCGGGCCTGGGCAAGACCCGGCTGATCCTGCAAGCCGCGAATGCTGTGGCCAATGGCCAGATCTTTCATGATCGGCCCACGACCCAGAGCAGGGTCCTCTATCTCGACTACGAGATGGGCGCGGCGCAACTGGCTCGGTATGGACAGGAACTCGGCCTCCAGGGCTACATCAGTCCCTATCACGACATTCCGCTGGAGGAAATTGCCGCTCTGATCCGCTCGGCGGTGGAAGACGGCTGCGGACTGGTCATCATCGACAGTTACGCCTCGCTAGCCAACCAGACCGGCATCGAGGGCGCGGTCAACAGCAACTCTGTGGCCGAGCGAATCCTGAAGCCCCTGGTTGACCTGGCCCACAGCCTCGGCGTCGCCATCATTGTCCTCCACCACAGCAACAAGGGTGGGGTTGTCTACGACGGTTCACAGCGCATCAAGGGCCTGTCAGACATGCTCCTCAAGCTCAGTCTGTCTCGCAGCTCTGGCGAGATGAAGCTGACGGCGGAGAAGGCCCGGTACGACTTCACGCCCCTAGTTTGGGACGCCAGCGATCACCCCAACTTGCGGGGCCGAAGCGACGATCACGAAGATGAGGGCACCCAGGACAAGCCGCTGGAGTGGCTGTTAGCACAGCTCGCCTCCGGCCCGGCGTTCATCGATGACCTCAAAGAATCCTTCCGCACGGCATTCGGCTTGCACGAGAAAACCCTTGAGCGGGCGGCCAACCGTGGCGCTGAGATGGGCTTGCTGAGCAAGGAGAAGATCGGGCGCAAGAACCAATTCCAGATGGTCGAGCCAGGTTCGATCTCCGAATTGATCTAGCTTCCGACGCAGACAGACAGACATCCCCCCCTACAACCCCCCCGTGTCCGTCTGGGTCGTCGGGACACCGATCAGCTGGAGGCTGTCGGTGATCCCGTCGATCCGGCGCGGGTCCGTGGGTGTCGCCGCCCATCCCGCATCCCAGGGCAAGGGCCTTCTTGTTGTGTCCAGGAGCAGCCACCATGTTGATGACCCAAACGAATGTCCGTACCCGTACCTCCCGCCCTCTACGCGTGCTGCCCGACTACGCTGCCAGGTTCAGACGTGGCTTGGCGGCATTTGAATCCCACCCTGCCCTCTGCGCTTTGCGGAGCAAGCTCGCCCGGAGCTGGGCGCTTCGCCTTCGCCGTAAGATCGCGCGGCTGCTGGGCTGCCCGGCAGCGCAACTGCCCAACCGGATCAGTGCGCCTGCATTCGGGGCTTTGTTAGGCCAGCGTCAGCGGGTTCTGCTGCGCACACCCCACGCCCGCACCGGACGGTACGGTTTTCTCCTGAACCGAAGCCCACACGTTGACGCGCAGGACTTCGCGCTTGTTTGCCTCGATCAAAGAACCGGTCTGGCCCATGTCCTGCTGGTGCCCGTTCGGGACGCGCCCAGTTACGTTGGCTTCACGGCGGTAGAGGCGCGGCGGCAGGCGGTCATCAGTTTCCGGTACGGCTTCTGAGCTGCTTCGGCAGTACGGGTGTGCATCCTGTACCGCCGAGGCATCCCGCCTGATTTCTAGCTGATCTACTCTCAACTTCAACCCGCACTCCCGCTCATTGCCGTTTCCAGGTTGGACACTCCAGCCCGGCCAGGCAGCTACTCGGTAGGTGCGGGAGTTCTTGAGGTCGGGGATTCTTGGATTCTCGAACGGTCCGGCGAACTTCGCGGTGTACCCTACAGCGGTCCATCCGTCCGGGTGTTCGGCGCCCACACCGGACGCTGGATCACTCCATTGCAGCACTTTAACGAGCGTGGCGTCAGAAATCTGATTGACTTCCAGCCCGACCATGTTCTGAAGGCCGCCAGACACATCGTCGCGGGCTGGCGTCCTACATCTTTCAGGCCCCAGCGGCCACATCAAGGAGCACACCATGAAGAACACCCAGCAGCAAGCTCAGCAGGCCCTTCGAGCCATCCAGACCCGCCAGGAGCAGGCGGCCAGCGTGTTCCAGACGACGACCGACGCAAACATTGCGGAGGTCAAAGCCATTCACGAACAGGTGCAGGCCCATGTCACAAAACTAAGCGACCAGATGTCGAACCTGGACAATGTTCCCGAACACCTTGAAGACGAGCATGATGCACTGGATTCACTCGGAAGCGAGGTTGAGGCGCTGATCGGAGAGTTGGAGGAGTTGCGTGATGCCAAAGTCGACTTCTCGGGTGTTATCGGCGAAGAATTGCTCGTTCACTGACTGCGTGCCCACCTTTGGTGGTGATGACAGCTCATGTTCCAGGCATGGGCCACGCTCGCGCTGCAACTCCAGCGACTGGCCACTGATCTGGGCGAGCTGGCTCCGTGGCGCAAGCCGGGTGCGGTGCTGGCGGCGCGGCTGCGGCCCGCCTGATCCGGCTGAGCTGAGCGTGTCACACTCCCCCATGAATCCGCCGCGCTAGCCCGTGGTGGCCGTCCTGTGGCCTCGATAGGATGAGCGCATGACCACCGACACCAACTTGACCCCCGACAAGGTGATGGCCCCCTTCGATCCGGTCAAGCACGGCCCCGCCGTGTGGAAGCTCCAGGGCATCAGATGGAACGACACCGAACTCGGGAACGCGCGCATCTTTGACAAGTGGCCCGCCGACAGACTCGCGGCGGTGCTGGGCCTGTCGGTGCGGGACGTGCAGGCCATTGTCTGCCCTGTCCCCGAGGGTGGGCACTCGCCGTGGGCTGCTGGCCCCTCTCAAGGGCTGCCAGCGCTGAGCCGGGCCGGGACGCCCCCGCCCGCTGGCCTCGAGTTGCGGACCCGCCCCCTGATGTGCATCTTCCCGCATCCGCGCGGCGGCTATACCACCGTCCAGGCCGAGGCGGCGCGCGCCGAGCATCACCCCGTCGTGACCGGCTGCGCGGCCTACCTGGTCACGGCGACGGCGACGCATGTGCTGGTGCGCCTCTCGGCATACGCCTTGGGCGACTACCACGCGGACCGGCTGGTCATGGTCCCCCTGCCCCGTTTTCTCCGCTACTTCACCGTCCTGCCCGGACAGGCGGGCTGACATGCTGACCAGCACCGAGGCTGTGAGGCGGGCGCTGAACACCCTTACGCCGCTCCTGCGCAATGAGAACGAGCAGCGTCCCGGCCTGCACGCGCTCGCGCTACAACTGCAACGGCTGGCCACCGATCTGGGCGAGCTGGCCCCCTGGCGCAAGCCGGGCGCGGTGCTGGCGGCCCGTCTGCGGACCTGAGAGCTGGACGCTCACTCCGGCTCGTCCGGTAGGGCGGCCACTGTCACCTGCATCAGCAGGCCCAGACTGCCCGTGTGCATGTAGCGGTTCAGTCCCGCGAAGTACCTGGGGCGGTCCGCGTAGCGCGGCGCGGGCAGGCCGTAGCTCCAGAGGGCTTGCCGTCAGTTCCGGTATGTCCCACTGCGCTCCCGCAGGTCTTGAAGCTGCTTAGGCGTGATCTCGAAGCCCTCGATGCGCAGGCTGGACACGGCGTGGTCCACCATCTCCAGGCGCAACTCGCGGCTGGGTTCGCCCACCGGACGCCGCACGGCAGTCGCGCTGAGATCACGGGGCGCGGTCTTGGTCATGGCCTCAGTATCGGTCCAGGCGTGGCGCGGTGCAAGCAGCCCCCTGTCATCTGGGCTTTGTCAAGCTTGTCACCACCCTGATCATCCGGCAAAAGCTGGCTCAGCCCTCCAAGTAAGAGCTTAATCAGAGGGCGGGAGAAACCTGACACCATGTCGGGCGCAGATCTCAGCCACCCGCTGCATGTCTGGAGGCCCGGCGGGCAGGGCGCTGAGTTCCTGCCACATTTTTTCCGCTCCAGCCGGAAAGACTGAAAGCAGTGTCCTCGCAGGCGTCTCCCCGACAACCATCCAGTTGTGAGGGATCTTCCTGGGCAAGAACACGGTGGTCCCCGCCGTGGCCGTCGTGGTTTGGGTTCCGACTGTGAATTTCATCTGTCCGTCGATGATATGGAAGAGTTCATCTTCATTCTCATGCAGATGCATGGGGATGCCCGTACCCGGCTCGTTGGTCTGCTCGACCAGCGTGAAGCGGCCCCCTGTCTCCTCTCCAGTGAGCCTCACCGTCATGTGATCGCCAAGAACGTTGAGGGGGTGTCCATTACCAGGAATGAGAAACTTCGGCTCCATAAGGTCTCCTTTCTCTGTGAGATTTGCTCCTATTACTCTCCTCATCTGCGCAGATGTCAAGAGGCACCCACTCCCTGGGGATGATGTTCAGGCCACGACGTGACCCAGCCTCACTGGATGAAGACCTCAACCGAATTCCTTAACGCAGGTTTTGGTTCCAAGTCGATTCCGTTGGTAAAATCGACAGTTCCGCGAGAGAGGCTTCGCTTTGGAAAGGCTGCATGACCCGCCGAACAGACTGGTCTGGGACTCCACTCAGGTGTTCTAGGCGTCATGGGCTCCATTTTGCGAGTTTTCAGGAACTGCGACTGACTTTACCAACGGAATCCAAGTCTCAGGTCACCCCGGGTTGACGAGCAACCCCCTTCGCAAGCCGATGCAGCGGACCGTTGCGTGTGCGCGTGGCTGTGTCCTCCCGCGCCTTCGGCTTGGGTGCCGCGCGTGCGGCGCGCACGCAGCAGCGGCAGGTTGGGGATGATGGCCCGAGGCTTCCTTGGGCGACTCACTCGACAAGGCCGCAGGCCGCACCTAGGGCAGACCCGTGTGAGTTCCGAGGAGTTCGGGACTGCTTGGCTGCTTCTGTGCGCGCTGCTGCTCTCCGTCTTCCCACTCCCACCGGCCCTGGGACATGCCTGGGGCGTCCGGGTGCAACACGGCAAGAACTTCAGTGACATCGCGGTGGCCTGGCATCTTCCTGCCTTTCTGCCCCAGAACGCTGCCCTGTGTTACGCACTCCATCCCCACGTCACGACCTTGATCGCCCTGAAAAAGCGGCCAGGAGCGACAACCGCGCCTCTGGCCTCCTCGCTGTGGTGGTGGGCGGGGGGACTCGAACCCTCCTGTGGCCGGCAGCAACCTACTCGCGCGCCCGTTGATGGAGGGGTGGGCACTCTCCCCTGATCTGCCGCACCGATCAGATCGCGTCAGATGATGTCCCATCCCTGTCAGCCCCTCGTGCGCTGGGCCAGCGTCTTTGCCTTCGGGGGTGTCCATGTGGGTGGCGCTGCTCAGGAAGGTGGGTGCTGCCGTGCGTCTCATCCATTCGCTGGGCATCCGGTTCACTACGGGAGTTGACCAGCAACCCCCTTCGTCTGGTGCGCCTTCACGAACTCTGCGCAGTCGTGCGAGACCTGCTCCTTCGTCGCGCCGGGCTTCAGGTACACCTTGGGCTTGCCCGCAACCTTCGTCAGTCCCACGGCGGCCATCGCGTCGTCGAGCATCCCGTCGTCACTGGAAGCACCGCCGTTCATGACGTCGTCGTACTGCCAGCTTCCCGAGTCGTGGTAGGCGCTGTGAAGGTGGCTGCCGACGGGGCAAGTCCTGGTAAACTTCAACAGTGCAGACCACGCCTTGAGACTCCCCGCCGAGGACGAGCCGTTCTTGGGCAGCCCCTTGAGCAGCGTGGCAGTCAGCCCGTTCGGGAAGTGGCCCGAGTCCAGCAACTCCCCGGCGAGCGCCGCCGTCATGTCGCGCCAGCGGGCGTTGTGGCTGCGACGCGTGAACAGCAAACTGGGCGCGTAGTCCCGCAGCGCTACTCGACTGATCAGTGGTCCCAGCAACTCGCGGACGTCCTCCTGGCTCTGCCCCACGACGATCCGGGGGCGGACGAGCGGCGGTGCGTACCTGGGCTGGCGGCCTCGGTTGAGCATCTGGAGCAGCTCGCTGCCCTCGGCGTGGACGTGCAGCCGCTTACGCTCAAGGGGCTGATCCGGGAAGACAGCCGAGAGGGTGTGGTGCCGATGCATGCGGCTCAGCCGTCCCGCGTTCAGCGCGTACACGTCGCGCCCGGCGTAGGTGTTCAGGCCGCGCCCAGCGTGCCAGTGCATGCGTTTGGGTTCGGGCTTGCCCACGCGGTGATAGGCCACCTCGACCAGACCGCACCACCTCAGCAGGCTGCGCGCCTTCCAGAACTTCTTGCTGGCGATCATGAGCTGTGGCCGTCCAGTGGGTGCCGCCTGCCTAGCCAGTTCCTCGGCGATCTGTGTGCGGTTCTCGAGCGCTTTGATGGTGCTCTCGTGCATCGGATCGAGTGCCAGGCCCTGAAAGCACTCGACATCGAGCAGGAGACCGGGATCGTACCCGTGGAACGTGACGGACTGCTCGGCGAACAGGGTGGTGTAGTACGCCTCGTCGGCGTAGCCATCAAGAACGACGACGGGCAGGTTGAAGTTCAGCGGGCGTCGCAGGTTGTACCTCAGCAGGGCAGGTCCGGTGAGATCCGTCTTGCCAGGCCACAGCACGCCGAAGCGCAGGCGCTCAGGACCACCCGCAGCGGCGCGCGCGGCGTCCTCGGTCAGCGCCACGGCGATCAGGACGGCCTCCTCGGGGCGGACGTGGACGGCCACCAGCGCGCCCTCCAGACCGGAGGTGTTGACGGGATGCAACCGGGCCAGCTCCGGCCACAGCAGCGTGCCGGTCAGACCGTGGGCGCTGGCGTAGTTGTTGGGCGAGGCGAAGGTGGTGACTGCGCCGCTCACTGTGCCGCTGGCCGCGCTGCTGATCGCGCTGATCGCCGCCCGGTCTGCGACATCTGCCAGCGCCACGCAAACCGGGTCCCCGCTGGCCGCCAGGGTGTTCAGGCGCAGGTCTGCCGGTTCCTGGCCGTCCTCGTTCCAGGCCCTCGGCGCGTATGGGTCAGTGGGCGAGGCCAGCAGCACACCGCTGCTGGGGTCCTCGTCGATCACCAGCAGGTCCGCACCAGCCAGCCGCGTGGACAGTCCACCGCCTCCCCCGAAGATCATGGGTAGCCGGGCGTGGCTGATGATGCGGACGGCGGGAGTTCGCGGCCAGTCGAACTGACGCTGGAACGCTTTGGTGTTGGACGAGAAGTGCTTGTGGGGCCGGATGATCTCGCAGTCCACCCCCAGGGCTTTGAAGGCGTCTTCAGCCTCCCGGCCCAGCGAGTCCGCTTTCTTGATGGCGTGCACGGCCCACAAGACCCTCGAAAGCGTGCCCGCTTTGATCCGGTCAGCGATCTCTTCACGCATGAACATGCTCTTGCCCTGACCAGGCGCGGCCACCACCACATGCACCTCACCCAGCTTGGCTGCGCTCAGCACTCTGGAGGCTTCGGCGCGACTGAATGGAGAGAGGGTGGTGGGACTGGCAGGTGCGGGAGGTGGAGGAAGGGTGAGCGTCATGCCGTGGTGCACGGTACTGGTCCGGCGCTGACAGAGATCGCACGCGGGTGAGCGCATTGCGACATACGGACATATGAAGGTGTGGCTATCTGCAACGTGCCTGAGACGCTGCGCGCGGGTGAGACGCTCACCGTCAAGGAGCAGACCATTCACGACGACGGCCTCGTCACCACCCTGGGGCTGCTGCACGACGAACTCGACGCGTTGGTGCAAGCCGCGTACGGCTGGACGGGTGTCCTCAGTGACCAGCAGGTGCTGACCCAGCTCACCGCGCTCAACGCCGCACGTCACCAGCAAGAACGACAGGGGACGGTGTTGTACCTGCGCCCCGAGTATCAGGACCCTAAGGGGACCGCCATGCGCGATCTCGACATGGGTGCGGGGACGCTGGCCGTGCGTGTCGCTGCCGTGCCGTCCTTCCCCGCCAAGCTCATGGACCGTGCGGTAGCCGTGCAGCACGCGCTCCAGACCGCGCCTCAGCCGCTCACGTCCGCTCAGGTGACCGCGCTGTTTAAGGGGGCGCGCGCTGCGTCCGTCGAGGAGGTGCTGGACACACTGGTGTTCCTCGGTCACGCCAAGCAGTTCGGTAGTGAGACCCAGACCCTGCGCTACGGGATCTGAGCCGCGTCTGTCCAGCACCGCACTCTGCGTGAGGCACCCAACGGCACCTCAAGTCGGCCTGCCAGCGAGACGTCCGCGTTGGTCCGGGTGAGGTGCGCCTGTCCAGGGACTCGCGGTGCGGCAGACACCACACACCACGACACACGCCTGCAAGCAAGACCTCTACGGGGTTCAGGGGCGTGCGTCTGCCCAGCCTCGCACTCTACATAAAGCACCCAAAAGCACCTCAAGCCGGTTCGCCGGACAAAAATCTACGTCGATGCAGGAGTGAGGCGCGCCTGCCTGGGACCGCTGCCACCCCCCCTACTCCGGGGGCACCTGCGCGGCTCGCCCTGCATCCGTCAACACTCCTCACCGAAGTGCTTGCCGTGTTCAGCGCCGCCTGGGAAAGGTCGCCTTCCACGTCAAAAGCCCAGCGTCAACAATGACCACAACCTCAGGTACATCCTGATGAACCCAATCCCCCATTGTCTGGACCGGAAGAAAAACACTGAGGCTTCGGCCTCTCTTCGACGCCGTTCCCATCCAGTTCTCCCAGCGTCGCCCCGCAACTGGGCCACGACAAGGTTGTAAGGACTCCCCCCTACTCCCCGCCCCCACGCGAAGCGCACCAGCTTCCTGCATTGCCCTGCCCGCTACGACGAACACGGCAAGAACTTCGCCGAGAGGTCACACAACGTGGATCTCATTCACTCAAGGAGAACACCATGAACACACCACGACTCAGCATCGAAGAACTCGAGCAAGACACCGACTACACCTTCCGCGCCGTCCACCGGCACCAGCGCCACCTCGCGCCGGGCATGCACGTCAGCCTGCTCGTCGAGGACGTCTTCGGGGCGGACCTGCGCTCTGAAGTGGCCTGGGTCCGGGTGCTGCATGCCCTGGACGACGGCAAGTACATGGCGGCCTTCATCGTCCCTGTGCGCCGCTTCCCCGAGATCGGTGTCACGGACCGCCTGCTCTTCCGCCTTGAACACGTTCTGGAAACCAACGGCATGGTGATCAGCGCATGAGGCGGGTCACGAACCTCGCGCAGTCTCGGCGACATGCACCTGCGACATCAGTCGGCTCACGGTGGCCGGGTGGACGCCGAACAGCCGGGCGGCCTGCGCCATCGTGTAGCGCTCCTCTCGCACGCCGCGCACCAGTTCGTCGCGCTGGGTCTGCGAGAGCTTGGGCTTGCGTCCTCCAACCCGTCCGTCGGCCCGCGCCGCCGCCAGACCTTCGCGGGTGCGCTCCCAGACCATCTCCCGCTCGAACTCCGCGAAGGCTCCGAGCATCTGGAGCAGCATGCGTCCGGCGGGCGTGGTGGTGTCGATGTGCTCGGTCAGGGAGCGGAAGCCCACGTCCAGGCCGTCAAGCCGCTCGAGCAGCGTCAGCAGGTCCTTCAGGCTGCGGCTCAGGCGGTCCAGCTTCCAGACCACCAGCACGTCGCCGGGCCGCAGGGTGTCAAGCAGGCGGTGCAGCTTGGTCACTGCGTCGCCGTTGCTGATGCGCCGGGTCTGACGTTGTGGGGTGTCGCTGGGCAAGTGTCTCTGTGCGAGGGAAGACTCAGGACAAGTCTGGTACGCCCACAGGGGCCGCACCATCAAGCGGGGGCTAGCATCCACAGTCACGCGCCTCGCGGCCAGCCCGTATCATGAGCAATACATGACCTCCAACAGCACCGAAGTCGAGCGTCGCCTGTGGGCCGCCGCCGACAACCTGCGCGCCAACAGCAAGCTCCGCAGCCACGAATACAGCACCCCGGTGCTGGGCCTGATCTTCCTCGCGTATGCCGATCACCGCTTCGAGCAGGCGCAGGCCACGCTGGGGGCGGACGCCGAGCCGATGGACTTCCAGGCCGAGGGCGTCATGTACCTGCCCGAGCAGGCCCGCTACCGCCGCCTGCTGGCCCTGCCGGGCAGCGCCAACCTGGGACAGGCCATCAACGACGCCATGAAGGCCGTGGAGACCGAGAACGAGGACCTGAAGGACGTGCTGCCCAAGATTTACAACCGCCTGGACAACAGCGTGCTTGCGCCGCTGCTCAAGGCGTTCAACTTCGGTGAGATCGCCGCTGGCCTGGAAGGTGACGCCTTCGGCAAGGTCTACGAGTACTTCCTGGGCGAGTTCGCCCGCAATGAAGGAAGTAAGGGCGGCGAGTTCTACACGCCCACCAGCCTGGTCAAGCTGATGGTGGAGATCATGGAGCCGTTCCACGGGCGCATCTACGATCCGGCGTGCGGCTCGGGCGGCATGTTCGTCCAGTCGGCCCGCTTCGTCACCGAGCATAAGAAGAACCCTACCGACGAGCTGAGCGTCTTTGGGCAGGAGAAGACCGCCGAGACCGTCCGCCTCGCCCGTATGAACCTCGCGGTACATGGCCTGAGCGGCGACATCAAGCAGGGCAACACTTTCTACGAGGACATCCACGGCAGCCGGGG
The DNA here is from genome assembly GCF_000701425.1 of Deinococcus frigens DSM 12807. Lineage (GTDB taxonomy): Bacteria > Deinococcota > Deinococci > Deinococcales > Deinococcaceae > Deinococcus > Deinococcus frigens. The sequence continues at coordinate 53,618 of NZ_JNIW01000004.1, read as the reverse complement.
CAAGTTCGACTTCGCCCTCGCCAACCCGCCCTTCAACGTCAAGGGCATCAAGAAGGACGACATCGCCTCCGATCCCCGACTGCCATACGGCACGCCCAGCACCGACAACGGCAACTACCTGTGGCTTCAGTACATCAGCAGCAGCCTGAACGCCACGGGCCGCGCCGGGGTGGTCATGGCGAACAGTGCCAGCGACGCACGCGGCAGCGAGCAGATGATCCGCCAGAAGATGATCCAGAGCGGCAACGTGGACATCATGCTCGCGGCCAGCAGCAACCTATTTTACACCGTCACCCTGCCCGCCACCGTCTGGTTCTACGACAACGGTAAGCGCGGCAGCGCCCGCGAGGACACGGTGCTGTTCATCGATGCACGCCACACCTTCCGGCAAGTGACCAAGGCCATCCGTGAGATGACCGACGAGCAAGTGGAACTTCTCGCCAACATCGCCAACCTGTACCGGGGCGAGGCCCCGGAGTTCAAGCACGGCAGCAACGACCGGTTCGACGAGCTGTTCCCGGACGGCGCTTACCGCGACGTTCCGGGGCTGTGCAAGGTGGCCACCCGTGCCGAGATTGAGACACAGGGCTGGAGCCTGAACCCAGGCCGTTATGTAGGCGTTACGGCCCGTGCTGCCGACGACTTCGACTTCAGTGTGCGTCTGGGCGAACTGAACGAGGAGCTGGAGGTGCTGACCGCCGAGGCGCACGAGTTGGAAGAGCGGATCGGCGAGAACGTGGCGGCGCTGCTTGGCGCCGAGGCGAACACGTGAATCAGTGGCCCACCATATCCATTGAGAATGTTGTTGAGCGTCTAATTGACTATCGGGGCAAGACACCCGAGAAAACAACTTCTGGTATCAAGCTGATCACTGCCAAAGTAATTAAAGATGGACGAATTCTTGAAGAAAACCACGAATATATAGCATCAGATAACTATGACTCATGGATGCGCCGAGGCTTGCCGCAGCAGCATGACATTCTCATAACTACCGAAGCTCCATTGGGTGAGGTTGCTCAACTGCGCACCTCTGAGAAAATTGCACTCGCCCAACGAGTCATTCTCCTCAGAGGCAATCCTGCACTTATAGATCAAGACTTTTTCTTTCAAGCTCTCAAAGCTCCATTCATGCAAGCAGGTTTGAAGGCTAGGGCTACGGGTACAACGGTAGCAGGCATTAAGCAAAGCGAGTTGCGAAAAGTTGACGTACCTCTTCCCCCCCTCCCCACCCAGCGTAAGATCGCGGCCATCCTCTCGGCCTACGATGACCTGATCGAGAACAACACGCGGCGGGTGCGGGTGCTGGAGGACATGGCCCGCGCCCTGTACCGCGAGTGGTTCGTGGAGTACCGCTACCCCGGCCACGAACTCGTCGTGTTCGTGGAAGACGAGCAGGGGCGCAGGCCGAAGGGGTGGAAGCTTGCGTCTATAAGTGACGTGGCACCACTGGTGACGCGCGGCATCGCCCCCAAGTACAACGAAGACTCGTTAAGCCTGGTGATCAATCAGAAATGCATACGTGATCAACGGCTCTCGCTCCAGCCTGCACGGCGACATTTGGGCAAGGTTCCGGTGATGAAGCAGGTTGGCTTCGGCGACGTACTCATCAATTCCACGGGTATAGGAACTTTAGGCCGTGTTGCACAGGTGTATGAGGAGCTGACTGACTGCACGGTGGATTCCCATGTAACCATCGTGCGTCCAGATCTCGACAAAGTCGACTTGGACTTCTTCGGCTTGGCATTGCTCAATATGCAGTCGCACTTTGAAGGACTTGGTGTAGGGGCGACAGGTCAAACTGAACTCGGACGTGAGCGTGTAAGCAGTACTCATCTCCTGCGTCCAGACCTTGCCCTCCAAAATGACTTCGGAGAGCGCGTGCGGCCTCTGAGGGGTGCTGTCGTAAACTTAGAACGTCGCAACACCAACCTCCGCCGCACCCGCGATCTGCTGCTGCCCCGGCTGGTGTCGGGCGAGCTGGACGTGTCGAACCTGGACATCCGGGGCGCGGCTAAAGACATGGTGACTGAAGCGGAGGCAGTGGCATGAACGCGGAGATGCACGAGTTGCTGGGTCTCCTGTCCGGCAGCCAGCAGTTCGAGGTTCCCCTCTACCAGCGGCCTTACTCGTGGCAGGACGCAGACCGCCAGCAGCTCTGGAACGACGTGCTGAAGGCGGGCCGGGACGTCAGCCGACGCAAACACTTCGTGGGATCGGTGGTGTACACCCAGCCGTCGGTCCGTATGGGCGGTGCTGGACTTCGCCGTGCCCGCCTGATCGACGGCCAGCAGCGCCTGACCACCCTGACCCTGATCATTGCCGCCCTGGTACAAGAACTGGAAAAACATGGGGATCTGGAACTCCCCGACGGCAGCACGGGCGACACCGAGCGCATCCGGGCGGTGAAGTGGCGGGAACTGTACCTGCTCAACGAAGACCTGAGCGGCGAGTCGCGCTTCAAGCTGCTGCCAACCCATGTGGACCGTGACACCTTCAAGCACCTGATCGGGGATGGCCCCCAGCCAGACAAACTCTCGAAGGAGTTGCTGGCGGGCCGGGACTTCTTCCGTGCCCGGTTTCAGGATGCAGGTGTCAACGTGCGGGATGTGCTGACCGGCCTCCGGAAGCTGGAGGTGGTGGCCGTCGTGCTGCAAGAGGGCCGCGACGACCCCCAGTTGATCTTCGAGAGCCTGAACAGCACCGGCAAGGACCTGACCCCCGCTGACCTGATCCGTAACAACGTGCTGATGGGCCTGGAGCAGGATGAGCAGGACGAGCTGAGCCGCACGTACTGGCTGCCCCTGGAAGCGCTGTTCGAGGGCAGCAGCCCGGACACCTTCAACCGCTTCATGCGCGACTTCCTGACCGTCAGGATGCGCTCGCTGGTGGACCGAGAAAAGGTGTACGAAGCGTTCAAGACCTACCGTGAGGGCCTGGCTGATCCGGGTGTGCAGCCGCTAGTGGCAGATCTCCGCCGCATGGCGCAGCACTACGCACAGATGCTGCATCCCGAGCGGTCCGCCGATTCCCTGCTCGACCCTCACCTGCGTCTGGCCTTGCAAGACCTGCTGAGCGTGCGGGTGCGTGTGATCTCGCCGTTCGTGCTGGAGCTGCTGGAAGACCACGGCAAGGGCCCTGTCACAACCCAAGACCTCGTGTCGGCCCTGCGGACGGTGGAGTCGATCCTGGTGCGCCGAGCGGTGAGCGAGTTCCGCAGCGCCCCCCTGAACAAGCTGTTTGCCAGCGCGGGCCGCGAACTCGTGCGGGATCAGGGCAGCGCTGCCTACCTCCGCTCGGTGGAGCGTGCCCTGATGCGCTTCCAGGACCGCAACCGCAGTGGCTTTCCAGCCGACGACGTGTTCACCGAGAAGCTCCATACCGTCAACCTGTACACCCTGGACGTCTGCAAACACGTTCTCGTGCGCCTGGAGCGGGCCATGAGTCCGAAGGAGCTGGTGGTCACCGATGACCTGACCATCGAGCATGTCATGCCGCAAAACCGCAACATTAGCGAAGCGTGGCGCGAGATGCTGGGTGCGGACTGGGCTGAGGTGCAGGAGCGGCTGGTAGATACCCTCGGCAACCTGACCCTGACCGGTTACAACAGCGAACTCGGTGATCGCCCCTTTGAAGTCAAGAAAGCCCTGCCCGTCAGGGACGGCGACACCGCCACGTCCACCCTGCCAAAGGGCTACACCTTCAGTCGCCTGCTGATGACCCAGGAGATCGCGCAGGAGCCTTGCTGGAACGAGGTGAGCATTCAGAGCCGCGCGGACCGCCTGGCTGGGCTTGCCTTGAAGCTCTGGCCGCTCCCCACATTCACCCCTGCCGAGTTGGAGGGCCTGCGCGCTGAGGGGCGGCGTCCGGCGGCACGTGACCCCTGGGAGCGGCTGATGGCCCTGCCGACTCCGCTGACCGAAGTGGCGACAGCGTTCGACCGGCGCGCCCTTGAACTTCCCGGCGTCAACCGCATGGTGATGGGCCGGGAGATCAACTACCGCAAGGGCCGCCGCTACGCCCTCACCCTGTCCACCGACGACTCCAGCGTGAACGTCTGGGCCCTGCTGGGGGAATCGCCGGACGACAGGCCGGGTTGGCACAAAGGCCAGGAGAAGGGCTGGTGGAAACGCCCGGTTGCCGATCTGGCTGATCTGGAGGCAATCTGGCCGGTGCTGCTGATCGCCTGGGCGAAGCTGCCGGAAGTGGTGACGGCTCCCATGCCGACGCAAAGCCTCCAGGAAGCCATCGATGCGCTTGAGGCTGGTCCCAGGGCAGCCCTCGCCACGCTTGAGCAGGTCTTACTCCAGGTCAGCCCTACCCTGGAGCGCAATGCCACCCAGACCTACATCGGCTATGGGCAGCCTGTTGAATTCACCGGCCTGCTGCGGGAGGGTCACGTGGTGATTGAGGTGCGCCCCCTTGACTCCGACATCCTGCCGGACACCCTCTTCGAGGGCTGGGAACCACGCAGCAAGGAGCGCCGCGCGCTGCATCTCCGGTCTGGGGATGATGTGGCGCGGGCGCTTCCCCTGATCCGGGCGGTACACGCCCAGTTCGTTCAGGAGATTCCCTACCGTGCCGCCAACGTGCGCCAGTTCATGCGGGGCCTCCGGGAGGCTTTCCAGGACCTTGCCGGAGACCTCACCGTGCAGCCCACCAAAACCTCTGAGCGTTACGTGGTGGGTGGGCAGGACATTGGACGCGTGTACATCGACCGGGAGAGGGTCCATCTTCTGCTGCGCCACTCCTACGGTTCTCTCGACAATCCGTCTGGCGCTGGAAAGGCCATGCCAAGCGATCCAATTGTCGGCTGGCCTACGGATCATTTTATAGGCACCTTCTCCGATCCCGGCGAACTTCACGACTTGCGCCCCCTGATCGAGCAGACGGTGAACGCCAACCGTGCATAACTTCAGCGAGGACACCCTAGTGGAGAAGACCGCCATGCACCTGCTCGGGCAGCTCGGCTGGAAGACGGTGAACGCGATGGACGAGGACTTCGGCCCGGAGAGCCTGCTGGGCCGCGACAGCCGCCGAGGGGTGATCCTGGAGCGCGAACTCCTGGAGGCTCTGCGGAGCCTGAATCCAGACCTGCCTGAACAGGCGCTGCGTCAGGCACTGGAAGTTCTTACCCTCGAACGCTTCGACACCACCCTGATCCGGGCCAACCGCGAGCTGTACGAGCTGCTCAAGGGGGGCGTCCCCGTCACCTTCGAGGGAGTGGACGGCGAGCAGACCAACGAGCGCGTGCGGGTGATCGACTGGGAGACACCTGCAAACAACCGCTTCTTGGCCGTTCAGCAACTCTGGATCACCAGCCCAGACGGCCTGTACCTGCGCCGCCCGGACGTGATCGGCTTCGTGAACGGCCTGCCGCTGGTCCTGATCGAGTTGAAGGCTGCACACAAAAACCTGGAGGACGGCTACACCGACAACCTGCGCGACTACCGCGACACGCTGCCGCAACTGTTCATCCCGAACGCCTTCATCATCGTCTCCAACGGCCTCGATGCCCGTGTAGGCAGCCTGACGGCGGGCTGGGAACACTTCGTCGACTGGAAGAAAGTCGAGCGCGAGAACGAACCCAAGCGGCCCGGTCTGGAGACCATGCTCAGGGGCATGTGCCAGCCGGAACGGCTACTCGATCTGGTGGAGAACTTCATCCTGTACTCCGAGGGTGACGGCCAGACCCTGAAGATCCTGGCCAAGAACCACCAGTACCTGGGGGTGAACAACGCCCTGCTCGCCCTGACGGAGGCCAAGGCCAATCGGGGCAAGCTGGGGGTGTTCTGGCACACCCAGGGGTCCGGCAAGAGCTTCAGCATGGTCTTCTTCGCCCAGAAGGTCCTGCGCCGGGTACCTGGCAACTGGAGCTTCGTGGTGGTCACGGACCGCAACGAGCTGGACAGCCAGATCTACGCCACCTTCGCCCGCACTGGGGCGGTCAGCGAGCCCGAGGATCAGGTCCGTGCAGACAGCGGGGCGGACCTCAAGGCGCTGCTGCAAGAAGATCACCGTTACCTGTTTACCCTGATCCAGAAGTTCCGCACCGGCAAGGACAGGGACACAGGCGAGACCGAGGTGTACCCCACGCTGACGGGGCGGGACGACGTGATTGTCATGACCGACGAGGCGCACCGCAGCCAGTACGACGTCTTTGCCGGGAACATGCGCCTGGCGCTGCCGAACGCGTCCTTTATCGGCTTCACCGGCACGCCGCTGATGGCAGGCGAGGAGAAGACCCGCGAGGTGTTCGGGGATTACGTGTCGGTCTACAACTTCCGCGACGCCGTCGAGGACAACGCCACCGTCCCGCTGTACTACGAGAACCGCACGCCTGAGCTGGAACTCGCCAATGAAGACTTCCAGGCGGACATGGAGGGGCTGCTTGACGCCGCGTCCGTGGACGACGAGGCCGAGCAGTCCCTGGCCCGGGCGTTCGGACGGCAGTACCAGCTCATCACCCGCGACAGCCGCCTGGAAGAACTGGCGAGGGACATCGTGGCGCACTTCATGGGCCGCCTTCAGTTCGGCAAGGCCATGGTGGTCAGCCTCGACAAGCTCACGGCGGTGCGCATGTACGACAAGGTGCAGCGCCACTGGAAGGGCGAGATCACCCGCCTGGACGCGGAGCTGACCCACGCGACCGGTGACGCCCGCGACGCGCTGCTAGCCCGCCAGACCTTCATGCGCGAGACCGACATGGCGGTGGTGGTTTCGCAGGCACAGAATGAGATCGCCGACTTCGCCGCGAAGGGTGTGGACATCAAACCCCACCGCAAACGGATGGTGGAAGAGGACCTCGAGACGAAGTTCAAGGCTCCACAGGACAAACTCCGCATCGTCTTCGTCTGCGCCATGTGGATGACCGGCTTCGACGCGCCGAGCGTCAGCACCATCTACCTCGACAAGCCCATGCGCAACCACACGCTGATGCAGACCATCGCCCGCGCCAACCGGGTCTGGGAGCAGAAGGTCAGCGGCCTGATCGTCGATTACATCGGGGTGTTCCGTGACCTGCAACGGGCCCTGGCCATCTACGGGGGCGGCAGCGGCGGGAACGACTCGCCCGTGCAGCCCAAGGCGGAGCTGCTCGCCCACCTTCAGGCCCAGGTGGTCAGCATGCGGGCCTTCCTGACCCCGCGTGGCATTGATCCCGACGCCCTGCTCGACGCACACGGCTTTGATCGGCTGCAACTCCTTGCAGACGCCCGCGACGCCCTGCTGGAGTCCGAAGAGACCCGCAAGCGGTACCTCGACACGGCCTCCGTCATCGACCGACTGTACAAGGCGGTACTCCCTGACGCGGCGGCCCAGACCCTGACCGTTGAACGCGCGCTGTACGTCGTGCTGGCCGAGATGCTGCTTGTCGTCACTGGCGGGCTGGTGGCCCCGGAGCAGGGCGTCATGAACCAGGTGGAGGAGCTGCTCGACGAGTCGGTCATCGCCCAGCGCTATCGGGTGCGCGAAGACGGCCCCAAGCTCGACCTCAGCCGGATCGACTTTGACCAACTCGCCGGGGCGTTCCAGACCAGCCCACACAAGCGGACCGAGGCCGAGAAGCTCAGGGCCATGCTCACGGGCCGCGTTGACCAGCTCACGCGCCTGAACAAGACCCGCGTGAACTTCGGCGAGAAGCTACGGGCCATGATCGAGGACTACAACGGCGGCGCGGCGAACATCGAGGCGTTCTTCCAGGAACTCTTGCAGTTCGGCCAGGAACTTGATGCAGAGGGGCAGCGTGCCGCCCGCGAGGGCCTGAGCGAGGCGGAGCTGGCGATCTTTGACCTGGTGGCCCAGGGGGACCCGGATCTCAGCAAGCGCGAGGAGAAGGCCGTCAAAGCCATGGCGAAGCATCTGCTCGAGAAGCTCAAAACTAGCGCCCTGGTCATTGACTGGCGCAAGAAGCAGCAGACCAGAGCTCGGGTCCGCAAGGCCATCCGGGACGAGCTGCGTGCCCTGGGCGCAGAACCTGGTGAACTCGACGCGCTGCTCAAGACCATCTACGCGCATGTGTACGAGTCTTACGCGGATCGGGGAACGAATGTCTATGCGTAGGGCAAGAGAGGAGGCAACCCCCTCACCACTGCGGCAAGCGCGGAGCTTGTTATCCGTGGTCCGGCTAGGATTGGCTCTCTCCGTCCATTAAGGACTACCTTGACGTATTTCCGATGGGGTGCTGTCGATAAGATGTCACTTTTTATGCAGCGTCTGGCCAGACCAGACCAGGGTAAGCCGCAACGGCTCGTGTCGCAATCCACCGACAGGTGTATTCGGGCGGGCTTGAGGCGGCTGCCGCCCTGTACTCTGAGTGCATGCCTTCCAGCCATCACAAGCCCTCACCTGATGGGATAGCAGACCCGTTGCAAAGCGTCAGAAGCTGCCCCCTCGCAGGACTACGGCGGCACGGCCTCACCTGGTTTGAGTCGCCTCCTGTTCAGGCAGCATGAGGTGGAGGCTTGACCCGCCTGTTTCAGCTCCCGTCGCCGTGCCTGATCTACCACTTCACAGCCCTGGAAAACCTCCCAGCGATCCTGACGTCCGGAGGGCTAGTCTGTAAATCGAGGGCCAGCCCCAGTGTGGATATCTCGGATGGTGGGATTCAGGGCCGCCGCGCAAGGCGGAAGGTGGAGGCGGGGCCTGGGGGTGTGCTGCACGACTACGTTCCGTTTTATTTCACTCCTAAATCACCGATGATCCACCGCATCTTCAAACAGGACCGGGCCGATGGGACGGTGGTGCAAAAACGGCTGGTGTACCTGGTCAGTTCTGTGGAGAATGTAGCAGCGCTTAGCCTCCCCTTCGCCTTTACGGATGGTCACGCGGAGATGCGGGTTGACGTAAGGTACTTCGACAATAAGGCTGACCTCGTCCACCTAGACTGGCGGGTCATCCGGGCCGCTGGATGGAATGGCGACGAGCAGCGGCGCAAACGGCAATCGGAGTTCCTGATTCACGGTGCTGCTCCGTTGTCCGTCCTCTTGGGATTCGCCACGCAGAGCGAGGCCGCGCAGAATGAAGTCGAGCAACTTCTTGAACAATACGGGGTGACACTTTGGGGTGGGGTACGCCCAGGCTGGTACTATTAGGGTGTGATTCTGCTGGTAGCCAAGCACAAGGGGGTGAGTCATGATTGAGGTGCAGCGAGGCAACTTGCTGGAGGCCCAGGCGGACGCGCTGGTGAATACCGTCAACACCAAAGGCGTGATGGGCAAGGGTGTGGCCCTCCAGTTCAAGCGGCGCTATCCAGAGAACTACCGGGTCTATGCGGAGGCTTGCAAGACGGAGCAAGTGGTGGTGGGACAGATGTTCGTCACTGAACTCCCGGCCAGCTTTGAAGCTGGGCCGCGTTACATCATCAACTTCCCCACCAAACGGCACTGGCGCGGCGGCTCCCGCATCAGCTATGTGCAAGCCGGGTTGGAGGACCTCATTAGGGTGGTTCATGAACGCGACCTTCGCTCTGTGGCTCTCCCAGCACTGGGATGCGGCAACGGCGGCCTAGAGTGGGACGAGGTGCGGCCTCTGATTGAACAGGCCTTTAAGGCCCTGCCTGAGGTCCGCGTCTTGCTGTATCCTCCAGCCCAGAATCCAGACCCTGACTCACCAACCCTGCGGCCACAGACCAAGCGTCCAAAACTGAACCGGGGAAGCGCCGCCATGCTGCGGCTTTTCAGGGAGTACCTGCTGCCGGAGTACACACTCGGGCGTACAGAAGCGCAGAAGTTGATGTACTTTCTCCAGGCGGCGGGGTTCGATCTGAAGCTGAATTTTGAGAAGAACAATTACGGTCCCTACGACAACAACGTTCGGCATGTTCTTGAACGCATGGAGGGCCACTACATTCAGGGCTATGGCACGGGTGAGGGGGCGTCCCGCATCCACCTACTCCCCGGCACATCGCAGGAGATTCAGCAGGCATTGGAAGACTGCCCCGACATCGAAGAGCCGCTGGAGCGGGTGACGCAACTGATTGAGGGCTTCGAAACCCCATTCAGCCTTGAACTCCTGGCTTCTGTCCACTGGGTGGCGCATCAAGAGCAGGCCCAGACGCCGGACGAGGCCCTGACAAAGATTGCCAACTGGACGGATCGTAAACGGCAGCTAATGACCCAGGAGAAGGTGGAGTTGGCCTGGCAGCATCTCAAGGAGCATGGCTGGTTGCCCTCTGCTCAAGGGCCGCAAGCGAGCGCCTGAGTGCCAGCCAGGCCAGGCGTCTGGGCACGTTCCAAGGCCGCGTAGCGTCCGTTCCTGGCCCGCAGTACGGCAGGCGGGCCGTCCTCCACGATCACGCCGCCTTCCAGCACCACCACCCGGTCCGCGCTGCGGGCCAGCGACAGCCGGTGGGTCACGATCAGGGCGCTGCGCCCCTCCATCGCTTCTTCCAGCGCACGCACGATCAATGCCTCGGACTCGGCGTCCACCGCGCTCGTCGGTTCGTCCAGCAGCAGCACGGCAGGGTCTGCGAGCAGCACGCGGGCAATGGCAAGACGCTGGCACTGTCCACCCGAGAGCTTGACGCCCCGCTCGCCCACGATGGTGTCCAGCCCCTGCGGCAAAGCGGCGACGAAGGGAGACGCCCCAGCACGTTGCAAGGCCAGCGCCACCTCCTGCGGCGTGGCGTCGGGGCGGGCGTAGCGCACGTTTTCCAGCACGGTGTCGTAGAACAGGAAGGTGTCCTGCGGCATCACGGCGGCGGCGCGGCGCAGCGAGGGCAGGGTCAGGTCCCGCACGTCGTGGCCGTCCAGGGTCACGCGGCCCGACTGGGGGTCATACACGCGCGTCAGCAGTCCGATCAGGGTACTCTTGCCCGCGCCCGACGCGCCCAGCAGCGCCACCCGTTCGCCGGGCCGCACCCGCAGGTTCAGGCCGCGCAGCACCGGCTGGGCCGGATCGTAGCCGAAGGTGACGTCCTCGAAGACGATTTCGCCCATGACCGGCTGCGGCAACGGCAGGGCGTCCGGGCGTTCCAGCACCGTGACCGGGGCGTCCAGCACCTCGAAGATGCGCCGTCCGCTGGCCTCGGCGCGCTGGAGCAGATCGTTGAGGCCCACCAGATCGTCGATGGGGCCGTAGAAGTAGCGCCCGTAGCCCCGGTAGGCCAGCAGGCCGCCCAGCGTGAACTGGCCGCGCGCAATCAGCACCACCCCGCCGCCCAGCATCAGGATGTTGCCGAAGTTGGCAATGAAGCGTACCAGCGGAAAGGCCCGGTTGCGGATCACCACCGCCTTCATGCCCTCGTCGTACAACTCCTGCCCGATGGCAGCGACCTTGCGCGCCTCCGCCCCCTCCCGCGCGAAGCCCTGCATCACCCGGATGCCCGAGAGCCGGTCCGCCACCGTCGCCGAGAGGTCTCCCAGCCGGTTGCGGGCCGCGCGGTAGGCTGGGCACACGGTCTGGTTGTAGCGGGTCAGCAGCAGGGCCACGGCGATCATCGGCAGGACCACCACCGCGCCCAGCAGGGGTTGCAGCGTGATGAAGATGGCGATGACGCCGGTCAAGCGCAGGGCGTTGCCCAGCACGGTGTTGATGCCGCGCAGCAGCACGTCCTGAATACCGTCCACGTCCGCCGTGACGCGGGCGAGCAGATCGCCGCTGCGCTGGCCCTCAAAGTATGCCACCGACTGGCCCGCGAGCTTCTCGTACAGCTTCAGGCGCAGGTCCAGGGTGAGCTGTTGCCCAGTGCGCTCCAGCAGCAGGCCCTGAAAGGCCGAGAGCAGTTGCTGCAAGGCGTAGACGCCCACCAGCAAGGCCAGTTGCCACGCCACGAAGTTCCAGTCGCGCCGGGCCAGACCCACGTCCACCACCCGGCCCCAGACCAGCGGGGGATACAGCTCCGCCGCGACGCTGCCCACCAGCAGCAGCATGCCCAGCCCGATGGTGGCGCGGTACGGCCACAGCAGGGCGTAGAGACGGCGGATCACGGAGGGATGGGGCTGGGCGGGGATGGATGGCATGGCTGACTCCTGCGGCGTCAGGATACGTGCCAGACGCACGGGGGTGGGTGGGACGCAGCACACAGTCCCCTGTTTCCCACAGCGCACGATTCCCGGCGTGGTTCTCCCATTTTCCGCAAAACACCGTACAGCACGCACTTCTCACGATTCTCTATTTACCGTGATCGTATGCTCTCAGGGGGTCTTGCGCTCCCTGGGCAACTGGTTTATGCTGTCTGGGACGAGGAATACCCGAAGCTGGTTAGAGCGAACGACTCATAATCGTTAGGTCCGCGGTTCAAGTCCGCGCATCGCCACCAAAAACAGAAAACCCCGTCCAGTACGGGGGTTTTTCGTCTTGGACTCAGGTGTACAGGCGAGGTCCAGCCAGTTCTCAAATCACCGCCTGACGCGCCGCGTGGCCGCCGCCAGAGATTTCAAGGCCTCCGCTGAATCGCCCGGTGCGTAGCGGGCCGCGTGGTAGGCGCGCACCACCTCGTCCAGCGCGGGGGCCAGGTGGGGGCGGGTCTGAGCGGCGCGGGCGGCGTAGGCGCTGGGAGTCTCACCCGGCGCGCGGGGCAGGCCCAGGCGCGCCGTCAGGTCATGCAGGGCGCGGGCGGCGGGGTCACGCGGACCCGGCCCCTGCCGCAGCCACCACAGCGCGGGCAGCAGCGCCAGCGCCAGCAGCAGTGGCAATACCGCCAGATACGGCACCGAGCCGACGCCGCCCAGGCCCACGTGCGAGAGCAGCGCCTGCTGCTGAGAGCCGTCGTAGCCCACCACCAGATCGTTCCAGCGGCTTTGCAGGGCGTCCAGGCGCAGGCCCAGGCGGCTCAGCCCGGTAGGCGCGGTGGCGGCGGCGGCCTGCGGCTGGGTCAGCGCGGTGGCCAGCCCGGCACTGACGCGGGCGGGGGCCACCACGGCGGTGGGGTCCACCCGCTGCCAGCCCTGGCCCCGCACCCAGACCTCGGCCCAGGCATGCGCGTCCTGCTGGCGCACGATCAGGTAGCCGCCATCCGGGTTCTGCTCGCCGCCCAGATAGCCGCCGACGATGCGGGCGGGCAGTCCGGCGGCGCGCATCAGGAAGACGAAGGACTGCGCGTAGTGTTCGCAAAAGCCCTGCTTGGTGCCGAATAAAAAGCCGTCCACCCGGTCCTGCGCGGGCAGCAGCGGCGGCGAGAGGGTATAGGAAAACCCGCCCCGACGCAGATATTCCAGCCCCGCCTCGATGCGCCCCTGGGGCGGCAGACTCCGCCAGCCCTCTCCTAGCGCGGCGGCGCGTGGACTCTGCCCGGCAGGCATATACAGGTCAAATTGCAGCCGCTCCGGGTTCTCGCTGATGCCCAGGCGGGCCGGGCGGCTCTCCAGGTTCACGCGGCGGCGGGCCGTGACCGGGCGCAGGGCCACGGCCTGAAACGCGGTGGTCAGCACTGCGCCCCCCGGCAGCTCCAGCGGGGCGTCCAGCGCCAGCAGCCAGGGGGTGCCGGACGCCTCCAGCGTCAGGGTGTAGGTCCAGGCCGGGACCGCTGAGAGAAGTTCGATGCTGGGCGATGGCCCGCCGATCCGTACCTGCCTCCACGATTGCCCGTCGTATGCCTCGTAGACCGGGCCACGCCAGTAGCGCTCGTCGGGGGAGGGCAGCGCGCCCATGAAATCGGCGCGGAAGGCCACCGCACGGTTCTGGGCCAGATTGCTGTATTCCCCGGCGCGAATCTCGTCGGACAGCCCGGTACTCGCCCCGCCCTGAATCGGCAATTGCCACAGCGCACTCTCCGGGCGCGGAAACAGCACGAACAGGGTCAGCGCCAGCGGCGCGGCCAAGGCCAGCAGGCCCCCGCTGCGGATCAGGACGCTGGGCAGGTCCGCCTGGTCCTCCCGGTCTGCGCGCGTCGGGGCGGTCCAGCGCGAGGCGGCGGCCAGCAGCAGCGCCGCGCCGAAAACGGCGTGCAGGGCGGTCAGCAGTCCCTGGCTGTGGAAAAAGTGCGTGCTGGTGATGAACAGCCCCAGCATCACCAGCAGGTGTCCGTCGCGCCGTCCGTGACTCTCGGCGGATTTGAGGGCCACCAGCAGCCCCAGCAGCGCGGTCCCGGCCTCACGGCCCAGCAACGTGCCGTAAGCAGCGTTCAGGCCCACCGCCGCTACTCCCGCCACCAGCCCCAGCGTCCAGGTGGGGATTGTGGGCAGTTTGCGGCGCGTACGGATAACCCCGTACGTCAGCACGCCCGCCACCAGCGCCGAGTCCCACAGCGGCTGCCGCAGCACCCCCGGCGCGAGGGTAAAGGCCAGCGCCAGCAACGTGACCCGCAGGGCGTTGGTGTCGCTGGCGGCCAGCAGTTTGAACCGGGTGGGAGGGGTAGCCGGGGGAAAGGGCAGGACTCCCGCCAGCAGATTCAGGGCGGCCAGCCGTTGCCCCTCGCCGCTTCCAGCCGCCAGCACAGTGCCGGGCAACCTGAGCGTAAAGGGCAACCCCGCGCGGTCCAGTTGCCCCACCCAGGCGGCCAGCCGGGAGAGGCGGGTTTCGGGGTCTCCCGCCGTGTCGGTCCAGTCCAGCCGGCGCACCTGGCCCTGCGCGGCGTCGGTTTCGCGGGTCAGCAAATTGCCGGTGCGGGCCACATGCCGCCAGGAAATCTGCCGGGGCGAGTCGCCGGGAACATACGGGCGCAGGCCAGCAAATTCCTCGTCACCGCGCATGCGGGCGTGGCCGTCACCCTGGGCTGGCACGGTCCGCAGGGGCGCGGGTGGGGCAGCTTTCTCCGGGGCGGGGGCCACGTTTACGCTCACCGGAGCGGGCGCAGCCAGGCTGGCCGCCCACAGCCCCAGGAAATCCATCGCGGCAGCCCCGCGCGGCGTCAGCGTCAGCGGGCCGCGCGTGCGGGCAGCAAAGGGCACGGCCAGCGTGCGGGCCTCGCCCGCCGAGACGCGCAGGGTGATGGTCCGGGTGTCGCCCGCGCTGCTGTTCAGGATCACCGTGACCGCGCCCGCCACCGTCGCCGTGACCGACAGCGTGAACACGGCCTCGCCCCCGACATGAACCGCAGCGGGCGGTGTCAGGCCCAGGCGGATCTGCCTCGCCGCGCGGGCCACGCCGGTGGACGCCATCACCCACACACCGCCCAGCAAAAAGGTCAGGCCGTAGCCCAGGCTCAGGCCGTAGTTGATACAGCCCACCAGGGTCAGCGTGACCAGCAGCAGAAAGCCGAGGCCGAAGCGGGTGGGGCGCAGGGACATGGCCGGGCTTGCGCTGCGTGGAGTGGTGAGAGGTGGAACTGCCGGGCGTTCAGCCTTCCGGGCCTGATTCGTGGTCATGGGGCGGAGAAGGCCGACTGGCGCGAGACTCTTTTCACCATCCGTCTCACGGAATCGGCGTGTCGGCCAGCAGCCGGGCCAGCAGTTCCGGCATCTCCACACCCGGACCGCGCAGCGTCAGGCGGTGGGCAGCCAGCGCGGGGAACACGGCCTGCACGTCCTCGGGCAGGACCATCGGGCGGCCCGCCAGGTAAGCCCAGGCCCGCGCGGCAGACAGCAGGGCCAGCAGCGCGCGGGGGCTGAGGCCAACACTGAGCGCCGGATGCTCGCGGGTGGCGTGGGCCAGCACTTGCAGGTAATCCAGCAATGGGCCGGCGGCGTGAATCCCGTCCACCTCGCGCTGCATCTGGAGCAGCGCCGGGGCGTTCAGTACAGCCCCCAGACCACGCACGCTGTGGCTGCGCCCGCCGGTTTCCAGCAGGGTGCGTTCGGCACGCGGGTCCGGGTAGCCCAGCGTAACGGTCATTAAAAAGCGGTCCAGTTGCGCCTCGGGCAGCGGCGAGGTGCCCACGAAGGCCGCCGGGTTCTGGGTGGCGATCACAAAAAAGGGATCGGGCAGGGGCCGGGTCACGCCGCCCTCGCTGACCTGGCGCTCTTCCATCGCCTCCAGCAGCGCGCCCTGGGTGCGGGGAGTGGCGCGGTTGATCTCGTCGGCCAGCAGCACCTCGCTGAATACCGGCCCCCCGTGGAAGCGGAAGGCGGAATTGGGCGCGTCCCACACGCTCACGCCGGTCAGATCGGCGGGCAGCAGGTCGGCGGTGAACTGCACGCGCCGGAAATCCAGGCCAAAGGTGCGGGCCAGCGCCCCGGCCAGCGTGGTCTTGCCCACCCCCGGCTGGTCCTCGATCAGCAGGTGCCCGCGCGCCAGCAGGCAGGCCACCGCCAGCCGGATCTGCCCCGGCTTGCCCAGAATCACACCGTCAAGCTGCGCCAGCGCGGCCTTCAGGGTATCCGCGTGGCTGGCGGCAGGGGGGCCAGAAGTCGGGGCAGAGGTCACGGCGCGCATCATCTGAGTGCAGCCTAGCGGGCAGAATCTCACAGAACTGCGACGGGGCAGACGGGAGAACTATGGATGGTCCCTGCCACCAGTGAGCAGTCCTCTGGAAAGACCTGAGTTTTCAAGCTCTGCGTCGGCAAAACCGTAGAGCACTGCTGTTGCCAGAGCGGGATCAAGCTGCTCTTTGGCCTCGTCAATTGATTCTTGTTTTTGGCAGCGTCCACACATGAACGGAAGCGCAGGGGGGCAGGGCTATGCGGGACATCACCACGTCTGATTGCGAACGGTTTACCCTTGCTTCGCCGCGTCCTCTCCCCCGTCCTGCCGCGCCCCCCTGTGCCGCGTCGCCCACCGGGAGCCGAGCCACGCTCCGGCCAGATCGAACAGCCAGTCGGTGACGCCCGCGTCGCGGCCCGGCACAAAGGCCTGATGCACCTCGTCCAGCGCGCCCCACCACACCGTGATCAGCAGCGCCACGCCCAGCCGTCCCGTCGCCCGGCCCAGCGCGTAGGCCAGCGCCAGATACGCGGTAAAATGGGCGGCCCAGTCCAGCGGATGCGCCAGCGGCGGCCCCGGCGTGTCGGACATGCTGCTCAGCCACCAGATTGCCCCCATGATGCCCAGCGAGATGAACCACCACCCCGCCCGGAAGCGGGAGGCGGTGGCGGGCGGGATCAAACCCCCGTCCCATCAAGATCGGCCTGAGTGTGGGAATGTTCCACCAGCTCGATCAGGGTGCCCGCGCCCCATTTGGGATGCAGAAAGGCCACCCGCGTTCCGGCCCGGCCCGGCGTGGGCGCGTCACTCAAAAAGCGTGCGCCCTGGCCGCGCAAGCGCGACATCTCGGCGGCCAGATCGGCCACGCGGTAGGCGGTGTGGTGCAGGCCCGGTCCGCGTCTGTCCAGGTACACGGCAATCGGGCTGTCGGGGCGGGTGGGCATCAGCAACTCGATCAGGGTCTCGCCCACCTGAAAGGTCCGCACGCGCACACCCTGGGTCTCCACATCCTCGTCCGGCCCCTCGGGGTGCAGGCCCAGCGCCAGATACGGGGCGCTGGCGGTGTCCAGATCGGGGGTGGCGACGGCGACATGATCCAGGTGCGTGACAGGCATTTCCTCAGCCTACGCCAGCCGTTGCGGCAGTGGTGAGGCGGAAGGTATTAGGAAACACCTGGAAATTCGAGCGGGCGTCCAAGCGTCCTCATGGGCGCTGGTCTGGACAAGACAGCGAGCAGGAGGACACTGGGATGGGTCCCGTTCAATCCCCCCTGTGGGCACAGCGCCGCCTGCCTTCAGGTAGAGGTAAAGAGGCAAGGTCACTGTGCGTTCCAGGCCCGCCCCCCACGCGCATGGCACACTGCGCGCATGTCCCGCACCATCGCGCCCTCGCTACTGCCGCTGCTGGAACAACATCTGGGAGGCCCGGTGCTGGAGGCCGTGCCCCTGAGCGGCGGGGATATTAACGACGTGTACCGGCTGGAGACGGGGCGTGGCCCTTTTGTCCTCAAGGCCAGCCGCCGCGCGCTGCCCCACCTCTTTTTCACCGAGGCGCAGGGGCTGGGGCTGCTGCGCGAGGCCGCGTCACGCCGTCCCGCCGGGCTGCTCGTGCCGGAGGTCCTAGCGTACGGGGATACACCGGGCGGCTGGCAGTATCTGCTCCAGAGCTATCTGCCGCCTGCCGCCGAGACACCGCAGGCCCAGGAGGCGCTGGGGCGGGGGCTGGCCGCGCTGCACGGCGTCAGCGTCCCCGGCTTCGGCGGCACGGCAAACAACTACTTTGGGGCGCTGCCGCAGTTCAATCCGCCTGCCGGGAGCGCCGCCGATTTTTTCTGGAACGCCCGCCTGTGGCCCCAGGTGCGGCTGGCAGCAGAGCATCTGTCGGAGGCCGACACCGACAATTTCGAGGCGCTCCGGGCGCGTCTGTCAGGTCTGATTCCGGTGGAGCTGCCCAGCCTGGTCCACGGCGACCTGTGGCACGGCAACCTGCTGTACACGGCGAACGGTCCGGCGCTGATCGATCCGGCAGCGGCGTACAGCCACCGCGAGGTCGACCTGGCCGCGCTAAACCTGTTCGGCAGCGTACCCGAGCGGGTGTTTGATGCCTACGCCGAGGCCTTCCCGCCCGCGCCCGGCTGGCAGGAGCGCGTCAGCCTGTGGAACCTGTATCCACTGCTGGCGCATGTGAACATGTTCGGGAGCGGCTATCTGCGCCACACCCGCACGGCGCTCAATTCAGTCCTTAATTTATAAATCGGTTGACTTTTCAAAGCATAGAGCGGAGAATAGAGGCATGCTGACCACTTCCCCCATTCTGTCTGCCACCACCAGCGTCGGACCCGTCACGCTGCTGACCGCCGATCTGCCGCGCCTGCGGGCCTTTTACACGGCGCTCCTGGGCCTGGGTGTCGTAACCGAGACTGCCGGGGAGGTGACTCTGGGCGCACACGGCACGCCGCTGCTGCGCCTGCGGGCCGCCGACTTGCCGCCCGCCCCCGTCTCGCGTCCGGGGCTGTATCACACCGCCTTTCTGCTGCCCACGCGGGCCGATCTGGGGCGCTGGCTGGCGCACGCGGCGCGATCGGGGCTGCAAATCGGCAGCGGCGATCACGTGGTCAGCGAGGCGTTTTACCTGAACGATCCCGACGGCAACGGCATTGAGGTCTATGCGGACCGCCCGCGCGATACCTGGCCGTTTCAGGATGGTCAGCTCCGGATGGACACCCTGGCGCTGGATGCCGGAGCCGTGCTGGGCAGCGCCGGACTGGACCTGAAGACCCTGGCCGACGCCCCCGCTTACGGTGGAGCGCCCGCCGGAACTGTGATCGGCCACGTTCATTTGAAAGTCGGGAATGCCCAGGCCGCCGCCCGGTTCTACCGCGACACGCTGGGGCTGGACCTGATGGCGGACGTGGGCAGCGCCGCGTTCATGTCGTGGGGCGGCTACCATCACCACATCGGACTCAACGAGTGGCACACGCGCGGACAGACGGCCCCGCAGACGCCCGCGCTGGGGCTGGGCGAGGTGGAGTTGCTGACCCCCGATCTGGCGGGATTGCGGGCGCATCTGAACAATCTGCCTGCGGTGCAGGACGGCGGCGAGTTCGTGAGTCTGGCTGATCTCTGGGGCAACCGGATCACGGTGAAACAGATCACCTGAGAGGGTACGCTGGAGCATGACCCACTTTCTGCGGCGGACCCTGCTGCTCGGCGGCGCTTTGCTGGCAACAGGTGCGGGAGGTCAGGCCACCACAGCCACCAACTTCTTTCCCATCCTGATCCACGCGCCGGGCGACGGTGACCGGGCGCAACTGCTGGGCGCGGCGGCGGGCGGACGCTGGCTGACGGTCAAAGAGGCCGCGCCGCGCCTGAAGGGGCAGGAACGATACGTCCGCCGCAGTCTGGGTGGTCCAGCCATCCCGGTCACAGGCGGGCTGCCCGAATCCTACGGCGAACCTTGCGTCGACGCCTACGGCGTGCCGGTCAAACCCGCGAATTCCTCCAATCAGTTTCAAGTCTTCACCGCTGCGGCCCTGAACGCCCGGCCCCGGCCCGTCACGGCGCTGCCCACCGGCAACGCGATCTACCGCCAGATCGTGCGCGCGGAACTGATTAAACGCGGCGTCAAGAACCCCATCGTGCAACTCGTCGGCCTGACCCGCACTGATCTGGACGGCGACGGCACGCAGGAAGTGATCATCGAGGCCGCGCACTTCGCAGGCAGAAGTGGCCCCTATCCGCCGGGCATCGGCCAACCGGGCGACTACTCCATCGTGCTGCTGCGCCATGTGGTGCGCGGGCAGGTGCTGACCGTCACACTGGGCGTGGACATCGCCCCGCAGACGCCGCTCAAGCCGGATGACAGCTTCGAGACGCGTCCGCTGGCAAACATGATCCGGCTGGCGGGCGTGGCGGACCTGAACGGCGACGGCAGGATGGAGCTGATCCTGTTCGGGGCCTATTACGAGGGTTCGTCCTACAGCGTGCAGGAGTGGACGCCCGCACGCGGATTGACGCCCACGCCGCTGGAGACGGGGTGTGGAGTCTGAACCAGACAGGCTCTGGCAGGCGTTGCCAGGAGTGATGAGACTGGGGGAAGCGCAGTCTGAGAGCGGACGCTCAGCAACGCCTCGTTAAACGGCTGATGGCGCGGCCAGCCGCACATCCACCCGGTTGCGGCCCGCGTGTTTGGCGGCGTAAAGCGCGTCGTCGGCGGCCTGTATCACGTCCTGCACGCTCAGGGTGGGACTGAGCCGGGCGACGGCGGCCCCCAGGCTGACGGTCAGACTCAGGCCGGGGCGCACGCTGGGCCAGTCGTGGTTCTCGATGGCCCGGCGCAGGTCCTCGCACACATCCCGGGTGGCCGATTCGCTGGCCCCGGTCAGCAACAGCACAAACTCCTCGCCGCCGTAGCGGGCCAGCAGGTCTCCCCGGCGCAACCGGCCCCGCAGCAACGCGGCCACATGGCGCAGCGCCTCATCCCCGATCAGATG
This sequence comes from Deinococcus frigens DSM 12807, assembly GCF_000701425.1. Taxonomy (GTDB): domain Bacteria; phylum Deinococcota; class Deinococci; order Deinococcales; family Deinococcaceae; genus Deinococcus; species Deinococcus frigens. Next base: position 32,890 of record NZ_JNIW01000004.1, on the reverse strand, counting down.
CGAGAAGCGGTCGTTGACCATCTTGAAGTGATCGATGTCGCACAGCACGACGCTGACCTGCTGTGACGGCGACACGCCGGTCAGGGCCGCGTCGAAGGCCCGCCGGTTGGGCAGCCCGGTCAGCGCGTCCTCGTTGGCATGCTGCTCAAGGCGGGCCATCAGCTCGGCAGTCTGGGCCTGGGCTGCCCGCAGGTCACGGTTGGTCTCCTCCAGCCTGGCATTCAGTTCGCTCAACTCGGCGTTCAGACGCTGGGCCGCCTGCCGTTCGCGTTCGGCCTGATCCAGATCGGACTGCACTTTCAGACTCTGGAGCCGCCGGTCGGAATCGGCGCTGAACAGTTCCCCCTTGAGCTGGAGATGCCATTCCAGGTGGGTCAGCGCCTCCGGAAAGCGGCCCGCCTGCCGGTAGAGCTGCGACAATGCCAGATCAACCTTGCACAGTTCATTGCGGAGCCGCCCCTCCTCGGCCAGAGTACGTGCGCTGTGCAGGGCACTCAGGGCGTCCTCCACCTGACCGGACTCGCCCAGCAGTTCACCCAGGCACCGCAGGCTCTCGGCCTGTCCATGGCCCTCTCCAGTCTCCCGCTGAATTTCCAGGCTCCGCTCGAAGAGCCGCTGCGCCTCATCCAGTGCGCCCTGCTGCTGCGCCACCCGTCCCAGATCCAGAGTGCAACGGGCAATACCCGCCTGGTACCCGCTGCGTTCCATCAGCACGATAACCTGCTCGAACATGTCCCTGGCCCGCGAAAACTGTTGCAGGCCGGAGTAGGCCTGGCCCGCGTTGCCGTGGGCCGAGGCGTCCAGTAACGGGATCTCCTCGTCCATCTGCACGTTCAGGCAGGCCATGGCGGCCTCCAGGGCGTCGTCATATCTCTGCATTTCGAGGTAGTCCGCGCTGAGGTTGTTCAGCGCAATCCGCTCCATCCTGGGCAGGCCGTGGTGCCGCCCGAGCCGCAGCACCCGCAAGTGGTACTCCAGCGCGTCGGAATGGTTGCCCATGGTGGAGTAAGCCGCCCCCATGCCGTTCAGCGCATCAATCTCGCCCTGGACATGGCCCAGCGTCACGCTCAGTTGTCTGACCTGTACAAAGGTCTTGAGCGCCTCGACGGGACGGCCCTGCTCATGCTGCGCGATCCCCAGCATGCGCAGGCTGATCCGCTGCCCCTCCTGATCGGCCAGTTCGCCGTAAAGATGCAGCGCCCGCCGCAGTTCCGATTCCGCCGCGCCGAACTCACCTTGATGTAACCATCCGCACCCCAGACACAGGGTGGCGCGGGCGAGTTCGGCGTCCTCCAGCGGCTGCTCCAGCACCACACGTGCGAGCCGCAACGTCTCCTGCGACTCAGTGCGGCGACAGGCCCAGGCGGCATCAAGCAGTTCCCGGATCTGTTCCAGGGAGAGGGGGGAGGGGTCAGGGCTGGGGGTCGGCATGGGTAAATACGGTTTTGGAGGAACAATGACAGAGTCGTGACTTGAGGTCAGCAGTCTATCGCTCCAGGCGTTCCGTAACTCACCGACACGGGAATTTCAGACAGACGAACGAGGGGTGACGGCGCGGCCAACCTCAGCCCGCACGTTACCTTTCTCCCTCTAACCGCCGTCTTGCAGCCGCCCAAAATGCTGTTCAGGCGGCTTTTACGCCGGAAGACTTAATGTTCGTCTATGAAGTTCTGGTCTGTGGGGTATTCGCCCACGAAGGATCAATTCACGAAGAAGTAAAAATGCAACAGAACACTACTCGTCGGTACTCAGCACCGCCAGGAAGGCTTCCTGCGGCACCTCCACCGTGCCGATCTGTTTCATGCGGGCGCGGCCCTTTTTCTGCTTGTTCAGCAGCTTCTTCTTGCGGGAAATGTCGCCGCCGTAACACTTGGCCAGCACGTCCTTGCGGTACGCCTTGACGGTGGCGCGGGCAATGATCTTTGCGCCAATCGTGGCCTGCACCGGAACGGGGAACATCTGGCGCGGGATCACTTCTGCCATCTTGTCCACAATCTTGCGGCCCAGCGAGTACGCCCTGGCCTCGTGGACGATCACGGCCAGCGCGTCGATGATCTCGTTGTTGACCAGGATGTCCACCTTGCGCAGATCGCCGTCGCGGTAGCCCAGTTGCTCGTAATCCATGCTGGCGTAACCGCGCGAGATGCTCTTGAGGCGGTCATGGAAGTCGTAGAGGATCTCGGCAAAAGGCACCTCGTAGACCAGTTCCACGCGCTTGCCCAGGTAATTCATGGTGACCATCGAGCCGCGCCGGTCTTGCAGCAGGCCCATCACCGGCCCCACGTAGTCCTCGGGCAGCATCACCGAGAGCTTGATATACGGCTCCTCGACATTGGTGATGCGGTCACGGGTGGGAAATTCCGCCGGGTTCTGGGTCTCGAACACATCGCCGTTGGTCAGCGTGACGCGGTAGACCACGGCAGGGGCGGTGGCGATCAGGTCCAGATCGTATTCGCGTTCCAGGCGTTCCTGAATGATCTCGGCGTGCAGCAACCCCAGGAAGCCACAGCGAAAGCCGAAGCCCAGCGCCTCGGAGGTCTCGGGATCGAAGCTGAAGGCCGCGTCGTTGAGCTTCAGCTTTTCCAGCGCGTCGCGCAGCTTGCGGTAATCCTCAGTGTCGGTGGGATACAGGCCGGAAAAGACCACCGGCTGCGCGGGCTTGAAGCCGGGGAACGCCTCGGCGGTCTTGCGTTCCCTACCGGTGAGCGTGTCGCCCACCTGCGCGTCGGCGATGTCCTTGATGCCCGCCGCCACCCAGCCCACGGCTCCGGCCTGGAGTTCGTCGCCCACCACCAAGCCGGGGGTGAAGGTGCCAACCTTATCCACCTCAAAGGATTTGCCCGCATTCATCAGCGAGATCTGATCCTTGGCACTCACGGTGCCTTCCAGCACGCGCACGAACAGGATCACGCCCTGATAGGCATCGTAAAACGAGTCGAAGACCAGCGCCTTGAGCGGTGCCCCAGGATCGCCGGGCGGCGGCGGAATGCGCGCCACCACCGCTTCCAGAATCTCGTCGATGCCGATGCCCGCCTTGGCCGAGGCGAACACGGCGTCCCCGGCGGGAATCCCGATGACCTCCTCCAGCTCCCTGGCCGCGCCTTCGGGATCGGCGGCGGGCAGATCGATCTTGTTGATCACCGGCACGATTTCCAGATTGTTGTCGATGGCCAGATAGGCGTTCACGATGGTCTGCGCCTCCACGCCCTGCGAGGCGTCCACCAGCAGCAGCACGCCTTCGCAGGCGGCCAGGGAACGAGACACCTCGTAATTGAAATCCACGTGACCCGGCGTGTCGATCAGGTTCAGCACGTAGGTCTCGCCGCCGGTGCCGTCGTCGAACATGGGGCGGGTGTATTCCAGGCGGATCGGGGTGGACTTGATGGTGATGCCGCGCTCGCGCTCCAGTTCCAGCGTGTCCAGGGTTTGATCGCGCCTGTCGCGCTCGCCCATCGCGCCCAGCCGCTCCAGGATGCGGTCTGCCAGTGTGGACTTGCCGTGGTCCACATGGGCGATGATCGAAAAATTGCGGGTTGCCGCAGGGGGTAGGGAAGGAAGGGGCCTGACACTCATGACCGCGCAGTGTAACGGGGCGCGGCAGAAATGACAGCGGTGGGGGGCACACCAGCACAGGGGATGAGCAGGGTCAGCGCCATGTCATCTCTTCCCGCTCTTGTCTCGCCGTTCCCCTCAATTTGGTCAGCGCAAAGTCAGCACTGGACTACATTTCTAACCGGTCAGTCCGGCCAAAATATGAGATGTAAATTAGTTCACGGTCTGAGCCACCGCCGAGTCTTGTGAGAGCCGAGGTTACACAGTCATTTAAGGAGATACTCATGTCCCAGCGTCTTCACGTTCCAATGGTGGGGGGAAAGCCCCTACGAACTGACCGCAGTGCCGCTCCCGAAGCGCCGCTCTTCCTGGCTTTCAGCGAGGGCCGAACGGTGAAGACCCTCCTGGGCATCACTGCTTTCCTGCTGCTGGCAGGCACGCTGAGCGTACTCGCCGAGTCCATGCCCAAATTCTTGGGGCGTGACCTGTTCACTGGCCTTTTTAACCTGAATGACGAGAGCAATGTTCCTGCCACCTTCACCGCCCTGATTCTGCTGGCGGCAGCCCTGATCCTGGGCGTGATCGCCTGGGCCAAGCGTCAGAGCCGCAGTGAAGAAGCTCTCGCCTGGAAAGCCCTGACCATCATCTTCGGCTATCTGGCTCTGGACGAGGCCGCCCAGCTCCACGAGCGTCTGACCAGCATCATCCGTAAAACAACCGAGGTGACCGGCATTCTTCACCATGCCTGGGTCATCCCCTACGGCATTCTGGCCCTGATCGTCGCGCTGTCATTCCTGCGTTTCCTCACCCACCTTCCGTCCAAGATCCGCTGGCGGGTGGTTCTGGCAGGTGCGATTTACGTGTTCGGGGCGCTGGGCTTTGAAATGATCGAGGGCGTGATCGTCACGACACTGAGCGAGGACAGCCTGCTCAATCGGCTGACCATCGTGGTGGAAGAGGGCATGGAAATGCTGGGCGTGACCCTGTTTATCGGGGCGCTGCTGAGCTATATCTCGAGCTATCTCCCCCACCTGAAACTGCATCTGGGCGTCGGCTCCGGCCCCGCCACAGGTCAACAGGGCGGCAGCGACTGAAGGTTGCCGGTAGTGCAGTGCCATTCCCAACCTGATTGGCCTGACCTGATAAACGGTGCAAAGGCACCGGCTGAAGAAGCTGCCGGTGCCTTTGCACCGCTTGACTGGAAGGTCACCGCATCCCCGAACGCTCGAACTGACCGTGGGCCGCAAGCGTCCTGGAGGCAGTGCCTCACCTTCGGGAAACCTTGCCCGGCCCCGCCGCGTATCTCCAGGCATGTACGCGCGCCCGCGCCGCCTGCCGACCAAGCCCGCCGCACCCGCCTGGAAATGGGCGCTGGCCCTGCTGCTTATATGCGGCGGCTGGCGGACGCTGACCTGGCCGCGCAATCCACCCGCCCAGACGGCGGCCCCAACGCGCACCGTAGCGCAGGACTGGGCCGCCGTGAGGGGCTTTGGCCCACGTCCCGTCGGCACGCCCGGCCACGATGAGTGACCTGGCTAGCCGCGCAGTGCACGGCGCTGGGCTACTGCGTGACCGGACAGCCAGTGCTGGAACGGCCAGGGGCGGCACCGTCAGGTAGGCGCGCTGAGTGTGCCTGCCGCCGCCCTGTACGGCACAGGGGGCGGCGAGCAGTCGGGACGGCGGGTGCACGTCTCCCCCACCGACTCCCGCAACGACATGGAGGCGGCGGGTCTGCGCGGGCAGATCGCGCTGATCGCTCCCGACTCGGCCACTCGTGGCCCAGTGGCCCGGCAGGCCGCCTCCACCCCCCTGGCGGACCGCGCGTGGTTTGTGCTATTCGACGCCGGGGAAGTTGGCTTGTATTGCCGCCGCACCTTCGCCCGCGATCCCAGCTACCCGGTCCGCGACACCCGCGCGATGCTCAATCTGGACATGGTGGGCGTGAACGCGCCGTCGCTGGGCGTGGCCGCCGACGCCGAACTGCTGGCGCTGGCCAGGGCGGTCCGGCCAGGTCTGCGCGTCTTCGAGGACGGGCCGATCAACTCCCGCGAAATTTTCGGGCGTACGGCCAGACTGACTGGGCGCAGCAACCATGTGAGCTTCAAGCGCTGAGGCGTCCGCACGGTCTTCCTGTACCGGGGCGAGGATGCGGGTTACCACACCTCCGGCGACACCACCCTGAATCCGGCCCTGGTCCAGGACACCGCCGAATTTGCGGTCAAGCTGGCGGGGCGCGTGCTGGACGCGCCGTGGACGTAGCGCAGGGTTTGCGGCATCACCGGGCGGGACTGCCCGAACTGACTGCCGGAACTGAGCGGCGGCTCAGCCCTCCGGCAGATGCACGCCGCTTTAGGGAAGCGTTAGCCTCAGCCCATGACATCCTTTCTGGCCTACCACACTGATCTGGCCCTGCGCCGTCAGGAGCGCGCGCGAACACCTTCGCGCATAACCCCTGGTTATCGTGGCCGATCTCGACTATAACGCCCAGCACCTCTAAGGGCGCGTCGGCATTCGCCCCACCGAGATTCAACTGGCCCCCGAGAAGCGTCCGGCAGACGATTAGAGCAATTGTCAAAAGAGTTGTTCACTTTCGACCGGACAGAGTGGGTGAATTTTGCCGAGCATGTGGGACTGGCCCAGCTCCGCAGGAGAGAATGGAGGCATCGAGAAAAGACACTCCCGATGCCTCCATTCGGACGAATGCTCTAAACCCGTTCGAGCGCGATATGGGGCAGTGGCGGCAGCTCCACCCGAATCTCGTCGTCTGGGCACACTGTGCCGCTCGCCAGCACCACACCCATAATTCCGGCCTTCCGAACGACGTTTCCGCTCTCGTCCTCGTCCAGCACGGCTCTAAGCAGGCCCGGCTGGAAATTGTCGATCTGGGAACAGGGATTTCGCAACCCTGTGATCTCGATGACCGCCTCTGCGCCAAGACGAAGGTGGGTGCCTCTGGGTAGGGCGAGCAGGTCCAGACCATACGTCATCAAATTCTCGCCCAGATCGCCGGGGCGCACGGTAAAGCCCCTGGCGGCCAGTTCCTCCAGCAGTTCGGCGTGGATCAGGTGGATCTGGCGCAGGTTGGGTTGATCGGGGTTCTGCCGCACGCGCGACCGATGCTGCACGGTCACGCCCGCATGCGAGTCGCCCTCCACACCAAGACCCGCCAGGAGCCGGAGCTGCGGCTGGCGGGTCTTGCTGAAGCTATGCTGTGGACTGGCGCTGACGCTGTAGACCGTTGCACTTGTCACTGGGCCGTTCATCCGGCCAGTTTACAGGGCCGCCTTCAATTGTTCTCTTCTTCCAGGGCCGCCGTGTTGTAGCGGTTCGACAGGATGAAGAACGTCGGTGCCCACAGGCCCACGAAGATACCGAAGCGCTCGCCGTGCGACTTGTCCTCGTGGGTCTTGTCGGTGCCGCCCTGGGTGGCCCAGATGATGATCGAGGCGAGGATGGACGCGAAACCTGCGACGCTCAGAAAGTTGGAGATGCTGCGGTTGGACATGGGTGAACCCTCCTGGTGGGTGATGGGGCGTCTTGGCCGGGCTGATAACCCCAGTTCTGGCTCCACTGTGACCCACTTCGCTATCCAGATTTGCACGAAGACCGACAGAGGCGGGCAAGACGGACCTTTACCAGAGGTTGACCAGATGCTGCCCGGCTGCCCGGAGGTGCCGAAAAAAAACCGGACGTGCCGGGAAAAACGCTGAGTCTGTCGCGCTCAGGTTGCCTACGCGCGTCACTGTGAACTTGTGAGGCCACCGCCAGGTCCAGAGCGCTATACTCGCTTGTCATGTTCCGTGTCCTCAATAAATTATTCGATAACAACCAACGCGACGTGCAGCAGATCGTGAAAACCATCGTGCAGCCGGTCAACGCGCTGGAAGAAGAGATGATGGGGGTCCAGGATCTCCCCGCCGCCTTCGCTGAACTGCGCCGCCGCGTGCAGGAGGGCGGCGAGTCCCTGGACGATGTGCTGGTCCCCGCCTTCGCCTTGATCCGTGAGGCCGGACGCCGCTCCATCGGCAAGCGCCACTATGACGTGCAACTGATCGGCGGCTACGCGCTGCACAAGGGCCGCATCGCCGAAATGCGAACCGGCGAGGGCAAAACATTGGTGGCGACGCTGGCGCTGGCGCTGAACGCGCTGGAAGGGCGCGGCTGCCATCTGGTCACGGTCAACGACTACCTGGCGCGCGTCGGCGCGGACGAGATGGGCCTGCTGTACCGCACCCTGGGCCTGACCGTGGGCCTGGCCAACCGCGAGCTGCAACCCGCGCAGAAGCAGGCCGCCTACGCCTGCGACATCACTTACGTCACCAACTCCGAGCTGGGCTTCGACTACCTGCGCGACAACATGGCCCAGAGCCGCGAGGCGCTGTCCCTGCGCGCCGAATATCCCCTGAACTTCGCGATCGTGGATGAGGTGGACAGCATCCTGATCGACGAGGCCCGCACGCCGCTGATCATCTCGGGGGCGGCAGAAAAGGCCACCGATCTGTATTACGTGTACGCCAAGCTGATCCGGCGGCTCCAGAAGGGCGAACCCGCCGTGCCCGGTGAGCGCGCCGAGGCGACAGGCGACTACACCATCGACGAGAAGACCAAGCAGGTCCACATGAACGAGGGCGGCATCGCCAAGATCGAGCGGCTGCTGAGCATCCCGGACCTGTACAGCCCGGAGAACATGGACAAGGCACACATGATCACCCAGGCGGTGCGCGCCCACGAGCTATATCAACGCGAGAAGGACTACATCGTCAACGCCGAGGGCGAGGTCATCATCATCGACGAGTTTACCGGGCGCAGCATGCCGGGCCGCCGCTACGGTGAGGGGCTGCATCAGGCCATCGAGGCCAAGGAAGGCGTCAAGATCGAGAACGAGAACCAGACGCTGGCCACGATTACCTACCAGAACTTCTTCCGGTTGTACAACAAGTTCTCAGGCATGACCGGCACGGCCAAGACCGAGGAAAAAGAATTCCTGGACATCTACGGCTCCGACGTGCTGGTGATTCCCACCAACCGCGACGTGATCCGGCTGGACGGCGAGGATCTGGTGTACCGCAGCAAGCTGGGCAAGTACAACGCGGTGGTGGAGGAAGTCCGGGAGATGCACACCACGGGCCGCCCGGTGTTGATCGGCACCGCCAGCATCGTGACCAGCGAGCAGCTCAGCGAACTGCTGACGGCGGCGGAGGTCAAACACAGCGTTCTGAACGCCAAATTCGAGGCGCAGGAGGCCAGCATCATCGCGCAGGCCGGGCGCAGCGGGACCGTTACGATCGCCACCAACATGGCCGGGCGCGGCACCGACATCAAGCTGGGCGGCGACGCCGAGTCGATCATCGGGGCCAGCATCGAACAGAGCCTGGGCCTGGGCCGCTACGTGCCGGAAGTCGAGGCGTTCATCACTGCGCTGGGCCGTCAGGACCCCCAGACCGTGGAGATCGGCATGCAGATTCCCGGCATGACCGAGGACTTTGTCGGGCAGGCCCAGCAGCTCCACTCAGAAACCGTGGCCGATCACGGGCGCGTGGTGGAACTGGGCGGCCTGCACATCATCGGCACCGAGCGCCACGAATCGCGCCGGATTGACAACCAGTTGCGCGGACGAGCCGGGCGGCAGGGCGATCCCGGCAGCAGCCGCTTTTACGTTTCGTTCGAGGACGACCTGATGCGCCTGTTCGCCAACGAGCGCGTGGTGGCCATGATGGACCGCCTGGGCATGGACGACACCCAGCCCATCGAGGCCAAGATGGTCACCGGGGCCATCGAAAAGGCGCAGGCAAGGGTAGAAGACCGCAACTTCAGTACCCGCAAGCAACTGCTGGAATTCGACAACGTGATGAGCAAGCAGCGCGACACCGTCTACGCCCAGCGCCGCGAGGTCCTGCTGGGGCCGGACGAGGCCGTCGAGGAATCCACCGAGGGCATGATCGCCGACTTCGTGGACATGCAGCTCGCCCAGTACCTGCCCATCGAGGCCAATGCCGACAGTTGGGATATCGAGGGCTTGCAGGCCGCCATTCTGGACGCCGTGCCGCAACTGGAGGGCTACGACTTCGGGAGCCTGCGCGCCCTGTCCCCTGCTGACGCCCAGAACGCCATGCTGGGCGCGGTGGCCGACAGCTTCGACGCCCGCAAGGACGAGCTGAGTCCCACCATGCTCAACAGCCTGTCGCGCTACGTGCTGCTGCAAACGGTGGACCAGCACTGGAAGGAACACCTGCACGGCATGGACGTGCTGCGCCAGGGCATCGGCCTGCGCGGCTACGGCCAGCGCGATCCCTTTACCGAGTACAAGTTCGAGGCCACCAACATGTTCAACGACATGATCGACAACCTGAAAACGGACGTGACCAAGTTCGTGTTCCGCATGCAGTTCGGTCAGACGGGGTAAAAGAAGGCACGACGGGGACGCGGGAGGCGGTGTGGAGCTGCTTCCCGCGCTGCTTTTCGTTTACCCGCCAGCTTCTCGGACTTGCTGGAGTTGTGGCCGGCCTGTCCGGTGGCCCCCTCACGCCCGCCGCCTTCGCAGGGTCCCTCTTCCACCGGGGGAGAGGGGTCAACCGATTCAGGGCATCAGGCGTTCAATCTCCCAGCCCTCGCCATGCCGCACATATCGGAAGCGGTCATGCATGCGGTTGGGGCGGCCCTGCCAGAATTCCCATTCCTGCACAGTCACGCGGTAGCCGCCCCAGAAGTCCGGGCGGGGAACGGGCTGGCCCTCGGGGAAGCGCCCGTGCAGTGCGGCGAATTTGGCCTCCAGCGCCTCGCGGTTGGCAATCGGTGCGCTTTGCGGATCGCTGGCATGGGCGGCCAGTTGACTGTCGCGCGGGCGGACATGGAAATAGTCGTCGGCCTCGGCGTCCGGTACGCGCGTAATAAAGCCGTAAGCACGGACCTGCCGTTCCAGTTCGGCCCAGTAGAACAGCAGCTCAGCCTGCGGGTTGACGGCCAGATCGTGGCCTTTATGGGACTCGAAGTTGGTGTAAAAGGTCAGCCCGCGCTCGTCCGCGCCGCGCAGCAGCACCGTGCGGACGCTGGGCCGCCCCGAAGCGTCCGCCGTCGCCAGGGACAGGGCGTAGGGTTCGGGCAACTCGGCCCCCTGCGCCCCGGCAAACCAGTTTTGAAACTGCGTGAGCGGGTCTGGATTCAGGTCCACCCGCCGCAATGCGTCGCGGGTGTAGGAAATTCGCAGGGAAGTGAGATCGGTCATGGAGGCTCCTTGAGCGCCTTCGGCGCGTCAAACCGTCGAAAGTCTAAAAGTTTAACTGTGAGAGACAGTGCTCAACCAAGTCTTTCAGCGGTTCGACCGTTGGACGGTTTGACCTTTAAACCGCTCCCTGAGTACCTGACACTTCGGGCAAAAATGCGTTCCACGCTGCGCCAGCACAGTCTTCACGATGTCGGTGCCGCAGCGGGGGCAGGGCTGACCGCCCTTGCCGTAAACGTGATGCTCGTGCTGGAACAGCCCAGAAACGCCGTCGTGCTGGCGGTAGTTGCCCACGCCGCCCCCCAGGCTGCTGCCACCCGCCTCCACCGCCTTTTCCATAACCTCGCGGATGGCTGTGTACAGTTTCTTGCCCTCGCCAGGAGTCAGACGCGTCTGGGCCGGATGAATCTGGCCCTGCCACAGGCTTTCGTCGGCGTAGATGTTGCCCACACCGCTGACGGGCTTCTGGGACAGCAGCCACGGTTTGACTGCGCCAGCCTCGCGGGCCAACCGCACAAAGTCAGCCGCGTTGAAGTCTTCGGAAAGCGGCTCCGGCCCCATTGCGGCCAGGGTGGGCATGCCCGCGTATTCGCCGGGGCGCACCACGGCCATCTTGCCGAAGCGGCGCGGGTCATTGAAGAAGAGGTGCTGGCCGTCCCCCGTTTCATCTGATTCCAGGGTCAGGGTGACGCGAGTATGCTGTCCCGGCTCCAGCCGGAAGCCCCCGGTCATGCCCAGATGCACGATGAATTCCAGATCGTGCGCCCCACCTTCTGCCGCGTCCGCCGCCGCGAGTTGCAGCATCAGGTATTTGCCCCGCCGGGACAGCCCCTGCACCCGCCGCCCCACCGCCAGATGGGTGTCGCGGTACTTGTGCGGCGCGTCGTGCTCCACGCCTGCGATCACGCGCCCGCGCAGCAGCGGCTCGATCTTGCGGCGCGTGGTCTCGACTTCTGGCAGCTCTGGCATACCGGCCCAGCATAGCGGCGCGGCGGTGGGATGAAGGTAGCCGGGATTGGGGAGGAGTTCAGGCCACGTCTACCTCTTGCAGCAGCGTGACGACGGGCACTTCCTGAAACCACGCCCCGGCTTTGGCGCGGTAAGCCACGTAATGCGCCGAGTCGCGGTGGGCCTGCACGGCGTCCATGTCGCGGTAGCGCTCCTGAACGTGCAGGCGCACAGTTCCGCCGTCGTCGTGGCGCAACAGGTCATAGCGCAGGCAGCCCGGTTCCTGGCGGCTGCCCTGGACCATGACCTGCATCTCACTCAGCACGTCTTCAACGTGTTCGGGTTTGGGGGTGATGACGGCATGAACGGCAATGATGGTCATGGGAGCATTGTCTCTCAGAGGCAGCCAGCGCCTATCATCCTTGCCATGCGTACCCTGCTCCTGACCGGATTCGAGCCGTTCCACACGCACCCCGACAACCCTAGCGCGCGGGCGGCGGCGGCGCTGGACGGGCTGGAGGTGGGAGGAATGCAGGTCATCTCGGCGCTGCTGCCGGTGGAACCGCACTCGGCAGGCGCGGCGCTGGACGCGTTGCTGGAGCGGCATCAGCCCGGCGCGGTGCTGCTAACCGGGCTGGCGGCGGGGCGGCCACAGGTCACGCTGGAGCGCGTGGCGCTGAATGTTATGGATTTCAATATCCCTGATAACGCCGGAAACACTTACCGCGACGCGCCTGCCCACCCACACGCGGACGCGCCCCCGGCGTACCTGTCTACCCTGCCGCTCCGCGAGATGCTGAGTGCATGGCAGGCGGCGAGCATTCCCGGCCACATCAGCAACACGGCGGGGCTGTACGTCTGCAATTTCGTGATGTACCGCGCCCGCCACTGGCTGACCCAGAGAGGCGAGGGGGAGGTGCCATGCGGCTTTCTCCATCTGCCCGCCAACCCAGCCGTGGCCCTGGCCGTGCCGGAAGACCGCCCGCCCCTCCCCTATCTGCCGCAGGAGGAAATCACGCGGGCGGTGCGGGTGGCGGCGGAGGTTCTGGGAAAAGAAATTGCGCCCGTTCAGAAGTAATCCAACCCCATCGCCTCACGCACAGCTTGCATGGTTCCGGCCGCCACCTCGCGCCCTCTGCCTGTGCCCAGGCGCACCGCCTCCAGCACGCTGTCCATGTCGCGGGCGAATTCGGCGCGGCGCGTGCGGATGGGGGCCAGCGTCACCTCCAGCACATCGAGCAGGTGTCGCTTGACCTTCACGTCACCCAGACCGCCCCGGCGGTAATGGTCCTTCATGGCTTCCAGGCCTGCATGATCGCTGTCGAAGGCGTCCAGGTACGCGAAGACCGGGTTGCCCTCCACCCGTCCGGGGTCCTCGGCGCGCAGGTGCCCCGGATCGGTATACATGCCGCGCACCTTGCGGGCCACCGTATCGGCGCTGTCGGAGAGGAAGATGGCGTTGTTCAGAGACTTGCTCATCTTGCCGCCGCCGTCCAGACCGGGGAGGCGGGCGGCCTGCCCCACCAGCGCCTGCGGCTCCACCAGCACCGGGGCGTACAGATGGTTGAACCGGCGCACGATCTCGCGGGTCTGCTCGATCATCGGCAGTTGATCCTCGCCCACCGGGACCAGATGCGCGCCGAAGGCGGTGATATCGGCGGCCTGCGACACCGGGTAGACGAAGAATCCGGCGGGGACCGACTCGCCGTACCCCTTCTGCGCGATCTCAGTCTTGACGGTGGGGTTTTGGCGCAGGTGCGAGACCGTGACCAGATTCAGGTAAAAGACGGTCAGTTCGGCAATCTCGGGCAGTTGCGACTGGATCACGAAGGTGGAAAGGGCAGGGTCCAGCCCCACGGCCAGGTAATCCAGCGCCACCTCCATCACGTTGTCCCGGACCTTCTGCGGGTTTTCAAAGTTGTCGGTCAGTGCCTGCACGTCGGCCAGCAGCACGAACGTTTCGTAGTCGTGTTGCAGGGCCACGCGGTTGCGGAGCGATCCGGCCAGATGGCCGATATGCAGCGGGCCGGTGGGGCGGTCCCCGGTGAGAATGCGTTTTCTGGGTGTCTGTGTGGTCATGGCTGGGTCCTCCGGGGAGTTGAGAGGGCAAAAAAAGCCGCGCCGGGAAGTTCTCCGGGCGCGGCCTGTCGGTTCGACGGCACAAAAGGAAAGGTCACCCGGTCAACTGCCGGGCCACCATGCCTGAGTCTGTGCCTGCTGGAGATTCATGGGTGCAGGATAGCGCGTGGGCGGAGTGAGGGTGTCTTAGGCCAGATGGCGGATGTTCAGCCGGACAGGCACTGGCTACTGTCTTCCTTATGGATTTTCTGGAATTCTTTGCCGTCGTGGAGCAGGACCGCGACATCCTCAATCCGATCAGCGCCAGGAAGCTGGAACGGGTGGCGGGCTACGCGGGGCTGCGTGACGGCCTGAGCGTGCTGGATCTGGGCAGCGGCAAGGCGGCCATGCTGCGGCAGTGGGCCGCCCGGTGGGCCATCCGGGGGACGGGACTGGAACTCAACCCCGCTTTCGTGCGGGAGGCCAGGGCGCTCGCGCAGGCTGAGGGCATGGCGGACCGCCTGCACCTGTGGGAAGGCCGGGTGCTGGACTTCACGCCCGAGCCGGACGGCTACGACGTGGTGAGCTGCCTGGGCGCGCCGTTCGTGATCGGAAGCTTCGCGCAGGCGGTGGCGTGGATGCGTGAACGTCTGAAGCCTGGCGGGAGCCTGGTCATCGGGGACACCTACCTGCGAAAACCCGCCCCGCCAGATGACCTGGAGCGCTGGGGCTGCGCCGGGCAACCCACACTGGAAGAACGCTGCGCTGAACTTCAGGCGGCGGGGCTGACCCTGACCGGCCTCGCAGTTGCCAGCACCGACGACTGGGACCACTACACCGGCCTGATGTGGAGCGGGGTGGCGCGCTGGGCGGGCACGACGCCACACCACCCACACCGTGCCGAAATCCTGGAAAAGGTTGAAGAAGGCCGCAGGCAGTATCTGGGCGGCCAGCGCGAGCATCTGGGCTGGGCGGTGCTGGTGGCACGGGCGAATTGACTTGACTGGCGCTCAGCCTCCCCCTCAAAAGTCACCACTCCAGAATGACCTTGCCGCTCTGGCCGCCCAGCATCGCATCGAAACCCTGCTGGAAGTCGTCAATGCCGAAATGGTGGGTGATGATCGGGGTCAGGTCCAGGCCAGACTGGATTAAAGCCACCATCTTGTACCAAGTCTCGAACATCTCGCGGCCATAGATGCCCTGGATGGTCAGCATCTTGAAGATCACGCTGTCCCAGTTGATGTCTACCCGGCCAGTGGGAATGCCTAGCAGGGCGATCTTGCCGCCGTGGTTCATGGTAGAGACCATCTGCGCTAAGGCCGCGCCAGAACCGCTCATCTCCATCCCGACGTCGAAGCCCTCGGTCATGTGCAGTTCAGCCTGGGCAACTGTCCACAGGTTCTCGCGGGCCACATTGACGGCGCAGGTCACGCCCATCTGACGGGCCAGATCCAGGCGGTACTCGTTGACATCGGTGATGACCACGTTGCGCGCCCCAACATGCTTGGCGACGGCGGCGGCCATCACGCCAATCGGCCCCGCCCCGGTGATCAGCACGTCCTCCCCCACCAGACCAAATTTCAGGGCGGTGTGAACCGCGTTGCCGAAGGGATCGAAGATGGCGGCCAGATCGTCGGAGATGTCGTCGGGCAGTTTAAAGGCGTTGAAGGCGGGCAACACCAGATACTCGGCAAACGATCCGGGACGCTGGACGCCCACGCCCTGGGTGTTGCGGCACAGGTGGCGGCGGCCCGCGCGGCAGTTGCGGCAGTGTCCGCAGGTGATGTGGCCCTCGCCGCTCACGCGGTCGCCGATGGAAAACCCGCGTACCTCGGCCCCCATTCCGGCCACCACGCCCACGTATTCGTGGCCCACCACCATTGGCGTGAGCACCGTGCGCCGCGCCCAGTCGTCCCAGGTGTAGATATGCACGTCGGTGCCGCAGATGCTGCTCTTTTTGACGCGGATCAGCAGATCGTTGGGACCGGGCCGGGGCACCTCGGTCTGGGTCAGCCAGATGCCGGGTTCGGGTTTGAGTTTGCTCAGGGCGCGCATGGTGGTGGGAATGGCAGGGGCAGGAGCAGAGGTCACGCAGGCCGTTCTACTCTTGCCAGAGTCGCTGCGCCGTGACCCCGTTCACCTGGACTGGACACCTGGAGCATCTGTCCGAATGACAGCATGGGGACAAGAGACTCCCGACGCTTCCATCCTCTCCTGCGGAGCTGTGCCAGTCCCACATACTCGGCACAATTCACTCACCTCGTTCGGTCAAAAGTGAACGGCTCTTTTGACAAATGCCCTGGACCATTCTGCCTCAACACTCCGCCAAGCCAGGCCCGCTGACACCTGCCCCGCCGCGTGTCGTACCCTGACCGTATGATCAAATACCGCAAGCAAAATCCCCTGGAACCCGAGAAGGACTCCGAGATCGTGTTGAATGTGACGCCGCTGCTGTTTTTTGTGGTGGGCTACCTGGCCGTGCGGGCGCTGATCCGCACGGTCCGCAGCTCCCAGGACTGAAGGCTGTGGGGACAGTGCGCGGGCCTGGCCCTCTGTATGCGGCCAATCCGCTAGGCTAGGCACATGACCGATGCCAGTACCCCTCAACAGTTCAAGAGCGCCGCCAGCAACCGTTTCGTCGTCCCCGGCTGGACCAATCTGGTCGAGGGCATGCCCGACAGCGTGGAAGTTCAGCTCGATCTGGATCAGGCCGACACCGGACGCCAACAGGCCAGCCTGCTGGTCGAGTACTGGGCCACCAATGCCGATATGACCCTGCAAAGCATCCTGCCGGTGCGGGCCTTTACCACCACCCCGGAAGGCTGGTGCGTGTTCGTGCCCGCGCAGGGCCGGGTGCTGGTGCGCGCCGTCGATCCGCAGCCCACGCCCCCGGTGCTGGTTAGCCACTGGATCAACATCGATCCTGCCACGCCCGCCGGGACCACCGTGAACGTGAAGGTCAACTTTCCCGGCGACGTGGCCAATACGACCAGCAGCAAGCTGTCGCTGAACAGCTAGGCGCGGACGCAGTCAGCCTCTGCCCCGCTAACCTCTGTCCTGCTAGCCGCTGCCCTGCTCCTCCCAGACCCTCAGCGCCGCTGCCACGCCCCGCCGGCCAGCGGCCAGCGCCTGTGGGATCTGCCAGGAGGCCCGGTCACGCAGGCCAACCGCGTTGCTGACGCCGCGCACCTCCAGCACCGGCACCCCGGCCAGCAGCGCGGCGTGGGCCACGCCCGCACCCTCCATCCCCTCGGTGAGCGCGCCGGGAAAGCGGCGTTCCAGGGCGGCGGCAGCCTCGGCGCGGCCCGTCACGCTGCTCAGGGTCAGCATCGGCCCCAGGCGTGCGCCGGTGCGCCGCGCGACTTCCGGCGCTTCCTTCCACGCGCAGAAGCGTCCGGCGTGATGTGAGTTTGGGAGAATGGAGAGTCCGAGTTCATCGAAATCCAGAAACTGCTCGCCGTCCCACGCCCCCAGGTCCGCCTGAACGATCTCGGACGAGAGGGCCAGGGCACCGGGCAACAGGCCAGATGAGGGGTACGCGCCGCCAATGCCCGCGCTGATGACCAGTCCAGCCTGTTGCTCTGCCAGCGCCCGCGCCGTCGCCAGGGCGGCGGCCACGGCACCCACCCCCGAAACGATCACGCGGGCCTTGAGTTCCAGCAGGCGCTCGGCCTCGGCGTGGGTGGCGACGACGATCAGGGGGGGCATGGGAGACAGAGTAAGGGTTGATGGGGACGCCACCGCCCCTCCCGCAACCCGCGCCGGGTGTAGCCTGCCCGCATGACGTTGTTTCGGCTGGAAGGCAAACGTGCCCTGGTGACGGGCGGCAGCAAGGGCATTGGGCTGGCGGCAGCGCACGACCTGATCCGACTGGGCGCGCGGGTCACCGTGGCCGCGCGCGATGAACAGACCCTGAGGACGGCGGCGGACGCCATCGGGGCGCGCTGGGTGGTGGCGGATGTCAGCACCGCCCGGGGGGTGGCGGCAGCCGTGGAAGCTGCGGGCGAGACCGATATTCTGGTCAGCAATGCGGGCGGGCCGCCGCCAGCGAAACCCAGCGAGGTGGGCGAGGAGGCGTGGCAGGCCGGGTACGACACTACTTTCCTCAGCACCGTGCGGCTGGCGAACGCTGTGCTGGCAGGGATGCGCGGGCGCAAGTGGGGCCGGATCATCGCCGTCACCAGCCTGACGGTGGGGCGGCCCTCACCCACGCTGCCGGTCAGCAACGCCATGCGCGCCGCTGTGACCAATTACCTGCGGACGCTGGCGCTGGAGGTGGGAAGTGACGGCGTAACGTGCAACACGGTCGCGCCCGGTTACACTGCTACGGACCGGCTGAAGGCGCTCAACCGCACTCCCGCCGACGCCGAGAAATTAACCGCCCGCATTCCCGCCCGCCGTTTCGGGCAGCCCGGCGAGGTGGCGGCGGCGATTGCCTTTCTGGCCACGAATGAGGCCGCCTACATGACCGGGCAGGAGCTGCTGGTGGACGGCGGCTGGAGCATCTGAATCCCGCCGCACTCCACGCAGATTGCACGTTAACTGTCACTTGCCCGGCGGCCATTAAGGTTTAATGGGCAATCCACCCCGCGTTCCGCCGCATATCCACTTGACAGAGGCGAGGGCCGCCACCACCGTCCGCCCGAATGTTCCCCGCCTCATTATCCCCTTCAACCGCAAGTCACGCCCGGCCCCACCCGGCCTGGCACGCAAAGGAGCACTACTCATGGGTCCCCTTGAAATCATTCTGATCGTCGTCGTGATCGCCCTGGTCTTCGGAGCCAGCAAACTGCCGCAACTAGGCAAGGGTCTGGGCCAGGGCATCAAAGAATTCAAGCGCGAGACGGGCAAGACCGACGCCGACACCACCGAAGTGGTCACGCCCGTCACCGACGTGTCCTCGCGGCAGATCGATCCCGTGACTGGCGCGCCGATGCCCACCGAACGCGAACGCGAGAACGCGGGCAACCGCCGCGCGTAAGGGACAGGTCACGCCATGTCCCCCAAGACCGTTCCCGGCACGGATTTAAAGAGCGCTCCGCTGTTCGATCACTTGGACGAACTTCGCAAGCGGCTGGTCTTCAGCGTGATCTTTCTGGTCATCGGCATGTCGGTGGCGTTCATCTACCGCGTGCAACTGATCGACTGGGTCAAGGGACCGCTCCAGTATTCACAGCTCTACGTTGACGGCAAGGTGCAGGTCGTGACCTACACCCTGACCGAGCCGCTGCTGCTCAGCCTGAACCTGGCGTTCTGGGCGGGGCTGGGTCTGGCGCTGCCGTTCATTCTGGGACAGGTCTGGGGCTTCATCTCGCCGGGGCTGTACGCCAACGAGCGGCGCTGGGCCATTCCGTTCATCGTCGGGGCGGGGCTGTCGTTTCTGGGGGGCGCGGCCTTCGGGTACAAACTGGTGCTGCCCACGATGGTGCCGTTTCTGGTGGGTTTTCTGGCCGGGGCCGTCACCCCTATTCTGGGGCTGGGAACGTATATCGGTACGGTCACCACGTTCCTCGTCGCGTTCGGGCTGGCCTTCGAGATGCCGATCCTGTCGATCATCCTGACCCGGATTGGCATCGTGAACCATGTCTTGCTCCGCAAAGGCTGGCGCTTTGCGCTGGTGGGCATCATGATCGCCGCCGCCGTCATCACGCCCACGCCGGACCCCACCAACATGATGCTGGTGGCCGTGCCGCTGTACGTGCTGTACGAGCTGAGCGTGCTGCTCTCGCGCGCCTTCCGCCTGCCCCCGCCCGAAGAGGAAGAGTCGCCCGCACTGGGTCTATAGTGCTGGGTCTATAACGCTGAATCTGTAATGCTGGGCCTGTAGCTGCGCCCCAGAAGACTCCTCACCCTGCCCTCTCCCCACGGAGAGGGCTTTTTTACGCTTTCAGCACAGGCGGGCCAGTGACCCTGCTGGGGGCGTGCGCCGCAGTAGGGCATTTCTCACCGTGTAAAAGGCTTAAACTAGCGCCGACTTATGAATCCAGTATTTCTCCAAATCGGTAGCTTCACCATCGCCTGGTACGGCGTGCTGATCACGCTGGGCATCGTGGCGGGCGCGTGGCTCGGCACCCGCATGGCCCGCCAGCGCGGCCTGAACGTCAACCTCTTCAGCGACATGATCCTGTGGATGATCATCTGGGGACTGGTCGGCGCACGCCTGGTCTTTGTGCTGACCTCCTGGGGCCAGTTTTCCGGCACGCCCTTTCCGCGCGTGCTGCTGGACATCATCAACCTGCGGGCCGGGGGCATCTCCATCCACGGCGGCCTGATCGGCGGCATTCTGGTGCTGATCTACTACACCCGGCGCTACAAGCTCAATTTCTACCAGTACGCGGACCTGTGCGTGCCGGGGGTGGCCTTTGGGATCATCGGCGGACGGCTGGGCAACATCATGAACGGCACCGACACGGTGGGGCGCGTCACCGGCTGGCCCATCGGCTTCCGCTGGCCCGACAGCGCGCGGGCCTTTCATAACGGCATGTGCCAGCCCAATCCCAACCCGAATATGGACCTCTCGCAGTACTGTCAGGAGATCGGCGGGCAACTGGTGATGACCGCCCCGGTGCATTTCGCCCAGCTTTACGGCGTGATCATCGGCATCATCCTGAGCGCCGCCGCCTACTTCTGGCTGCGCTCGTACAAGCCGGGCTGGGCCTTCTGGCAATTCTGGCTGTGGTACAGCATTCTGCGCGCCGGATGGGAAGAAACCTTCCGCCTCAACCCCCTGACCTTCAACACTTATCTCAGCCAGGGGCTGGACAAGTCCGGCATCGGCCTGCTCACCGACACACAGGTCATCAGCATTCCGCTGATCATCGTGAGCATCATCATGCTGATCCGCATCCGCCAGCAGCCCGACACGCCGCTGCCCGTGGAGACGCGGGTGGAGTCGCCCGCAGGCGGACAGACGCAGACGCGCTAGAGCAAACAAAGGAGAGAGGAGAGGGCGGCCCCACACGCATGGGCCGCCCTTCTCTTTTGTCTTCAGGGCGCGACGAACTCGAAGACATGCCCTTCCGGGTCACGCACGGCCAGCCCCACTTCATCCCGCACGGACGGCAGATCGGCGGCCCCCACCAGTTCCGCCACCGCGTCCACATCGGCGTAGAAGCGCACCAGGGCGTGATCGCCGCCCAGCATATCGGCCAGGCCCACCTGCGGGTCCCAGGCGTACAGCCAGCGGCGCGGCGTGCCGTTGCCGTCCGGCTCTCCATGCGGCCCCAGCGTGAACTGGGCGAAGTCGCGGTCCTCCTGTTCCTTGGCCAGGGCAAAACCGTAGGCGCGGGGCAGGCGCTCCTTCATGGCGGCGTAGTTGCCGAAGGCCAGCGCCACCTCGCGCAGGCCCATGACGGGCAGGGCGTGGGCGGGGCGCTGGACAGGTGTGGGCAGAAAGTGCGGCTGGCGCGCGTCGGCCCGGTCCACGCCGCGCAGTTCCAGGCCATGCCCGAAGGGATCGAAGAAGTACAGCGTCCGGTCCGGGCGGTCCTCTGTACCCAGGTTGATCTCCTCCCAGGTCAGGCCGTGCGCGTCCAGCAGTTCCTTGCTCGGCTCCAGATCGTCCAGCAGGATCTGCCAGGCGTAGTGGACGTGAGAGGCTCCACGCGGTTTCAGCGGGGCCAGCCGCTCATCGTTGGCCTGCCGCGTAATCGGTTGCCACAAGGTCAGCGTCTGGTGCGGGTTGACCGCAAATTCGGCCACGCCCGCCGCCTCGTCGTGGCGCACGAGGTTCAGGCCCAGCACCTGCGAGTAAAAGCGCACGCCGCGCGCCAGATGGTTGACTTCCAGCGTCAGGCCCGCGAGGTCAAGAATGGGAGAGGGGGACATGTCCGCATTTGAGCGCGGGCGAACCCCTCCAGCGGTTGTGCTGGGTTGAGCGGTTCTTCAGGCAATCCACTTGCTCAGGCGATCTGGGCGTGCGCCGCGTCCACCAGTGCCTGCGCACCCTGCCCCAGCGTATCGGCGGCCAGTTCTGCGCCCAGGTCCGCACATTCGGCCACGTCGCCGCTGGTGGTGGCCCGCAGGACCTGCGAACCGTCCAGCGCAGCCACCCAGCCTTCCAGCGTCAGAACGCCGCCCTTGACCGTGGCGTGCGCGCCCACCGGGGCCATGCAGCCCGCGCCCAGCCCGGCCAGGAATTCGCGCTCGGCGGTGATGCGGTCATCGGTGGTGTGGTCATGGATGGCGTAGGCGACTTCCACGGTCAGGTCGTCGTCGGCGCGGGTTTCCAGGGCCAGCGCGCCCTGACCGGGGGCCGGCAGCATGATGTCCTGCTCAATAAATTCGTCGATCCGGTGGCGCATCTCGGCCCGGATCAGTCCGGCGGCGGCCAGGATGATGGCGTCGTACTCGTCGCCCGCCAGCGCGGCCATCCGGGTGTCGATGTTGCCGCGCAGGCCCACGATCTGGAGGTCCGGGCGGAACGCCTTCAAAAAGGCCTTGCGGCGGACGCTGCTGGTGCCCACCCGCGCCCCCTGCGGCAGGTCCGCCAGGCGCTTCATGCCCTCCTTACCGATCAGCACGTCGCGGGCGTCCACCCGCTTGGGAATGGAGGCCACCTCCAGCTCCTCAGGCTGAGCGGTGGGCAGGTCCTTGAGGGAATGCACCGCGATATCGATGCGCCCCGCGAGCAGGGCGTCCTCGATCTCCTTGATCCAGAAGCCCTTGTCCCCCTGCTGGGCCATCGAGATCAGGCTGGCCCGGTTGCGGTCCCCCTTGGTACTAATGGTTTGAATCCGGAAATCCGTCTCGGGCCATTCTTCCTTGAGCCGGGCCACCACCCAGTGGGTCTGTGCCAGCGCCAGCGTGCTGCCGCGCGTTCCTACCGTCACCGTCCGCATAACCTGGGCAGTATAGAGGCTGGGGGCCGCAACCGCCTACGTGTTTTGTCCTTTATGCATGAGGCCGGGGCCAACACGCGCTCAGGCGCGGGGCAGCCCCGGCTCCCCCCCGACTGGCTATGATGCCCGTCATGTCCAGCACCACGGTAACTGACGCGCCTCTGACTGAGGACCGCACGATATCCCCCGGCCCAGCGCCGCGCACCCGCAGCTACACCTGGCAGGACCCGCTGATCGGCGCGGGGGCTGTCCCTGGCCTGAGTGGGCTGGACTACCTGCGCGGCATGGCGCGCGGTGAGTTTCCGCCCCCGCCCATCGGGCAGACGCTGGGCTTCACGATTGGCAGCGAGGAGGACGTGCAAAAGGGGCAGGCACCTTCCGCATGCGCCCCAAAGAATTCCATTACAACCCCATCGGCAGCGTGCACGGCGGCGTCTACGCCACGCTGCTGGACTCGGCGCTGGGCTGCGCCATTCACACCATGCTGCCCGCCGGGGTGGGCTACACCACCCTGGATCTGGCCGTCAAATACCTGCGCCCGCTGCGCCTGAGCATGGGCGAGGTCCGCGCAGTGGCCACTGTTATTAGCGTGTCGCGGCAGGTGGCCACTGCCACGGCGCAGATTGTGGACGGCGCGGGCAAGGTCTACGCCACCGCCACCACCACCTGTCTGGTGATGCGGCCCTCTGGAACCTCTCAATCCGGACCATCCCAGGAGCAGCGGCCATGACCGATCCGCAGGCCCCCTCCAATTTTATCCTCGAACAGCTCGGCGGTCAGCGTGGGCTGGTGGAACATCTGGGCATCACCTTCCGCGAGGCCAGCGGCGGGCGGGTGGTGGCGCAGATGCCGGTGGAGCGGCGGGTGCATCAGCCCTTCGGCATCCTGCACGGCGGCGCGAGTGTGGTGCTGGCCGAGAGTGTCGCCAGCACGGGCGCGTACCTGAGCGTGCGCGAGCGCGGGATGCTGGCGGTGGGGCTGGAGATCAATGCCAACCACCTGCGGAGCGTGGTGTCCGGGACGGTCACGGCCACCGGCACCCCTATCTTTCAGGGGCGCACCACCGAGGTCTGGGGCATCGAGATCGTGGACGAGCGCGGCAAGGTGGTCTGCATCTCACGCTGCACGCTGGCGATTATTCCGGTGCCAGATGGTGGCAGG
The DNA here is from genome assembly GCF_000701425.1 of Deinococcus frigens DSM 12807. GTDB lineage: Bacteria > Deinococcota > Deinococci > Deinococcales > Deinococcaceae > Deinococcus > Deinococcus frigens. The sequence continues at coordinate 9,112 of NZ_JNIW01000004.1, read as the reverse complement.
TCAGGCTGACCCGGAGTGGAGACAGCTCCGTTCTGTTGTCACTTTCAGCCCGCGCAGTGGAACTGCCACCTTCGCAGTGCCCCTCTCCCACAGGGGGCGAGGCATTCTCTCCAAACGTCGTGGTTTCCAGACACCGTGCCGCAGGCGGGCGGCATCAGTGCTCTGTCCCCGGATGACAGGCGCAGCGTCCGGCTAGGGCTTGAGGGCCATCACGCCCGGATCGGGCAGGTCATCGGGCAGGTCGTCCTCCACGTCATCCAGATTCATGGCGCGCAGCTCGGGGGCCAGGTACGCGGTCATGCCCACCACGATCAAGGTGACGATGCCGCCCAGCCACACGCTGCGGGCCGTTCCCAGCAGACTGGCCGCCACGCCGCTCTCGAAGGCCCCCAGCTCGTTGCTCGCGCCGATGAACATGCCGCTGACCGCATTCACCCGTCCGCGCATGTGGTCCGGCGCTTTGAGTTGCAGCGTGGCGCTGCGGATCACCATGCTGATGCCGTCGAACAGGCCGGTGGCGATCAGCGCGGCCACGCTCAGGTAAAAGTTTTGAGATAACCCGAAAACGATGATCGACACGCCGAAACCCGCCACGGTGATCAGCAGCGTGCGGCCCGCGCCCCTGCCGGGCGGATGCCGGGTGGCGTACAGCATGACCACCAAGGCTCCCATGCTGGGGGCGGCCACCAGCACGCTCAGGCCAAGCGGCCCCACCCGCAAAATATCGGAGGCGAAGATGGGCAGCAGGGCCACCGCGCCGCCGAACAGCACGCTGAACAGGTCCAGCGCCATGCTGCCCACCAGCACCTGCCGCCCCACCACAAAGGCCAGCCCCGCCTTGACGCTCTGCCAGATCGGCTCGCCGGGGGTGAAGCGCGGTGTGGGCTTGGGTTTCACGTAGGCCACGCACCCCAGCGACACCAGCAGCAGCGCGCAGGCCATGCCGTAGGCCGCCCCCGCTCCCGCCGAGGCGTACAACACCCCGCCCAGCGCCGGACCCGTGATCGACGCCGCCTGCCCCGCGCTGGAGCGCCACGCCGAGGCCCGCAGCAGCAGCTCGCGCGGCACCACCTGCGCCTGAAAGGCGGGCAATGCCGGATCGGAAAAGCCGCGCGCCACCCCCAGCGTGAAGATCAGCGCCAGAATCGGCCAGATGCCGCTGACCGCAGCATGCGGCGCGTACAGCGTGAACAGCAGCGCGCAAACCACCTCTGCGCTGATGGTGAACAGCAGGATGCGGCGGCGGTCATTGCGGTCCGCCACCACGCCGCCGAACAGCGCCAGGCTGAGGGCCGGAATAGCCTCTACCAGCCCCAGAACGCCCAGCGTCAGCGGGTTCTGGGTGATCTGGTAGAGCTGATAGGCCACCGTCAGGGCCACGGCGCGGCTGGCCAGCGTGCTGGTCACGGCGGCCAGCAGCATGGCGCGGAACTCGGGCAGGCGCAGCACGTCCCGGCTGGCGGTGGCGTGCGGTTCGGGCGTGAGGCTCACGCGCGCAGTGTAGGCCCGCGTGGGCGTGACTTCTGCGGTGACACGGGGAGACTATGGCTTGCTGGTGTTCCGGGTTCGCTGCGACGATTCAATCCCTCGGTTCGCTGCGCCGCCAGCTCCTTTCAAAGCGAGCCAAGGAGCGCCGAAGCCTGTTCGGTCTAGCGATCTCCCTGTTTCCCGTTCAGGGGGAGGGTGCCGCGCTGGAGCGGGGAAATCACACTCTGGGGGCCAAGCTGGAGAGCGACGAACACCCCAGCCCCGGAACATTCTTTTCTGCCCCCATCCCGTATTCTGGAGGGATGCTGATTCTCGAAGGGACATATGTGGTGCAGCCGAACAAGAAGCTGGCGATCTACGCCGAGGGCAAGGAATTGCCCAAGGGGACGCTGGAGAGTGATATTGAAGCCCTGCAAAAAACCTGCCAGGGCAAGGGCCGCTGCGACGTGCAGGTCAACACCCAGCACGGCATCATGCGCGGCACATTGATCGAGAAAAAGCCCTACAAGTTCAGCGGCTGGCACTTCGAGGGACATCTGGCCTTCCCGCCCAAAGCCTGATCAACCGGCAAGAGGCAGCGCCGCGCCATCCCGGATCAAGCGGAGATGGCGCGGCGCTTTTGGCGGTACTCACGCGTGAAAACTAACCCGTGACCACCTCGCCCCAGCGGCCCAGCACCAGATAGATGATCCAGCCGGTCACGGCCACGTACAGCCACACCGGCACGGTCCAGCGCACCCAGGCGCGGTGGCGGTTGAAGAACGGGCGGGCGGCGGGGGCCTCAATGTTGTCCAGATTCCCGGCGCGCTTCAGGCCGTTCCAGGCATTCCACAGCGCCACCAGCGCCAGCGGCAGATTGGCGGCGGCCAGGATGATGTGGCTGATCAGCAACGTGTAATACGCGGGCCGCCACGCCTGCGGGCCGCTGAAGACCTTCTCGTAGCCCAAGCCCAGGCGGGTCAGGTACAGCACCAGAAACACCGTTGCCAGAGCGCTGGCCGTGAGCATGGCGCGCATGTGCCACACGCGCCTGCCCGTGCGAATAAAGTACACGCCCGTACACAGGGCGATCCCGCTCAGAACGATCATGATGACCGCCCACTCGTTGATGATTGGTGCCATATCGCCCCGCAGTCTAGGGCTGGGGTGGGGGGCGATATGACCCGCACAGGACCGTGACCCGGCAGACCCGAAGCCGGAGGACGGAGGGGAGGCACGGGAGGACACGCCTGCGCGAAAGCTGCCCCCTGGACCGTCCAAGTTTTCGCTTCTCCGTTGCCCACCGGGGGACAATCCGCCGCCGGGGGAGGCGAGTAGAATGCGTGTGTCATTCGCCGCCCGGCTTCTGACAGCCCTCTGTGTGGCGGGGGCCGGGCGGCAAGGGAAAGGTGAGAAGTTGAGCAGAACACTGACAGCCCCGCGCGCAGTGCCAGGGGTGTGGTTGTCCCGGCTGGCCTGGGGAGCGCTGGCCTACAACGTGCTGGTGATCCTGTGGGGCGCGGTGGTGCGGCTGACCGGAGCGGGTGCCGGGTGCGGGGACCACTGGCCGCTGTGCAACGGCGTGGCGGTGCCGCAGGACCCCACGCTGCACACCATCATCGAATTCAGCCACCGCCTGACCAGTGGAGCGAGTGGGCTGCTGGCAATTGCGCTGGTGGCCCTGGCGTATCTGGTCACGCGCCCCGGCCACCCGGCCCGTTTCGGCGCAGTCCTCAGCCTGGGCCTGATCATTCTGGAAGGACTGGTGGGCGGCGCTCAGGTGCTGCTGGGTCTGACCGCGCAGAGCACCGATCCGGCGCGCGGTTTTGTTCAGGGGATTCACCTCGCCAACACCTTTTTGCTGCTGGGCGCGCTGCTGCTCACGGCGCTGTGGGCCTCTGGCGGTCCCCGCCTGCGCCTGCGTGGGCAGGGGCTGGCCGGACTCTGGAGCTACACCGGCCTGGGCCTAGTGCTGGTGCTGGGCATGGCAGGCGCAGTGACGGCGCTGGGCGACCTGCTGTTCCTGCCTGCCGACGGCACGCCCATCGACACGGTGCGGCGCGACTTCGCGGCCAGTGCCTCTCTGATCGAGAACCTGCGGATCGTCCACCCCATGCTGGCGGTGCTGACGGCGGCCTTTCTGGTGTGGCTGGGCCTGTTCCTGCGCCGTGAGCGGCCCTCGGCAGAGGTCACCCGCTGGAGCCTGTACTTGTGGGGTGTGCTGGGCTTGCAGATGGTGGCCGGATTCGCCAACGTGGCGCTGAAGGCCCCGGCCTGGATGCAGCTCACGCACCTGCTGCTGGCCTGCGCGCTGTGGCTGGCGGCGGTGATGCTGACTTACCGCGCGCTGACGGCGCTGCGGGCCTCGCGGCCAGCGCCTGCCGGGGTGGCCGCATGACCACCACCAGAATGACCGGCACGGCGGCGCGGGCGGGCTGGCGCGATTACCTGTCGCTGACCAAGCCCAAGGTGATCTCGCTGCTGCTGTGGACCACCATCACAGCCATGTTCATGGCGGCGCGTGGCTGGCCGGGGCTATGGCTGCTCGTGGTGGTGGGGGTGGCCGGGTTCATGTCCGCCGGGTCTGCGGGCGTGTTCAACATGATCATTGACCGCGACATCGATCTCAAGATGGCCCGCACCGCCAGGCGGCCCACCAGCAGCGGCCTGATCAGCTCGCGCGATGCGGCCATCTTCGGGACCACCTTGCAGGTGCTGTCGTTCATCATGCTGTGGGTCTGGGGTTCGCCGCTGGCCGCCTGGATGAGCCTGGCGGGCTTCGTGACCTACGTGGTCATCTACACCATGCTGCTCAAGCGCCGCACCTGGCACAACATCGTGCTGGGCGGGGCCGCCGGGTGTTTCCCACCGCTGGTGGGCTGGGCCGCCGTCACAGGTGACCTCAACCTGTTCGCGTGGTTTCTGTTCGCCATCATCTTCTTCTGGACCCCGGTGCATTTCTGGGCGCTGGCGCTGATGATCAAAGACGAGTACCGCGAGGTGGGCATTCCCATGCTGCCGGTGGTCCACGGCGACAAGTTGACGGTGGCGCAGATCGGCCTGTACGCCATCTACACCGTGGTGCTGTCGCTGATGCCGGTGCTGCTGCATGAGGTCGGCGTGGTTTACTTCATCAGCGCGGCGGCGCTGGGCGTGTGGCTGCTCGTTCTCTCGTGGCGGCTGTACAAACACGTCTTCGCGGACCACAAGATCGAGCGCAAGGTGGCCGTGCCGCTGTACCTGTACTCGATGCTGTACCTGGCCATCCTGTTTGTGATGGCTGCGGTGGACCGGATGGTCTTCGCGGCTCTGGGTTGACGGCAGCGACGCCAAAGCGAGCTGGGCTTCTCACGCCGGGAAAAGGACACTTGCCCACCCCCGCGTCTGCTCTGATAGCACCACGGCTGACCGTTCGGTAGGATGTGAAAGGGAAAGGGGCAGGGGCGCGGCGACGAGGGCCGCGCAATCTGCCGCGTGAGACTCTAGATTGTGGCTAAACTGCCAGGGCATGAGAAAGGAGCGGAAGTTGAATACCATGAACCGTAAAGGCGGCCAGAATCTGGGGGGCCATGTTCAGGGGGGCGAGTCTCAAAGGCCACCACCACGGCGCACCGGAAGGCTGCGGCGTACGATCACCACTGCCGCCGCCGCCAGCATGGGCGCGGCGCTGCTCAGCGGGTGCGGCTCGCGGCAGCTTCTCTCGATAGGCGATCTGTCTTCGGGGTACAACCGCGAAGTCGCCTTTATGAGCATCTTCGCCGTCGCTCTGTCGATCATCATCTTTGTGGGCGTGTCCTACGCGCTGTTCTTCACGGTCAACAAATTCCGCGAGGACAAGCACAGCGACGCCCCGGCGCAGTTCCACGGCAACAACCGCCTGGAAGTGGTGCTGGTGGTGGTGCCGGTGATCATCGTGATGTTCCTGGCGATCCTGACCGTTCGCAGCATGGCGATCCTGAACCCCACGCCCGCCGAGGCCACCAAGATTGACGTGCTGGGCCGCCAGTTCTGGTGGAACTTCTCGTACCCCGAGACCAAGGCGGACGCGGGCGGCAACGTCACCAACGGCAACGAGATCATCATGCCGACCAAGCAGCAGGTGGCGCTGACCATCACCAGCGGCGACGTGATCCACGGCTTCTGGGCACCCAACATCGGCGGGCAGCGCGCGGCCATGCCCGCCACCCTCAAGACCTGGAACGTGGACACGGACCGCACGGGTGTGTATCAGGGCAACTGCTCGCAACTGTGCGGCGGCAGCCACGCCAACATGCGCTACAAGGTCATCGCGCTGGACCAAGAGCGTTACGACACTTTCCTGGCGGCGGCCAAAGCGTACCGCGCCCCCGAACCCGCCGCAGACAGCGCCGAGGCGCGCGGCTACGCCATCTTCCTGAAGGGCAAGCCCGCCACCGGGGCGCTGGCCTGCGCCGCCTGCCACCGCGTCCAGGGTACGCCCGCTGCGGGCGCGGCTGGCCCGGACCTGAGCTTCTTCGGCACCCGCCGCACGCTGGGCGCGGGCAAGTGGGAATTCATGGAAGAGGGCCACTGGGAAACGCCACGGGCCAGGGAGATCTTGCACGAGTGGCTCAAGCACAGCCCGAAAGTCAAGCCCGGCAGCCTGATGCCCACCTACGACGGCAGCGAGTACCTGGCCAACGGCAAGACGGTTAAGGGCGGCGTGCTGACCGACGCTGAACTGGACGATGTGGCCGCCTACCTGCGCAGCCTGAAACTGCCCGAAGAGGCCGATTACTGGAACGATACGCCCGTCTACGGTTCATCGGACGCGGCTGACAAAACGCCGTCTCAAACCGCCGCAGTTCCCAAGACACCGGCTTCTAGTTCCGCACCGGGAGGCAATCAGTGACCATTCAGGCTCCGCAGCAGATTCCCAGTCACGCGCCCTCAGCCCGGCCCAGCGCGTGGGAAATTCTCAAAGACTACATGATGACCACCGATCACAAAAAGATCGGCACGCTGTACATCCTGACCAGCCTGATCGGCTTCGCCATCGCGGGTTTCCTGGCCGTGGCCATCCGCATTCAACTGGCGGTGCCGGACAACACCTTTTTAATCGGCAACACCTACAACCAGGTGCTGACCCTGCACGCCGCGCTGATGATCTTCTTCTTTTTAATCCCGATTGGCCTGTTTGGGTTCGGGAACTGGTTCCTGCCGCTGCAACTCGGCGTGCGCGACGTGGCGCTGCCGCGTATCAACACCTTTGCGGTGTGGCTGTTCATCTTCTCGCTGATTCTGGTGATCACCGGCCTCGCCAACGGCGGCGCGCCCGGCGTCGGCTGGACCTTTTACTACCCCCTGAGCGTGGACGCCAACCAGACCGGCGTGGCCGTGCTGATGGTGGCCCTGATCCTCAACGGCATCGCCTCGCTGCTGGGCAGTGCCAACTTCGCCGCCACGATTGTCAACATGCGCGCCCCCGGCATGAGCCTGTGGAAGATGCCCATTTTCGTGTGGAGCATCTTCGCCACCTCGATCCTCCAGCTCATCTCGCTGGGCGGCCTGACGGCGGCGGCGCTGGTCACGTTCCTGGAACTCAAGCTGGGCCTGAGCATGTTCAATCCCGGCATCGGCGGCGTGCCGGTGATGTTCCAGCAGTTCTTCTGGTTCTACTCGCACCCCGCCGTGTACGTGATGCTGCTGCCGTACCTGGGCATCGGGGCGGAAGTCGCCTCCACCATGGCCCGCAAGCCGCTGTTCGGTTACCGCGTGATGGTCTATTCGCTGCTGGGTATCGTGCTGGTGTCCCTGCTGGTGTGGGTCCACCACATGTTCGCCGTGGGCCTGCCCGAGTCATGGCAGATCGCCTTCATGATCGCCACGCTGATCGTAGCCGTTCCCACCGGCGTCAAGATCTTTAACCTGATTGGCACGCTGTATGGCGGACGCATCATCATGAAGACGCCCACCTACTGGCTGGTGGGGTTCATCTTCAACTTCCTGATCGGCGGCATTACCGGCGTGGCGCTGGGCATGATTCCCTTTGACTACCAGGTCACCATGTCCTATTTCGTGGTGGCGCACTTCCACAACGTGATGATGTTCGGCACGGCGTTCCTGGCGATGGCTGGGCTGTACTACTGGTGGCCCAAGATGACCGGGCGCTTCATGGACGAGAAACTGGGCATGTGGCACTTCTGGCTGTTCATGGTGGGGTCGTGGATGACCTTTTTGCCGCAGTACATCCTGGGTCTGCTGGGCATGCCGCGCCGCTACTACACCTACCCTGCGGGCAACTTCGCGTGGTCCGAGCTGAACTTCATCTCCACGCTGGGCGCGCTGACCCTGCTGGCAGGGGGAGCGGTGTGGTGGTGGAACATCTACATCACCGCCAAAAAGCCCGTCACGGCCTCCAACAACCCCTGGGGCGGTTTTACGCTGGAATGGACCTCCTCCAGCCCGCCCGCCGCCTATAACTTCGCCCATGAGTTTCCCACCACCTTCCCCACCGAGCGTCCGCTGTACGACTGGGAGAAGAACGGCGATACCCTGACCCCGGTGGACCCCAAGACCATCCACCTGCCGCAGGACAGCATCTGGCCCTTCGTGACCGCCGTGGGCATGCTGCTGATGGGCTATGGCCTGAGCTTCGGCTGGTTCACCAACTACACCCCGGCGGGCGGCCTGAATGCCACGTCCGGCCATGTGTTTGCCAGCCTGGTGCTGTACCTCAGCATTCCGGTGTTCCTGTGGGGCCTGTTCAAGTGGGCCGGAACGCGCGAATACGCCGTGCCCGTGGCGCATCACCACCTGACCAAGTACGACAACGGTTTCATGGGCATGGCGTGGTTCATCATCTCCGAAATTGGCCTGTTTGGCGTGCTGATCGCCGGGTACGTGTACCTGCGCGTCAGCGGCCACGCCGATCCGCCCGCCCTGCGCCCCAACGTGTGGCTGGCCGCGCTGAACACCCTGATCCTGGTGTCTTCCTCGTTCGTGCTGCACCGTGCCGAGCAGGACAACCACCACGGCAAGCTGACGCGCTTCCGCCTGGGCCTGTTCATCACCCTGCTGCTGGGCATGGCCTTTATGCTGTTCCAGGTCTACGAGTTCTCGCTGTTCGGCGCGGAGAGTGACTGGAAACAGAACCTGTGGCAAGCGTGCTTCTTCATCATCGTCGGGTTGCACGGCCTGCACATCCTGATCGGCGGCATCGGCGTGGCCCTGCCGTACTACCAGGCCATGACCGGCAAAATGGACAAGTACAACCACGGTTCGATCACGCCCGCCAGCATGTACTGGCACCTGGTGGACGTGGTGTGGCTGTTGATCGTGGCGATCTTCTACGCCTGGTAGACGGACCGTAGAAAGTTTGGAAAAGAGGAGATGGGAACGGCAGAGATGCGTTCCCACCTTCCTCTTTCTGGGCCTGTTTTAACGACTGGTCCACAGCCCCGGTTATGCTGATGGCAGATGACCTCTCTTACATCTTAGGGCTTACGCGAAACTCAGAGATGGGTTTTTGAGCTGCTGGCGCATGTAGTCATCAAGAAGACCGAATTTTAGCGCGTATATCGTTTTCTTCGCCTCTTTGGCCTGCTGGTTCAATCGAATCCAGACCAGCATGGCAGTGCCGATGTGATTGCGTTGAGATCGCCCCAGACGGCATTGACAGTCTTCG
>NZ_JNIW01000003.1 GCF_000701425.1 Deinococcus frigens DSM 12807 | reverse complement strand
AGGTGTTGGAAACACCTGGAAATCCGAGGGGGCGTCCAAGCGTCCTCATGGGCGCTGCTCTGGACAAGACAGCGAGCAGGAGAAAAACGGGTTCCGGACGTGGAGTGGATGAGTCGGCGCTGTCCCGGTTCATGCACGAAACAAACGGAGTCCGTATAAGGGAGGGGACAGGTGGCCTGAATGTGCGCCATCTGCCCCCCTGCTTTTCGTTTTCTGCTCTGATCAGGGCAGCGGAAACCCGCTCGCGAAGGCGTGAACCTCGTCCTTCACGTCCTCGCCCTTCAGCGCCCGGTCAATCAGGTCCGCAATTTTTGGCATGTCGCTTTCCACCATGCCGCGCGTGGTCACGGCGGGCGTGCCGATGCGGATGCCGCCGCCGTGCAGAATCTTTTCGGTGTCGTAGGGCAGCGTGGATTTGCTGATGGTGATGTGGTTGGCGTCCAGCGCTTTTGTCGCCTTGGTGCCGTTCAGGCCGTGTGGGCGCAGGTCCAGCAGGAACAGGTGGTTGTCGGTGCCGCCCGACACCACCCGGTAACCCTTGTCCTGAAATGCGGCGGCCAGCGCCTGCGCGTTCTTGATGATCTGCGCGGCGTAGCTCTTGAATTCCGGTTGCAGCGCCTCGCCGAAAGCAATCGCCTTGGCCGCGATGATGTGTTCCAGCGGCCCACCTTGATGTCCGGGAAACACCGAACGGTCCATCTTGGCGGCGATTTCGGGGTCACTGCTCAGCAGCAGGCCGCTGCGGGGGCCGCGCAGGGTTTTGTGCGTGGTGGTGGCAACGATGTGCGCGTGTGGCAGCGGGCTGGGATGCACTCCGGCGGCCACCAGTCCAGCAATGTGGGCAATGTCGGCAAACAGAATGGCCCCCACTTCATCGGCAATGGTGCGGAACGCCTCGAAGTCGATGATGCGGCTGTAAGCGCTGGCCCCGGCGATGATCATTTTGGGTTTGTGCTCGTGCGCCAGGCGGCGAACCTCGTCCATGTCGATCAGTTCGGTCTCGGGGCTGACCTTGTAGCCCACCACCTCGTAATTCTTGCCGCTGAAGTTGACCGGACTGCCGTGCGTCAGGTGGCCGCCGTGCGACAGGTCCATGCCCAGCACCGTGTCGCCGGGCGTCAGCAGCGCGCCGTACACCGCGATATTGGCGCTGCTGCCGCTGTGGGGCTGCACGTTGGCCCAGGTCGCGCCGAACAGTTCCTTGGCCCGCTCGATCGCCAGCAGTTCCACCTGATCCACCACCTCGCAGCCGCCGTACCAGCGCTTGCCGGGGTAGCCCTCGGCGTACTTGTTGGTCAGCACGCTGCCCGCCGCCTCGCGCACGGCGGCGCTGGTGAAGTTCTCGGAGGCGATCAGTTCCAGCCCGGTGCGCTGGCGCTCGGCCTCCTGCGCGATCAGGTCAAACACGGCGTCGTCACGGACAGTCGTGGGGCGTTCGGCAGTCGTCATGAACTTACGGTAACACCGCCGCCGATGGGAAAATGGACGTCTGTCTTGGCAGCGCAGACGGGCAAGTGCGGCGTGTTTACAGGAGAGGAATTTTTGTGGCACCAGCCCTCCTGCCCCGGCTTCTGCTACCTTTAGCCCATGACGCCCCGGCCCGGTACACATCAGTTGGGTATACCTTCGCCGTTTACCCGCTGTGGGGTTTCGCTGACTTAAGCAAGTCCAGCGCGTCACCCCGCCGACTGCATGTACGGCGGGGCTTTTTTGTGCCAGAAGGGAGGACTATGACAGAGAACCATCAGGAAGAAGCGGTGGCGGCCATCACGCAGGCGGACACATTGGACGGTTTGCAGGCGGTCAAAACCAGATACGTGGGCAAAAGCGGGCTGGTCACCAGGGAACTGGGCGCACTGGGCAAGCTGCCGCCGAAGGAACGCAAGGCACGCGGCGCACAGATCAACGCCGTGCGGCAGGCCATTGACGCCGCTTTGACCGAGCGCGAGTCCACCCTGAAGCGTACCGCGCTGGACGCCCGCCTCGCCTCTGAAGCCATCGACGTGACGTTGCCCGGTCTACCGCTGCCCGCTGGCGGCCTGCACCCCATCAACCGCGTGTACGACGACTTGACCCGCATCTACGAGCGGCTGGGGTACGCGGTGATCGAGGGGCCGGAAGTGGAGGACGAGCACCACAACTTTGAGGCCCTGAACGTGCCGTGGTATCACCCCGCCCGTGACCTCCAAGACACCTTCTGGCTGGAGGATGGCCGCCTGCTGCGGACGCACACCAGCCCCATGCAGATTCGCTACATGGTGGATCACGAACCCGCCCTGAAGATCGTGGTGCGCGGCAAGGTCTACCGTTACGAGGCCACCGACGCTACCCACGAGGCCATGTTTCACCAACTGGAGGGGCTGGTGGTGGGCGACGGCATCAGCATGGCGGACCTGAAAGGCACCATCGCCGAGATGGCGCGCGGGCTGTACGGGCCGAGCGCGAAGGTGCGTTTCCAGCCCAGCTATTACCCCTTCACCGAACCCGGCGCGGATTTTGCCGTGTGGTGGGACAACCCGCGCGGCGCTGTGTCAGGTCAGCCTGGCAAATGGCTGGAGCTGGGCGGCTGCGGCATGGTTCACCCCAACGTCTTCAAGGCCGTGGACGATCTGCGCGAGGCAGAGGGCAAACCGCGCGTGTACGAGGGCAAAACGGGCTTCGCCTTCGGCCTGGGGCCAGAGCGGATTGCCATGCTCAAATACGGCATCCCCGATATTCGGTATTTCTACGCCAATGATCCACGCGTGCTGGGGCAGTTTAGGGGGGAGCTGGGGTGAATTGTGTTCGTCCTATCAGTGGTTGAGAACGCGTCAACAGTTGACACGCTTAAAGTGCTTGCCTGGGTTTACGAGGGTTGTGTGTGTCGGGGAGATAGCGTGACTTGGGTGGTGAGTCTGAAAGCAACGGATCATGGACTGACTGAGGATTCCGAAATGAACGTCTCCTACGCAATTGAAGATGTTCAACCAATGGAATTTAGTTTGGCTAGAATTGAAAAATATGAAGACTGGGAATCAATGGAATGCGGTTACAGCGGAACCTTTTACCTAAAAGCTATTTCAGAGAAATACGATGATTCTCTACGTGGCCTTCTTGGGAGCGATGAGTTTCAGGCCGAGCGAGAAAAGCGGCGGGCAACGCGCGGGCAACCTGTTGAATACGCGCAAATCTGTTTGTTTGACAGTCGCCCCACTGCCGATACTTGGCTTAGTTCACTTCCGCATAAAAAGGATATTCAATGATCCCTCGCCTTCGCGCTGTCGGTATCCTCCTCAACAACGAAGATCAAGTCCTGCTGATGCTGCGGCGCAAGGCGGGCCGCGCCTACGCCACGCTGCCCGGCGGCGGCATTGAATCCGGTGAAACCCCCGCCGAAGCCTGCGCCCGCGAACTGCTGGAGGAAGTGAATCTGGTGGTGACGGTGGGCGAGGAAGTGCTGGTGCTGGACAATCTGGACAACCACGAACACTATTTCCGCGTGTCCCACGTCTCCGGCGAGATGCGCCTGGGCGACGGCCCCGAAGGCATCCGCAACAGCGCCGAGAACTCGTACACGCCTCAGTGGGTGAACGTGTCGGAGTTGGACGCCGTGAATTTTGTGCCGGAGCAGGTGCGGGCGTTAATTAAATCCGCTGGCTGAAGCTGCTTTTCTCCCTCTCCCCCTGTGGGAGAGGGCCGGGGTGAGGGGGCGTGTGACCAGCGCCTCCGCCCCATCAAGAGGTCCACACCATGAAACTTCCCTACTCCTGGCTCCAAGAACTCATCCCCAACCTCCCACCCGTCACCGAGCTAGAACCCATCTTCGCCAACCTCGGCCTCCCGCTGGAAGGCGTGGACGAAACACCTACCCCCCCCGAAGGCGTCCTGCTCTCTGCTGTTCTGAAAGCTGAAGCGATGGAAGGCACGCAACTGACCAAACTGACGCTGGACGTCGGGCCGCAAGGTGAGCGCGTGATTGCCACGGGTGCGCCGAATGCCGCAGGGCTGAAAGCCGGAATGGTGGTGGCCCTGGTCACACCCGGCACAACCCTGGACGGCACCGAATACGCCGTCCGAACCTTGCAGGGCGTGGAATCCTGGGGCATGGCCGCCAGTGCCAGGGAACTGGGCATCGGCGAGAGCAGCTCCGGCATCCTGGTCTTCCCAGCGGGGACGGCGAAACCCGGAACGTCCATGCGTGAGTTGTGGCCCTCCGATCACGTCCTGGACATAGAAATCACCCCCAACCGTGCCGACGCCCTGAGCGCCCTGGGGGTGGCCCGCGACTTGGCCGCTTTCCTCAAATTGGAATTGAAGCAGCCGCCCGCTGGCCCCGTCCCACACGGCGACGGCGAAATCCGCATCAGCCTTCCGCCCAAGGGACTGACCATTGAGCGCGATCCGTCCAAAAAGCTGCGTTTCGGCTGTGACCACTTCGCGGCGCGGACGGTGGGCGGCGTGCAGAACGGCCCCTCGCCGCTGTGGATGCAGCGCCGCCTGAGCCTGTGCGGGCTGCGGTCCATTGACCTGATCGTGGACACCAGCAATTACGTGATGATGGAACTGGGCCAGCCCACCGCGCTGTATGACCGCCGTGACGTGACAGACAACCAGATTCTGGTGGCCTTCGGGTTGCGTCAGGGCGAGGAAGTGGCGGACCTGATGGGCGGAACCAATACTGTTGGCCCCGAGGACCTGCTGATTCTGGACGGACGTGAGCGCGGTATTTCCACGGTGGCCGAAGCCTTCGCCGATGCTGGACAGGCACAGCCGGGCGCGGGCGTGCTGGGCATCGCCGGAATCATGGGCGGCAATCACGGGCGCGTGCGCGGCGATACGACGGATGTGGTGATTGAGTCCGCCCACTTTGACGCCGTGTTGCTGAGGCGCACCAGCACCCGCCTGGGCCTCAAGACCGACGCGGTTTACCGCTATGAGCGTGGAGTGGACCCGTTGCTGTCGCCCCGCGCTGCTGACCGCGTGGCCGGGCTGCTGGCCGAGTATGGCGGCGGTCAGATAGAGGCGGGCGCAACGGTGGTGGGCGAACCGGAAATCCCCGGCGAGATCACCGCCTCCTCCGACGCCATCCGCGCGTTGCTGGGCATGGACATTGATACGGCGGAGATGCGGGCCATCCTCGTGCGTCTGGGCTGTGAAGTGACGGGCGACGGCGACACCCTGAAGGTCTTACCCCCGTCCTGGCGCATAGATATGAACATCTGGCAGGACGTGGCCGAGGAAGTTGCCCGCCTGCACGGCTACGCGGAACTGCCCGAAACGCTGCCCACGCTGCAAATCCACGACAGCAACATCGGCGCGTCTGCCGGAAACGATGACCGCCAGAATCTGCGCCGCACGCTGGCCGGGCTGGGTTTTCAGGAAGTGGTGACCTATACCTTCTCCAGCGACGAGGAGGCGGGGCGGGCGCGGGCCGAGGCTCCCGGCGTGCGTCTGCGCAATCCGCTGACCACGGACCGCACGGCCCTGCGAACGGCGCTGTATCCCAGCCTGCTGCGTTCGGCCCTGGCCTACCCCAAGGGAGAACGGGCGCTGCTGTTCGAACTGGGCCGCATCTTCCCCGCGTCCGGGGAGGCCGAGCGCCTGGGTCTGCTGATGCGCGGGCCACTTGCGCCGAACACTTATCAGGGCGGCGTTACTGGGGGTTACAGCGTCTTCCGGGGCTTGCTGGAAGCATTGGGGGCGGCTCAGGGCGCGGCTCTGGAGATTCGCCAGTGGCGCGGCGAACACGTTCCCAGCGCCCTTCATCTCGGCATCGCGGGTGAGGTGGTCTGGAATGGGCAGTCCGTCGGCTGGATCGGCGCGGTGCATCCCGAGATCGCGCAGGAATTTGGGTTGAAGGGCGAGACGTTCATTCTGGAAATCGCCGTGCCGCTGCCGGGCCGCGCGTGGGCCTTCCGCGATCCCAGCCGCGCCCCCGCCGCGTGGCGCGATCTGGCCGTCATCGCCCCGCAGGATGTGGGGTACGGCGAGATTGCCACGCTGCTCAAAGCTGAGGCGGGCGAGTGGCTGGAAAGCGTGGAGCCGTTTGACGTGTATACCGGCGAGCAGATTGGGGCGGGTCAGCGCAGTGTGGCCGTGCGTCTGGTCTTCCGGGGCGCGAAAACCCTGACCGACGCGGAAGTGGACCCGGTGATGGACCGTTTAATGGGCGCGGTGCGGGCGCAGGGGTGGAGTATCCGGGAGAAGTAGGGGAGAGGTTGAATAGGAGGGCCGGGGCTACGCGCTCTGGCCCTCTTTCCAATGTTTTACGCTTGCTCGCATGACTGGGCTGCTCAACTCCTCGTCAGTGGGCAACTCGCCCACGCCAAACCAGCCGACTTCCAGCACTTCGCCGTCCTGGAGGGTCAGTCGTCCAGTGACACTGTGTGAGCTATAAAGCACCGAGACTGAATCAATGACATGACCGTTCGTGTAGGTCAGGCGGAACTCAGGACCACAGTACATTTCCAGCGGTTCAAATTGCGCGGCACTCAGGCCAGTTTCTTCAAATAACTCGCGTGCGGCGGCCTGCTCATAGCTTTCGCCCGGTTCCAGAACACCACCCGGCAGTGTCCATTTCCCCGTTCCCCCATGCCGCAGCAACAGCAATCTGTTTTGCCCATCCGTGACCAGCACATTCGCGCCGGGAGCGAACAGCGGGCGTGGGCCAACCAGCTTTCGCAGATCCATCAGATGATTTCCAGTGGGCGGCGCAGGAGGTGAAGGTTCCAGCGGCAGCGGCGGCAGGCCCACGCGGGAGCGCAGCAGGCTCAGGCTCAGGCGGTTGACGTTCTTGCTGATGGGGGGCAGGTCATCCAGGCCGAACCAGCGCAGTTCCAGCGTCTCGCCGCTGTCGTCGGGCTGGGCATGCTCCAGAGCGGAGGCCGGAAGCGTGCCATGCGCCCGCATCCCCACGATGTAGACCTCGTGGCCGTTGGGGTAAACGCTGAAGAACTCCGGGCCGCTTTGCAGCGCCTCAGTTATAGGCAGCAGGTGCAGGTCCGGGCAGACCAGTCCCGTTTCTTCCAGCAGTTCGCGCCGGGCCGCCGTCAGGAAATCCTCGCCGGGTTCCAGCGCGCCGCCGGGTTCGCTCCACAGGCCGTCGTCACCGCGCCGTTGCAGCAGGATTCGCCCCGTCTCGTCCTGAATCAGCACCCCGACACAGACGGCGATCAGCGGGCGATTGCCCCAGAATTTGCGAAGTTCGAGGATGGACACGGGCCGCAGCTTAGCCCGGCGGTCCCAGCAACTCGTCTGGCTCTTGGGGATCGAGGGCCAGCAGCACCATCTGAATCAGGTATGGCTGCGCTCCCTCCCGTCTGGAACCGCCTCTGCCCAGCAGGTCCCGCCACTCGTCCATCAGCCCAGACATCCGGTGTGCCGTGGCGTCATCCAGCCACATCACGCCCATGAAGTCGCGGCTCGGGTGCGCGGCCAGCGCTTCTGGCCCCAGCGTTTCCGTCTCGGAATGCACTTCGCCCCGCGCGTCGTCCCGCCCTCCGTCATCCCGGTAGATCAACCGGGCGTGCGGCTCCAGGCGGTGCAGTCTGCGCCCGCCTGCCCGCGCCCGCAGCCGATCATACGGCAGACTGTGCCGGGCCACCTGCGCGGCCAGATCGGCGAACGGCGTCAGTGCAAACGGGACCCGCAGCCCGCCAGGCGCGCGGTACAGCCTGACCGGACGGCCCGCCCGCCTTTCCTCGTCCACCTGTTCCAGCAACCCGGCTTTCAGAAACTGCCGCACGCGGTACAGCATGCGTTCCACGCTGACACCTGTCTGCTTTGCGGCGGCTCCGGCTGCCAGCGTCCGGCCAATGAACGGTTCCAGGTGGCGCAACGCCGCCGGATCGCTGAGCAGCCGCGCCTGTTCGGGCGTGCTGGCGGTGAACCACTCGCCCCCGTATGAACCTAAAATGGTGTGCGGCATTTTCGGTAGGGTACGCCGGAAAGTGCCGGTATGACCACTGCGCCCGCTGCCGCCGCCCTGCCCCGCGCTTTCTGGCTGTACTGGGCGGGCGTGTCCCTGACCGCGCTGGGAGACGCCACCGTGTATGTCGCCCTGCCGTTTCTGGCATTGGCGGCGGGAGGGGGGGCTGACCGGCGCAGGCCCGGTGGGCCTGGTGGTGCTGGCCGGAAGTCTGCCGCGTTTCCTGGGGCCGCTGCTGGGCGGGCTGGCGGACCGAATGGCTCCGCGCGGCTTGCTGGCCCTCAGCGCCGGGGTGCGGGGCCTGGCGGTGCTGGGTGCCGGGCTGTGGGGGCTGTTCGGCAGCCTGCCGCTGGGCGCATTGCTGGCGCTGGCGTTCGTGAACGGGCTGCTGTCCACGCTGGCCTACACGGCGGGCAGCGCGCTGGTGCCGCGCCTGGTTGCGCCGGACGCGCTAGCCCGCGCCAACAGCCTGGGCAGCGGCGCGCTGATGGGCGCGCCGCTGATCGGCTACGGTCTGGGCGGATGGCTGATTCACGCCCTCGGGGCGGCGGGCGCGTTGCTGGTGGGCGTGCCCCTGATCCTGGCCCTGTGCGCGGCGGCGCTGGCCCTGCCGCGTCTGGGTGCCGCACAGTCGGGCGGACGTTCCCAGCCGCTGGTTGACCTGCGCGCAGGCCTGGACGCCATCCGCTCCTCACCGCTGCTGCTGGCCATGCTGAGCACGAGCTTTGCGCTGAACCTCGCCATGAACGTCATGAACACCCGTGCCCCGGTGCAGATGGCCGTGCATGGACGTGGGGCCGCCGATTACGCCATTTTCGAGATGCTCATTTCGGGCGGCGTGCTGCTGGGTATCGCGCTGGTCACGCCGCTCGCGGCCCGCTGGTCACTGGACGCCCTGATTGGCGCGGGGCGCTGGGTGCTGGTGGCCGGAACGCTGGGCTTCGTCCTCATTCCCATTGCTGCCTGGTGGGCCGGAGCCGCCGTTTTCGGCATCGGCCTGGGTCTGCTGGAGGTGGCGGCCACCACGCGCTCCCAGCAATTGACGGGCCTGGAGGTGCGGGGCCGCGTGATCGGCGCGCTGCTGGCCCTCAACGCCGTGGGCCTCAGCCTGGGCGCGGGGCTGGCCGCCCTGCCGCTGCCCACGCCGGGGCTGATGCTGGGTCTGACCGCCCTGCTGCTGTGCCTGGCTCCGCTGTGGCCGGTTGCCCTGAGACTTCAGCGCCTGAGCGCGTCCTCCAGCGCCTCGGCAAACGCGTCCTCGTCGTCCAGCCAGGGGTAGTGGCCGGTGTCCAGCACGGTCACGTCGGCGTCGGCCAGATCGGCCAGGTACTGCACCTGTTCGGGATAACTGGTGCGGTCCTGCACGCCCACGATCACGTAAACGGGGCGGCGCAGGTCGGCCAGAAAGGGCAGGTATTCAAACTCCCACATGCCCTGGTTGACCAGCGCCTCCTGCACCTCGCCGCCGCCCACCAGTTGGCTTTCCACGTCCACGAATTCCAGGCGCATCCGGCTTGGCGCGTCCACGAATTCCAGGGCGTTCAGCAGATCGCGGGCGTTCAGCAGGGTGAAGGCGGCTTCCACGCGGGCGTCGCCCACCTGCGGATGCTCGCCTTCGGGGGTGCTGGCGCGGATGGCGGCGGCGGGGTCTTCCAGTTGCGCGCCGCGCAGGGCGCTGGCCTCCCGCAGCAGGGTCAGGGCCAGGGCGGGAAAGTGAATCCAGGGGCCGACGACGATCACGCGGTCGGTCTGCGCCGGGTGGCGGCGGGCGTATTCCAGCGCTGGCAGCGCCCCGAAGCCGTGGCCCAGCGGCACAATTCTGTCCAGTTTCAGGAAATCACGCAGCGCCTCCAGATCGGCCACCAGGGTATCCAGGTCCAGCGTCTCGTCGCCCTGATCGGTGTCTTCCAGTGGGCCGCTGCGTCCGCTGCCGCGCGCGTCCAGGTAAACCACCGGGCGCTCCAGGGACTCGCCGAACAGTTCCCGGAACGAGTAGCTGTTGTAGCCGGGGCCGCCGTGCAGGAACACCAGGGGGGGCTGGTCCGACTCCAGATCGCCCGCCACCTCGAAATACAGGTCCGCTCCGTTCAGGCGCTCCATGTAGACGCCCTCGCCCAGTTCGGTCTCGTTCAGGTCATCCTCGAAAAAATCATCCTGGGGCAGGTCGCCGGTCATGCGGGCAGTGTAGAGCAGCCCGCCGCCCGCTCCGCGTTACCCTGGCGGGCATGAACGCTCCCTCCTCCCCGGGTCCCGGCCCCAATCCTGGCGACGTGCAGGGCATTGCCTTCACGCTGGACGGCGTGGATGAGCTGGCCTTTGCGCGCATCCTGCGGGACGTGATGCACGACGCGGCCTTCGGCAAGCCACTGCAAATCCAGGCGCAGGAGCCGCGCCCCGGCCTCAGCGCCCGGCTGACCGTGGCCTTCCGGCGGCAGGACCGCACTCGGGCGGTAGCGGCCATGCAACGCTTGAAGACCCTGCTGCTGCGCCACGGTGTGCAGGTGGATTCAGTTCATGTACCTGATGCCGATGAGAAGTCCTGAAGGCCCGGGCACTTTCTGAAGCCGCTCCCCGTTGCTGAAGGCTGTACCTGTTCCTGAAGACGGCACCTGTTCCTGAAGAAAGTGCAAGATGCCGTTAAGAACGCGTAAACCGCTTCCGCGCGCCCAGCGCTGCCCTGCCCCCTAGCATGTCTCAAAGCAGAGGAGACCTCGCCGCCGCATGGTGCGGAGTTTCCCGTGCCAGAGGCAGCCTTTCTCTCTCGCTGACGCTGCGCTTTTTCGGGGCTGCCCACAGGGGCCTCACAAGAGGGTGATTATGGAACAACGCATTCTACTGATCGAAGACAATCCAGACATCACCCGCGTCGTGGAATATGAGCTGGAACAGGCGGGCTACCGGGTGCTCAGCGCTCCCGACGGCGTGAGCGGCCTGACCAGCGCCCGCGAGAGCAGTCCCGATCTGGTGATTCTGGACCTGGGCCTGCCCGACTTTGACGGCGCGGAGATTGCCCGCCGTCTGCGCAAGACCAGCAGCGTGCCGATCATCATCCTGACGGCGATGGACGCCGTGGACCGCAAGGTCAACCTGCTGGAAGCGGGCGCGGACGACTACATGACCAAGCCGTTCCACCCCGAGGAACTGGTCGCCCGCGTCAAGGTCCAACTGCGCCACCAGCAGCATGGCGAGATCATCACCATCGGCGCGCTGGAGATTCATCCGCAAAAGCGCCTGTGCCATTACAACGGCCACGAGGTCCGGTTGTCGCCCAAGGAGTTCGATCTGCTGACCTTCCTGTCCCGTCAGCCGGGCCGCGTGTATTCCCGCCAGGAAATCGAGCGCGAGGTCTGGAACGGCGAGTTGCCCAGCAATAGCAATGTGGTGGACGTGCATATGGCGAACATGCGCGCCAAGCTGCGCGATCTGGACGGCTACGGCATCATTCGTACGGTGCGGGGCATTGGGTATGCACTGAAAACGGCGTGAGGCCGGACTGTCGGCCTCAGCGGCTCCCGCTTAGCTAGAGGGAGCTTTTTCCATTGTTTGTGTTGGGATGGAAAATGAGACGTGGTCTCTTTCAACTGCCGTGTCCAGAGGCCTACGCTACCGGCATGCATAAGTGGCTCAGTCTGCTCGTTCTGGCGCTGGCGGCCTCGGCGGGGGCGCAGGATCTGAAAAAGTGCGGTGGCGTGCCCGGTCTCCCGGCGTGGGCCAGGGCGGGCGTGTATTCGGGCACGGTGGGACCGTCGGGCGTCACGCTGGGGCTGGGCTTACCGGGCGACTTCCCCCACCGCTCCTTCTACGCGGGGCAGGCCGACGATCTCTTTCTGGCCCCGTTCCACCAGGGCAACACCCTGATCTTGCAGGAGGAGGTCCGCACAGACGCCGAGGAACGTTGGGCGGTCACCGGCTGTTTTACGCTGGAGGAGGGGGCGGGAGCATGGCGCGGAAGCTGGAAAGTGCCCGGCAAGGCTGCGGCCCTGAAGGTGGTCCTGAAGCCGCTGGACGTGGGCCGCGTGCCGCTCAAGCTGCTTCCGTCGCTGGGCGTGCTCAAGCTGCGGCGCAACGATCCGCTGGCCTTCCTCAAGCTCAACCATCCGTGGAGGGTGACCGCCGATGGCCAGTCCACGCTGGAGCCACTGACCGGCCTGACCTACCCACGGCCCGCCGGGGCCAGCGCCGCGCTGAACAGCGTCTTGCAAGACCGTTTGCTGGGACACGCCGTGACCACCCTGGACTGCCGCTCGATGTTGCCCCAGGGAACGGGCAGCGACGGCGGCGGCTACGAAATGCGCGCCGCCATAACCCTGCTCACCCCCCGGTTGCTCAGCCTGCGTGAGGATGTCGGTTACTACTGTGGCGGCGCGCACCCCGACAGTTTCACCACGGGCCTGATTCTGGACCGCGCCAAGGGCCGCCCCATTTCATTGCTCAGTCTGTGGCCCAGTCTGACCCCGGCCCGTCTGGGGGCGCTGTACCTGGGTGCCTCCGCCTCTGATCCGGCTTCCGAGTGTGACGACGTGCTGCGGGATATGCAGGACAGTTTCGCCGTATCCCTGAGCAGCGGCGGTCTGACCCTGACCCCCGATTCGCTGCCCCACGTCGTGTCGGCCTGCGCGGAGAGCGTGGTTATTCCCTACGGCCAGCTTCGCCGGGGGGCCAACACCGGATCGCCGTATTTCGCAGACCTGTATTTGAAATAAGCCTCCAGTGGCCTGAAGGTTGTTGCGAACACTCAAAACGCTGTCAGGATTAAATCCCCTGACAGCGTGATTATAAGAAGCATCCAGAATGTCTTTTCCTGACGGTTTAAGTTGGACCCGGACTTTGATTAAAAGGTGTTGGAAATACCTCGAAATTCAAGGGGAGGGAGCAGGAGATAAACGGATTTCGTATAAGGTTTACTTGCGCTTGGTCTTCGAGCGGCTCTGGCCCAGGGTCTGGCCCTTTTGGTAGCTGGCCTGCATCTTCTTGCGGGTTTCGGCGGCCATCTGCTTGAAATCCACCAGTCCAGCCTCAATGGCCTCGACGGAAGGCTTGATGGTCCCGCCCTTGCGTGCAGCGGCCAGCTCGCGGTTGGTTTCGTCGAACCACTTCTCGAATTTGGGGGTGACTTCAAACAGCATTTCCTTGGTGTCACGCTGATAGCTGCCTTCGCTGCCCCGGCGCGTGAACTGTTTGGGCATGGTGAAGCGTTCGGGCATGTAAGCGGCCTCGAACTTGCCGTCACGTACCGCGTCACGGAACATCTTCACAAAGGTATCGCTGCGTTGAGGATTGCTGAGTTCATGGACCTGCTCACTGAGTTTCTTATAAGCCATATCGTTTGGCCTCCAACTGTAGAGTATGGACGATCTGACCTCGTTTTGTAAAGTCTTACGGCACTCTGTAACAGGGGACGAGGGGCATGGACGCCCGCAATCTCAAAATTTTCGCGCCAGATTCAATTCATGGGTGCATAAAAAATTCTTGAAAACTGCCGCTCGAATTCAAATCGATTGCCTTGACTGGATGAAAGAAATTTAACAACTTGAAAGTGATTGGTTTTTGCTGTAATTTTGCTCATTCATACAGTTTTGCGGTAAGCATGGGGTGACTACTCCCAGTAGTGTCCCTTGCCGCGTTCCGGGCGCTATGCTCGCCGCAATGGACGATCCTCGCGGCTGGCTGGGCCTGCTGTGTCTGCTGCTGGCGGGCGCGGGCTGGGGCTTTCAGGTGTCGCGGCGCGGGGTGACCTGCGCGGGGCTGGCCGTGACCCTGATCGCCAGCGTTATTGGGCTGACCCTAACCACCGACGCCTTTTTGCGCGGCCATGATCTGCCACTGGTGCTGGGCCTGACTGGCTCTCTCGGCGCGGCCACCCTGATGGTCTTCAGCCGCCGGGACGGGCCGTGATCATGGACGGAACGCGAATTGCCGGAGCCTGGACATCCTGACCCGTGGCCCTGTCCACTGCCCGCCGGTCTGGTAAAACAGCACCATGACCGGGCAAACGACTCCCACCTGGACCCCCGCACAGCCGCGCGTGTACCCGCTGCGCCTGTACGGCGATCCGATCCTGCGCCGCAAGGCCAAACCGCTGACCCTGACCAACACGCTGAACGTGCCTGGCGTGGGGCCGCAGAGCGTGCGCCAGGCGGCCCGAACCATGCTGGAAACCATGTTCGAGGCGCGTGGGGTGGGCCTGGCCGCGCCCCAGGTGGGCCTGCCTGTGCGGATGTTCGTGGCCGTGGAATACGAGGACGACGAGGAGGAGAACGAGGGCAGCGAGACCCCGCTGCGCTCGCGGGTGCTGCGCGACTTCGTGATGATCAATCCGGTGGTCAGCGTGCTGAACAAGAAAAAGGATAAATCTTACCAGGAGGGCTGCCTGAGTATTCCCGGCATCTACGAGGAAGGCGTGCCGCGCGCCCGCGCCGTGTCGGTGAAATACACCGATCTGGACGGCAACCCGCAAATTCTGGAGGCCGAGGACTACCTGGCCCGCGTGTTTCAGCACGAGCTGGACCATCTGGACGGCGTGCTGTTCCTGGACCGCCTGCCGCCCGAGGTCACCGAGGATTACCGCAAGGAGCTGCTGGCCTTGCAGCAAAAGTCCAAGACATTGATCGGCGATCTGGCCCAGGCGGACCGTCTGCGCCGCGAGCGTGGCGGCACATGAGGACTGCGGTTTGAAGGTGGCCTTCTTCGGCTCCCCGGCCTTCGCGCTGCCCGTGCTGGAGGCCATTCGCAGCCAGTTTGAGGTGGTGCTGGTGGTGGCCCAGCCGGACAAACCGGTCGGGCGCGGCTTGAGACTGACGCCCCCACCCGTCGCGGCGCGGGCCGCCGAACTGGGGCTGCCGCTGGCCCAGCCCGTCCGGCTGCGGCGCAACGCGGAGTTTGGGACGGTACTTCGGGCGTGCGGCGCGGACGTGGCCGTCACCTGCGCCTACGGCAAGATTCTGCCCGCCTCCCTGCTTGACATTCCCAGATACGGCTTCCTGAATACCCACACCAGCCTGCTGCCTGCCTACCGGGGGGCTGCGCCGATCCAGTGGGCGCTGATCGGCGGCGAAACGGTCACGGGCACCACCATCATGCAGACCGATCCCGGCATGGACACCGGCCCGGTGCTGCTGCAAGAGCAATTGCCGATTGCCCCGCAGTGGACCAGTCTGGACCTCTCGGACGCGCTGGCGGGGCAGGCGGCGCGGCTGATCGTCACCGCGCTGGAGCGGCTGGGCCGGGGAGACCTGACCCCCACGCCCCAGGACAACTCGGGGGCCAGCCACGCGCCGATGCTGGTCAAGGAGGACGGCTTCGTGCGCTGGACCGATTCGGCGCGGGAAGTGGTCAACCGCTCCCGGGGTGTGGCCGCCTGGCCGCAGACAACCGCGTTTCTGGACGGCGCACGCCTCAAGCTGGGAGGCTTGAAAATGGCGGAGGGCGCGGGGCAGCCCGGCGAGATTCTGGGTGTGGATGCGAACGGGCTGGTCATCGCCTGTGCGGACGGTGCGGTGGGCGTGGAGACCGTCCAGCCCGAGACCCGCCGCGCCCAGCCCGCTCAGGTCTGGGCGGCCTCGGCGGGGGTGGAGGTGGGCGCTTGCTTTGAGGTGTGGACCCCAGCCCGGATGTAGACAGGTCTGGGAGCAGACGCCGCATAAAGAAAAACGATCCTTGTCCGCTGGTTGCCCGGCGCGGCATCATGGCGGGATGACTGCATCAAACTGGCCTGCGTCAACATCGACTGTGCCGCCCTTCGGACTGGGCACGTTTCGCCTCAAGGGCCAGGTGGTCCAGGATTCCGTCCGGGAGGCCCTGGAACTTGGCTACCGCGCCATCGACACCGCGCAGGGCTACGACAACGAGGGCGAGATCGGCCAGACCATCGCCGACAGCGGTGTGGACCGCAGTGAGCTGTACATCACCACCAAGATCAAGCCCGACAACTACAGCGCAGACAAACTGGTTCCCAGCCTGCGCGAGAGCCTGGACAAGCTGGGCGTGGACGCCGTGGACCTGGCCCTGATCCACTGGCCCGCCCCGCGCGGCCCGGTGAGCGCCGGGGAATACCTGGGCGCGCTGGCCGACGCCCACGCGCAGGGCCTGACCCGCCAGATCGGCGTCTCCAACTTCACGGTTGCCCTGCTGAAACAGGCCCGCGAACTGCTGGGTGATCTGCCCATCACCACCAATCAGGTGGAGATTCACCCCTACTTGCAAAACCGCAAGCTGGCCGAATTTGCGCGCCAGGAGGGCATCCACCTGACCTCCTACATGACGCTGGCGGTGGGCAAGGTCATGGAGGATGAGGTCTTGCAGGACATCGCCAGAGCGCACGACGTCACGCCCGCGCAGGTGGCGCTGGCCTGGGCCATGGGGCAGGGGTATTCGGTGATTCCGTCCTCCACCAGGCGCGAACATCTGGAAAGCAACATGAAGGCGCTGGACCTCAGGCTCTCCGACGAGGACATGGGCCGGATTGCCGCGCTGGACGGTCAGGGCGAACGCCTCGCCAACCCGGCCAGCGTCGCCCCCGACTGGGACTGAGCGTTGATGGAGCGTGGAAGACGCGACGCCGATTGAGTTTAGGGTGCTTGTCCAGAAAGTGCAGCCAGGAGCGCGACTTCTCCACTCCTGGCCCCTGACTGGCGGCGTTTCCGCCCGCGTGACGGCGCTGGAATTTCGCCGGGCCAATGGGCAAATTGGACGTCTTGTGGTGCGCCAGTATGGGCAGCACGACTTGCGGGCTAATCCTGACATTGCCCGGCAGGAAGACGCATTGCTGCGGGCGCTCCACGCGGCTGGCCTGCCCG
This sequence comes from Deinococcus frigens DSM 12807, assembly GCF_000701425.1. GTDB lineage: Bacteria > Deinococcota > Deinococci > Deinococcales > Deinococcaceae > Deinococcus > Deinococcus frigens. Next base: position 111,540 of record NZ_JNIW01000003.1, on the reverse strand, counting down.
TGCCTCTGCCGCATTATTTCGAGGCGGGCTTGCTGGTCACGGATTTCATGCCTGGCGCTACCGAGTTTCAGCCTGCCGATGGGCCGGATTGCGTGCGCCAGATGGCCGCTTTTCTAGCCCGTCTGCATGCTCTTGCCCGCACCGATCTCCCGTTCCTGCGGTTTCTCGCGCCGCCCGCCCCACGCCCCGCCATTGCCGACGAATCCTTGTCCGAAAGCCGTATTCGTAACGCGCTGGAGCGGCTCGGCTCACCTGCTTTGAAGACGCCCGCTGTCTTGCACGGCGATTTCTGGCCGGGCAACCTGCTGTGGTCTGGGGGCCAACTGTCCGCTGTGATCGACTGGGAAGACGCCGTGCACGGCGATCCGCTGGCCGATCTGGGCAACGCCCGGCTGGAACTGCTGTTTTTCCTGGGCGCAGGGGCCATGCAGGCCTTCACGCGCGAGTACGCTGCTCTGAGTGGCGCGCACCTTGCCTGGTTGCCGTACTGGGACCTGCGCGCTGCCCTGCGTCCCTGCGGACGGCTGGGCAATTGGGGACTGGAGGCTGGGGTAGAGCGGCGGATGCGCCAGCGACACCGGGCGTTCGTGAACGCTGCGCTGGAACATCTCTAGCGTTCGGATCACAAAAAAACCTCCCACATGGGGAGGCTTCACTTTGGCCCGGGTTCAGATGTTGCGCTTGATGTCCTGGGCTGCGTTCTTGACATCGTTCGCGGTCTTCTGTGCGGTGTCCTTGGCGTCCTGGGCCACGTTCTGCATGTTGGCCTTCACGCCCTGCGCGGCGTTGCGGGCGTTGCTGCTCAGATCGCTGCCCTGGTGGATGGCCGCGTCAGCGTCCTTCTCGGCCTGCTTCTCGGCCTGGGCGCGCGCCTCGGCAATAAAGTCGCGGGTGCCGCTCTGTGCGTCGGCGGCCTTGTTCTGCGCAGCCGCCCCGGCTTTCTGAGCGGAATCCCTGGCCTGATCCACGGCGTCCGATGCCTTGCTCTGGGCCTGCTTCGCTGTTGCCTGGGCCTGCTTGCCCACGTCGTTTGCCATGTCTTTGACCTGCTCGGCCTTGTCCTGCATCTGCGCCGCCGCATCCTGTGCCCTGTCTCTGGCCTGATTCACGGCATCCGACGCCTTGTTTTTCAGTTGCTCGGCCCGGTCCTGTGCCCCGGCGGCAGCGTCCTGGTCCTCTTTCTTGACTTCCTTCGACACGTCCTGGAGGCTGTTCTGGGCCGCCTTGTCCGCATCCTGCGCGGTCTCCCTGGCCTGCCCGGCGGCCTGGCCCACGGCGTCCTCCACGTCGCCCGCAACTTCTTTGGCCTTGTCCACGGCGGCTCCGGCCCCACCTTCAGCAGCGGCGTCCTTGACCTCACTCGCCTTGTCGGCGATTACGTTTCCGGCCTGGACGGCGGCGTCTCTGGTCTTCTCCCAGCTCTTGGTCACGCTGCTGCCCACGTCCTGCGCGGCGTCCTTGAGACCCAGTTCGGCCAGCTTGGCGTCCAGCGCCTTGCGGTTTTGCTCGCGGCTGAAGTAATACGCGCCTGCGCCGATCAGTGCGCCCAGGGCCAGCAGACGTTTGATGGGGAAATGAGGTTTGGTGTTAGACATGAGAAGCAGCCTACGCGTCCCTCATCTGTGCGAGATGAGCCACACTTCAGAACGGGTTTACCCCTCTCCGGTCTGTTCGATCAGGCCCAGCCGCCGCGCCAGATCCTCGGTGAACAGCCAGTCCTCCGGCTCGTCCATTCCAGTCACGCGGATCAGCACACCGCCCCGCCCCAGATAGAAGGCCGTGATCTTTTGCCACGCCTCCTCCTCGTCCCCGGCGGTCTCGTCGATGTCTTCCAGCGTGTCCCACACGTCACCGTCCACCTCGCCGCTGCGCAGGGCCTCGGCGTGGGCGCTCAGGACGTAGGGGTCCACCTCCTCACCACGCTTCAGCACGGTGCCGGGCGCGCGAAGCTCCAGGCGGTCGTCACGCTCGTACAGGCGGTCCTGAAAGGCTTGCCACTCCCCGGGAGTCAGCGTGATGGTAGGGCAGGATTCAAGAGTCACAGCCGAGTCTAACCGGCCCTGGGTGCGTGGATGTGGGAACTCCTAACGCGCCCGGGCCGTAGACTGCGGGTATGAACGAGACTGCGGGTATGAATGCCTCTGGACCCTCTGCCCGCCGTCTCCAATCGCGCGGCCCGCTGACCCGACTAGTCGCCCTGGTGCTGACCCTGTGCGCGCTGGGCCTGTCGGGTCTGGGAGGAACGGCGTTGGCACAGTCTGGAGGCGGCTTTGGCGGCAGCAGTTCGGGCGGTGGCGGTGGAGGGGGCGGCGGCGGCAGCTTCGGTGGCAACTCCGGCGGCGGTTTCTCGCGCGGCGGGGGCGGCTATTCCGGCGGCGGGTACTCCGGCCCGATCATCATCAACGGAGGCGGGGGCTACGGCTACGGCGGTGGGGGCGGCGGCTCGGGCCTGATCGGGATCATCATCGTCGGCGCGCTGGTTTTCGCGGTGGTGGGGTACATGCGCAGGAGCCTCAGCGCCGGTGGAACGGGCGATGGACGCGGGCTGGGCACGCTGGGATCGCTGAGCGGCACCGCCCAGGCGGTCAGCGTGCAACTGCTGCTGGCCGAGGGTGACGAGGTCAAGAAGGCCCTGCAACAGGTGGCGCAGAGCGGCGATCCCGACACCAACGCCGGACTGGCCCGCATGCTTCAGGAGGCCGCGCTGGTGGCGCTGCGTCACCCCGAGCGCTGGGTCTACGGCAATGTGGAACGCGCCCAGGGTGCGCCCAACTCCGCCGACGGCCAGGTGGGAGCCTGGGCCACCGAGGCCCGCGCGGCCTTTACCGATCAGACCACCAGCAACTACCAGAACAGGGACCCCAACAGCGGCTTTGCCCACCGGGGCGACTACACCTATAAGGGCGACGCGGGCGACGTGTACCTGGCCGTGACCATCGCGGTGGCCGCCCACGCGCTGGGCAACCTGCCCCCCGCCGGGGTCACCACCGCCGCCGAGGCCCGCGCCGCCCTGGGGACCATCAGCAGCGTCAATGCCTCGGACCTGATCCGTGCCGAAGTGGTGTGGAGTCCCGACTCGCCGGGCGAGTTCTTAAGCGAGGACGAGGCGATCATGAAATATCCGAAGATGACCAAGCTGTAGGGACCAAGTCGTAGGGACCAAGTTGTAGGGGCGGGGCGGAGGTCAGGCGAGGCGACTCCCTGGCCTCTTCTCTTTCGCTACCTTGCCCCGCGCCACACTTCTGCCCGTCCGCCCCGGCTATCCTCCAGCCCCGATGGCCCGCCGCCAATCCCAATCCAACTGGCCGCCCCCCCCGCAGGCCGCGCCCGTCTGTGCGCTCTGTGGGCGGGCTGCGCCGCAGTTGACCGAGCATCACCTGATTCCGCGTTCGCAGGGGCGGCGGCGTGGGGCCAGGGTCTGCGAACTGCCCACAGTCATGTTGTGCGGGCCGTGCCACAGGTTTTTGCACCGGACCTTCAGCAACGCCGAACTGGCGCAGGATTACAGCGCTGTGGGCACCCTGCTGGAGCACCCAGACGTGCGCCGATTCGTCGCCTGGATTCAGAAACAACCCGCCAGCCGAGGCGTGCGGGTGCGGTGAGGCGGGCCTGTGGCGCGTAGCCTGGGGGTTGTGGGAAGAGAGACGAGTGGACCGCAGCAAAGCTGTGCGCTTGTTTCGTCCCTCACCCCTCAGCGTGGAGGCACCGCTTCGGCTGGAGCGCGTCCCCTGCCGTCTGACACAGCAGTGCGCGGCATCCAGCGGCGCAACGCGGCGGGAACAACTTCCACCGCCACCACCACCAGCACGGCGTAGCGCAGCGCCCGGACCAGCCCGATATCCTTGACTGCACTGGGCAGCGCCCCCAGCCCGAAGAACACCACGAATACGATCAGCAGGCCCACCACGCCCACGATCAGCCGCCCGGCCAGATCACGCGGCGGCGCGAAGGTAGGGCGCGCATACCAGAACCCGGCGAACAGCCCCAGCCCGGTGCCGTACTCGCGCGGGATGCCAGCGGGCAAAAAGCCAGCGATCAGCAGCGCCACCACCGGCACGGCCCAGCGCCATGTCCCAGCATTAGCAAGGGCCACGCGGCCCGCAATGATGGCCGCGATCCCGCCCAGCAGCAGGCCCACGATCACGTCTGCGGGGAAATGCACGCCCAGCGCCAGTCGTGAGGCCGAGATCAGGGCCACCAGGAGAATGGCGACGGTCCACAGCGCTGGCCGCCGCATCTGCGCGGCAATGCCCGCCCACAGCGTGGCCGACATCTGCGCGTGGCCGCTGGGCAGCCCTGGCCCGCCCGCCGTCGCCCGCGCCGCATCCGTCACCAGGCCGGGATCGCCCGTGAAGGGGCGCGGCAGATTCAGTCCGTATTTCAGGGCGCTGTTGACCAGATAACTGCCCGCGAAGACCACGCCCAGCGTGCGCCCCCCGCCCGGATTCCACAGCCAGGTATACAGCGCCAGCACGATGATAAAGACCTCGTCGCGCCCCAGGTTCGTGACCGCCAGCCAGAAGGGTTGCATGCGGGCATTCTGAGGCTTGCGTGTGGCTCAGCGGAAGGGGGTTGCCCCTGCCATAGGCGTGTCCGATCAATCGGGGTCCGGTTCAGACCGGGTTCAGCCGGGGGCGTGGTGTCCTCCGGTCCACACTCCGCTGCCCAGCTCCTGCCCTACACTTGTTCCATGACCGTTCCCAATCCTGCCGAGACGGCCCCCGACGTGCTGCAAGAGGTCCGGCACCAGTCCGAGTACGCGCTGGAGCTGCGCGGGATCACCAAGAGATTCCCGCTGGTGCTGGCGAACGACGACATTTCCATGCAGGTGAAGTGGGGCAGCGTCCACGCGCTGTGCGGCGAGAACGGCGCGGGCAAGAGCACGCTGATGAAGATCGTGTACGGCATCCAGCCGCCCACCTCCGGCCAGATCGTGGTGGACGGCGAGGTGGTGGATTTTGGCGACCCCGCCGACGCCATCAAGCGCGGGATTGGCATGGTCTTTCAGCACTTCATGCTGGTGGAAACGCTGACGGTGACTGAAAACGTAATCCTGGGCGCGGAGCCGACGCGGGGCGGGGCCATCGACTACGCCACCTCACGGGCGCGCGTGTCCGAGCTGATCAAGCAGTTTAACTTCGCCCTCGATCCAGACGCCACCGTGGGCGAGTTGCCGGTGGGCTTGCAGCAGAAGGTGGAAATCCTCAAGACCCTGTACCGGGGCGCGCGCATCCTGATTCTGGACGAGCCGACGGCGGTGCTGACCCCCAGCGAGACCGACGAGCTGTTCGAGTTCCTGGTGGGCCAGTATGCCAGGAGCGGCAACGCGGTGGTCTTTATCTCGCACAAGCTGCACGAGGTCTTGCAGATCAGTGACCGCATCAGCGTGATCCGCGACGGGCGCATGATCGGCACCATTCCCGCCCAGGGCGCAACCACCGAAACCCTGGCGCAGATGATGGTGGGCCGCGAGGTCACGCTGAAGGTAGAGAAGACGGCGGCCCAACCTGGCGAGGTGGCGCTGGACATTCAAGGGGTAGTGGTCAAAGGTGAGCACCGCAACGCCGTGGACGGCGTGAGTTTCCAGGTGCGCGCCGGGGAAATCGTGGGCATCGCGGGTGTGGAGGGCAACGGTCAAAGTGAACTGGTGGAGGCCATTACCGGCCTGACGCCGTATGGCGGCACCATCACCTATCTGGGCAAGGCGGCCAGGGGCGTGCGCGAGGTGGAGGCGTCGGGCCTGTCCCACGTTCCCGAGGACCGCAACGAGCGCGGCCTGGTGCTGGACATGACCACCGCCGAGAATTACATCTTGGGCGAGCAGGACCGCCCCCCTTTTGCCGGACGCTTCGGCTTTCTGAATCTGGAGGTGATCGCCAAGAACGCCCGCGATCTGAGCGAGAAATACGACGTGCGCCCCCGCAGCGCCAGCCTGCGCGCCGGGCAGTACAGCGGCGGCAACGCGCAAAAGCTGATCGTGGCCCGCGAGATGCGCAAGGGGCCAAAGATCCTGGTGGCCAGCCAGCCCACGCGTGGGGTGGATATCGGCGCAATTGAATTCATCCACGCCCGCATCGTGGAGGCCCGCGATCAGGGCCTGGCCGTCCTCCTGATCAGCGCCGATCTGGGCGAGGTGATGAATCTGGCGGACCGCATCCTGGTGATGTACGAGGGCAAGGTGGTGGGCGAGGTTCCCGCCAGCCAGGCCACCGAAACCGGCCTGGGCCTGCTGATGACCGGCAGCAGCGCCAGCAGCGATGGGGGGGGCAGTGGCGCGTCCGGCAGGCGCAGCGGCGAGGTCAGCGAGACGCGGGCGGAAGGGGAACGGCGGTAGGGCAAAAGAAACCCCTCAGTCTGCTGCGCAGCCAGCTCCCCTCAAAAGGGAGCCAAGGAGCGTAAAAGACTGTCCAGCACAGTGATCCCCTTGCCTCCCTTCTAAGGGGAGGTGCCCCGAAGGGGCGGAGGGGTTAAACCGTGGCGGCGGACGGAGAATCTATGTCTCAATCCCTTCGACTCGCAGACCCCTAGACCCGCCACGGCGTATCCTTTTCCCATGACCCAGACGGAGAAACCGCCCGCCTACCCCACCCTCAGCCCCACCGAGCTGCGTCACCCGGATTCGTTGAAGTGGACGCTGTACGGCGAGGACGTGATCCCGATGTGGATCGCCGACATGGATTTTCCGGTGGCTCCCGCGATCATGGCGGCCCTGCGTGAGCGGCTGGAGCGTGGTCTGGGCTACCACCAACTGATGGGCGACAGGGTGCTGGACGGTCTGCTGCGCGCCAAACTCGCCACACACGGCCTGAGCGATCTGCCCGAAGGCGGCGTCGCAATGCTTCCGGGCGTGGTGCCAGGCATCTACGCCTCGGTGGCGGCGCTGACGCAGCCCGGCGAGCGGGTGCTGACCATGACGCCCGTTTACCACCCCTTCCACCTGAGCATTACCGGGCAGGGGCGCGAGGTTTCGGCGGTGCCGCTGCTGGACTGCCCCGATGGGTATCAGATTGACTGGGAGGGCCTGGAGGCTGCCGCGCAGGACACGGGTTTGCTGCTGTTGTGCCACCCCCACAACCCTACCGGGCGCGTGTGGACACATGACGAACTGGAGAAACTGCGCGATCTGGCCGTGAAGCATGACCTGTACGTGTTGAGCGACGAATTGCACGCCGATCTGCGCTTCACTGATGATGCCTTCGAGTCCTTTGCCGCCGCCGAGCGCGTCCATGACCGCACCATCACCGTGACCGGGCCGTGCAAGGCGTTCAATACCGCTGGCCTGGGCATCGGCGCAATGATCGGCCACGACGCCGAACTCGTGAAGCGCGTGCGCGCCGCCGCCGGGGGTCTGATGGGCCACGAGGGGGCCATCAGCGTGACCATGTGGCAGGCCGCCCTGCAAGGCGGCGGCCTCTGGCTGGCCGATACGGTGGCCTATCTGCGCGCCAACCGCGATTTTCTGACGGATTATCTGCGCGAGCACCTGCCCGCCGTCAAGTTCCATCCGGTGGAAAGTACCTATCTGGCGTGGCTGGACCTGCGCGACTGCCCGCACGCCGGGGACATTCAGAAATATTTGCTGGAAGAGGCGAAAGTCGCGATGCACGACGGCCCCACCTTCGCCCCGGAAGAATTCAAGCCGCAAACGCAGGGTTTTATCCGTCTGAACTTCGCCACCAGCCGCGAAATCCTGACCGAGGCGCTGGAGCGGATGCGGCGGGCGCTGACCGGGGCGCTGACCGGGGCGCAGTAAGCGGTGACCCGGTCTATCTCCTGGTCTGGGATTCCTCGCCCACGATTGTCCTCAACCTCTCGATTAAAGGCCGCAGTCGCCCTCGCCGCAGCTTCAGGGCGGCGCGGTTGACGATCAAGCGGGCGCTGGACTCGAACAGCACGTCCACCTCTTCCAGGTTATTGGCCTGCAAAGTGCTGCCCGTTTGTACCAGATCGATCACCGCCTCGGCCAGACCGGTCAGGGCGGCCAGCTCAATGTTGCCGCCCAGCTTGACCACCTCGGCGGGAATGCCGCGCGCGTTCAGGTAGGCGCGGGCGACGCGCGGGTACTTGGTGCCCACCCGCACAAGGGGCGCAGCGGCCCCCACCTCGCGGATCAGGGACAGGCGACAGGCGGCGAAGCGCAGATCGACGGGTTCGTAGACCTCGCGCCCGGATTCGGTCAGCACGTCCTTGCCCACGATTCCGGCGTCGGCCACGCCCAGATCGACGTACACTGGCACGTCCTGATTTCGCAGTTCCAGGACCGTTATGCCGGGAAATTCGTGGCGCAGGGCGCGGGACTTCTGGGGCAGCGTCAGCGGTAGGCCCGCCCGTGAAAGCAGTGAGATAGCCTCTTCCAGAATGCGGCCTTTGGGCAGCGCCAGCGTCAGGTGATCGGGGGCGCGGATGGGGGCGGGGGTCACGGGTTTACCCCCGCGTCAAACAGGTCCGAACCCCGCGCCCAGCGCCGAATGCCCCGCGCCACCGAATACTGTTGCAATTCGGCCAGATCGTCGGTCCAGGCCAGCTCGGCACACAGGCCAGCCCCGCGCGCGGCCCCGGCCCCGGCAGCGTCCAGTGCGAGCACCACCTCCGGCTGGGGGGGCAACTGGGGGGCGGCGGCGCGCAGCAGGCGTTCCAGGCCTACCGCGAAGCCCGCGCCGGGCAGCCCGCCGTCCAGCGTGTAGCGGCCTCCGCCCAGCACCGGCTGGTTGGGTCCCGCCGCGTAGGCGCGGAAGGTCAGGCCGGTGTAGTAGTCGTAGCGGCGGCTGGCTCCCAGGTCATACAGCAGGGTGTGATTGTAAAGTGCCGCGACGTCCCGTAGATGCCCCACCGCCGCGCGTGCCCGCCCTCCCTGCGCCAGCCCGGCAGCGGCGTCCAGCACCTCGGGGCCGCCGTACAGATCGGTCAGGGCGTGCAGGGTTCGCGTCACCTCGCCCGACAGTCCGTGCTGGGATGAGAGCAGATCGATGTCCGCGCCGCTCTTGCGGTCCACCGCGCCGTGCAGCGCCTCGCGGGCCGAGCCGTGCAGGCCAGCGTCCTCCAGAACAGCGTCCACGAAACCGGGGAAGCCGACTTCCAACTCAGCGCTCACGCCCACCTCCATCAGCGCCGCCGCCGCCAGGTGCAGCAGCTCGGCGTCGGCGCGTGCGCCCTCTTTGCCGATCAATTCCACGCCGGTCTGCCCGAACTCGCGCAGGCGGCCCAGTTCGCTGGTCAGGGCGCGCAGCCACAGTCGCCCGCTGTAGTGCAGGCGCAGCGGAAACGGCCCGCCCGCGAATCTGGCGCGCACCATGCGGCCAATCGCGGTGGTGAACTCGCTGCGCAGGGCCAGTACCTGCCCGCCCGAATCGATCAGCTTGAAGGCGCGGGCGTCCTGCGGGTGGCGGGCGTCGGCGTACTCCAGTGCCGGAACTTCCACGCCCCGGTAACCCCAACTGCCGAACAGCCCCGACAGCCGGGTGCGCAGGGCCTCGCGCTGCTCCCATTCGGGCGGCAGCACGTCGCGCGTGCCCTCGGGAATGGGGGCGGACGGTGGGGGAGAGGGGGCACGGGTGGGCGAACTCACGGGGGGCATTGTAGGGGCTGCGTGGGTGGGAGGGGCGGCGAGGCGGGTTCACAGCAGGCGAGCGCCTCGTCTCCCGTGAGATTGAACATCTCCCAGGTCTGCTGCCCGTCCCGTCCGGGTCTCCTCTGACCCTCCAGAGTGCCGTCCACACACGCCCTACCCGTTATACTCCGGGCCATGCGCCGCCGTCCGCCCTTTTTGCCTGCCGCCGCGCTGTTGCCTGCCCTGGGGCCTATTCTGGGGCTGCTGCTCCTGGGCGGCTGCGCCCGCACCACCGACACCTTTAAGCCGCGCATCAGCATCAGCAGCACCACCGGCGGCTCGGTGAGCCGGGAAAAGTCGTTCCTGGTGGACGGTTACGCGCTGGACGACACCGGGGTCACGCAGATCACGGTGGACGGCAAACCCATTCCGATCCTGCCGGGCAGCCGCAAGCTGGCGCGCTTTCGGTTCAAGACATTGATCGAGGGTTCGCAGGGTAAATACACCATCAAGGCGCGTGACGCGGCGGGCAACGAGGCCACGCTGGTGCTGCCGATCAGCGTGGATACGGTCAAACCCACCATTGAGGTCACGCGCTTCGAGAAGAGCGGCAACGCCATCCGGGTCTCCGGCGTGGCCAGTGACAACACCGGGGTGGCGCAGGTGTTGGTGGACGGCAACAGGTTGAACATCACCCCCGGCCAGCGCGTGGAATTCTTTGCCGAGAGCACCGGCATCTGGGCCGACATCACCGTGATCGACACCGCTGGGAACCAGGCCACCCTACGGGCGCGCTGATCGGCTGCCCGGTTGCCAGGTGACGGCCTCCGCATTGCTGGCCGGGCTGGTCCGTCCCTCGCGGCCTGCCCGCCTGGCGCTGCTGCTGGTGGGTCTGTTCCTGTACGGCCTGAGCCTGCGGATGATGCTGGACGCCAACGTGGGCGTGGCCCCGTGGGAAGTGCTGCACGTGGGCCTCACACGTCACCTGCCCCTGACGGTGGGCGTGGTCAGCATTCTGACCGGGGTGCTGATCGTGGCGTTCACGGCCCTGCGCCTGCGCGAGCGCGTCGGCCTGGGCACCCTGCTCAACGTCGTGCTGATCGGGGTCTTTCTGGACCTGCTGGCCCCACTGGTCCCTAACCCCGTCTCTGTGGGATGGCGCTGGGTGCAGTTCCTGCTGGGCGTGGGGCTGCTGGGTTTTGCCACCGGGGCCTATGTGGCGGCGGGTCTGGGCGCTGGCCCCCGCGACGGCCTGACCCTGGCCCTGGGCCGCCTGACTGGCTGGCCCGTACCGCGCATCCGCAGTGGGATCGAGCTGGCCGTGCTGCTGCTCGGCTGGGCGCTGGGCGGGCCGCTGGGCTGGGGCACGCTGGTCTTCGCGCTGGCGGTGGGTCCGGCGATGGGCTGGGGGCTGGGCCTGTTCGGGGTAGGGAAGAAGGGGTAAGGCGACTGACAGACTGGGCAAGAGTCTGGGCAATTGCCGAGGCCCAGAGATCATCAGTCGAAAGCGACAAAAAGCGTCCACGGGGTACTTGTCGAGTATGGACATGAAGAGGGGGCAGGGCATTCAATCGTCCTTGTCTCTGATGCTGTCACATGCATAGATGTTTTTGAGTTCTGTTCCGGCTAGGAATAGAAAGTGAGGTCCAGAGCTGCTCCCTCTCATTTGTGTCAATTCTGCCATTCAGACCTTTCCTGTACCATGCCGCACCGTGCCCACTGCATCCCAGACACATCCCAGCCGGTCCCACCTGCTCGGCGCGGCCACGTCCATCCTGATCAGCACCATCTTCGCCGTGATCTGGGGAATCAACGGCAGTCTGGCGCTGTCGGGTGGCTGGCGTGTTGCGGCGTTGGGCGTGGTGGCAGTGATCACGGCGGCGCTGGTCTGGGTGGCGCTGAACTTCCACCGGGCGGCGGCCCACGCGTCTGTCGGTGCTGACGCGCCCCTGCCCAACCCCTTCCTGACCACCGCCTACTGGGTTTCCGTGATTGTCATGCTGATCGCCTTCCCCGTCGCCGCCAGAACCCTGACCGCCAACGGGCTGGAGGACGCCATCATGCCCGCCGCCGTGATCATCATGGGCCTGCATTTCATTGGTCTTATCTCAGCCTTCCGCAATGGCATTTACGCCTGGGTGGCCGTAGCGTTCTGCCTTCTGGGGATAGCGGCGTTGTTTCTACCCGTCGAGATCAGGGTTGCCGTGCTGAGCCTGGGTTGTGCCGTGATCCTGTGGCTCGCCATGATGCCGCTGGCGTTGCGGTTCCTGGGCCAGCTCCGGCAGCGCCCTACCCCCAGATGATGGGCGGGGCGTCGGCTCCCAGCGCCTACTTGGCCGGAATGCTGAACTGCCCGCCCTCTTCTTTCGTCAGCACGCCGCCCACGAATTCGCCCATGCCTTCAGCCGTGATGGCCTGCCCGTCTAGCGTTCCCGTGCCGCGTACCGGCCCTTCCCAGTACGCCACCGAAGTGGTCTTGCTCAGCAGTTCCTGCTCGTCGCGCAGGGGACTGAGGTCCAGCGCCAGATTCTCGCCCCCCACCTTCCAGCTCAGGGTGTAGTCGCGTCCGCTGGGGCTTTTCCAGACGCGGCCCGGCGTCATGGTCACGTCCCCCACCCCACGCGCCACGCCCTCGGGGCTGACCAGTGAGGCGGCCACCTGCACCACCTCATCTGCCGAGTTCCTGACCCGGTACAGCATCAGGTCCGAGCCGTCCGAGAGGTGCAGGCCGAACCAGTCCCACTTGGCCTCCCGGCCTGGCTGCTGATCACCCCACTGGTGGTCCAGCCAGACCTGCCCGCTGGCCTGGCGGGTTTCCTCGCCCACCTGCACCGTGCCGCCCACGTCCAGCCGGGTCACGCTCTGGTAGTACATGCGGCCAATCTCGGCGGTACCGGAGTAGCCGGGCGGATGGACCACTGCCGTTTTGGCCGGGGTCAGCGTCAGGTTCAGTGGGCCAGCCGTCAGCTTGAAGGGTGCGTCTTTTCCAGTGCCCTGAACCAGCTTCCAGTCGCCCTGCGACACGCTCAGGGGCGGAAAGCCAAAGGTGGCCTTCTGATCACCATTTTCCACAAAGTACAGCTTGTTGTTCTTGAGGTCCGCCACGGCAATATGCGAGGCGTGGTACGGCAGTCCCCGGTAATTCACCTTGAACTGCGCCCAGTGAAAGGCCAGATCAGAGTCGGGCAGTACACCGGACACGTACCACCACTCGGTCCCAGAATTTTTGGCTCCCAGATCATCCGCCGCCGGAACACGCGCCGGATCAAAGGCCATCGGCGCAGGCACGCAGGCGGTAAGGAGGAGACTGCCCGTGGCAAGGGCGGCGGCGAGGTGCAATCTGTTCATGCCTACAGGGTAGCCGCCCTAATCCGGCATGACCTGAAGATTTGACCCAAAGCCAGCTCAATATCACTAGCCCCGTGCAAATGGCAGGGGCCGGAGCGTTCACCCCGGCCCTTCCCCCTTAACCATCAACTTTCTACCATCAACCAGTCTTACTCGTCGCCCAGATACGCCTTACGCACGCTCTCGTCCTTGGCGATGTCGCTGGCCTTGCCGCTCAGCTTCATCTCGCCGGTTTGCAGCACGTAGGCGCGGTGGGCAATCGCCAGGGCCATGTTGGCGTTCTGCTCCACCAGCAATACGGTGGTGTTGTGGTCCTTGTTCAGCTTGACGATGATGTCGAAAATCGCCTCCACGAACAGCGGCGACAGGCCCATGCTCGGCTCGTCCAGCAGCAGCAGGCGGGGATTGACCATCAACGCGCGGGCAATGGCGAGCATCTGCTGTTCGCCGCCGGACATGGTGCCGCCCAGTTGGTTTTCGCGCTCCTTCAGGCGGGGAAAGTAAGCGAAGCCCTCCTGCACGCGCTCCTCGATCAGCTTGCGGTCGGTGATGGTGTACGCGCCGACCTCCAGATTCTCACGGACGCTCAGTTGCGGAAAGATGCGCCGTCCCTCCGGCACGTGGCTCATGCCCATCTGCATGGTCTTGTGGGCAGGTTTTCCGGCGATGTCCTCGCCCAGATAGGTCAGGGTGCCGGTGCGCGGTTTCATCATCCCGCTGATGGTCCGCAACGTGGTGGTCTTGCCCGCCCCGTTGCCGCCGATCAGGGCCACGATCTCGCCCTCGTAGGCCTTGAGGGTAATGCCCTTGAGGGCATGGATGTGATCGTAGTACGAGTGGATGTCGCCGAGTTCCAGCATGGCCGAACCCGAAATGTCGGGGGTGGTCTGGCTGGGGGTGGGTGCAGTGGTGGGCTGGGTGCTGGGCTGGGTGGTGGATTGGGTCATTTGGGGGCTTCCTCCTTGCCGTATTCACCGGCGGCAGCTCCGCGTCCCAGGTACGCTTCCATCACGGCGGGATCGTTGCGGACCTGGTGGGGCAGACCCTCGCTGATCTTGGTGCCGTAATCCAGCACCGTGATGTACTCGCTGAGGGTCATGACCAGCCGCATGTCGTGTTCGATCAGACACACCGTCACGCCCAGCTCGTCGCGCACGCGGCGGATCAGGGCTTTGAGGTCCTCGGTTTCGCGGGGGTTCATCCCGGCGGCGGGTTCGTCGAGCAGGATCAGCTTGGGCGTGGTTGCCAGGGCGCGGGCGATTTCCAGTTTGCGCTGATCGCCGTAGGGCAGGTTGGTGGCGATCTCGTTGCGCCACTGGCTCAGGCCCACGAAGTCCAGCATCAGGCGGGCGGCCTCACGCGCCTCGTGTTCGGATTCGTGAAAGCGGCGGGTCCGCAGCACGGCGTCCACGAAGGTGCTTTTGAGGCGGGTATTGCGCCCCACCATGATGTTTTCCTCGCTGGTCATGCTGGAAAACAGCCGGATGTTCTGGAAGGTCCGCGCGATTCCGGCTTCGGTGACCTGATCGGGGCGCAGGCCCACCAGCTCACGCCCGGCCAGCTTGATGCTGCCGCGTGTGGGCGCGTAGATGCCAGTGATCATGTTGAAAAAGGTGGTCTTGCCCGCGCCGTTGGGGCCGATCACGCTGACGATGCTGCGTTCGGGAACGTGCATGGTCACCGAGTTCACGGCGGTCAGGCCACCGAATTCCTTGGTCAGCGCGTCCACTTCCAGAATGCTGCCGCCGCTGGCCGGGGCCGTAGTACCAAGGCGGGTCGTGGTCTTGATCATCGGTCGCCTCCGGTCTTGTCGTCTTCCTTGGTGGTGGCCAGTCCGGCGCTGTACACGTCGCCGCCTGCATTCAGACCACTGGCGTTACCGTCGACGCTCTCGTCTTCCTGATCGTCCTCATGATGCAGCTCGCGGGTGCGCCGTTTGTTGGGTAGCAGGCCCTCGGGACGCAGCAGCATCATGGCCACCAGGATCGAACCGAAGATGAAGCGGTTGAAGTTTGCAGGGTTGACCTCCTGCGGAATCCAGGACACGTTGGCGCTGGCCTCGCCCAGACCCGGCAGAATCCGCAGGTTCAGCAGCGTGACCACTGCCGCGCCCAGGATCACGCCGCTGAACGATCCCATGCCGCCCAGCACCACCATGCTCAGCACGGTGATGCTTTGCAGCAGGTTGAAGCTCTCGGGGCTGATAAAGGTCTGTTTGGCCGCGAAGATCATCCCCATGACCCCGGCGAAGGAGGCCCCGGTGGCAAAGGCGATCAGCTTGGTCTGCATCAGCGGCACGCCCATCGCCTGCGCCGCGATCTCATCGTCGCGAATGGCGATCCACGCGCGCCCGATCCGGCTGTTGTCCAGACGCACGTTCACCAGCAGGATCACAGCAATGACGATCAGCACCAGGACGTACAGGAACATCAGGTAATACTGGTCTGGCCGGAAGCCCAGCGCCCCGACCAGGCTGTTGAACCACGGCACCGAGGCCGTGCCGATGGGGGTGATGCCCTGCGAACCTGCCGTGTACAGACCCAGGTTGTTGGCCAGTACCCGGATCACCTCGCCCAGGCCCAGCGTGATGATCGCCAGATAGTCGCCCTTGAGCTTCAGCACCGGCAACCCGATCAGCACGCCCACCAGGGCGGCAGTCATGACGCTCAGGGCCAGGAACAGCCAGAAGAAACCGGGATTGATGCCGCTGGCCACGGCGTCTGCCGACCCGGAGAACAGCACCAGAATGGAGCGACCTATCAGAATGATGCCTGAGAGCAGGCCAAAGCCCGCCAGCAGAAAGCTCAGGTTGCTCAGACGGGTGGGGGCGACGCGCCCGTGCAGCCCCCGGATATAGATCATGCTGCCTGCCGTGACCGCCGCCAGCACCAGGCCGATAGCCAGGGTGCCGCTGCCGGTGGTGCCGGAGTTCTCGCCGTAATACTTGAGCACCTCCCCGAAACGCGGGCTGGCAAAGATGCTCCAGGTGTAGGCCCCCACCGCGAAGAAGGCCACGTAGCCCAGGTCCAGCAGTCCGGCCAGCCCCACCACGATGTTCAGGCCCAGTGCCAGCGCAGCAAAGATCATGATCTGGATGCTCAGGTCCAGCAGACTGGTGTCCGCCTGACCGGCCAGCGGCAGCACGAACAGCAGGCTGCCGATGCCCACCAGCAACTTGGCCCAGTTGGCTGCCTTCCACAGGTACGCGAACAGCACATTTGCCAGGAACAGCGAGACGACCAGCGCCTCCACCACCTTGTTGCGCAGGACGTCGCCCAGAGGCCCCAGGTTCCTCATGATGTCGGTTTCGTGCGAGATCAGCAGCAGTACGCTGGTCACGATGAAGAACAGCACCAGCCAGATGGTCCGGTCCGGCTTGACGAGTGGGCGGCGGACGGCGGGTTTCACGGGACTGGCGACCGTCATACCTTCTCCACGTTGCTCTTGCCGAGCAGGCCGGTGGGTTTAAAGATCAGGATCAGCACCAGCACGATGAACGGTCCAATCTTGGAATAACTGGCGTCAATGGTGCCCAGGTTGGCAAGCCCCAGCAGGTTGCCGAAGATGTTGGTCACGCCGATCAGGTTCTGGATCACGCCCAGCAGCAGGCCGCCCAGCACCGCGCCGGGAATGCTGCCGATGCCGCCCAGCACCGCTGCCGTGAAGGCGATGATGCCCGGATCGAAGCCGCTGTAGGCGTTGATCGTGCCGAACTTCAGACCAAACAGCACGCCGCTGACGCCGCCCAGCGCCCCACCGATTAAAAAGGTGGCGCTGATCATCAGGTTCGAGTCGATGCCCATCAGTCCGGCGGTCACGCGGTCCTGGGACACGGCGCGAATGGCCTTGCCCAGCCGGGTGCGGTTGACCACGTAATTCAGCGCGCCCAGACTGACCAGGGCCACCACCACCAGAATCACGTCCTTGAGCTGCACGTCCACACCGATGGTCCGTAAAAAATTACCCACCGGGGCACAGGTACTTTCCGCAGCACAGAACTTGTCGCCAAATCCGGCAGGCAGCGTGTAAGTCAGGTCAAAACGGCCCTGCAAACCCTCCAGGAACCGCAGGGTGTCTTGCAAGATCAGCGAGACGCCAATGGCCGTGATCAGCGGCACCAGCCGGGGCGACCCGCGCAGGGGCCGGTAAGCCAGCCGTTCGATCAGCACGTTCAGCAGCCCCGAAACTGCCATGGCGGCCAGCAGCGCGATCAGCAGCTTCAGGTAGCCGTTCATGGCCGAGTCCTGGAGGATGCGGAAGACCTCGAAGCCCACCACCGCTCCGGTGATGAACACTTCCGAGTGGGCGAAGTTGATCAGTTGCAGCACGCCGTACACCATGGTGTACCCCAGCGCGATGATGGCGTAGACGAAGCCCAGAACCAGGCCGCCTATAATCACGTTGACGATAAAGGGCAACAGGATAGAAAGTTCCAAAAAAACCAGCTCCTTTCAATGAATGAAGGGGGTGCGGTGGGACACGGGACAAAACAATGGTTGTGAAATCAACTGCATTCTACTCTTGGGGTGGGGCGCGGGTTAAATGTGGAATCACTTCCAGAACCTCTCTCTGTGTCCCCGATGTCTCGTACAGACTCCGATTGAAGGGTGTTTCCAACACCCTTCAATCCGAACGGAGTGAGAAGGAGAAAAACGGGTTCTGGGCGTGGAGTGCAGGAAGCGGCGCTGTCCTGATTTCTGCACGAAACAGACGGAATCCGTATCAAAAAGCCGGCGTTGAAACGCTGTGTTCGCAAAAAGAGGGGGCCAGGCACGTAGCCCGGCCCCACGGTCAAAAAGTGCTGGGGATCAGTTCTTGGGAGGCTTGACGGGCAGGCTGGTTTCCAGCACCGACTTGCTGTCCTTGATGGCGATCACGTACAGCGTGGCGGCCTTACGGTCCCCGACGCTGTTGAAGCTGACCTCACCCGAGAGCAGGCCCTTGTAGGTGCCCTTGCGGATGGTGTCCATGACCAGCTTGCGGCTGGGGGCCTTGCCACCGTTGGCCCTGGCGGCGTCCAGGATGCCCTGCAACGTCACCTTGGCGGCGTCGTAGCCGAAGGCACCGAAGCCCTGGGCGGGCGTGTTGAAGGTCTTCTGGAAGCTTGCCGCGAAGACCTTGGCGGCGGGCAGCGCTTCCAGCGGCGCGGCCACGGTGGTGAAGTAGATGTTGTTGGCCCCGGCCTTGCCGACGATGGTTGCCAGTTCGCTGCTGTCCAGACCGTCGCCGCCGACGACAGGGGTGGTGATGCCCGCGCCGCGCAACTGCTTGATGAACACGCCGATCTGGTTGTAGATACCGCCGAAGTAGATGGCGTCAGGCTTGGTCAGCTTGATCTTGGCGACGATGCTGGAAAAGTCGCTCTTTTCCTCGGTGCCCTCGTTGCCGGAGATGGTCACGCCCTTGGCTTTCAGGGCCTTCTCGACTTCGCCCGCCAGACCTTCACCGTAGGCGGTCTTGTCGTTCAGGACGTAGACCTTTTTGGCCTTGAGGGTATCGGTGATGAAGTTGGCACCTGCCGGACCCTGCGAGTCGTCGCGGGCCACGATGCGGTTCATGTTGGCCAGGCCCCGGTCGGTGACCTGGTTGGCGGTGTTGGCCGGGCTGACCATCACCAGGTTGCTGGGCAACAGTGCGGCGCTGGCGGGAATCGCCACGCCGCTGTTCAGGGTGCCCACCACGGCCAGGATCTGGTTGTCAGCGGCAATCTTGCGGGCAGCGGCAGTGCCGGTCGCGGGATCGGCCTGATCGTCGTACGGCACGAGCTGAAGGTTGAAACCCGCCTTCTTGAACAGCGCGGCGTACTCGTTGACAGCCAGTTGCACGCCATTGCGGATCTGGGTGCCCAGGTTGCTCTGGCCGCCGGACAGCGGGCTGATGGTGGCGATCTTGATGGTGGTCTGCGCGCCAGCGGTGCCAAGGGCCAGGGCGGCGAGTACAGAAAGGCTCAGTGCAGTCTTCTTCATAATTCCTCCGGGTATAGATGCGCCGCCGGACCCTGGGGCCTGGGGGCGCTGTGGTTGCGATACAGCAGATTCTAGAGACGAGTTAAGGTGAAGTCAATGCGTCCCTCATCTGACCTTTGGAACGTCGGTGTGAAGATGAGCCGCAAGCAGAAGAATAATTGCGCCATGCGGCCCGGTTTGAGCAACGAAGGTGCGATGAGATGGGGGTGTGCGATTCCTCACCCCATCGTCTTAATCAAGCTGGGGGTCCAAAGGGATCGCCATTGGCCCGGTCCATTGACTAGCCACCTCCCGAAGTTGCTCAAGCTATGGGTCGGCTCTCAGATCCCGTCGCATGCCGGCCTGGGGCTGACGACCACGTGCCGCATTGCAGGTAGACACCCAGATCCTGACTACTGAGGACGTTCAGCCCCAATGCCGCGCGCGTGCTACACCCTGGTCGTGAATGCAGAAGAGCGCATGGCTTTTTTGCCGGTCCCTACACCAGATCCAGATACCGTTCCAGTTCCCAGGCGTGTACGGCTGAACTGTATTCACGCCATTCCGCGCGTTTGGCGGCCACAAAGTGGTCCAGGACGTGTTCGCCCAGCGCTTGCCTCAGCACCTCGTCCTTGCCCAACTCGTCGATGGCCTCGCGCAGGTCGGTGGGCAGCTCCTTGACGCGGTGGTGGCGTTTCTCTCGCACGGTCATTTTAAAAATGTTGCGGGCAATCGCGGGCGGTGGCTCCAATCCCCGCTCGATGCCGTCCAGGCCAGCGGCCAGCATGGCGGCCAGCGCCAGATACGGATTGCAACTGGGGTCCGGCATCCGCAACTCGGCGCGGGTGGAATTGCCGCGCTTGGCCGGAATGCGGATCAATGCCGAGCGGTTGCTGGTGCTCCAGGCGATGTTCACCGGGGCCTCGAAACCCGGCACCAGCCGCTTGTAGCTGTTCACCAGCGGATTGGTGATGGCGGTCATGCCCTCGGCGTGGTCCAGCAGCCCGGCGATAAAGCCCTCGGCAGTTTTGGACAGGCCATACTCGCCACTCTCGTCGGCAAAGGCATTCTTCCCCCCCTTGAACAGGCTCAGGTGGCAGTGCATTCCGCTGCCGCTGACGCCGGCCAGCGGCTTGGGCAGAAAGCTGGCCAGCAAACCGTATTCCAGCGCCACCCGCTTGACCACGAATTTGAAGGTGGCAATCCGGTCTGCCGTTTCCAGCGCCGGGGCGTAGCGGAAGTCGATCTCGTGCTGGCCGGGGGCAACCTCATGGTGGGCGGCCTCGATCTCGAAGCCCATCTCGACCAGTTTGTTGGCGATCTCACGCCGGATGCGCTCGCCCTTGTCGATGGGCGCGAGGTCAAAGTACCCGGCCCGGTCATGCGTGACGGTGCTGCCCAGCCCGGCGGTCGTGCGCTCGAACAGGAAGAACTCCGGCTCGGTGCCCACGAACATCTCGTAGCCCAGCGCCCCCGCCCGCTCGATCTGGCGCTTGAGCACCAGCCGGGGATCGCCCTCGAAGGGCGTGCCGTCGGGCAGCGTCACGTCGCAGATCAGCCGCGCCACCGCGCCGCGCTCGCCTTCCTCCCGCGAGAAGGGCGGGTAGACCAGAAAAGTTCCTAGGTCCGGGCGCAGCAGCATGTCGGATTCCTCGACGCGCGTGAAGCCCTCCACCGCGCTGCCGTCGAAGGTCACGTCGCCGCTCAGGGCCTTTTCAAACTGCGAGGGCGGCACCTCCACATTCTTGGTGGCTCCCAGGATGTCGGTGAATTGCAGGCGCAGAAACTTGATCTGCCCGTCTCGCAGGCGGCCCAGAATCTCGGCCCGGTCGGGTGTGGGGGAAGGGGCTGGGGTCATGGGGGTTACCTCCGAAAGTGAGCGTGTCTTAGGGTAGCGGGATGGAGGGCTGAGGGGAAGGCGGTGATGACTTCGTGATAGCGCTACTGAAGTCACCCGATGATGGCCGAAAATTAAGGCCAGATGAACTTGTTGTGGAACGGTTTACACACAAATCTCAGACAGGCTGGAGTCAACAGGAGGCTCAACCATGACCCAGCGGCAATACATCGAAGTCCACGGCACACGCGAGAACAATTTGCAAGACGTCTCGATCAGGATTCCCAAAGGGCAGATCACGGTGTTTACTGGCGTGTCCGGCTCCGGCAAGTCCTCGCTGGTCTTCGATACCATCGCTGCCGAGGCGCAGCGGCAGCTCAACGAGACGTTCACCGCCTTCGTGCAGGGCTTTTTGCCGCACTACGGGCAGCCGGACGTGGACCGCATCGAACACCTGAACGCGCCGATCATCATCGATCAGAAGCGGGTGGGCGGCGGCGCACGTTCCACGGCGGGGACCTACACCGACATCTCCGCGCCGCTGAGGTTGCTGTTCTCGCGGTTTGGGCAGCCCTCCGCCGGACCCGCCTTCGCCTTTTCGTTCAACACGCCGCAGGGCATGTGCCTGGGGTGCGGGGGCATCGGCAGGACCACACAGCTCGATCTGGACCGGTTTCTGGACCGCCGCCTGTCACTGAACGGCGGCGCGATCCTGCACCCGGATTTCAAGGTGGGGAGCCACTGGACCTGGAAAACCTACGCGCAATCCGGGTTCTTCGACAACGATAAGTCGATTGACCAGTACAGCCCCGAAGAACTGAAGACGTTGCTGTACGGCGCGGGCAACCACAAGGTGGCCTTCACCGATTTCAATTTGAAGTACGAGGGCCTGATCGAGCGCTTTACCCGTATGTATCTCAAGAAGGACGTGGCGGCCATGTCCGGGCGCAGCCGGGCTGTTTTCGAGGCGTTCACCACCTCCCAGACCTGCCCGGTCTGCCACGGCGCACGGCTGAACGAGGCGGCGCTGAACTGCCGGATTGACGGACAGAACGTCGCCGACGTGTCCGCGCTGGAAATCACGGAACTGATTGCCTTTCTAGACCGCCTGAGTGACCCGGCGGCGGCGCGGGTGGCGGCCCATCTGACCGAACGCCTGCACCATCTGGTGGACATTGGCCTGGGCTACCTGAGCCTCAACCGCGAGACTTCCACGCTGTCGGGCGGGGAATCTCAGCGCCTGAAGATGATCCGGCATCTGGGCAACAGCCTGACCGACATGCTGTACATCCTGGACGAACCCAGTGTGGGCCTGCACGCCCGCGACGTGGCCCGCCTGACCGGGCTGCTGCACAAGCTGCGCGACAAGGGCAACACCGTGCTGGTGGTAGAGCATGATCCGGACGTGATCCGGGAAGCTGACCACGTGGTGGACCTCGGGCCGGGAGCCGGAACGCACGGCGGGCAGGTGGTCTTCGAGGGCAGCTACGCCGAGCTTCAGAAAGCCGACACCCTGACCGGGCAATTCCTGAGCCAGCACCTGCCGGTCAAGGAAAAGGTGCGCGCGGCGACGGGTCACCTGACGATCAAGAATGCCAGCCTGCATAACCTCAAAAACATCACGGTGGACATTCCAACAGGCGTGCTAACGGTGGTGACGGGCGTCGCCGGTTCGGGCAAGAGTTCGCTGATCAACGACGTGTTTCTGGCGCAGCACCCCGGCTCCATCGTTATTGACCAGTCCCGCGTGACCGCCAACAGCCGCTCGGCCCCGGCAACCTACACGGGGATCATGGACGACATTCGCAAGGCATTTGCCAGAGCCAACGACGTCAGCGCCTCTCTGTTCAGCTTCAACTCGGCGGGAAGCTGTCCCGAATGCAACGGCCTGGGCGTGATCTACACCGATCTGGCGTTCATGGAAGGCATGACCTCGGTGTGCGAGGTCTGCGGGGGCCAGCGCTTCAAGGAGGAAGTGCTGGCCTACCATCTGCGCGGGCAGTCCATTGCAGACGTGCTGGACATGACCGCCGAGGGAGCGCTTGCTTTCTTCAGCGAGAAGAGGATCAGGGCCGTCTTGCAGGCCATGAACGATGTGGGCCTGGGGTATTTGAAGCTGGGGCAGCCGCTGAGTACGGTGTCGGGCGGCGAGGGCCAGCGCCTGAAACTGGCCACCGAGTTGCACAAGAAGGGCAGCGTCTATGTGATGGACGAACCCACCACCGGGCTGCACCTCTCGGACATCGGCATGCTGATGCGGCTGATCGACCGGCTGGTAGAGGGCGGCAACACCGTGCTGCTGATCGAGCATCACCTGGACGTGATCCGGCAGGCCGACTGGATCATTGATCTGGGGCCGGAAGGCGGCAGTGCGGGCGGCGAGGTGCTGTACGAGGGGCCGCCACAGGGCCTGACAAGCAGCGTGCGGAGTCTCACGGGGCAGTTTCTGTAGCGTGGAGTGGTTCTCTGGCACGGACGACAAGCCCTATCGCTCACGGTCTGCAAAGTGTTGCCCCTGGACTAGACAATTCGCCAGTTCTGTACTGACAGATTGCAGAGAGCATCCTGCCCTCGCTGCGTTTGTTTCAATTTTCAGACCACTTGTTCAGAGAAGTGCGTTGACCGCCTCTGAGCCGTCCCCCTATACTCACCCTCGATGACAGACCAGATGCAGACGCCACAGGAGCCAGGATGCGACCAGGCCCTGCGTCCGCCCGTGTTTGGTTTGCACCAGGGGGAGAGACTATGACTCAGGCCAGCAACACCCAGGATTTCGATGTCAACTCGGCGGCCCGCAACTGGCGCGTGGAGGCCAATCCTCAGCCCACCCCCAGCGAGCTGGTGACCGAGAAGTTCGCCAGCGACGTGCTGACCCTCGATCAGCTCAGGACCCGCCTGAGCAAGAGCGCCTACAAGAGCCTTCAGGCCACCGCCGAGCGCGGTGAGACGCTGGACCCCAGCATCGCCGATACCGTGGCGCTGGCCATGAAGAGCTGGGCCATGGAAAAGGGTGCGACGCACTACACCCACTGGTTCCAGCCCCTGACCGGCGGCACCGCCGAGAAGCACGACTCGTTCCTGAACCCATCAGGCGACGGCGTGGCGATCATGTCCTTTTCGGGCAAGGAGCTGATCCAGGCCGAGCCGGATGCCTCCAGCTTCCCGTCGGGCGGGCTGCGGGCCACCTTCGAGGCGCGCGGCTACACCGCCTGGGACCCCAGCAGTCCGGCCTTTGTGGTCCGGCACGCCAACGGCGCGACGCTGTGCATCCCCAGCGTGTTCGCGTCCTGGAAGGGCGAGGCGCTGGATCTCAAGACGCCGCTGCTGCGGTCCATCGAGGCGCTGAATAAAGCCGTGACCCCGGCCCTCAAGCTGTTCGGCGCGTCCGAGGGCACCCGCGTGACCAGCAGCCTGGGCGCGGAGCAGGAGTACTTTCTGATCGCCGAGGAGTACTACTACCGCCGCCCCGATCTGGTCATGAGCGGGCGCACCCTGTTCGGCGCAAAGCCCCCGCGTGGGCAGGAATTAGAGGACCACTACTTCGGCGCGATCCCGGACCGCATCCTGAGCTTCATGACCGATGCCGAGATGCAACTGTACGCGCTGGGTATTCCGGTCAAGACCCGCCACAACGAGGTGGCCCCCGGTCAGTTCGAGGTGGCCCCGATCTTCGAGAACTCCAACATCGCCGCCGACCACCAGCAACTGATGATGCAGGTGCTGCGGACCACCGCCCGCAAGTACGGCCTGGTCTGCCTGATGCACGAGAAGCCCTTTGCCGGGATCAATGGCAGCGGCAAGCACTGCAACTGGAGCATGGCCACCGACGCGGGCGAGAACCTGCTGGACCCCGGCGACACCCCCGACGAGAACATGCAGTTCCTGTTCTTTACCTCCGCCGTACTCAAGGCCGTGGACGAGCATCAGGACCTGCTGCGCGCCTGCGTGGCGAGCGCCAGCAACGACCACCGCCTGGGCGCGAACGAGGCCCCGCCCGCGATCATCAGCATCTTTTTGGGCAGCGAACTGAGCGACATCTTCGAGCGCCTGGCCAGCGGGCAGGGCGGGCGCGGCAAGGCCGCCGGACTGATGGGCCTAGGCAGCCGCGTGCTGCCGGAGATCCCGGTTCATGCTGGGGACCGCAACCGCACCAGCCCGTTTGCCTTTACCGGCAACAAGTTCGAGTTCCGCGCGGTGGGCAGCTCCCAGAGCATTTCATTCCCGATCACGGTCATGAACGCCATCGTGGCCGACTCGGTGGGCGATCTGGTGGCGGACCTTCAGGCCAAACTGGACGGCGGCAAGGAGCTGGCCGCCGCGCTGGCCGAACTGGTGCGCGACACCTACAAGGCGCACAGGCGCATCATTTTCGATGGTGACGGCTACAGCGACGAGTGGCACCAGGAGGCAGAGCACACGCGCGGCCTGCTGAACCTGCGGACCACCGTGGACGCCCTGGAACATCTGAACAGCCCCAAGAATGTGGAACTGTTCGGCAAGCTGGGCATTCTGGACGAGCGTGAGCTGGCCGCCCGCCAGGAAATCATGTACGACATCTATTTCAAGACCCTCAACATCGAGGGCGAGACCACCGAGTACATGGCCCAGCGCCAGATCCTGCCCGCCGCCCTGAGCTACCTGGCGGCCCTGAAAGACGTGCCGGACGGCAGCCGCGCCGCCGCCGGTGTCAGCAAGGAAGTAGGCGAGCTGGCCGACAAGCTCTACGACGCCCTGCAAGCCCTGCGCGAGCAGAACCAGGCTCAGGGCGGCGAGGAGATCCACGAGAAGGCACACCACATGCGCGACGCCGTGCTGCCCGCCATGAACGAGGTCCGCGCCGTGGCCGACAGGCTGGAAAACCTGATCGACTTCAAGCTGTGGCCGCTGCCCACCTACCGCCAGATGCTGTTTGTGAAGTAGACCTGCCAGTGTTCATCTCCCCCGTCGCGCGTAGGCGGGGGTTTTCTGTGTTGAGGCGGAGGGCGAAAAGGCCCTGGTGGCGTGCCCTGGTTGACGGCCTGCCCGGCGGCCCCTTCACGCACCGCTTCCATGACCAGCGCGGAGGAGCGCCGCCGCGCTGCCGGACCCTCCTCAGCGCCCGGCCCGTTCCACCCGCGCCACCACGCGCTCGCGGCCCAGCGCCTCGAGCATCTGCGGCAGATCCGGGCTTTCCAGCGTTCCGGCCACGGCGGCGCGGACCGGCGGCATCACCTTGCCCAGCTTGAGGCCCTTTTCCTCGGCGTAGGCGTGGAACATGGCGCTCAGGCTTCCGGCATCGAAGCTCGGCAGATTCTTGAGGCGACTCGCCAGCTCGGGCAGCAGCTCCCGCGCATTGTCGATGGCCTTCTGTGCCTTCTCGTTGACCGGATAGTCCTCGGACCAGAAGTAGCCCGTCTTGTCCAGAAAGTCGCTGAAGATCTCGATGCGCGGAATCAGCAGCCGGGTCACGGCGCGGAAATAATCGTCCAGCGGCAATTCGGACTTGTGGGCCAGCAGGTAGCCGTGGAGACGGTTGGTGACTTCCTCCTCGCTCAGTACCTCGCGCAGATACTTGCCGTTGTACCAGCGCAACTTGTCCTGATCGAAGACCGGGCCGCCCAGCGTCACGTCCTCCAGCCTGAAGGTGCGCTGAAACTCGTCCAGATCGAAGACTTCTGTGCCGTCCGGGTGGGTCCAGCCCATCGTCGCCAGGAAGTTCAGCATCGCCTCGGGCAGATAACCCTGATCCATGTACCACTCGGCGCTGGTGGGGTTCTTGCGCTTGCTGATCTTGGACCTGTCGGCGTTTCGCAGCAGCGGCATGTGGGCAAAACGCGGCGCGTCCCAGCCGAAGGCGCGGTACAGCAGGACATGAACAGGGGTGCTGGTGATCCATTCCTCGGCGCGGACCACGTCGGTCACGCCCATCAGGTGATCGTCCACCACGTTGGCCAGGTGGTAGGTGGGGTAGCCGTCGGCCTTGAGCAGCACCTTGTCGTCGATCTCGGCGTTCTGGAAATGGATCGGATCGCGCAGCCGGTCATTCACCACCGTCTCGCCGTCGCGCGGCACCTTCAGCCGGACCACCGCCGCGTCGCCCGCCGCCACCCGGATCTGCGCCTGTCCGGGGTCCAGATCGCGGCTGGGAACGGCGATGACCGTGCCGTCCGCCTGCGCCCGCTCGCGCAGTTCGGCCAGTTCCTCGGGCGTCTCGAAGGCGTAATAGGCGTGACCGGACTTCACCAGTTGCCGGGCATGCTGGCCGTACAGTTCGGTGCGCTCGGACTGGCGGTAGGGGCCGTTGGGTCCGTCCTGAAGGGGCGATTCGTCGGGCGTCAGGTTCAGCCACTGCATCATCTGAAAGATGCGTTTCTCGCTGCCTTGCACGTAGCGGTTGCGGTCCGTGTCCTCGATCCGCAGGATGAACTTGCCGCTGCCCTGCCGCGCCAGGACGTAATTGAACAGGCCGATGTAGGCGGTCCCCACATGCGGGTCCCCGGTGGGACTGGGGGCGATGCGGGTCACGGTGGGCTGCGAGGAAGACATGGGGCACAGGATACGGGGTGGGCGCGGCGGCAGGCCGGCATGGGGAGTACGATTTTGTGATGCCATCCACGCCTGATTTCAACCTCGGCTCCGAAGCACGGCATATGCCGCTGTGAACGGCCAGCACAGGATTCACCCGGTCATCTGGCACCCGGACGGGCGGCGCGTGCTGCGGCGTGGGGAGGGCTGGCCTGCCGTCAGGCTGCAAGAGGACCAGCAGATCGCCGAGGCTGTGGAGGCAGCCTGGGGGCTGGTGGTCTGGACGCTGCATGACGGTGGCCTCTTGACCGGACGCAGCGGTCAGCCACGGTTGCAGGCCCTGCAAGAAAGCACGCCAGACGGCCTGAAGTGGGAAGAAGTGGGTGTGCCGCCCCTCGCCCATGCCCGCCCCTGGCAGCTTCCCGGTTGGCCTGCACGGGCGCGTGCCTGGACCGAGCACCTCCTGGCCTCACATTCCCTGTCGCTGCGTGGTGAACCGCGAGTCCTTTCCGCGAACGATCTGGGTTTTGTTTTGCGGGTCGAAACGACGCTGGGCAGCGCCTTTTTCAAGGTCAGCGATTCTTCTCACGAGGCGGCGGTCACCGGGTTTCTCTGCCATACTTTGCCCGAAGTGCTGCCGCCTGTGCTGCGGGCAGACCCGGCCACCAATTCGTTGCTGACGCGGTCTGGTGGTGAATTGCTGGACGGCGTGACCGATCTGGATGCCTGGATCGAGGCGGTGCAGCGACTGGCACAGTTCCAGCAGCAGGCGGACGCGCATGCGCTGGCCGAGTTGAGTTGTCCATCCTTCCCGTTGTCAGAGATGGCAGACCATGTGGACGCTTTCCTGGCCGATCTGAACACCTTGCGCGGCTGGGGTGTGGAAGAAGACTGCCTGGAAATGCTGTCTGCGGCGCGTCCCGCCGTCCGTGTGGCCTTTCGGGAACTGGCCGCCCTCGATCTGCCCAACCTGCCCGCGCACGGCGACGCCCACCCCCGCAACGCCCTGAGCGGCTCGCGCGGCTCGGTCTGGTTCGACTGGAGCGAGGCGGCCAGTTCCGCGCACCCGTTCATGGACGCCGGGTGGTTTCTGGCGTTTACATTCCATCCGGCACGGGCTGAACAGCCCATCAGCGGGGCGCACCCAGACCTCGAACAGCGGTTGACCTGGGCGTACCTGTCCGCGCTGGGTTGCCCGGACGCCGCACCATTGCTCAGCCGCGCCGTCCCGCTGGCCCTTCTCCACCGCGCCGTGATCTACGACGCCCGCTTTGGCAACTGGGAGGGCACCGTCCCTGACTGGCGGCCCAATTTCGTGCCGTACTCCTTGCGGCTGGCGGCGCGCGAACTGGCGCGGCTGCGTCCCTGACCCCACCCGCTATCCTGGCCCCCATGCTCAGCGAGACAGGCACGCAGTTTTTCGGCTATTACCCCGGCACGGTGGCGCTGGTCACGGCTGAACATGCCGGGGTCCGCAACGTGATGGCGGCAGGCTGGCACACCGCCCTGAGCGCCCAGCCGCCGATGTACGGCGTGCTGATCGGGCGGGAGCGGGCCACGCACGCGCTGGTGGCGGGAAGCGGCGTTTTCGGGATCAACTTTCTGCCTGCCGCGCGTGCCAGAGAGGTCCAGGGCACGGGCGTGCTGTCTCTGCACGAGCTGCCACACAAGGACAAGTTCGCCCGGCTGGGCCTGGAAACCCTGCCCGGCGCGCCGCTGGCCCTGGCCGACGCCTACCTGTATTACCGCTGCCGGGTCATCCAGACCGTCGCCACCGGGGACCATGACCTGTTCGTGGGCGAGGTGCTGGAAGTCCGGCACGATCCCGCCTGTTATGACGGCCAGCGGCTGTTCACGGGCGAGGCGGCGGTGTATCTGGGGCGCAGCACTTACGTGACAACCACGCAGGAGCGGGAAATCCATGTGCCCGAAAGTTTCAGTTGAGGGGTGTGCGGCCTGACGGCTCTGCTGCCTCCCGCAAAAGCTGCGCCGTCCGGGTGGCCGTTTGGGTCAGGGTATGCCGCGCCAGCACCTGCCCCCGTCCCGCTGCGCCCAGCGCCCGCGCGCGGTCCGGGTGGGCGGCCAGCGCGTTCAGGGCGCGGGCCAGCAGCGTGGGCTGGGGCGGCACCAGCACCCCGCCCCGGCCCCCGCCCACCAGTTCTGCCTGCGCCGGAATGGGCGTGGTGACCACCGGCAACCCCGAACTCATGGCCTCCAGCGTGACCAGCGATTGATTCTCGGCCAGGGTGGGTTGCAGCAGGGCGTCTGCGGCGCGGTACAGCTCCGGCATGTCCCAGCGGCGGCCCAGGAAACGTGCGTTGTCCAGCCCCAGCCGCCCCGCCAGCCGCCTCGCCAGCGCCCCCGTGCCGGAATCCATATCGCCCGCAAATACGAAATCCAGTCCCCGCGCGTGCCGGGCCGCAAGCACTGCGGCGAGCTGGTTCTTTTCCGGGGCAAAGCGGCCAGGGACCAGCACAGTGAAACGGTCAAAGCCCAGTTCGGCCCGCAGACGCTGACGCGCGGCCTGACTGGCGGGCTGGAAGCGCTCCGGGTCCACGCCATTGCGCAGGGCCGTCACCTCTGCCCCGCCCAGCCGTTGCAGGAAAGCGCGCCCCCACTCGGAGACCGTGACCACGCGCTCGGCCAGGCGTTGCGGGCGTGCTTTGGTGTGGCGGTAAATCTCGCGGTACAGGAGGCGCAGGCCCAGGGGATAATGGTAGTCCAGTTGGTCATGAACGATCACCACGCGCGGCGCGGCCAGGGTGGGCAACAGCGCCGTATAGGCGGCGGGCGTCCAGGCCTGAAGCACGCGCACGTCGAAGTCGGCGCTCAGGGCAGGCAGGTCAGTGAACCGGGCATAACGGTGGGCCGCCACCCCCGCCGCACCCAGCCGTGCGGCCAGTTCGTCCAGCGGCCCGGCCTGCGGCAGAAAGACACTGGGCCGGATGCCGTGGGCGCTCAGCCGGGGCAGCACCTCCAGCAGCCAGATCTCGCTCCCCGCCACACGCGGCGCGTCGGTCAGAAAGGCGGCGCTCAGCGTGCGGGTCATGTCCTTCCGCTGGGGGTGGGCACCGAATGACCCTGACCGCGTCTGAACAACACTATTCCACCGCCTCGCCGCGCTGCAATTTCACGGCGCGCACCAGATTCTGGTACATCAGCGCGCCCGTCAGCGGGCCGACGCCCCCCGGCACCGGCGTCTGCGCCCGCACGGGCAGGTCCGGCACGGCGTCCCCTACCATCTGGCCCCCGTCCTGCACATTGATTCCGGCGTCGATCACGACGTGATGGGGCAAGACGTGTTCCGCCCTGAGCAGTCCGGCGCGGCCCACCGCCACCACCACCGCGTCCTGCGGGGCCAGCACGCCCGCCAGTTCGCGGGTGTGTTCGTTGCACAGCGTCACGGTCACGCCCCGGTTGTTCAGCATGAAGGTCAGCGGGCGGCCCACCGTGCGCCCCGGCCCGATCACGGCCACCCGCAGGCCGCGCAGATCATCTCCCAGCACGCGCCGCAGCAAGAAGCGCACGCTGCGCGGCGTGGGCGGCAGCAGCGCCTCGCTTTCCCGCCCCGCCGCGATGAGAGCGAGGTTGGCCGGGGTCAGTCCCTCCACGTCCTTGCGCGGCGCGATATGCACGAGCGCGGCGTCCGCGTCCAGTCCGCGCGCGAGGGGCAGTTCCAGCACGACGCCGTGAACGCTTTGATCTGCCGAGAGTTCACGCAGCGTCGCCTCCAACTCTTGCTGGGTTGCCCCCGTCCCCAGCCCGCGCAGGCTGAACTCCACGCCCAGCCGCCCGGCCCGCCGCGCCTTGCTGTCCACATACACCCGCGAAGCCCCGTCGTCGGAGGCCAGCACGCTGACCAGGTGCGGGCGGAAATCCCACTGTGCCAGCGCTGACCTGACGCCGCTGGTCACCTCAGCGGCCAGCGGTTTGCCCAGGAGGGGAGAGGGAGAAAAACTGTTGTCGCCGTCCTGTTGCTGTTCCACCTTAATGCCGGAAATGACGCGAACCCGTGAAGACCATGCTCAGGCCCAGTTCGTTGGCGGCGTCAATCACCTCGGGGTCACGTTTTGCGCCGCCCGGTTGCAGGATGGCGGTGACCCCGGCGCTGGCGGCCAGCCGCACCACATCGTCGAAGGGAAAGAACGCCTCGGAGGCCAGCGACGCCCCCCGCGCCCGCTCGCCCGCGTTCGCCACGGCGCGTTCGGCGGCCCAGATACGGCTCACGGCCCCCGCGCCCAGGCCCACGCTGACGCCGCCGCGCGCCAGCACCACCGCGTTGCTGCGGGCGTGCTTAACAGTAGCCCAGGCGAAACGCAGATCGTTCCACTCCTCGTCCCTGGGCTGCCGCGCCGTGACCACCTCCGGGCACAGGTCGTCCCAGGGGCGGGCGTCGCGCTCCTGCACGGCGAAGCCGCCCGCCAGGGGGCGCAGGTCCAGCACGCTGACCGACTCGGCTTTTCCGGCGATCAGCACGCGCAGATCGGGTTTTCTGGCCGCGAACCATGCCACGGCCTGCGGCGTCACGTCCGGCGCGATCAGCACTTCCAGAAAAGTGCCGCGCATGGCCTGGGCCGCCGACAGGTCCACCGTGCCGCTCACCGCCACCACGCCCCCAAAGACGCTGAGGGTATCGGCGTCGCGCGCCAGCTCCCAGGCGGCCCTTGCAGTATTCGCCCGCGCCACGCCGCAGGGGTTGCCGTGCTTGACGGCCACGCAGACCGTGCCCTCTTCCTGCTGCCCAAGCTCCGTACACAGCGTCCAGGCGGCGTCCGCATCGGCGTAGTTGTTGAAGCTCATGGGTTTTCCGGTCACCACGCGGGCGTCGATCACTGCTCCCCGCGCCCCGCCCCAGCGGTAGATCGCGCCGGGCTGGTGGGGGTTCTCGCCGTAACGGACCTCGGCCACCCTGGACAGGTTCAGGGTCAGTTCAGGCGGGAGTCTGGTGGGCAGTTCGTCCGCATCGCCTTCCAGATACGCGGTGATGGCGGCGTCGTACTCGCTGGTGTGGCGGTAGGCCTTGGCGGCCAGGCGGCGGCGGTCGGCCCCGCTGACCTCATCGTCAAGGGCCAGTTCGTAATCCGCCGGGTCCACCAGCACCAGCACGCCCGCGTGGTTCTTGGCCGCCGAGCGAATCATGGCCGGGCCGCCGATGTCGATGTTCTCGATTACGTCCGCGTCGGGTGCGCCGCGCGCCACCGTTGTGCGGAAGGGGTACAGGTTGACGCACACCAGATCGATGGTCGAAAGGCCCTGCGCGGCCAGCTCGGCCAGATGCCCGTCCTCGCGCCGGGCCAGGATGCCGCCGTGGATGGCGGGGTGCAGGGTCTTGACCCGCCCGCCCAGCATCTCGGGAAAGCCGGTCACGTCACTGACCGCCGTGACGGGCACGCCCGCCTGCTGCAAGGCCGCGAAGGTGCCGCCCGTGCTGAGCAGCGTCCAGCCGCGCCGCGTGAGTGCCCGCCCGAACTCCACCACGCCCGTCTTGTCGCTGACCGAGATCAGTGCCCGTCTGCCCATGTTCTTACCACCTCTGGATATTCCGAGAAAAGACTCCGGACGCGCCGCGTGTGCGGCAACCGTCCGACCCAGGCGCGCGATCAAGCTAAATTCGGGACGGCTTCCCCGTGGTTGGCCCACGTTCAGCGCCAGTTGCCGCCCGCTGTGGGGCCAAGCATAGCGCAGACGGGGGCGGGCTGAGGGGACCACAGTGGGGCCAGATTCTGGGGTCGCCAGGCCAGGTTGACCCCTTTGCTTCGCCGCTTTGCAAGTCCGGTGCAAGTCCAGCCCTCAGCTCCCCGTCAAAGGCAGTGGACGGCGAAGCCGACTGGAGCAGCTCAGCGTCCATTTCGCCGCAACGCCTGTCCCCCTCCACTCCCCCCCAACAGGTCATCCAATAGTCAGG
Organism: Deinococcus frigens DSM 12807; assembly: GCF_000701425.1. Taxonomy (GTDB): domain Bacteria; phylum Deinococcota; class Deinococci; order Deinococcales; family Deinococcaceae; genus Deinococcus; species Deinococcus frigens. Next base: position 78,454 of record NZ_JNIW01000003.1, on the reverse strand, counting down.
CGCAGCTCAGGCCCGGTGGCCCTACACTGGAGGCGATGATTGCCGCCCTGCGCCCTCCGCGCCATCTGCGCCTGATCCTGATGGCCGCGATGGTGGCGCTGCTGCTGGGCCTGCTGCTGGTCCCGGAGGTGCGCGTGTTCCTGGGACGCGGCTACGCGGCGCTGACCTCGCAAAACCCGGAGGTCACGCACCGTTTTGTGGATACGCTGGGCTGGGCCGGGCCGGTGGCGTTGCTGGTGGCCTACGTGATCCAGGCGGTGATCCCGGTGCTGCCCTCGCTGGTGCTGACGGCGGTGACGGTGCGGGCCTACGGCCTGGTGGCGGGCTTTTTTATCGTGTTCGCCGGGGCGCTGTTGGGGGCGGCGGCGGGCTACGGCCTGGGGCGGGCGCTGGGCGAACCCATGATCCGTGCGCTGGCCGGGGAGCGGGCCAGGACGCGGGCGCAGGACTTCATGAACCGGTACGGCGCGCAGGGCGTGCTGCTGGTGCGCCTGATGCCGGTGCTGCCCGCCGAGGTCCTGAGCCTGGTGGCGGGGGCGGCGCGCATGGGCTTCCGGCCCTTCATGCTGGCCACTGCCGTGGGCGTGCTGCCGGTCACGCTGCTGGTGGTGTGGCTCAGCGGGTCGGCCCGGCGGCTGTTCTGGGGGCTGGCGATCATGTCGCTGCTGGTGGGCGGCGTGGCGCTTGTGCGCTGGCTACTGGCGCGGCGCGCGGCGGGCGCGCAGGGCGGGGGAAAGGGCCTGGCAGAGGACGCCGCCGCCCAGGATGTCCAGCCCAGAACCTGAGACCCCCGCCGCCGATTGTTCCGCTCGGGTAAACTGCGCCCCAGGCCCGCCCACGCGGCGGGGCAGGAGGTTCATGACTCAGACCGACAACGACGTGCCAGCCGCGTCCGCCTACGAACGCGCGGGCGTCAGCATCGACGCCGGGCAGCGCGCCGTGGCGCTAATGAAAGGCGCGGTGGCCCGCACCCACACGCCCGCCGTGCTGGGCGGCATCGGCGGCTTCGGCGGGCTGTTCAGCGCCTCGGCCTTTGCGGGACTGGCGGACCCGGTGCTGGTGGCCTCCACCGACGGTGTGGGCACCAAGACCAGGGTGGCCGTGCGCCTGGGGCAGCCCGGCGGCCTGGGCGCGGACATCGTCAACCACTGTGTCAACGACATTCTGGTGCAGGGCGCGCGGCCCCTGTTTTTCCTCGACTACGTGGCGATGGGCAAACTGGACCCCGAAACGGTGGCCGCCGTCGTGACCGGCGCGGCGCGGGCCTGTGAGGCGCTGGGCGTGGCCCTGCTGGGCGGCGAGACCGCCGAGATGCCCGGCGTGTACGTGGACGGTGAGCTGGACATCGTGGGCACGGTTGTCGGGATGGTGGACCGCTCGGCGCTGGTGGACGGCTCGCGCATACAGGCCGGAGACAGCGTGATCGCCCTGCCCAGCGCCGGGCTGCACACCAACGGCTTCTCGCTGGCGCGGCTGGCGCTGGACGGGCTGGACTGGCACGCGGCCCGCGCCGATCTGGACGGGCAGACCCTGGCCGAGCTGCTGCCGGTGCCGCACCGGTCCTATCTGTCGGCCCACGGCGCACTGAGCGGGGCAAGGGTGGACGTGCGCGGCATGGCCCACATCACGGGCGGCGGTCTGGTGGACAATCCCCCGCGCGTGTTCCCGCCAGGGGTGGGCATGAAGATCGACACCTCATCGTGGACCGTGCCGCCGCTGTTCGAGCTGATCCTGAAGGAGGCGCAGGTGGCGCGTGCCGAGGCCTTCCGCGCCCTGAACATGGGCGTGGGGTTCGTGTTCATCGTGCCTGCTGCCGAGTCGGAGGCGGCCCTGTCGGCCCTGCGCGCCGCCGGAGAGCAGCCCTGGGTGATCGGGCAGATGGTGGCGGGGGACGGCGTGACGTTTGACGGGGGGACGGCTTGACCTCTTCCACCACACCCAGGGCGCTCAAGGGGCGGCTGGCCCCCTTCGGCTTCACGCCGCCGGACCGCCGCAGCGCCACCGAGTTCTGGGTGGTGCGCCACGGCGAGAGCACCTGGAACACCGAGGGCCGCTATCAGGGGCAGGCCGACGTGCCCCTGAGCCACATCGGCATTCTCCAGGCCGCCAGCCTGGCCGAGCGGCTGGCCGGGCAGCATTTTGGCGCGGTGTATACCAGTGACCTGCTGCGTGCCTCCCAGACGGCGGAGGCGGTGGCCGAGCGCCTGGAAGGGCCGCCCCCGGTACAGCGTGATCCCGGCCTGCGCGAGATCGACGTGGGCGAGCTGTCGGGCCTGGTGATCGCGGACATCCGGGAGCAGTACCCGGACTATCTGGAAGACCTGAAGGCCGATCCCTGGGCCACCCGGCGGCCCGGTGGCGAGAGCATGGAGAACCTGTACGCCCGCAGCGGCGCGGCGCTGGAGGCCCTGCGCGCCCGGCATCCGGGGCAGCGCGTGCTGGTCTTCACGCATGGCGGCGTGGTGCGGGTGGCCGTGGGTCTGGCCCTGGGCGGCGTTCCCGCCAACGCCTGGGCACGCCTGAGCGTCACCAACACCAGCATCACCCGCGTCCTGCTGGGCGAGAACAGCGGCACCCTGCTGGGCTTCAACGACGACGCGCACCTGGAGGACCTGATCGAGGCGACGGAGGCCGACGACGTGCTGGGGCAGACGCAGTGAGGGGCAGTCTGAGGGTGGAAGGGTCCGGGGATCAAAGGTTTTTCTCTGTTGCTTCCCGCGCGTGGGAGAGGCGGGGAGGGGGGGCCGGTCAGCGGCGAACCCGCCCCATCTCCCGGAGGCTCCGGTGACCAGCCCGGCCCCGGACCTCGCCGCCCGCTACCAGTCGGGCGATCCCCGCGCCCTGGCCCGCGCCGTCACGCTGGCCGAAGCGGGATTGCCCGCCGCCCGGCCCCTGCTGCAACTCGCGCGTTCGGGCGGCATCCGTTCGGTGGTGCTGGGCATCACGGGCAGCCCCGGCAGCGGCAAGAGCACGCTGACCGACGCGCTGATTTCTGCCTTGCGGGCGCAGGGCCAGCGGGTGGCGGTGCTGGCGGTGGACCCCAGCAGCCCGTATTCCGGCGGCGCGATTCTGGGAGACCGCATCCGCATGCTGCGCCACCACGCCGATTCCGGGGTGTTCGTGCGTTCCCTGGCCAGCCGGGGCGCGCTGGGCGGCCTCTCGGCCCGCACGATGGCGGTGCTGGCGCTGCTGGAGGGCGGCGGCCCCACAGGACAACACTTCGACTGGATCATTCTGGAAACCGTGGGTGTGGGGCAGTCGGAGGTGGACGTGGCCGCCGCCTGTGACCACACCCTGCTGGTGGTCACGCCCGCCGGGGGTGACGGCGTGCAGGCGTTCAAGGCCGGAATCATGGAAATCGCAGACGTGATCGCCGTGAACAAGGCGGACCTGCCCGGCTCCTCGCGCACAGTGCGTGAGTTGACCTCGGCGCAGGCGCTGGGCTGGCACGACGAGCACACCTGGCTGGCCCCGGTCCGCAAGACCATCGCCTCTGAGGCTGAGGGTGTCCAGAGCGTGATCGAGGCGGTCTTAAAACACCGCGCCCATCTGGGTGAGGCGGGCTTGCAGGAACGCCGCCGCCTGCGCGCCGAATTCGAGGTCCGTTCGCTGGTGCAAGAGCGCCTGCTGCGCCGCACCCGCGACGCTGGCGGTGATCTTTACGCCCGGGTGGCGCGCGGCGAACTGGACGCCGAGGCGGCGGCGGACGAGCTGTTGGGCAGTTAGAACCAGGTCTCATGCTCGGGCGCGAAACTGGCCGCATGACTGGGCGAATCGAGCTTGAGCTGGAGTTCCTGCGCCGCCTGCTGGGGTCTGGCGAGGACGGCGAGGCGGGTGTGGCCGTGTTTCCTGACGCCTGGCCGGGTGATTTCCCGCTTCGCTGGCCGGACCTTCCCGGAACGCGCCTGTGGGGCAGCGTCCGCAGCGCCGCAACCCGCTGGACTTTCTCTTATGGCAACCGGCAGCAACCGCCTGTCGCGCGGCAACTCACGCGCTGGCGCGTCTGCCTGGATGTGGCCGCCCCCCAGCCGCAGGTCATGGAGACGCTCAGGGCCGAGTTCACGCGCCAGGGTTGGCAGGCCGGGCAGATGTGGCAACAGGCGTTCGTCGAACACGCCCAGACCACCTGGAACGCGGTTCACGCCGCCGCCGCTCGCCTGCTGACCCTGCAAACCCGTGGCGCAGATGCCGGGGCGCTCACCCAGGTCTGGCTGACGGTGGAGGATCAGCAGGAAGAGGTCATCGGCCACTGGCTGGGACAGCGTCCGCACCCGCATTTCGAGAACTTTGACCAGGCTCCGCTGCCCACGTTGAGCGCTCCGCCGGGCTGGCAGGTGGTGCCGCAGGGTGGCAGCGGCGGTGTAGACCGCTCGGAGAGCGCTTTGCTGATTCCGCCGGAGGGTCAGACTCTTGATCTCGGTGCCTTGCTCGCGAGTTTCAAACCTCAACTGGCCGCCCAGAGTTGGACCGTACTTCCCATTGATCAACAAAACGCGGAAAACAGCGCTCGGCTGGCCCTACAGACTCCGCAGGGCTTCGGCGCGCTGGGCCTGGACCGGGCAGGCGAGGCGCTGAGTGCCAAGCTCGTTCACATGACCTTCGAGCTGCCCGAAGCGTATGCCGTTTCCATGTACACGCTGACCAGCACTTAAGCTGACTCCATGCGCGCCCGCACCCTCGCCCCCCTTCTCCTGGCCTTTTTAAGCGTTCAGCGCCTGTTGGAGCTGCGTTTGGCCCGCGCCAACGAACGCTGGGCGCGCGAACGCGGCGCGGTGGAATACGGGCGGGACCATTACCCGCTGTTCTTCGTGCTGCACCCGGCCTGGATGCTCTGCACCGTTCTGGAGGGCCGCGCGTCCGGGCGGCGGGTGAACTGGCCCGCGCTGGCGCTGTTCGTGCTGGCGCAGCCGCTGCGGTACTGGGTGATTCGCACCCTGGGCCGCTACTGGAACACCCGCATCCTGATCGTGCCAGGCGGCGAGCGGGTCACGGGCGGGCCGTTCCGGTCTCTGAAGCACCCCAATTACGCGGTGGTGGCGCTGGAACTGGCTGCCGCGCCGCTGGCGGTGGGCGCGTGGCGCACGGCCCTGGCCTTTTCATTGCTGAACGCCGCGCTGCTACTCCTGATCCGCATTCCGGCAGAGGAGCGGGCGCTGGCGCAATACGCCGCCCAGTCTGAACGAACCTGAACGGCGGCCCAGCGCCTGTTATTCGGGATGAGGAAAGCGCCGTTCCAGTTCCAGCCCCCTGGGCGTGTCGGCGATCTGCAAGGCGGCGTGGACGGTCATCGCCTGCAACTCCAGACGTGTACGGCCCCGGAAATTGGTGCGCTCCACCACGGTGGCCACCGTGCCCACGGTCCAGCCACGTTTGGCCGCCAGCAGGGCGACGAGCAGTTCGGGCAGGCCGTCTTGGAGCTGCCGGGTCAGGAGCACGGCGGTCTGGAGGTCTTCAGGCAGGGGGTCCGGCGTCGGCAGGGACCAGTGGTTGGAGTTCGCGTCCGGCAGGTTCAGAACTTGCCCGTCAGGACGGTTCTGGCGGGCGTCCGGGGGTGCCGTCCCATACGGCTGGGCCAGGACCACCGGCGTCCCCCGCAGGCGCGCCAGGCCGCGCGCCATCTTCTCGGCGTCCGGCAGGGCGATCACCACATCGAAGTCCGGCAAAAGCAGATCGAAATGGTCCAGTACGGCGGCGCGGTCACCCAGGCTCAGGTCGCGCAGGCGATTCTCGAACTGGGTCTCGCTGGGCAAGGCCCGGGTGATCACAGCGAGAAGCGGGTGGGCCATGCGACAGACTACCGGGTTTTCGGCGGCAGCGGACACACTCTGTTCAGATTAGTGCAAGCTTTTGCTGGGGGGGATGGTGGGGGCGTGGCCGTCCGCCGGGAGGTCGATCCGGCTGGCCGGACGGCCCGCTCCCCGGCCCACGCGGCGCAGGGTAACCTGCGTTCCATGCAGGTGCGTGTCAGTTCCCCGACTCCCGTGATCCAGCACGGCACGGCCATCGCCCTGGCCGTCACGGCGGGCCACTTCATCAACGACGCTTACGGCGCGATGCTCACGCCGCTGATGCCCGCGCTGCAAAGCAAGTACGGCGTCAGCATCGCCGCCGTCACGCTGCTGTCCAGCGTCTACAGCCTGACCAGTTCAGTGATGCAGCCGCTGCTGGGCATCGTGGGTGAGCGGCTGGACCGCCGTTACGCCGCTGCGCTGGGGCCGCTGCTGACCGGCCTGGGCCTGACGCTGATGGGTTTCGTGCCGCTGTTCGGGGCGCTGGTTCTGCTGGTGGCGGTGGCGGGTTTTGGCAGCGGTTTCTTTCACCCGGCGGGAGCGGCTTATGTGGCGCAGAACAGCCCGCCCGACAAACGGGGCCTGTGGGCCAGCATCTTTAGCGCGGGCGGCACGGCGGGCATGGCGCTGGGACCGGTCTTCGCCGGGGTGGGCCTGACGCATCTGCCGTGGTTCGCACTGATCGGCGTGGTGTTTGCGGCCATCACCTTTGCGGTCACGCCGCCGGGAACGCAGAAGGCCAGGACCTTCAAGCTGCGCGAGTACGTCCAGATTTTTAGAGGCCCGATGCAGTGGCTGTGGGGCATGGCGGTGCTGCGTTCCCTGGCCAGCATGGGCTACAACACCATGCTGCCCTTTATGCTGCTGGGCCGGGGCTTCGGCCAGCGCGAGGTCGGCCTCACCCTAGCCATCTACGCCATTGCCAGCGCCATTGGCGGCATCGTGGGCGGGCGGCTGAGTGACCGCTACGGGCGCACCCCCATTCTGCGCGCCGCCATCCTGACCACCATTCCGTTCTTTGCCGTGCTGATCCTGTCGCATCCCGGCCAGTGGTGGTTTTACCCGCTGACGTTCGTGGTGGGCGCGGCGGTCAACGCCAGCATTCCGGTGGGCGTGGTGACCGCGCAGGAATACGCCCCGGAACATGTGGCGGTGGCCAGCAGCATCATGATGGGCTTTTCCTGGGGTTTTGCGGGCCTGCTGGTCTTCCTGGTGGGCATGCTGGCCGACGCCACCGCGCCCACCACGGCGGCCCTGGTCAGCATCAGCCTGCTGATTCCCAGCGCTGTGATCGCCTACAGGCTGCCGGAGCCGGAGAAGGCGGAGTTTAGGTAGGGCCTGCCGCTTGAGGAAGACGAGACTGAGGCGCGGGGAAATGAACCTACCCGCGCTTTTTCAGCTCTCCCGGACCAGCACCACGCCGCCCCGCGCGCCCACTTCCAGCTCCGCGCCGTCCATCAGCCGGTAAGTCTGTCCGCTCAGCACATCCCGGTACGTCCCCGCCTCCACACCGTTCAAGGGCAGATGTACCGACTCCCCGGCGCAGTTGAGGGCCACATACGCGCAGCGGCCCTCGTGGCAGCGGGCATAAAGCAAGGCTTCACCCTCGGCGTGCAGAACCTCAAAATTCCCGCGTTGCAACGGGCGGCTGGCGTGGCGGGCCGCCGTCAGCTTGCGCGTCAGCTCCAGCGTGACCGTGTCCCACTCTGAACCTTCCCAGGGAAAGGCGCGGCGGCAGTCGGGATCGGGGCCGCCGGCCAATCCAATTTCGTCGCCGTAGTAGATGCACGGCGCGCCGGGGTAGGTCATCTGGAAGATGGTGGCGAGGCGGTACGCGCTGGCATCGCCGCCCACTGCCGTGATGAAGCGGGCGGTGTCGTGCGAGTCCAGCAGATTGAGCTGGGCGCTGACAATCTCGGGGTGGTACATGCGGGCCACCTCGGCCATGCGGGCGGCAAAGGCGGGAGCGCCAACAGGGTCCACGCGGCCCGTGCCGCTGCGCTCGTTCATGGGGTGGTCCAGCGTCCGCGCGCCAAAAAAGGCCAGGCAGGGGCGGGTGAAGTGGTAGTTCATCACGGCATCGAACTGATCGCCGCGCAGCCAGCGGTGGGCGTCGCCCCAGATCTCGCCGACGATATACGTCTCGGGGTTGACCGCCTTGACGCGGCGGCGGAACTCCTGCCAGAAGGAATCGTCGTCGATCTCGTTGGGCACGTCCAGCCGCCAGCCGTCGATGCCGAACCGGGTCCAGTACTCGGCCACGGCCCACAGGAAGTCGCGCACGGCGGGATTGCCCGTATTGAATTTGGGCAGGGCGCGGTTGCCCCACCACGCGGCGTATCCGGCAGGCCGGGCGTCATCGTAGGCGTGCAGCGGCCAGCCCTCGGGGTGAAACCAGTCGCGGTAGGCGCTGGCCTCGCCCTGCTCAAGCAGATCGTTGAACTGAAAAAACCCCCGGCTGCTGTGGTTGAACACGCCGTCCAGCACCACCCGCATGCCGCGTGCGTGGGCCTCGTCGATCAGGGCGCGCAGGGCATCGTTCCCGCCCAGCATGGGGTCCACCTGAAAGTAATCGTGGGTGTGGTAGCGGTGATTTGAGGCCGACTGGAACACCGGGCAGAAATAGACGGCGTTCACGCCCAGATTCTGAATGTGGTCCAGCCGCTCCATGACGCCCCACAGGTCGCCGCCCATGTAGCGGTTGAATTCCGGGGTGTCGCCCCACGGCTGCAAATTCAGGCCGCTGACCCGTCCGCTGCGGGCGAAGCGGTCCGGAAAGATCTGGTAGAACACGGCGTCCTTGACCCAGTCGGGCGTGGTGGGATGGGCGGCCTGTGTGTCGGAGTGGGGGGCGGCGTTCTGCACGGCGGTCATCTGCGCGCCAGCATAGCGGAGCGGGACTGACAAAGGTCATTCAGTCCGTGGATGCCTGTGACTCGTCGGTGCCCTTTGCCCTCCATTCCATTACAAAGGCCCGCGCCTCCGCCTCGCCTTGCACCTCGCCCAGCGCTGCGGCCTCATTCAGTGCCCGCATCACTTCGCCTACACGGGGACCGGGCGGAATTCCCATCAGCGCCATCACGTCCGCCCCGGTCAGCAGCGGTCCGGGCGGCGCTGGACGGTCCTCCAGCGCCGCCAGCACGCGGTTCATGGCAGCGGCGTAGGCGTGGCGGCTGGCCTCGGAACTGCTCGGCCCCCGTGCGGCCTCGCGGTCTGCCAGCATCACCCACAGCAGGTCCGGCAGCAGGTCACGGCGGCGATGCACGAAACGGCGGGCCTCCTTTTCCCCGGCGGGCAGCGGGACCATGTGGGCCTCCACCAGCCGCGCGATGTGCCTGATGTCGTCCCCTGGCAGCTTCAGGCAGCCCAGCATCTGCGTTGCCAGAGATGCGCCCAGCTTGTCGTGGCCGTGGAAGTGGGTGCGGCCCGTGTTTGGGTCAACTGTGTGCGAACGGGGCTTGCCCACGTTGTGCAGCAGGGCGGCCCAGCGCAGGGGCAGCGGCGCGTCCGGCAGGCGGGCGAGGAGTTGATGCAGCGCCTCCAGCCCATGCTCGAACACGTCCAGATGGTGAAAGCCGCCCTGCTGGAGGCCGACGCCCTCGCGGAGTTCGGGCAGGGTCAGCGCCAGCAGACCCAGGGTTTCGAGGCGTCTCAGGCCGTGCGCGGCGTCCAGGTGCAGCAGCAGGGCGTGCAACTCGTCGCGGATGCGTTCGGCGGCGGGCATTCTCAGCGTGCCGTCTGTCAGGTCCGCCGCTACCTCCCTCACCACTGCTTCGGTCACAGGTTCCAGAAGAAATCCCAGCGTCGTCTCCAGCCGCGCCGCCCGCCACGCCCGCAGCGGATCGGCCCGCAGGTTGGCCGCCGAGACCATTCGCAGCCGCCGCGCTTTCAGGTCGGCCTGCCCACCCGCCGGATCGAGAATTCTCCTATCTTCAGTAACGGCCAGCGCGTTCACCGTGAAATCCCGCCGCAGCAGATCCTCGTTCACGTCGGCAGGCAGCGGCACGAAGTCGTGGTGGGGGGCGTGGTGGGCCTCGCCTGGCAGGTGGACCCGCCAGTAGCCGCGTTCCTCGTCCAGCGGGAAGGCCGAGCCGCCCAGTGCGTCCGCCATCGCCCGCGCCGCGTGGGCCGGGTCCGGCACCGCCCAGTCGTAATCCTTGGGTGCCGCGCCGCGCAGCCAGTCGCGCGCCGCGCCGCCCACCAGCAGGCCGCCGGGCGGAAAGGGGGGCAGCGGCGGGCGGCGGCGAAACATGGAGGACATGGTAAGGGGCCGGGGCCGCAGGTGTCTCAATCCTCGTGTTCCGGCTGCCCTATACTCCCCGGTGACGGGCGTGGGGAAAGCCGGTGACTGCCCTGGTGGGGGACCAACCTTCCAGGCACACCCCGGCACTGTCGCGCAACGGTAATCCGCTCCTCCCGATTCGAGAGGATGCGGAGAGTCCGAACACCTGCCCCGTCCACGTTTCCCAGTGCGGAAGCGTGCGGCTGACCTCTCGCGGAAAGGAGGGAACGCCCGTGCGGGGCCGTTTTCCTCTGGCCCACAGCGCCGGACGATTCTACTTTCCGCCCCAGACAACGGGGCGGTTTTTCTGTACGTGGGGGAGGCGAGGAGTCACCATGAAATCAATCCTGAGCCTTTCTCTCGCGCTGGCCAGCCTGGCCGGAGCCACCTCTTACCCGCTGACCCTGACCGACGATCTGGGGCGCAAGGTCACGCTCAAGGCCGAGCCGCAGCGCATCGTGAGCATGCTACCCAGCGACACCGAGACCCTATGCGCCATCGGGGCCTGCGACAAACTGGTGGGCGTGGACGATTACAGTGACTTCCCGCAACAGGTGACCACACTGCCCAAAATGGGCGGGCTGTACGATCCCAAGATCGAGGCCATCGTGGCGCAAAAGCCCGATCTGGTGCTGGTCAGCAAGTACGGCAAGATCGCCGAGTCGCTGACGCAGGCCGGAATCACCGTGATCGCCGTGAATCCCGAGACCTATGAGGAAGTCTTCTCCAAAACGCTGGTGCTGGGCAAGATCGTCAACCGCGAGGCGCAGGCCAAGAATCTGACCATCCAGATGCGCCGCGATATCGCCAAAGTTGAGATTCTGACCAAGAACGCAGTCAGGAAGCCCACCGCCTATTACGAGGTGGACCCCACGCCCTACAGCATCGGCCCCACTTCTTTCATGGGCGTGCTGCTGACCAAGGCCGGGGCGCGCAACATCATTCCCGCCAGCATGGGCGACTTTCCCAAGGTGGACCCCGAATTTATCGTCAAGGCCAATCCGCAACTGATCCTGGGCGTGGACGCCAGAACGGCAGCCGCCCGCCCCGGCTGGAGAGGCATGACGGCCATCAAATCCGGCAAGACGATGGACCTGCCCAAAGAGCTGGGAACCATCTTCTCGCGCCCCGGCCCGCGTATGCCGCAGGCGCTGGCGCAACTGGCGAAGATCATTCACCCGGAACTGTTCAGGTAAGGAGCGTGGCTGAAGTGAGGAGCGACGTGCGGCGAGACGCACCGCAACCTGAGCGCCTGACCCCCGCCAATGTGGTGTCACGCCCGCGCTGGGTCTGGCCGCGTACCCTGCTGCTGCTCTTGCTGTTGCTGTCGGCCATCGTCTTCGGGACCGGGCTGGGCAGCGTGAACATCGCGCCGGGCGACGTGCTGGGGGCGCTGTGGCGCGGCTTTTCCAGCCAGTTCACCGGGGCGGAGCTGATCAGCAACGACGTGATCGTGTGGCAGATCCGGTTGCCGCGCGTGGTCATGGGCGTGCTGGTGGGGGCCAGCCTGTCGGTGTGTGGGGGCGCGTTTCAGGGCGTCTTCCGCAACCCGCTGGCCGATCCGTACCTGCTGGGCGTGGCGAGCGGCTCGGCGCTGGGGGCGACGCTGGCGATTGTGCTGGACTGGCCGCGCGCCCTGATTCCGGTGTCGGCGCTCTTTCTTGCGCTGCTGGCCGTGACCGCCACGCTCTCGCTGGCGCGCGAGGGCCGCCGCTTTCCGCCCACCCGCCTGATCCTGGCCGGGGTGGTGGTGGGCAGCGTCCTGAGTGCCGCCACCACCGCCCTGATCCTTCGCGGTGAGGACCGCGCCCGGCAGGTGCTGGCCTACACCCTGGGTGATCTGGGTTTCAGCGGCTGGCGCGATGTATTGACCGTGCTGCCGTATGCGGCCCTGGGCTGCGGCGCGCTGCTGCTGCTGGCCCGCGCGCTAGACACCCTGCAACTGGGCGACCTGACCGCCCGTTCGCTGGGCGTGCCTGTGGAACGTCTTCGTCTGATCGTGGTCATCGCCGCCAGCGTCGCCACGGCGGGGGCAGTGGCCTATGTGGGTGTGATCGGTTTCGTGGGACTGATCGTGCCGCACATGGTCCGCCTGGCTTTCGGCGCGAGCCACCGTATCCTGCTGCCGCTCTCGGCGTTGCTGGGCGGCGCGCTGCTGGTCTACGCCGATCTGTTGGCCCGCACCTCGCCGCTGTCGCAGGTGGGCATCGTGACCACGCTGCTGGGCGGCCCCTTTTTCCTGTGGCTGCTGCGCCGGGAGAAAGAGATATGAGAGCGAGAGGTCAAAGGGTCAAAGGGGCTGAATGCGTGCGATTTTATCCCCTCTCCCCTTGTGGGAGAGGGAGGAGCCGCGCAGCGGCGGGGGGTGAGGGGGCCACCCAGCAGCCTCAAAACGAATCAAGTTGGAGAGCCTCTTGACCCCCTCCGACACCCTGGAGGCCGTCAACCTTCACGTCCACGCCGGAACCTTCCCCGCTGTGCGAGGCGTCAGCGCCAGCTTTGGTACTGGCACTTTCTCGGCGGTCATCGGCCCCAACGGTGCGGGCAAAAGCACCCTGCTGCGGGCGCTGCTGGGCCTGAATAAGCCCGAATCCGGTGAGGTCTGCCTGTTCGGGCGTCCGCTACAAAGCTGGAGCTGCCCGGAGCGTTCGCGGGCGCTGGCGTACCTGGCCCAGAGCGAGGGCCTGCCGGATGCGACGAAGGTGCGTGATGTGGTGGCGCTGGGACGCGGCGCAGGCGAGTGGCGCTTCGGCCTGCTCCCTACCCGCCCGTGGACCGATGACGACGACGCGGCGGTGGACAGCGCCCTGGACCGCACCGACACCCGCCGCTTCCAGGCCCGCAAGGTGGCCGAACTCTCTGGCGGCGAGCGGCAGCGGGTGGCCCTGGCCCGCGCCCTGGCCGGGCAGCCGCGCTTTTTGCTGCTGGACGAACCCACCAACCATCTGGACCTCGCCTACGCCCTGGAAGTGATCCGCTACCTGCGCTGCGAGGTGGCGGGTGGCCTGGGCGTGGTGGCCGTGCTGCATGACCTGAACCTGGCCGCGCGGGCCGACTGGCTGCTGCTGCTGCACCGGGGCGAGGTGCTGGCGACAGGCACGCCTGAAACGGTGCTGACCCCTGAAAACCTGCTGGCCGCTTACGGCGTCCGCGCAAGAGTGGTGCGGGACGCAGACCGCCTGCTGGTCATCCCGGAGGATTAGACCCAGAGAGGTGCACACTATGGTCCCCAGATACTTCAAAACTTCCGGTCACCTCCTGGTCTGCCAGGGGCCGAACTGCCAGGCGCGCGGCTCGGCGCTGCTGCACAAGGCGCTGTGGAAACACCTCGAAACGGCCTCGCTGGCCTATTACAAAACGGGCGGTAGCGTGCGTCTGACCGAGAGCGGTTGCCTGGGTTCATGCAGCTACGGCCCCAGCCTGTGCGTCTACCGCCAGACGCAGGAGGGTCTAGAGGAAGGCTGGTACGCGGCGGTGGACTTTCCGCAGGCCGCGCGGATTGCCCAGGCCGTGCATGACGGGGCCGCGTTGCCGCAAGAGGGACAGTACGGCCCGGAATAAGGCGAATGGCAGACGACGGCCCGCGCCCCTTGTTGCACACTTGAGTGATGAACTGGACCCACCGGCCCTACCACGGAGAAGCGGATTTTCTGGCGCTGCTGGCCTTGTTGAGCGCGTGCAACGCGGCGGACCCCAGCGCCGGGTACATCCAGCCCGGAGACCTGAGCTGGTGGATTCGACAAAACGAAGTCTTCAAGCCGCAGGACAGCATTGAGATTTTTGAGGACAGCGCGGGTCAGATGTTGGGTTTCGTCTTCAGCGATCCGCCCACCTGGGCCGTGGTTCAGGCGTTGCCCGGAGTTCCCGGCAGCCTGCTGGACGACATGCTGGGCCACGCACGCGGGCGGGCCGGAAACGCAGAGCTGACGGTCTGGGCGTTCGAAGGTGACGGTGCGCTCATAGCTGCCCTGAAGCGCCACAGCTTCACGCGCACCGACAGGCGGACGGTGCAATTCGAGTACTGCCCTGCCGATCAAGGCATCCCAGACGCTCCCCGTTTGCCCGCAGGATTCTCGTTGACCGCCATTCCAGATGACCATCAGCTCAAAACCCGGCGGGTGGAGCTGCACCAGGCTGTCTGGCATCCCTCGCAGGTCACGGCGGCGGCCTACGATCATCTGCGCGCCTCGCCCGCCTACGATTCCGAGCTGGATGTGGCACTGGTGGGTCCAGGAGGGCAACTCGTCGCCTACGCGCTGGGCTGGTTTGATCCCCGGACGCGCATCGGCGTCATGGAACCCGTTGGCACGCATCCTGGTCACCGGGGGCAGGGCTTGGGCCGCCTGACCGTGCGGGAAGTCAACCGGCGATTGGCTGAATGCGGAGCCGAACGGATCATCATTCGTACGCCGGAATCGAACGCGGGCGCGGTCAGGCTCTACGCTTCCGCAAATTTCAGGATCACCGGGTATGTTTGCGACTACAGCCGGTGACCTTGCGTGAACATCTGTTCCTGCTCATACCCGCGTCAAATCCTTAGGCAGCGGCAAAAACTCGATCTCCGGGTGCTGCTCGGCGGTGTATTCCAGATCGTATTTGCTGCGGAACAGCATCACCGGACGGCCCTGGTCGTCCTCCACATGGCGGGCGAAGCGGGCCACACTGCTGGCGTCCCCGGCCAGCCAGCGCACCAGCCCGTAGCCTGTGATGCTCAGCTCCACATCCACGCCGTATTCCTCCTGCAAGCGGGCCTGGAAGACCTCGAATTGCAGCGGACCCACCGCGCCCAGATACGGGTCACGCGCGCCGTCGGTGGGAAAAAAGGTCTGCACCACGCCTTCCTCGGCCAGTTGGGTCAGGCCCTTTATGAACGCCTTGCGCTTGCCCACGTCCTTGAGGGCCAGCGTGGCGAAGGTTTCGGGCGTGAAGCGCGGGAAGCCCGGCAGCGCGACTTTGGCGTCCAGGCTGATCACGTCGCCAATCTGGAACACGCCAGGATTGACCAGCCCCACGATGTCGCCGGGGTAGGCCTCCTCTACCTTCTCGCGGTCCTGGGCAAACAGGGTGTGGGCCTGTGAGAGCCGCAGCTTGCGCCCGCTGCGGGTGTGCGTCACGTCCATGCCGCGCACGAAATGACCGCTCATCACGCGCATAAAGGCGGTGCGGTCGCGGTGGTGCTTGCTCATGTTGGCCTGGAGTTTAAAGATGAATCCGGCAAACGGTTCTTCGGGGTCACGCTCGCCCAGCGTCGTCTCGGTGGGGCCGGGCGGGGGCGCAAGCTCCACGAAGTTGCTCAGGAAGTGTTCCACGCCAAAGTTGTTCATGGCGCTGCCGAAGAACACCGGGGTCAGCTCGCCGGACAGGAAGCCCGCCGCGTCAAATTCGGGCATGGCGGCCTCGATCAGCTCCACGTCTTCCTTGAGTTTGGCCGCCAGCTCTGCGCCCACCAGGCCAATCAGGCGCGGATCGTCCAGGCCCGCCGTCTGCATCGGGGCGCGGTGCTTGCCGCCGGAGGTGCGCTCGAAGGCCAGTACCTGCCCGGTCTGGAGGTCATACACGCCCTTGAAATCCGGGCCGTCCCCGATGGGCCAGGTCAGCGGCACCGCTGTGATCTGCAAGACGTTTTCCAGTTGCTGGAGCAGGTCAAAGGGGTCAAGCGCCGGACGGTCCATCTTGTTGATAAAGGTCAGGATCGGCGTCTGGTGGTTGCGGCACACCGCAAACAGTTTCTCGGTCTGCATCTGCACGCCGCGCGCCGCGTCCAGCACCATCAGCGCGGAGTCGGCGGCGGTCAGGGTGCGGTAGGTGTCTTCACTGAAGTCCTGGTGACCGGGGGTGTCCAGCAGGTTGATGTGCCGCCCCTCGTACTCAAAGGTCAGCGCCGAGCTGGAAATGGAAATTCCGCGCTGCTGCTCGATGCTCATCCAGTCGGACTTGGTGTGGGCGCGGCCTTCCTTGGCGGTCACGGAACCTGCTTCCAGAATCGCGCCGCCGTACAGCAGCAGCTTCTCAGTGATGGTGGTCTTGCCTGCGTCCGGGTGAGAGATGATGGCGAAGGTGCGGCGGCGGGCGATCTCGGCGTCCAGCACGGCGTCGTGGACCTCGGCGGCCTGTGGTGCGGCAGCCTGGGTCTCCGTGGGGTGAGGTTCGGTGGTGGTCATGGATGGCTCCTGCGGAAGCTTCTTGTGACAGCGCCGCTTGATCGAAAGTGGGGCAGAAATGGGCGTCCTCGACTCTCGCTAGGGCGGCGGAAGGAGAACGGTCATGGCAGCATTCTAGCGCGTCACTGGGGCAGCGTCTGAAGGCGGCGTCCTGATCCAGCTTTCCGCGAGACGGCATCCGGTTCTGCCCATATCGCTCTCACCCCCGGCTGCGGTATCCTGGAGGCACGTTCCGGGGTTCCTCTATTCCCCGGTGTGACAGGCCCCGGCGACTCGCGCACCCGCGCCAGGAGAGTGCCAGCCCTATGTTTCCCCCAGAATCCAGTACACCGCAGGCCACGTCGATGTCGCGCAGCACGGCGCGCGTCGAGGTGGAACGCGCCCGATTGATGAGCGACGTGCGCGATTTGGTGGCGATCCTGCGTCGTCAGCCCAACGAACTGCTGCCCTTCGACTGGGTCAAACACCTGGCTCCGCTGGGCGAACACAGCCTGGGCGTGCAGGCCATCGAGGTCAGTCATATCATCGGTTCGGTGGACCGCTACCGCGAATTTGACCGCCATTACCTGCCCAAGGAAAAGCACCTGGACGAGCGCTGGATCGGTGTCCGCAGCGCGCAGCTTCAGGGCAAGGAATTGCCGCCCATTCAGGTGTACAAGGTGGGCGAACTGTATTTCGTCAAGGACGGCAACCACCGCGTCTCGGTGGCCCGCCGCCAGGGACAGGCGTATATCGACGCGCATGTGATCGAGCTGAACGTGACCGTGCCGCCGGAGGAGAGCGACACCCTGCCGGACCTGATCATCAAGGGTGAGTACGCGCAGTTCCTGCGGGCCACCAACCTGGACCTGCTGGTGCCGGGCCACCGCGAAATTCTATTCACCACGCCGGGCCGCTACGACAAACTGCTGGACCACATCCGCACCCGGCAGTATTTTCTGGACCGCAAGCCGGAGCGCACTGGACTGCCGCCCGTCACCTGGGAGGAGGCGGTGGTGAGCTGGTACGAGCGCCTGTACCTGCGGATCGTGGACAACTTGGACCTGCACCACGTCATGTTCCGCTTTCCGGGCCGCACCGAGGCGGACCTGTACCTGTGGACCATGGACCACCGCTACTTCCTGACCCAGAAGTACGGCGCTGACGTGGGCAGTGAGGAAGCCGCCCGCGACTTCAGCAAGCGCCACTCGCCCCCGGCCTACAAACGCCTGGGACAGCGCATGCGACTGCTCCTGAGGGGCAAGCTCGATTCGGCGATGTAGGTCGGGCGGCCCCGATACAAAGCGGCTATTTCACGCTGCTGCGCGCCGCCCACGAGGTCTTGAGCTGGGCCACCCGGAAGCCGTGCCTTTCCAGATTGCGCTGGCTGGCCGAGGCAAAGGCGGTGGTCACCGTGACCAGCTCGCATGACCGGGCCGCGTCGTCCAGGCGGCGGTGAATCAGGGCCGACTGCGCGCCCCGTTGCCGGTCGTCGGGCCGGGTG
The DNA here is from genome assembly GCF_000701425.1 of Deinococcus frigens DSM 12807. Lineage (GTDB taxonomy): Bacteria > Deinococcota > Deinococci > Deinococcales > Deinococcaceae > Deinococcus > Deinococcus frigens. The sequence goes on along the minus strand of NZ_JNIW01000003.1, from coordinate 60,739 downwards.
GCTGCTCCAGCGAGGAACGCCACACCGTCATGCACGCTCAGGGCGGCGGCAGCAGCGGGCTGTCCGTCCACGCAGGCCAGATAGCGGCGCACGCCCGGCCCCTCATGTTCAAGAATCGCCAGCGCTCTCTGGACTGGATCAGTGAAGCCGTAGCCCGCCAGCAAGGCGGTGTTGAAGGCTTCCCTCCGCCCGCTCGGTTCCAGTTCGCGCACCTCCACTCCCGCAAATGTGCGGGGCGCGGGAGCCGTCGCCGCCGCATAGAGGGTTGTCCCCACGCCAACTGGCGTAAACCCCCGGTCGAACAGCGCCGCGCCCAGTACCGGAGTCAGGTGCGTCGCCCAGACGCTCAGGCGTGGTGCGATCCGCTGAGATCGGTACAGGGCCAGCACCTCGTCCAGCCCAGTCAGTCGGTCCTGGGATAGCCCAGAGACCGTATTGAACCAGGGCAATTCCGGCAGGGCGCATACCACCGAGGCCCACAAACCGCCCCGCTCGTACAGGGTCACGCCATACGGATTGTCCTCCAGCCGGGAAGCGCGGCTCAGGGCGTCCCAGCCCTTTTCGCGGACTGCCCCTTCAAGTCGTTCAATCAGCTCCGGTGTGAGCGGCGGCGCAGCCATCAATGCTGCGTCCCGCCTCCCAGCACATATTCCACCAGCGTCCCCACGCCCCAGCCCGTCGCCACGTCTTGCTTCGCGGCGTTCCCGGCGATGTCCAGGTGCGCCCACGGACGGGTCACGAACTGCTGGAGGAACAGCGCAGCCTTGATGCTGCCCCCGGCAGGCACCATATCGCTGTTCTTCAGGTCCGCGATGGTGTTCTTGCGGTACGACTTCAGGTACGGCTGGTGCAGCGGCAACTCCCACAGCAGTTCCCCGGCGGCCTCTGCACCTGCCTGTAAGCGGGCCGCCAACGCACGGTCAGAGCTGAACAGCGCGGCCATGTCGTTGCCCAGGGCCGCCACCTTCACGCCAGTCAGCGTCGCCAGATCGACGACGTCGGTGGCCCCCTCGTCGCAGGCCACGGCCAGGGCGTCGGCCAGGACCAGGCGGCCCTCGGCGTCGGTGTTGGTCACTTCCACCGTCTTACCGTTGGCGGCGCGGCACACGTCGCCGGGGCGCATGGCGTGGGGTCCCACCATGTTTTCGGCGGCGGCCACGTAGGCGCGGACCTCGGTGCCGTCTGGAATCCTCTCGCGCAGGGCGGCCAGGGCGCGCATGGCCCCCAGGACCGCGCCCGCGCCGCCCATGTCGTTCTTCATGCCATACATGCCCTGCGAAGTTTTAAGGCTGTAGCCCCCGGTGTCAAAAGTGATTCCTTTGCCCACCAACGCGATGATCCGTGTCGCCTCGCCCTTCGCGGGCAGGGTCAGGCGGATCAATCGTGGCCCCGTCACGCTGCCCGCCGCCACCGCCACCAGCAGGCCCATGCCACGCGCCTCGATGGTGGGGCCGTCCCAGATCTCTACCTCTATGCCGTGGGCAGAAAGCGTCTGTGCTTCACGCGCCATCGTTGCCGGGTTGAGGTGGTTGGCAGGCGCGCTGACCAGTTCGCGGGCGAAAGTCACTCCTGCCGCCATGCCCCGGATGCGTGCCGAGGTGGCGGCGTCCAGCCCATCAACCTGAAGCTGCATTTCCGACTGCTGATCACCTCCGCCTTTATACCGGCGGTCCTGCCAGCCTGCGGTCAGCGCCGCAGAAGCCAGCGCAGAGGCGTGATCATTGGTGGCGGCCTTGATCGTTTCCGCCTTCAATTCGCGCGCCAGTTTCGCCAGCGCCGCGCCCAGTTCGCGGGCGTCCTGCGCGTTCGCGGGAGCCAGGGCCAGCGCCGTGTCCCCGTCTGCGCCGCGCGAGATCAGGCGGACCTCGCCCGCCTCCAGGCCACGGCTCAGGCGTTCGGGCCAGTCCATCCCCATTCCGGTGAAGGTCAGCGAGAGGTCAGTGCGCTCCAGCGAATCCACGAGTTGCATGTGTGGAGTAAAGCACGGGTGGGTGGTGTCTGGGACGCGAAGCTCAGAGCAATCGCATGCACCGCACCCTCAGCTTCGCCCTCCTGGCCGTGCCGTAATGCCCCCGTAATGCTCCTCCCTCACCCTTGCGGGCATGGAGGAACAACATGCTGGTCCATGAGTTAATGAGCGCCCCAGCCGTCGTCGCGCCGCCCTCGCTGCCCTTGCCCGACGCGGCGCACCTGATGAAATCGCGCGGGATTCGCCGTCTGCCGGTGGTGGACGGGTCCCGGCTGGTGGGCATCGTCACCGACCGCGATCTGCGCGAGGCGCTGCCCAGCAAGGTCAGCAGCCTCTCGCCGTGGGAGGCCACCACCCGCCTGGCCGCCGTGAGCGTGCAGGACGTGATGCGCCGCAGCGTGCTGACCACCACGCCCGACGCCGACGCCCGCGACGCGGCCCACACCCTGCTGCACCACCGCGTGGGCGCATTGCCCGTGATCGACGACGCCGGAACCGTAATCGGCCTGCTGACCGTCAGTGACGTGCTGCGCGACTACGCCCGCCCATCCGACGTTCAGAACGGCCTGGAGGCCAGACCATGACCCCCGAACCGCCCGAAGTCGTGAAGATTCAGGTTCGTGAGGAAGCCCTGCCCGCGCAGTCGGAGGCGCGTGGCCCGGCTCCCATCGGCACGCTGGTCGTGGTGGCGCTGGTGGTGCTGTCGATCATCTGGCTGTGGATGCTGGTGCTGGGCATTCAGCAGGGGCGAGCCTAGGTGTCGTCGCCACGTCCTGTCAGTCAGCGTCCCGCAGGCCCACGCGCCGCCGGTCAGCGTCTGGACCACCACACGCTGGAAAAGTACGAGAACATCTGGTTCGGCATTGCCACCGTCATGGCGCTCTTTCTGTTCGTGACCGTGCTGGCGAGTTTCTCCAGCGGCACCTACCCGTCCTTGACCGGGGAGGGCGGCCACCACATCACTGGCGTCAAGAACGGGCGGCTGAACCCAAAGAACTTCGCGGCCACGCCGTTCGCCACCCCCGGTCTGCGCCAGAACGCCGACGGCACGTATGAAGCCTTCGTAGTGGCAAAAGCCTTCCAGTTCGAACCTGCTGTGCTGAAAGTGCCTGTCGGCCAGCCCATTACCATCCACGTCACCTCGGCGGACGTGCTGCACGGCTATTTCATTGAGGGGACCAATATCAACACCACCGCCATTCCGGGTCAGGTGTCCAGCTTTACCACCACCTTCCGCCGCCCCGGCACCCTCAACGTGGTCTGCAACGAGTACTGCGGCACGGGGCATCACAACATGTTAGGTGGCGTGAAGGTGGAGGTCCAGGAGCCGTAGGAAAGAGGGTCTGAACGTCTAAATGTCCGAACGCTGAACGGCCTATCCTCCATCCTTCAAAGGAGTTTCAACCTGTGACCACATCTCCAATCCATTCTCCCCACGCTGCCCGCGAAACGCCCGTCATCTCGGACGCGGCGTATCTGGCGAGCCTCAAGAAAGTCACGCAGTATTACATCGTCACCGCGTTCCTGGCGCTCTTTATCGGCGTGCTGATCGGGCCGCTCCAGGCGCTGAACTACGGCGGTATCAACGTCTACGACACGCCCATTATCAAGGGGCTGCTCAAATCGTATTACCAGGGCCTGAGCCTGCATGGCGTGCTGAACGCGCTGGTGTTCACGCAGTTCTTTATCAGCGGTTTCCTGCTGTACCTGCCCGCGCGGGATCTGGGCATGCGGATCAATATGAAATTCGCGTGGTTCACGTACGCCCTGATGACGGCGGGGCTGCTGGTGGCCGCCGTGCCGCTGCTGACCAACGACGCCACGCTGCTGTACACCTTTTACCCGCCGATGGAAGGCAGCCCGCTGTTCTATATTGGCGCGGCGGTCATGGTGGGATCGAGCCTGCTGGTGGTGGGGCAGGTCGTGAACATGTGGATTCGCTGGAAGCGTGCCAATCCGGGCCGCGTCACGCCGCTGGTGGCCTTCATGTCCGTCGCCACCTGGATGATGTGGGCGGTGGCCTCACTGGGCATCGTGACCGAGGTGGTCTTCCTGCTGATCCCCTGGTCGCTGGGCTGGGTGGCTGGCGTGGACCCGCTGATCTCCAAGACGCTGTTCTGGTGGACCGGCCACGCCATCGTGTACTTCTGGGTGCTGCCCGCTTACATCGCGTGGTATGCCTTCCTGCCCAACCACGCCGGGGGCCGCATCGTCTCCGAACCGCTGGTCCGGCTGACCTTCGTGATGTTCCTGTTGAACTCCACGCCTGTCGGGCTGCATCACCAGTACGCGGACCCCAACATCTCGGTCACCTGGAAAACCATGCACATGTTTCTGACCTTTCTCATCGCCATTCCCAGCCTGCTGACCGCCTTCAGCGTGGCCGCCTCGCTGGAAGACGCGGCGCGGGCACGGGGGGGCCGGGGCCTGTTCGGCTGGATGTTCAAACTGCCCTGGGGCAAACCCACCTTCAGCGCCCCGGTGCTGGCGATGATCTCGTTCATCCTGGGTGGGGCGGGCGGTGTGGTGAACGCCAGTTCGGCCTTTGCGCCCGTCATCCACAACACCGCCTGGATTCCCGGCCACTTCCACATCACCGTGGGCACGGCCACCACGCTGACCTTCATGGGCATCTCCTTCTGGCTGATTCAGATTCCGCAGGTGCTAACCGCTATCGGCGGCGTGATGTACTTCTACGTGCTGTTCCGCATGTTGCTTTCAAAGCGTGTGGATGACGGTGAGGTGACCACGCCCATCCCTTACAGCGAGGTCATCAGCCCCGCCGGGCAGGACCTGGCCGGCTCAAGCGCCCTGGTGCGCTTCACCGAGCCGCTGCTGGCGCTATGGGGTATGGGGTGTGGCGCTGCTGCTGGTGCTGATGATGTACGGCCCAGTGCTGGCCCGCCTGTTTGCCAACGCTGAACTCGTGCCCGGCTGGAGGCTGTACTGATGGGGGCTGTATTGATAGGGAGGCTGTACTGATGAGCGAGATCAGTCATGAGCGCGGCTTCTCGCGCCGCGAGATCGGGGCCGCCGTGACCTTCATGGTGCTGGCGGGGGTGATCGCCTTCACCTCCTTCCACACCAGGGCGCGGATGTCCGGCGGCGCAGGTGCGGGTGAGATGACGGCGGCAGTGGCCAGCGCCCCGATTAACGGTCAGTCGCTGTACGCCAGCAACTGCGTGAGCTGCCACGGCGCTGGGGGGGTGGATGGCATCGGTCCGGCGCTGGGCGAGTCAGCCGCGTGGACACCCGCCGAATTCAATGGGGCCGCGCCCTGGCCCCGGTGATGCCGCGCTTCGCTGAATTGGGTTTCGGCGGCGAGACGGCCACCGACGGGCAGGTGGAGGCCATCCACGCCTATGTGAAAAGCCTGCAATAGCGTTTCAAGCAAAGGGGAGGGGCGGAGCATGTCTGGCACTCCGCCCCTTTCTAGTTGGCTGATCCGGTGTTCTTCAAGTTTCAGGACCACAGCATCTGGAGGATCGGCAATGGCTGGGTTGCTGAGGTTGCTGAGTGCTGCCTGGTACGAATTGCGGTTGAAGCGCTCACTTCAACCCGACTGGAAGGAGAAGCAAAGAAGACACGTTGCGTGGTCTGGAAGAACATCTGGCGCTTTCCTGCATGTTCTGGAATTTAACGCGATGCTTATGACAAACTGGTCGACAGCTTCAAATCGGCGCTGTCGTATTGAGCACCGCATCGCTGATCAGTTGCAGAGGCGCTGGCCCGATGGCGTGGCGCAGTACGGCGTGGTACAGGGCTGGCACTTGCAAAAGTTGGTCGCCCCCTCTCCCCGTAACACTCGCCTGCGAATCTCGGGAGTAGAACATTCTTCCGGGGGTGGCCTGTGCAAACCGGCGCTTTCCCAGGTTGTGCGCGTGATAGACGGAGTCCGTCTCAGTATTCTGGCTGGTCAAGGCTGGACAGGTGGGGTGGGCCTTACTCCCTCCCTCCCCCAAAGTCGTAAGATGTGCCGACGCCCGTCCTGGACGTGTGGAGTTCCCCTATGCAAAGAGCCGCCATAACCACTTCAAGCGCCGCAGGAGCCGTTCTGTTCTCCTCTGTCCTCCTTTTCCTTGCCGCGCTCCCGGAGACAGGTCAATCCGGACAAGCGCGATCCAGGCAGCGTTCGTGACGCGCCTGACCCGCGCCGAACCGCTCCCTGGTGCCCGTGAGGCAGCATCTGTCGGGTCCGTCTCGCCGGGTGGCCTCCGGGCGGTCTTTCGGCCCACGCCCTCCCCGGAGCGCCTCGGGTGAGCGTTTTTCCGCCCGAAGCACCGCCCAGACGCCGAGCACCTCCCGAGCCATCTCCCGAATCGGACAATGAAATCGAACTGGGAGCGCTGTGGCTGGGTGTCCGGCGTCGCCTGCCCTGGATTCTGGGGGCCACGGCGCTGGTCGCGGCGGGCGTATATCTGTGGTCGCGGGCGCAGCCGGACGTCTATGAGGCGTCGTCGAGCCTGGTGACGGCGGGCAGCGCCAATACCGGCAGCCTGGGTGACTCGCTGGTCACCGCGTCGCCGCTGCCGCAGGGGGCCTTGCAGGAGGCGTTGCAGGGTCCCATCGTGCTGGGCGAGATTATCCGCCGGATTGAGGCTGAGGCGTTGATTGCCCCGGAGATTCGCGGAGAACTGGCCCGTGACCTGCAAGAACAGTTGCAGAAGCGCAAGCTGAAGACGGTGGAATTGCAGCCCCGCCTTGATCCGGGCGGCAACGGGATCTACACGGTCACGGCCCAGGCGCCCACCCCGCAGGCCGCCACCATCTTGACCAATGTGAGTGCCCAGGCGCTGCTGAACTGGGACCGGGGCCGGGCGCTGTCCGGCGTCGGGCGGGCCGAGCGGGGCTTACGTGCCCAGCTTGCAGAGATCGACCGGCAACTGGTCCAGGGCAACCTGCCCGCCCTGGAGCGCCAGACCCTGGTGGCCGCCCGCGCCAGCGCCCAGCGCAGCCTGGCCCAGGCGGGAATCCAGGCGCAGGGGGCCGCTGGGTTTCTGGAATTGGTGGCCCCGGCAGTCGTTCCACTGGACCGGGTGGCCCCCAAACCCACCCGCAACGCGGTGCTGGCCGGGCTGCTGACCTTGCTGCTGGGACTGGGCTTCGCGGCCCTGCGGACAGTGACTGACCGCACGGCCCGCAGCGAGGATGACCTGCTGACCTTCGGTCTGCCCACCCTGGGCAGCATTCCCCAGTTGCGCCGACGGGACATCGTGTTCAGCGGCATCGTCCGGGCGGCGCGCGAGGCTGGTCTGTACGAGGCCGTGGGCTTCTTGCGGGTCAATCTGCTGACCCGCATCGGGGAGCGGCCCGGCCAGAGCGTCATGATCACCTCCACTGTTCCTGGTGAGGGTAAGAGCAGCCTGACGGCCACCCTGGCCGACGGCCTGGCGACCAGCGGCAAGCGCGTGCTGATCATCGACGCGGACATGCGCCGGGGCACCCAGCAGGACGTCTGGGACAAATACGAGCGCGATCATCAGTGGTCCCAACTGGTGGGCGTGGGCGGCGCGCGGACCTTGCAGGAGGCCCTGCTCGACCCCGGCAACGTTCAGGTCATGGAGGCCGAACCCAACCTGCACCTGTTGCCCGCCGGACCTGGGATGCACGACAGCCTGGGGCAGCTCAACCGCGCCGACCTGGGCGCACGCCTGGCCGAGTGGGGCAGAAACTACGATCTGGTGCTGATCGACAGCCCCCCGCTGCTGGCCCTGGCGGACGCCCTGGTGCTGGGCCAACATGTCGATCATGTTCTGTTGGTGGTTGAGGAAGGCAAGACCAGTTTGCAGGCGGTCAAGCACAGCCTGCGCCGTGCCCAGGGTGGGAACCTGAACATCCTGGGGTTTGTGCTGAACAAGGTGGCGGCCACCTCGGTAAGCCGCAGCTACGGGTACGATTATGCCCCTAGGTTGAAGGGATAGGCCCTGTGGGAATCCTGTCCCCGAATCCTTCTGCGGTCCGTCAGTCGGAGCGCCAGCGGACCGCCCCCGTGTCCAGCGTGCCGCAAAGCCTGACGCTGGTTCTGGGCGACACCCTGAGTCTGCTGCTGGCCTGTGCCCTGACGCTGACGCTGACCCGCGCTATGGGCTGGCGGTCCATCGACTTCCCGGACACCCTGGTGTGGGGCGCGCTGTGGCTGGTCTCGCGGGGGTATCAGGGCCTCTATCCCGGATACGGGCGTTCGCCCCAGACCGAATTGAGGCTGCATGTGGTGGGGACCCTTCAGGTTGTGGGGGTCCAGATGGCCTCTGCTCTGGCCATACAGCGTTTTGCTCCGGCGGCACCCAGTGCCCTAGTCCTGTGGGCCATTCTGCTCGGGGTCGCCCTGCTGATGCGTTACGCGCTGCGCAGTCTGCTGATCCGCATGGGACAGTACGGCCGTCCGATCAGTGTGATCGGGGCGGGCCACACCGCCGAACTGGCGATTGCCCATCTGTGTCAGCATCCCGCCTACGGTCTCAACCCGGCGTACGCTTACGACGACAACCCGGAATTGCATGGCCGCCATGTTCGGGGGATACCTGTGCTGGGGCCGATTGAGCTGGCCCTGACTGCGCCGCGAACCCAGCAGGCCCTGATTTCCATTCCCGGCGCACGGGCCGACATTCAGCGCTGGCTGGTCAACAGCATCTATAACGCTTTTCCACTGACCTGGGTGATTCCTGATTTGTTCGGTGTGCCCAATCAGGCCCTGCACACGCACAATATCGGTACGATTGCCAGCCTGGAAATCCGCAACAACCTCAGAAGCAGCCGCGCCCGCCTGACCAAGCGCGTCTTCGATCTGCTGGGCGCAGGCGTGGGGGGGCTATTAATTTCTCCCATCGTGTGCGCTATCGCGCTGGCGATCCGTCTGGACAGTGCTGGCCCCGCCGTGTACCGTGCCCGTCGCCTGGGCAGCGGCGGCCATGCCTTCGACTGCTTGAAATTCCGCAGCATGCACAGTAACGCGGAGGCCAAGTTGCAGGAGGTGCTGGACGCCGATCCGGTCCTGAAGGCCGAATTTGCTGCCACCCATAAGCTCAAGGACGATCCCCGAGTCACGCGCGTGGGGGCCTTTTTGCGCCGGACCAGTTTGGACGAGTTGCCGCAGTTGCTGAACGTGCTGCGCGGTGAGATGAGTCTGGTGGGGCCGCGCCCAATCGTACAGGCCGAAATCGAGAAGTATGGTGAAGCCTATGCCACGTTCAAACAGGTTCGTCCTGGGATGACCGGCTACTGGCAGGCCAACGGACGTAGCGACACCAGTTACGATGAGCGCGTGGCGATGGATCAGTTTTACGTGACCAACTGGTCCCCCTGGCTTGATCTGGTGGTGCTGCTTCAGACGGTGCGGGTTGTGGTCAAAGGACGGGGCGCGTATTGAATTATGCAGCAACCCAAGATACTTAAAAATTTTCTCCTCCTCCTCGGTTTGCAAGCTTCGGGCTTTATTCTTCCACTGATCTCATTTCCCTATTTGGCCCGAACCCTTGGAATTGAAGTTCTGGGTATTTTCTCACTTGTTCAGGCTATATCGATCATCGTTACAGTTATCGCTGATTACGGTTATATCACCACTGGCACACAGAGGGTCTCTGTTCATAGGGACGATCATGTCTATCTGGGAAAACTGATTAACGCGTCGCTCTCGTTGCGGCTTCTGATCGCGTGCCTAGCATCATGTGTCGGTATCTTCTACCTTGCCTTTGCATTGCCGAGTGGTCAAGTAGAGTTATTGAGCTTACTTTCAGTATTGACAATGGCGCTGCTAGGTTCACTCAATTTCCCTTGGTTCTTTCAGGGTATTGAACGTATGCCCCAATTTACACTAATTCTCGTGACGAGCCGTGTCGTTTCAGTTATATTATTATTTTTACTGGTTTCCGGTCCGAAGAGCTTGAGTGCGGCGTTGTGGATCAACATCTTGCCCCAACTGGCCGGAGCAATATACTGTTTATATTATTTCTCAAAAAAATTGTTGTGGCGTTACGAGATCCCAAAATTCTCAAGCGTAAAAGAAGAGGCCCAAAATGGCTGGCACTTCTTTACCCCTACGTTTTACAGTATTTTCTTCACCCAAATGGGTCTAGTAGCACTCGGACTTTATCAGAGTCAGGCTGTTGTGGGGGGATATGCTGTTATGGACCGCTTGGCTAAAGCGGTGGCGAGCATCAATGGTGCTGTTAATCAAGCTGTTTATCCTCAAGCTGCACTAGCAATGTCTCGTTCGCATGCCGAGGGTGTGCAGGTAATCAAGAAATATGCCGCAATCTTTTTACCATTTTTTTTGCTAGTCTGCATTGCTTTGGCAATTGGCAGTCCATTTATAGTGAAACTTCTCTTCGGTCAAATATATGTAAAATTCTCGGATGCATTGAGTCTTCTTGCTATATTTATATTTGCATCCGCCGTAAACACTTTCGTAGGTGTGATTTATATGACAACTTCTGGGAGACAGAAAGAGTATAGTGGTGCAGTGTTATTTGGAACCTGTCTTGCTATGTTGATTTATTTTCTGACCCCAAAATTAATTGGCTATTATGCACCAGTGTTGGGTCTTGTATTGGGAGAGAGTGCTATTTTAATAGTTATTGCTTATAACTTACTTAAAGCAGATAAAAATTATGTTTGATTATATTTTCATCCTTCCGCAAATATCCTTGCGTCCTATTGGGGGTTATAAAATTGTATATGAGTATTCCAATAGATTGACCGAGCTTGGCTATAAGGTCGCAATTATACATGTAAGGAAGAAGGGCAAAATACTAGTCAGGAGGATCAAAATAGATTTTCTTCTTGCATACAATCGAATTGTATTGAAAAAAAATCTATCTTGGTTTCCAGTGGCAAATGAAATAAAGTTTATAGAGTTAGATGAAGATAAAATTTTACTTGACGATAGTATTATATCAAATTGTTACATTGCAACAGCGTGGGATACAGCAATAATCACTAAATCGCTCGCGGAACGTCATACTGCTGGGGGCTTATATTTAATCCAAGGTTATGAAAGTTGGAGTGCGTCGGAAGAGGAGTTATTTGCGACATACAGAATCGGGCTAAAAAATATAGCCGTTTCTAAGTGGTTGAAAGGTATTGTAGCTGATTGTGGAGCAGATTGTGAATACCTCCCAAATTCGCTTGATGCCAATACTTTTTATATTAGTATTGCTCCAGAATTACGTCTCAAGCACACTATTCTAACAATGTTTCACGAAGCAACTTTAAAGGGTTTCGCGGATATTGTAAAATCGTGTAAAGTAGTGCGAGAAAATCACCCTGATGCAAGATTTGTTGCTTTTGGAGCTTATAAATCAAAGGGAAAAGTGCCAGAATGGATGACATATTTTCATCTCCCCTCACAGGAAGTTTTGAGGCGACTCTATAATGAATCTACCATTTTTGTTTCGGGAAGCTATTCAGAGGGGTGGGGCCTCGCTCCTACTGAGGCTATGCAGTGCGGCTGCGCTCTTGCTATCACTAACATTCCAGGTCATGAAGATTTTTCGAAAAGTGGACAGTATGCACTCCTGTCGCAGCCTGGTGATTGGCAAGGTATGGCCTTAAATATCCTGAAACTTATAAATGATGATCAGTTACGCCTTAAACTAGCTAAAACTGGAAGTGAATTTGTAAAACAGTATAATTGGACTGTAGCAGTGGAAAAATTTATACAAATTAGCTTACAAGACAGGGCTAATGAATAATTACTCCCCCATATTCATAGTTTCTCGCGGATCTTATCTAAAAAGAATAGTTTTTTATATGAATATAATTATGCTTGCTATTTTACTAATAACTGGACTCGTTCCCCAAGTCAATATTTTTATATTTGGCGATTATATTTATAACATAAATAATCTAGCCCGTTTAATTCTACTTATAAACCTTTTCACCTTGTTTTTAACCTCTTCTAAGATAGATAATACTAACGTGGGATTGAAAACAGCATTAATTATATTTATAGCATACGCGTTTCTAACTTTTTTTATTAATTCTATAAGATATGATTTAAGCTATTCTATTCAAGGGATTCTGATGTATTTTTATTTAATCTTACTATATATATTAATATTTACTCAAAGATTTGAGTTAAATAAAAATTTTGAAAAAATGTTTATTTATATAGCCATCCCATTGGCCAGCTTAGCCATAACTCAACATTTTACCGGGAACACAATTTTACCTTTAGAAAGTGCAAACGGTCAATTTAAAGTTCTTAGTTGGCTTTTTTGGAATAATGGTATATATCAAGTTAGAGGATATAGCCTGTTCAGCAATGCTGTTGATTTTGGGATATTTATAATTTTTTGCTTAGGGATAATACTTCAGAAAATAGATTTCAGATTGACAAATTCTAAAAATATCTTTGCCATGATAATTTTTATCATACTTATTGTAAGCGCCTACAGCACTTTAACTAGAAATATCTATATTGGAGTGATCATCACCGTGCTATCGTCTCTAGCCTATCTTCAGCTTAAAAAGAGGAACATACTTTTAGTTTTACCACTTTTATCTCTAGCACTAGGCTTTCTAATTTCTATTTCTGGAAATATAATTGAAAAAAGTAATCTAAATTTATCAAATTCCGCCTCTTTGGACATAAGGCAACAGGTATGGGCTGATATTTGGCAAAAACTTTCCAATGGTGAAATGCTGAGCATTTTGTTCGGAGATGGCAGATATCAAGCAGAAGCAGGAAATAAAATTGCCAGCTTTTTGATAGATAATTCTTTTCTCCAATTTATTACATATCAAGGCATTGTGGGTCTGATGTTATTCGTATATTTATATTCCTATATCTTAAAAAACGCTTTGGGGCGTCCTAAAAATGCACTGTGGTGCGGCTTCTATGGTCTTTTAGTTGCATGGCCTGCGATGGCGGTTTTCAATATTTTGGTTCCGCAGCTTGCCATTCTTACGCTTTTAACATTTTTTATCGACAAATTTTCAATTACAGGCGGTATAAAAAATGATTGAGACATCTGAAAAAATTGATATTGTGCTGGCGACATACAACGGCGAGAGATACTTGCACGAACAGATTCAAAGTCTATTAACCCAAACTGTTACCTGTGGCATTCTCTGCCATGACGATGGGTCGAGTGACACCACCGAGGTAATACTACAGAAATACACACTGGAAGAGGAGAGATTTAAAGTGATTTCACACCACTCTCTTGGCGGAGCGAGTCAGAATTTTTCATTTCTACTAGAGAATTCTGAAGCAGATTATGTACTTTGTTCCGATCAAGACGATATCTGGCTTCCAGACAAGATTGCATGTCTTTTGAAAGCGATGCATTTTTACGAGAGCGTATATGGTAATGACATGCCTTTGCTGGCCCATAGTGATCTATGTGTCATAGATGCCCATGGAAACTTAATGGATAAATCGTTTTGGAACTATCAACACCTCAATCCTGAATGGGGAGATCAGTTCAACTTAATCTTGACGCAAAATGTAGTTACTGGATGCTCTATGCTTGTTAACCGTGCTCTAATAAACAAATCTATGCCTATTCCACGGGAGGCCATCATGCATGATTGGTGGCTAGCCTTAGTTGCTTGCTCTTTTGGGAAAATCATTTGGATTCCTGAGGCAACCATTTTGTACCGCCAGCACAACAACAATGCGGTTGGCGCAAAACGCTTCGACGCCCGCTATATCGCTTCAAAGTTAAGTATGTTCGGAGAAATGCAAACAAGTCTGAATTTAACCGCCGCACAGGCGGCGGTTTTCGCTGAGAATTTTCCAACATCGCGTCACGCGGCCCAAGCCGCACGCTACGCACAGTTGCCAGATATGAATTACTGGCAGCGACGTCAAACCATTGTGCGAGAACGGTTTTTTAAGGTTGGTACGCTCCGCAATCTGGCCTGGGTGGGCTTGATATGACGTCTCCTGCATTGGCAGTGATTGTCCCAGCCCTAAATGCGTCTCGCTACGTTTCCAAGTTGGCGTCCAGTTTCAGGCAGCGGCATCTGTCTTCTCAACAGGTTTTCATTCTTGATTCTGTGTCTCAGGATGGCAGCCCTGAGCTGTGGCAGGGATGTGGTTTTGGCGTAAGAGCAATTGATCGCAACACCTTTGACCACGGCGGCACCCGCAATTTAGGCGCACGCTTAGCTACCGAACAGGGCGCGCAGATTCTGGTCTTCATGACCCAGGACGCCATTCCCGCCGATGACCGCTGGCTGGAAGCCTTGACCGCGCCCATCGTGTCCGGTCAGGCCGTGGCAACCTTTGCCCGACAATTGCCCCGGCCAGAGGCGTCGTTGCTGGAACAGTTCTCGCGGTACTTTAACTATCCAAGCCACAGCAGGCGGCGTACCGAGGCCGATATACCCGAACTGGGCGTCAAGGCGTTCTTCTTCTCGAATGTCTGTTCGGCGGTGTGCGCAGACGTGTTCTGGGAAGTGGGCGGTTTCCCGGAACACATCATCATGAACGAGGACATGACCCTGGCGGCCAAATTGCTGCGCGCCGGGCACGCCATCGAATATGTGGCGGGGGCGCAGGTGGTCCACTCGCACGATTACACCCTGGCCCAGCAGTTCCGCCGCAACTTCGATGTCGGGGCCTTTTTTGCGGGGGCGGGGCCGGAGCTGGCCGGGGCAAAGGTGGGGGGCGAGGGCCTGCGCTTTGTACGCGAACAACTGCGGTACGTGCTGCGGCACCGGCGGGCCGACCTCATTCCGCTGGTGATCGCGGAGGCGGCGGCCAAGTTCAGTGCCTTTCAACTGGGCAAACGCCACCACCTGTTGCCTCTGCCTCTGAAAAAGAAACTGAGCATGCACAGTTACCATTGGGATTAGAAGGAGAAGAAATGAATGATGAAATGACTTTACTCGTCACCGGGGGCTGCGGCTTCATCGGCAGCAACTTCGTGCGCTACTGGTTGTCTCAGCACCCGGGCAGCCGCATAGTGGTCTTTGATAAGCTGACCTACGCGGGCCGCAAGGAAAATCTGGCGGACCTGTGGGCAGACCCCCGCCTGAAACTGGTGGTGGGCGACATCGGCGATCAAGCCCTGGTGCGGGCCACCTGCCAGCGGGAAGGTGTGAACCTGATCGTCAATTTTGCCGCCGAAACCCATGTGGACCAGAGCATTCTGGGGCCGCTAATCTTTACCGACACCAACGTACGCGGCACCCACGTGCTGCTGGAAGTGGCCCGCGAACTGGGTATCCGCCTGCACCACATCAGCACCGACGAGGTATATGGGCATATCCGCGACGATCATCAGAGCGTGGAAACCGACGAACTCGCGCCGCGCAGCCCATACGCTGCCAGCAAAGCCGCCGCCGATCAACTGGTGCAGGCGTATGCCATCACCTACGGTCTGCCCGTGACCATCACGCGCGGGGCCAACAACGTGGGGCCGTACCAGTACCCCGAAAAGGCGGTGCCGCTGTTCTCCACCAACGCCATTCTGGACGAGGCTATTCCGGTCTACGGCGACGGTCTCCAGATGCGCGACTACGCCCACGTGCATGACCACTGCACCGGAATCGAGACTGTGCTGCTGCGGGGCGAGATCGGTGAGGTCTACAACGTCGGCACCGGGCGCGAGATGACCAATCTGGAGATGGTGGACATCGTGCTGGACACGCTGGGCAAGTCGCACGATCTGGTCCGGCACGTCACTGACCGGCCCGGCCATGATCGGCGCTACAGCATGAACGTGGATAAGCTGAAAAGTCTGGGCTGGCAGCCCAAATACGATCCGAAAGAAGCGGTGGCTGAGGCCGCGAAATGGTACGCCGCGAACCGCGCGTGGTGGGAGCCGATCCGTAGCGGCGAATTCCGCGAGTACTACGAAAAGCAGTACGCCGAGCGGCTGGCCGGGGCGCGGCAGTGACCGCACCTCCCTCCAATCGTCGGGGCATCATCCTGGCCGGGGGCAGCGGCACGCGGCTGTATCCGGCGACGCTGGCGGTTAGCAAGCAATTGCTCCCCGTCTATGACAAGCCGATGATCTATTACCCGCTGACCACCCTGATGCTGGGCGGCATGCGCGAGATTCTGGTGATCTCCACGCCCGAGGACACCCCCCGTTTTCAGCAACTGCTGGGCGACGGCTCGCAGTGGGGCCTGACGCTGGAGTACGCCGTGCAGCTCAAGCCCGAGGGACTGGCCCAAGCCTTCCTGATCGGCGAGGACTTCGTGTGCGGCCACGACAGTGCGCTGATCCTGGGAGACAATATCTTTTACGGCAATGATCTGTCGGACCTGATGAACGCCGCCGGGCAAAAGACCGAGGGGGCGACCGTGTTCGCCTACCAGGTCAGCGATCCCGAACGTTACGGCGTGGTGGACTTCGACGAAACGGGCCGTGCCTTGTCTATTGAGGAAAAACCCGCCCGGCCCAGATCGGACTTCGCCGTCACGGGTCTGTATTTTTACGACCAGAACATTGTGGAAGTGGTCAAGGGGATTCAGCCCTCGGCGCGCGGCGAACTGGAGATCACGGACGTGAACACCCACTACCTGAACTCGGGGCTGCTGGACGTGCAACTGATGCGCCGGGGCTTTGCCTGGCTGGACACCGGCACGCACGAGAGCCTGCTGGAAGCCAGTTCCTTTATCCAGACCATCGAACACCGTCAGGGCCTCAAGGTGGCCTCGCCCGAGGAGACCGCGTGGCGCAGCGGCTGGATCAGCACCGAGATGCTGCTGGAGCAGGCGCACAAACTCGCCAAGAACCGGTACGGTCAGTATCTTCTCAAGATCAGCAAGGAAACCCACCACGCATGACCACACCAGACCTCCGCATTCCGCTGGCCCCCGATTACGCCGCCGCCCTGACTTTCGAGAGCTACCCGGCTGCGCCGCAGATCGATGGGGTGTGGGTCCACGCCCTGAAAAAGAACCGCAGCGAGAACGGCGCGTTCATGGAATACCTGCGCCTGGACGAGGCGGGTGTGCAGGGGTTGCCCGGCCCGCTCACCCCGCACCAGATCAGCGTGTCGTGGGCCGCTGCTGCGCGTGTCAACGCCTTTCATATTCACGTCAAGGGCGAGCAGAACGAGCTGTGGTGCGTGTTGAGCGGGCAACTGGTGGTCTGGCTGGTCGACTGCCGTGAGGGCGGCGCAACCCTGGGGGTGAAGCGCAAGCTGGTGCTGAGCGGCGAGCAGCCCACGCTGGTGCATATCCCCAGTGGCGTGGCGCACGGGTATCAGGCGGGGCCGGAAGGTGCGACGCTGCTGTACACGATGGACGCACAATTTAACCTGACAGACCCCAACGAGGGCCGCCTGCCCTGGGACTTTTTCGGGGCCGAACTGTGGGCCGAGGACCGGGGGTGAAGGTTCTGCTGACCGGGGGTGGAGGGCGGCTGGGAACCGAACTGCGCGCCCTGCTGCCGGACCTGGGGGCCGAGGTCGTGGCCCCCAGCTCGGCGGAACTGGACATCACCGACGGCGCGCAGGTCCGGGAAGTGGTCCGCCGCGAACGCCCCGGCGTGATCATTCACGCGGCGGCCTACACCGATGTGGGCGGCGCAGAGCGGCAGCGGGAGCGGTGCTGGGCGGTGAATGTCGGGGGGACCCGCCACATGGTGCGGGCGGCCAACGCGGCGGGCGCGAAGCTGGTCCAGATCAGCACCGATTACGTGTTCAGCGGCGAGTCCGGCAACTACCGCGAGGACGACACGCCCGGCCCGCCTGTCAACTTCTACGCCCTGAGCAAGCTGGTGGCCGAGGAAGCGGCCCGCGCCGCCGCAAGGCACCTGATCATTCGCACCAGCTTTCGCCCGCGCGAGTTCCAGTATCCGGTGGCCTACAGCGACGTGTTTACCGGGCAGGATTACGTGGACATCATCGCGCCTGAGGTTGCGCTGGCCGTGCGCCATGCCTGCGAAATTGAGGATGCAGTGCTGCATATCGTCACCGGTCGCAAGAGCGTCTACGAGCTGGCGCGGCGGCGCAGGCCTGGGGTGCAGGAAGGCACGCGGGCCTCGGCAGACGTCACCCTGCCGGGGGACGTGAGCCTGAACACCGAGCGCTGGGACCGCCTGCGCCCACAACTGCTCGCCGCATCTGTCCGTGGCTGAAGCCTCGAGTTTTCAGCGGTCTGACCTGAGGACGGCAGTGCCGCCGAACGTGAGCCTGGCGGGTCTCTCGGCACCGCGCTTCGACGGCGTGAATTTTTTTCGCACGCCCACCGCGCCCTTCAGCACCGTTGATTTCACGGCCCGCAGCAAACAGTTTGTCCAGTTGGAATACCAGCTCTATTCTCCCTCCAGCGACGTGACCGGGATCCTGAAGTTGAACGGACGCGTGCTGGACCAGACGACCTTTCCGGCAGGCCAGTTCATTCCCAATGTCGTGACCGGGGCGTTCGTCTCTGCGGGCGCGCACCGCTTCACGCTGGAGTACCGCTGTCAGGCTCAGCCGTGTGCTGCGCCGCTCAGTCAGTACTGGACCCGGCTGGGCCAGCTTCCCAGTCAGGGGGTCACGGCCCGGCAGGACGCGGGGCTGGGGGCGCAGCGCTGGTGGCTGGACGCCCCCGACAGTCCGCTGAAGATCACCGGCGCTGGTCCGCTGTTCTTCGACGGCACCAGTTTCGTGCGGCGGCTCCCGGAGAAAGCGTTCGAGTTGTCCTGGACGCCGGGCCAGGGCGAGGTGCTGAGTGCCAGTCTGTTGATCTACGCATCACAGCCCTTCCGCGTGACCACGCGCGGCGGGGGCGAGGTGCTGGACGTTCAGAGCGGCGACAGCTCACATGCAGTCTCGCCCGCTGTCTCAGTGTTAGGGCAACCGAAAACCCAGTCCTTGACCGTGGAAGTGGACTGTCTGAAGCGGATGTCGGCGGAGAAAGGGGAATCTGGCCACGCTGAAGCTGGGCAGGACTGCGCTTTTCTCTATCTCCCGCAGGTGGTGGTTCTCATCGCTAACCCGGATTACGGGGCGCAGACGGGCGGGGCTACACTGGCGGCGCTGCTTGTCCTGACCGGGCTATGGCGCTGGCTCCGGCTGGCTCCGGGACGGGGCGCGGCAGCAGGCTAAGTCCCACCGCCGCCCACCACAACTCTGCGAAATGCTGGCTGGGCAGCGCGATCACCACATCCACCACGTTCATGGCCGTGAAACCGTACAGGACGGCGGTGGTCAGCGCGTCACCCAGCAGCGCTGCCCGCCATAACGCGTACCCCATCACGGCCACCAGTCCCAGGGTCCCGATGACGCCGGTTTCCAGCAGCCAGTGCAGCCAGGCGTTGTGGGCGATCAGCCACACGCTCGACCAGCGGCCCAGCCCCTCGGGGCAGGCGATGTCGTTGCGGGCCAGGGTAGGCGTGAGCTGGCAGCCGTCCTTGAACAGGTACGTCAGGTAGGGGCCGCCCTGGTACGGCCCGACACCGCCCAGCGGCGAGGTCTGCCAGCCCTGCGCGGCGTCGCGCCAGATGTATTCGCGCCCACTGGTCTGGTCGTTGAGCAGGCGTTCGATGGGTTTGAAAGGAATGTCGAGCGTGGTGGTCAGCGCGGCCAGGCCCAGCACCAGCGCGCCGGGCAGCAGCGCCCACCAGCGCCGCCCCCGGCCCGCAAAGGCCAGCGCGGCCAGGCTGCCCACCCCCAGCGCCAGCAGCGGTCCCCGGCTCCCCGCCGCCAGCAGGGTGGCCAGCGCCAGTCCCCCGGCGGGCCAGCGCCACCACCCGCCAGCCCGCCAGAACACCGTGATCCACAGCGCCACCACCGCCACCAGCCCCAGCGAGACCACGTAGTAGTACGGGTGGCCCAGCCGCTCCTGAACGCCGGCCAGCCCCTGCGTGGTCAGGGTGTAGCCCCACGCCGTCACAAAGATCGCCAGTTGCCCCCACAGCAGCGGGCTCAGATTGCGGCTCGCGCGCAGGTAGACCCCCGCCGCGATCATCGCCAGGATCAACAGGGTGCGGATTGCCGCCAGGCCCAGCGACAGCAGTGGACGGGGGGTGAACAGCGCGGCGATCAGTTGGGTGCTGGCGAAGAAGAACAGCACCTGACGCGCGGCCAGCGGTAGTGTCCGCAGGTGGCCCAGCGCGCCCAGGGCCGCCAGATAAAGTGGCGGAAACACCGGGATCAGCGCGATCAGCCAGCTCACCTGGCGGGGCGGCATGAAGGGGCGGGGGCGGGAACTCACGCGGCAGTGTAAGGCATCTGATGAAACCTTCCGTGGCCCCTCCAGAGGCCAGAGCTGACCGGCATTCGAGAGGAGCAACTCCGTAGTGTGGGAGCAAAGACCCTGCTCAGGCGATCAGAGGTCTGGGAGCTGAGATGGCGGCAGCATGCAGCCTTCCGCCGAAGGAACGGGCCAGCGCAGAAGCGAAGGAGAACGGCCCCGCGCGTCCGTGCGAAGCCACTCTACCGCCCCTCATTCCTCGTAAAATTTCTTAAATTATTCGACCGTCACACTTTTCGCCAGGTTCCTCGGCTTATCCACGTCCTTGCCCAGCGCCGTGGCCGTGAAGTAGGCCAGCAACTGCATCGCCACCGCATTGACCACCGGGCTGACCATCTCGTGGGCGCGCGGCACGTAGATCACGTCATCGCCGTGGCGGGCGTTCTCGGTGTCGCCGTCGCTCAGGAACAGGATCACCTTCCCGGCGCGGGCGCGGACCTCCTGCACGTTGCTGATGGTCTTTTCCAGCAGGCGGCTCTCGGTGGCGATCACGGCGACGGGCAGGTTGGCGTCGATCAGCGCAATCGGGCCGTGCTTCATCTCGCCCGCCGCATATGCCTCGGCGTGGATGTAGCTGATCTCCTTGAGCTTCAGCGCGCCCTCGTAGGCGGTGGGGCTGTTGACGCCGCGCCCCAGGAACAGGTAATCGCGTGCCTGGTGATACTTCTCGGCCACCTGTTTAATCGCTTCCACACGCTCCGGTGCCAGGGCTTCCTCCACCAGCCGGGGCAGTTCGCGGGCGGCCTTGAGCAGTTCCGCGCCCTGCTCCTCGCTCAGGGTGCCGCGCGCCCGGCCCAGCCACAGGGCCAGCATCACGAAGGCGCTGACCATCGAGGTGTACGCCTTGGTGCTGGCCACCCCGATTTCCGGCCCGGCGTGGATGTACAGCGTGTCGTCCAGCTCGCGGGTCATGCTGCTGCCCTTGGCGTTGATCACGCCCAGCGTTTTCGCGCCGTGCCGCTTGGCCTCGCGCAGGGCTTCGAGGGTGTCGATCGTCTCGCCCGACTGGCTGACCACAATCGCCAGGGTGTGTTCGTTGACCAGTGGATCGCGGTAGCGGTACTCGCTGGCCACGTCCACCTCCACCGGAATGCGCGCCAGTTGCTCGATCAGGTACTCGCCCACCAGCCCGGCATAAAAGGCCGTGCCGCAGGCGATGATGCTGATGCGCTTGAACGAGGAGGGATCGAGGTTGATGTCCAGATTGACCTCGCCGGTGTCGTCGTGCAGGCGGCCAATTAACGTGTTGGTCAGGGCGGTGGGCTGCTCGTAGATTTCCTTGAGCATGTAGGTGTCAAACCCGCCCTTCTCGGCGGCCTCGGCGTCCCAGTCGATGTGTTCGATCTCGCGCTGCTGCTCGTTGCCGTCCAGATCGGTCACGCGGAAGCCGTCGTCGCTCATGACCACCATGTCGCCGTCGTGCAGGAAGACCATCTTGCGGGTGTAGGCCAGCAGCGCGGGCACGTCCGAGGCTAGGAACATCTCGCCCTCGCCCACCCCCATCACCAGGGGGCTGACCGTGCGGGCCGCGACGATCTCGCGGTGGTCCACATGCGTGACCACGATGCCGTAAGCGCCGCGCACCTGCCCCAGCGCCGCACGCACCGCCTCGTAGAGGTCGCCGCTGTAGGCCTCCTCAATCAGGTGGGCCAGCACCTCACTGTCGGTCTCGGACTTGAACTCGTGGCCGCGCGACATCAGCGCCTCTTTCAGCTTGAGGTAATTCTCGATGATGCCGTTGTGAATGATGACGATCTTGCCGTCCTCGGTGGCGTGCGGGTGCGCGTTGGTGTCGTTGGGCAGCCCGTGGGTGGCCCAGCGGGTATGCCCGATGCCCAGCGTGCCGCTCATCGGGTGGCCCTCCAGCTCGGCCTCCAGGTTGGCCAGCTTGCCCGCCTTTTTCTTGACGGCGATGCATGCGCCGTCGCCAATCGCCACGCCCGCGCTGTCGTAGCCCCGGTATTCCAGCTTGGAGAGGCCCGAGATGAGCACGCCTTGCGCCTGCCGCCCGCCGATATAACCCACGATTCCGCACATAAGAACTCCTGCCCGCCTCCCTGGTCAGGGAAACGCAGATGCCTGGTTGATTGTGTGTGGCGGGTCCGGCCTTATGCCCGCGTTGCCACGGGGGTTATCGCTCTGGACTTCCCGCATCCCCTGTTCAGGGAGACGCGGCGGGTAGGTGTCGCCCACACCTGGAGGCATCCGCAGAATGCTCGCTGACCTCCACCTCGTATCCCAGCCGCTGCTGTGGCTGGGCCTTGCGCTGCCCGGTTGTGTTGCGAGTGCCCCGGCATATGAAGGGTTCGCCGCCAGATCATAACACCGCCCCGCTCCCTCTGGTGAGTAAGATGCTGTGATGCCTCAGGGAGTACGCTGGGGGGGGCCGGTGGGGGTAAGGAGGTTGGGGTGAGACAGGTCCCTTCCGTCCCCGGCTGCGCTTGCTAGGCTGTGCTTGCTCGGTTGTGCTTACCCGCCTGTGCTCACTCGGCTGTGCTTACCTGCCTGTGCTCACTCGGCTGTGCTTACCTGCCTGTAGCTGATCGGCTGCGCGTATCAGAGGCCGCTCCGCACTGAACCCTACCTGGCCCAGCGTTCTGATCAATCTGCCCCCGGTCCCGTCTTCCCGCCCCAAGGAACCCCTGCCCATGCCCACCTACCTGTACAAGAACACCAACACCGGAGAAATTTACGAGTTGCGCCAGAGCATGCGCGACGACGCCTACGCGGCCCACCCTGAAACGGGCGTGCCGGTCAAGCGCGTGCTGGCGCGGCCCAGCATCGCCTTTAAGGGCAGCGGCTTTTACGCCAACGACTCGCGCCCCCGCGAGAAATCCGAGGGTGGCAGCAGCGGCGAGAGCAAGCCTGCGGTCAAAGCTGAGGGCGGCTCCTCTGGCAAAAGCGAGCGGGGTAGCAAAAGCGAGCGGGCCAGCAAAAGTGAGGGAGCCAGCAAGAGCAAGGGTGGCGGCGAGGGGTGAACGCCGCGCACGTTGTGGGGGCCGCGCTGCTGCTGAGCGCAGCCGTGGCTGGCGCGTATGTCTCGGGCCGGGTCAGCGCCCAGCGCGCGCTGGTCACGCCCGACGAGATCAACACCGTGGAGGTCACGCAAAACGCCCTGCAAGCGGTGGTGCGGATCGACAACCGCCTGCAACGCGATCAGTTGCAGCCCGGTGACGATCCCATCGAGACCGGCACCGGGTTTTTCTATAAGAAAGACCTGATCGTGACCAATTACCATGTCATCGAATTTCAGGACTCGCTGAGCGTCACGCTGTACAACGGGCGCAAGGTCTCGGCCCGGATCGAGGGCGTCGATCCTGGCATCGACATCGCCATCCTGCGCGTGACCGGCGTGACCGCGCCCAAAACGCTGTCTTTTGGCAACAGCGCCCGCCTGATTCCCGGCCAGAAGCTGACGGCCATGGGCACACCCCTCAAAATTCCCAACTTCGTCAGCACCGGCATCTTCAGCGTGATGGCGACGGCGGACAACGTGCCGCGCAACGACAACCTGGGCATGGAAATCGGCGAGTACCTGATGACCACCGCCAGCATTCAGCAGGGCAACAGCGGTGGCCCGATCCTGGATTCGCGCGGGCTGGTGGTGGGCGTGGCCGACGCCAACGCCGCCCCCAACAATCTGGTGCCCGGCGTGATTGGCATCGCCATTCCCGGCGACGTGGTCAAGCAGAGTCTGGACGATCTGGAAAAGATCGGGGTTCCGCAGCGCGGCACGCTGGGCGCGACGCTGATCGACCTGTCCACCCTGCCCCCGGCCCTGCGCCAGTTGGCGGGGTTGTCCAGTTCCGAGGGCGCGCTGGTCATGGACGTCCCTGCCGGAAGCGCCGCCGCCCGCGCGGGCCTGCGCGGCAGCCTGCGCAACAGCAGCGATCAGTTGCTGGCCCCGCTGGGCGACATCATCGTGGCGGTGGACGGCGTGCGCGTGCAGAATTCGTTTGACGTGACCCGGCTGGTGGCCACCAAACGCCCCGGCCAGACCGTGGGCCTGCGCGTGTGGCGCAACAAGAAGAGCGTGGACGTGAAGGTCACGCTCCTCAAGCGTACCCTGCAACAGAACGGACGCTAGACGCTGGGGCAGGACTGAACAGGGGAGACGGGCCGCTGGGTGGCCCCGTCCTGTTCGTTCTTGCTGCTACCGACTCCGGTCCAAGCGTTTGCACAAACGGGTTCATTCGAGCGGATGCGAGACGGAGTAAAGCGGTCCTTGCCTCTGTCGCATTCCGCAGGAGTGGAAGGTGCCGCGCCAGCAACGGGTGAGGGTTCACGTCCGCTAGAACCAAACCAGAATGAACACCCAGCACACCACTGCCAGCCCCACGCTGAGCAGCAGGTAAGTTCTGAGCCAGGGGCGGGCCTCCACGAACTGCGGGTTGACCACGGCGGCCAGCAGCAGAAAAAGAGCCGGCGTCACCAGCAGGGCGGGCAGGGTGATCAGGCTGGGATAGATGAACCCGGCCCACAGCAGCGTGAAGATCAGCGCTGCTCCCGCTGCCGACAGCAGCCGCAGTTGCAGGGCCAGCTCGAAGGGGAGGCGGGCGGATTTGCGGGGCACGCTTCAGTGTAATTGGCTGACTCTGTAATTCTCGGTGAGGCCAATAAGCCAAGTGGGTCCAGCCAGAATCAGGCTCACTCGCAGATCCAGCCGCAGCCACTCCTTGTTGCCGTAAACCGCGTGAGAGAAGACGCCTACCGGAAACAGGACCTGGGCGGGGGCCACGAGCAGCGCCCTGGCCAGCGGCCAGCCCCGCATGTGCCAGGCGTCCTGCGGCCTGGGTGCCACGGGTGTTTGGGACATGCCCCAGGAGAGCGTCTCGTCTGTCAAGCCCCGCCCGGCTCCTTCGTTGACCGCCATCCCGCGCTATGCTCCCTCCTGTTTATGTACCTGGTGATTGAAGGCCCCATCGGGGTGGGAAAAACGAGTCTGGCCCGGCGGCTCTCGGCGCGCTACGGCGCGGAGTTGAATCTGGAAGTGGTGGAGGAAAACCCCTTCCTGGCCCGCTTTTATGAGCAGCCGGACGCCTACGCTTTTCAAGTGCAGGTCTTCTTTTTGCTGTCGCGCTTTAAACAGCTTTCCGGGCTGGCGCAGCCGGGGCTGTTCAGCGGCAACGTGGTCAGCGACTACCTGTTCGCCAAGGATTTCATCTTCGCGGCCATGAACCTGAAAGACGCCGAATTTGCGCTGTACGAGGACCTGTACGCGCACCTGTCGCCGCGTCTGCCCACTCCCGATCTGGTGGTCTACCTGCGCGCCGACACGGGCGAGCTGCTGCGCCGGATCGCCCGCCGGGGCCGCCCCTTCGAGCAGGACATGCAGGCCGCCTACCTGGCCGACCTGACCGCCCGCTACGATGAATATTTTCGCAGCTACGCCCACCCGCTGCTGACCGTGCAGGCCGGTGATCTGGACTTCGTGGGCAACCCCGCACACGAGGAACTGATCCTGGCCCGCGTGCATACGGCGCTGACGGCGGGGCAGGCGGCGGACTGATGCGCCCGGCAATGGTGGATCTGGCACGGGGAGGGCGCTGATGTACCTGGCCGTCTCCGGCAACATCGGCAGCGGGAAAAGCACGCTGACGCGCATGCTTTCCGAGCGCTACGGCCTGCGGCCCGTCTACGAACCCTACGCCGACAATCCGTATCTGGAAGACTTTTACCGCGATATGCGGCGCTACTCGTTCCACTCGCAGATCTATTTCCTGTCGCGCCGCCTGGAACAGCACCTGAATCTGGTGACCGGGGCGCGCTACGTCATTCAGGACCGAACGGTGTTCGAGGACGCCAGCATCTTTGCCCGCAATCTGTATGAAAGCGGCCAGATGGAGGCGCGCGACTGGGCCACCTACTGCGGGTTGTACGAGGGGATTTTGCCCGCCCTGCGCGTGCCGGACCTGCTGATCCACATCGACGCCAGCCTGCCCACCCTGCGCCGCCGGATCGCCCTGCGCGGACGCAGCTACGAGCAGGACATCCCGGGCGCTTACCTGGCGGGCCTCAACCGTCTGTATGACGCCTGGATCAGCGCCTTTGATGCCTGCCCGGTGCTGCGCGTGCCGGGCGACGAGCTGGATTTTGTGGCCGATCCGGGGGCCTTTGGGCGCGTCTGCGACCGCGTGCAGGCGCACGGCTTCGGCCTGCCGCTGCTGCGCTGAGATGATGCGAGTCCTGAATATTCCCGTCCCAGATGAATTGCAAGCCCTGTGGCGAGGCTGGCTCGCGCCGCCGCGCCTGCTGTTCTTCCTGACCGGGGAGGAGGCCACAGAATTTGACCTTCCCACCGTTTCACGCAAGGCGGTGGGGCTGACGCCTGAAGAACGCGACACCAACGCCGTCTGGGGCATCGCGGCGGGGGCGGACCGGGTGGCGTGGCTGGAGTTGGCGGAATGGCAGGGCCTTGGCCCGAGGCGTCAGCGCGAGCTGTTGTCAGTCCAGGTTCGGCACAAGCGGGGCAACATCCCGCGCCGCCGCGATTTTGCCGATCTGCTGCCCGGTCTGCCACAGGCCCGCTTTCTCTGGACGCCTGAGTTGCTGACCGACGCCGTGCTAGAGCGTGTCGTCGGCGCTGGTGATCCGCCCTGTCAGAAACCCCAGGTGCCGGAGGGTGTCTGGGAAGCCGCCTCTGCCCGTTTACCCCGTGTCCGCGAACTGGCCGCAACCTTCGCCTCCCACAGCGGCGCAAATTGCTTCGGCGCGGTGATGGGCGCGGCGGGCATGGCTGGGGCCGAAAACGAGTGGATGCAGCGCGAACCGTTCGAGGCGTTCCTGGAGGAGCGCACCCGGCCCGGCGGCAACGACGATCAGCCCGGAACCGTCCTGCTGTGGTGCAGTGCGGACGGTCTGGCGCAGCATGCCGCCGTCACGCTGGGAGAGGGCTGGGCCGTTCAGAAGGCGTCGCAGGTCTGGACCTCGCCGCGCGTGGTGCTGGCCGCGGATGACCTGAAACGCGCCGCCCGTCAGTGGGGCAACCGACTGAGTCGCCGCCGCCTGCGGTAGCTATTTGCCCCGGCGGGTCAACTGATACAGCGTGTAGCCATTGAAGACGGCCAGCACCAGACTGACAATGGCGAGCGGCCAGTTGCTCTGGGTCACGAAACGAATGGTCAGGATGCCCCAGCCGCACACCAGCGCCGTGACCAGCCAGACGCGCCAGGCGGGAGCGTTCATGCTTGAAACCTCATGGCCCCATCCTAGCGGCCAGAGCGCGGGACGTGGCTTGGTGGGCCGAAGGGTTGGAGCGCTGGAGGTGTGTGGGGTTGACCCCAGTCCCGGTTATCTGCCCAGACTGGATGCCAGCGCCGCGCGCACCGCCGCCGCCGCGTTCAGGGTGCCGCTTCCGCAGGTGCGGGCCGGGTCCGGGTCACAGCGCCCGCCCGGAAACGGGCTGGCAGTGCGGGTCAGCAGGCCCCGGAGTTGTGTGGGCGTCAGGCGGGGGCGCACGCTCAGGAGCAGGCTGGCGACTCCGGCCACATGCGGCGCGGCCATGCTGGTGCCTTCCGGCGCACGCACGCCCCCCGGCCCGCTCAGGCTGCTGACGGGAATGCCGTGGCCGGTTTCGCCTCCCGGCGCGGCCAGGGCCACTGGGCGGCCCCAGTTGGCGTACCCGGGGCGCGTTCCCTGCTGGGTGGCGCTGGTCACGGTCAGCACGCCCCGGCAGCCCGCTGGCGAGTAGCCCGAGGCGTCCGCGCCGTCGTTGGCCGCCCCCACCACGATCAGCGCGCCCCTGGCGTTCACGGCGTCGATGGCGTTCTGAATACGCGCGTCGCAGCCGGTCAGTGGAATGAAATCCGCGTACAGGCTCAGGTTCAGCACCCTGGCCGGGTCTGCGTTGGCCGGAACGCCCGGCACCGTGATGCCCGCCGCCCAGCGCAGGCCGTCGGCCAGGTCCTGCGGATCGATCAGGCCGTCGGTGCCCGCCACCCGCACATGGACGATGCGCGCCGAGGGGTTGATCCCGGCCATGCCCCGCCCGTCATGCGCGGCGGCGATGATGTTGGCCACCACCTCGCCGTGGTAGGCGTACTGGCCCACCCCGGAGGCGTCTCCGTCGCGCCCGTCACCGTCCCCGGCCCGTGCGGGATCATGCACGAAGTCGTAACCGCCCACCACCCGCCCGGCCAGTTCCGGCGAGTTGACGAAGCCGGTGTCCAGCACGGCCACCGTGATGGGCAGGGTGTTCAAGCCGACTCCGCCTGTCTGCGCCCAGGCCTGCGGCATACCAATGGTGGTCATGTCCCACTGCTGGGAGTAGAGCGGATCGCTGGGCCGGTAAGAGGCGGGCGGTCTCGGCACAGTCGGCGCTGGCATGGACCGGGGCGCGCTGGGCAGCGGCACCAGCGGAGGCGCGGTCTGCGGATGGACCGGGGCCGAGGGCACGATTTCGGGCGGGGTCCCAACTGGAGGAGGTCTGGGTGCTGGGGGTTTGGGCGCTGGGGGTTTGGGCGCTGGAGGTTTGGGCACAGGTGCTGCCACACCCGGCGGCAGCGCGGGAATGCTGCCGGGCGTGGCGGCCCGGCCCTCCACATTCAGCAGGGCGGCGCACAGCAGCGGCAGCGTCAGGAGGGCTGATTTGAGCGGGGGCCAGGGCTTCACCCCGCCAGTCTGCCGCCTTTGCCTGATGCCCGGCTGAGGGGGTGGTGCTCCGACTTGACGCTGACTTGACGCCCTATTTTCTAAGGTGGCTGTGGAGGTCAATTATGAGACATCGATACCTTGCAGTATTAACCAATAACGACGGTACGGTGCATGTTGAGGACGGTCATCGGGTCGATAACTTCCCCAGCATGGGTGCCTTCGCCACAGCCATCCATGCCCCGCCGTCCACCCAGCCCATGATGGGGATTTTCAATGCCCTTGGTGCGACGGGCTGGCAACGGGTGGGGCTTGACCGCGAACAGAATGGGGGATCGTATATCTTCAGCCTCTCGTACTGATCTTCAGCAGATAGCTTGGAGGCGGGGCGCTAGCATCCAGGCCATGACTTCAACCTCAACCCCTGCCCGCCGCGTGGTGGTCCTCACCGGCGCGTCCAGTGGCATCGGCCTGGCGACGGCGCGCGAACTGGCGGCCCGCGGGCATGCGCTGGTGCTGGCGGCCCGCCGGGAAGATCAGCTCTCGGCGCTGGCCCATCAACTCGATCCCAGCGGCTCGCGCGTCCTGGCTGTTCCCACCGACGTGACCGACGCCGGTTCGCGCCGCGCCTTGATCGACGCGGCCCACGCGCGGTTCGGGCGCATTGACGTGCTGATCAACAACGCCGGGGTCACGGTGGAGCAGGGCTGGTGGTGGGACGATCCCGATCCGTTGCGCGTCGTGCGCGTGAATCTGGAAGCGCCCATCGAACTGGTGCGGCTGGTCCTGCCCGAGATGCGCTCGCGCGGCAGCGGCCACATCGTCAACATCGGCTCGGTGGCGGGGCGGGCGGCCACCAACGGCATGTACAGCGCCAGCAAATTTGGAATACGCGGCTTTTCATTGGGCCTGCGGCGCGAGTTGCTGGGCAGCGGCGTGGACGTCAGCCTGATCGCCCCTGGCTTCGTGAAAAGCGAGATGACCGCCCGCGCCCGCCTGCCCATGCCGGGGCCGGAAGTGGTGGCCCGCGCCGTGGCCAGCGTGCTCGACCGCCCCCGCCGCGAGGTGACCGTGCCGGGGATTTACCGCGCGGTAGCGCTGCTCGATAGCCTGCTGCCGGGTTTGACGGACCGCATTGTGCGGCGGGTGGTCATTGAGCGGCGGTATGGAAGCCGCTGAAAAGTTGTCCCAGACAAGCCCACAGAGAGAGGTTCGATTCGCTGAGTAGGCCAGAGGGGCTACTCTCCCAGATACCGCCGCAGCTCATCAAGATTGTGGCTGGTGCCGATCAACACCAGCTTGTCGTGGGGGCGCAGCTCGTCCTCGGCGCGGGGGGTGACCTCGATCTTGCCCGAGCGGCTGATGGCGATGATCTGCACGCCGAACCGCCCGGTCAGGTTCAGATCGCGCAGGCTGCCCTTGAGGCGCTCGTTGGCCTCGATCTCCACGATGGCGTAGTCGCCGCCCAGGTCCAGCGTGTCCACGATGTTGGGAGTGGCGATCTGGCGGGCCAGCCGCACGCCCATGTCGTGCTCGGGCCGGATCACCAGGTCCGCCCCGATGCGCTCCAGCACGCGCCGGGCCATCTCGTCCACCGCCTTGGTGACTACGTAGGACGCGCCCAGACTCTTGGCGTTCATGGTGGCCAGGATATTGGCCTGGACGTCGGTGCCAATCGCCACCACCACCACGTCGAAATCGCCCACGCCAATCGAGCGCAGCGCCCGCTCGTCGCTGGCGTCCACGATGGCCGCGTGCGTCACCAGATTCATGACCCGTTCCACGTTTTCCTCGTTGTGGTCCACCGCCACCACTTCGTGGCCCATCTCGTAGAGGGTGGTGGCGACGGCGGTGCCGAACCGGCCCAGGCCGATCACGAGGCATTGTTTGGTCTTCATGGGATGGGGTTTCCTTTGATCGGAGGTGGAGGCTTGGCACTTTTTTGAAGAGGTCTAACCGTCTAAAGGTCTGATCGTCAAACCGCAAAGATTTTTAGCTTTAGACGGTTAGACCGTTCGACGGTTAGACAGTCCTTATCCCACCAGAATATCGCGCTCCGGCGGGTACTTGACGTTGCGGTGCTGGGTGCTGCGCAGGCTGAAGGCCACGGCAAAGGTCAGCGGGCCGATGCGTCCCAGGTACATCAGCGCGGTCACGATCAGCAGGCCCGGATCGTTGAGCTGCTGGGTGGTGTTCATGCTCAGGCCCACGGTCGCGGCGGCGCTGACGGTCTCGAACAGCAGGTG
Source organism: Deinococcus frigens DSM 12807 (assembly GCF_000701425.1). Taxonomy (GTDB): domain Bacteria; phylum Deinococcota; class Deinococci; order Deinococcales; family Deinococcaceae; genus Deinococcus; species Deinococcus frigens. The sequence continues at coordinate 29,790 of NZ_JNIW01000003.1, read as the reverse complement.
AGTGAAGCCCAGCTTGGGATTGGTGGCCAGCAGCAGGAAAAAGGCTCCGGCCACCAGCAACGTGTACAGCGTGGTGATGCTGCCCGCCCGCACCACGTTCTCGCCCTCCACCCGCCGCTGGAACAGGATCAGTTCGCCGCGCCCGCGCACCATGTTCCACGCGCTGCCCACCAGGATGGCAAAGGTGCTGGTCTTGATGCCGCCGCCGGTGGAGCCGCTATTCGCGCCGATGAACATCAGCCCGATGATGGTAAAGATGGTGGCGGTGTTCATCGACTCGACATCCACGGTGGCAAAGCCGCCCGAACGCGGCGTCATGCTCTGAAAGAAGGCGGCCAGGAACTTGCCGGGGGTGGACAGCGCGCCCAGCGTCTTGGTGTTCTGCCACTCCAGGATCAGGATGATCACTGTTCCCAGCGTCAGCAGAATGGCCGTGGTCAGCATGGTCAGGCGGCTGTAGACCAGCAGGCGGTTTTGCCGGGGCCGCAGCAGGTGCGAGACGTAATTCAGTTGCACCAGAAAGCCCAGTCCGCCCAGGATCACCAGCACGCTGATGGTCAGGCTGACCAGCGGGTCCGCCGCATACGGGGCCATGCCGCCCGCCAGCACCACGAAGCCGCCGTTGTTGTAGGCGCTGACCGCGTGGAAGGCGGCCTGATACAGCCCCTCGCCCAGCCCGTACTGCGGCACGAAGCGGAAGGACAGCAGCACCGCGCCGATCAGCTCGGTGACCAGGGTGTAGGTCAGGATGGCCCGCAGCAGCGGCAGCACCCCGCCCACGTTCAGCGCGTTCAGTTGCGCCACCAGGCCCTGGCGCTCGCTGAAATTCAGCCGCCTCCCGGTCAGAAAGGCGAACAGCGTGCCGAAGGTCAGGATGCCCAGCCCGCCGATCTGCACCAGCGCGATAATGATGACCTGCCCCAGCCGCGTGAACGCCTCGCCGGTGTCGGCCACCACCAGCCCGGTGATGCAGATGGCGCTGGTGGCCGTGAACAGCAGCTCTACGCTGTCCAGCGCCGTGGCCCCCGCCCGCTGCACCCCCGGCAGGTGCAGCAGCCCGGTGCCGATCAAGATGCCCGCCGCGTACACCAGCGCCAGCAGTTGCGGCGGCGTCAGGCGGGCGCTCAGGGCGCGGCGGGGCAGTGAAGAGGGGCGACGGGTCACGTGTCGGGGCAGTCTAAGAGTGCGGGGGGCAGGGGGTCAAACGGGCGGGAGAGTGGGATGTCCAGCCGTGCTCCCGCGAGCACCGGGAATGGGCCTCTCTGCTTTTTCAGACGCCGCATGCCTCCCATCACCCGATCAGGATGTCATGCTCTGCCGGATAGCGCACCAGCGTTCTGGAATCCGGGCGGCTAAAGGCCACCGCGAAGGTCAGCGGGCCAATCCGGCCCAGGAACATCAGAAAGATCAGCACGATTTCCTGATCGGGGTTGAGCAGCGGCGTGGCGTTCATGCTCAGGCCGACGGTGGCAAAGGCGCTGATCGTCTCGAAGAAGAGCTGGCTGAACCGCAGGTCCGGGTTGGTGTTGAGCAGCAGCATCAGCAAGAAGCCCAGGTTGACCAGGCCCAGGCTGAGCAGCCCCACGGTCATGGCCCGCAGGATGGTGGTGGTGTCGATGCGCCGCCGGAACAGCGTGGTGTCGTGCCGCCCGCGCACCATACCCCAGGCCGAGGCCATCATCACGTAAAAGGTGGTGGTCTTGATGCCGCCGCCCGTGGAGCCGGGATTGGCCCCGATGAACATCAGCAAAATCGTGATGAACAGAGTGCCGTAGTGCATGGTGCTGTAGTCCAGCGTGTTGAATCCGGCGGTGCGCGGCGTGACGCCCTGAAACCACGCGGCCAGCAATTTGTCGCCCAGCGGCAATGTGCCCAGCGTGGCCGGATTGCTCCACTCCAGCACGGCAAAACTGACGGTGCCGAAGATCAGCAGCGCGGCCATCATGGTCAGCGACAACTTGCTGTTGGCGTTCAGGCGGTTGCGGCGGCGGTCACGCAGGTAGGCCAGCACATTCAGTTGCACCAGAAAACCCATGCCGCCCAGCACGATCAGCAGCGGAATGATCAGGTTGATCAGCGGATTGGTCACGAAGCCGGTCAATCCAGTGGCGTACAGGCTGAAGCCCGCGTTGTTAAAGGCGCTGACTGAATGGAACAGCGAGTAGTACAGCCCGCGTCCCAGCCCCTCCTGCGGCACGAAGACGGTGGACAGCAGCACCGTTCCGGCCAGCTCCACCAGCACCGAACTCAGGACAATCGTGCGGACCAGTTTCACCACGCCGCCCAGCTCCAGGGCGCTGACCTGCTGCGCCACCTGAATGCGGTCCGCAATGCCCACCCGCCGCCGCAGCGCCAGCGCGAACAGCGTGCCCAGCGTGATCAGCCCCAGCCCGCCGATCTGGATCAGCAGCAGCATCACCACCTCGCCGAAGCTGGAAAAGGTGCTGCCGGGGTCCACCACCGCCAGCCCGGTCACGCACACCGCGCTCGTCGCCATGAACAGCGCCTGCACCGGGCGGATGCTCTGGCCCGGCTCCAGGCTGATCGGCAGCAGCAGCAGGCCGGTCCCCACCAGGATCGCCAGCAGAAAGGTCAGCGCGATCAGTTGCGGTGGGCGCAGCCGCGAGAGCCAGGGCTTGCGCCGCAGTCCCGTGGCGCTGGGAGTCGGAAAACGCGGATCGGGGGCGGAAGGCCGGGTCATATATATGCGGCCCGGATTGTACGCCTGCTGCCAGGCGGTGTGTGGCGGTGGGGTGGTGGAGCCGGTCTGGGCGGTCGTGTGGTCAAACCGTCTGACCGGCAAGCCGCCAGAGCAGTGCGCCATCTTCTGGCGGTGAGACGCTGCCCGTCAGCCGCGAATGCCTTCCCCAGATCCTCGGACCTCCATCCCACCCGCACGGGGGGCTATACTGCCCTGCTATGCCTCGCCCCCACCCATCAGACCGATTTCAGCCCGCCGGGAAGAGGAAAAGTCGTCCCAAGACCGATTACCGCGCCCGCCAGCCCGCCCACGAGTACGAGCTGGAGGTGCTGCCGGGGCTGGAACACGTCGCCGCCACCGAACTGGGGGCCGTGCCGCTGGCCCGCGATCTCCGGGGCCTGCGCTTCTGGTTTCCCGGGGATCCCGAACGCCTGACCCGCCTGCGTTCGGCGCTGGCCGTGTACCGCATCCGCGCCTGGGACGTGCCGCGCCCGCGTGGGCTGCTGGGCCACCAGCAACTGGGCGAGCTGACCGATTTTCTGCGTGAGGTTCTGGCGGTGGGCGGTCAGACCTCCTTCCGGCTGGGCGCGGCGGGCAAGGAATCCGGCGTGATGCAGCGCCTGGCCGAGGAACTGGAGAACGCCCTGGAGCTGCCTTACCGCCAGGAAGACGGCCAGTTGTTGATCCGCCTGCGCCCCGAGACGGACGGCCCTGGCTGGGAGGTGCTGGCCCGCACCACGCCCAAGCCGCTGAGCGCGCGGCCCTGGCGGGTGTGCAACATGCACGGCGGCCTGAACGCCACGCTGGCCTACGCCACCCACAAACTGGCCGGGCAGCGCGACGTGGACCGTATCTTCAACCCGATGTGCGGCAGCGGCACCCTGCTGATCGAACGCGACCTGCTGGGGCCGTGCGACGCGCTGGTGGGCGTGGACATTGACGGGACGGCGGTGGACTGCGCCAAGACCAACATCGAGGCTGCCGGACGCGACATCGAGGTGGCGCGCATCGACGCCCTGCACACCGGCCTCTCCGCCCGCTCCTTCGATCTGATCGTGGCGGACCTGCCGTGGGGCGACGCCGTCGGCACCCACGGCGGCAACGCGGCGCTGTACCCGGCCTTTTTGCAGGAGATGCACCGCCTGCTCAGCCGCCAGGGCCGCATGGCCGTCATCACGCACGAAATCCGCCTGTTCGAGGACCTGCTGACTGGTCATACCCAGTGGAACGCCCGCGAGCTGTTGCAGGTGTCCAGCGGCGGCCATCACCCCAAGGTGTATCTGCTGAATCGGCGGTGAGTGGGAAAAGCCCGACCTCTGTCCGCCGCCGTGTCATGCTCAGCCATGACAACAACTGACCGTTCCGGTGCCGGACTCCGCTGGGGCCTGCTGGGTGCGGCGCGCATTGCGCGGGCGCTGATTCCGGCCATCCGGGCCAGCGGGGGAGAGGTGGTGGCGCTGGGCGTGCGCGATCCCGCCTCCGAACGGGCGCGGGCCTTTGCCGGGGAATGGCAGGTTCCGATTGTAGGCGGCTATCAGGAGGTGCTGGACGCCGAGCTGGACGCGGTCTATAACCCGCTGCCCAATGACCTGCACCTGCCCTGGTCCCTGGCCGCCATGCGCGCGGGCAAGCATGTGTTGACCGAGAAGCCGCTGGTGTTGAATGCCGCCGAGGCGCAGACGCTGGCCGACGCGGCGGCGGAAACGGGCCGGGTGCTGCTCGAAGCCTTCGCGTACCGTTTTCACCCCCACATCACGCGGCTGCGCGAGCTGGTGCAGGGCGGTGAGCTGGGCGAGATTCGGGCCGTCAGGGCGGCCTACGGCTTTACGCTGAACAATCCCGAGGACTTCCGCTGGCTGGCCGACAAGGGCGGCGGCGCGCTGTATGACGTGGGCACCTATCCGGTCAATCTGATTCGCCTGCTGCTGGGCGAACCCGCCGCCGCCGTCGCCCGCGCCCGCTGGACGCCAGGAAACGTGGATCTGGGCCTCAGCGGTGTGCTGGAGTATCCGCAGGCGCTGGCAAGTGTGGAGTGCGCCTTCGACTGGGGCGACACGGCCACCGAGCGCCTGACCATCCTGGGAACGCACGGCACGCTGGACATGAACGGCGTGTACAACAGCAACCCGCAGGCCCCCGTGAAGTTCACCATCACCAGTGCCGCCGGAGTCCGCGAGGAGGAATTTCCGCCCTTTAACGCCTACACCGCGATGGTGGAACACTTTCAGCAAGTCGTGCTGGGTGAGAAAGACGCCTGGTATCCCCCCGAAGACAGCGTGAGGCACGCGCGGGTGCTGGACGCCCTGTTTGGCGCAGCGCGGACCGGGGACCGGGTGGAAATTTAATCCTGCTCGGTGGCCGCTCCATACGCGACCACGAAATTGAGATGGCGTATCAGATCGTCGGCGTGATAACCCCAATGCGTGTCAGCCGTGAAGCGCAGCCAGGATAGACTTCCGGCCAGATCAGTCGCGGCAAGCTGGACCGCTTCACTCAGGTCCTTGACAAGGTCAGAGAGGTCATCGAGGTCGTCGCCCATCTCGGAAGTGTCAGCCGTTATTTCGGCAGACAGACTTGTCATGTCATAAAAGCCCAATTCGGGCCACTGTGGCTGGATGACCGTTCTCAGTTCCCTGTATCGGTGCATGACCGTGGGAGAAGCTCCGAAGTCGTCCGGCCAGCAGATCGTCGTTGGAAGCTGGTCAACGGTGTTTCGGAGATGCACAAGTTGATCTCATAACATCACCAGGGTTGCCCCTTCGCGGTTCAGGGTGAGTCTGGTCGTCTGTGTGGCAATAGTCAGGGCAGAGTTGGAAGATGACAGCATTTTTGATGGCTCCTGTTCACGGAATCGGCCACCTGACCGTGCCCATCTGATCGGTCCTCCAGACCTTTACCCCCGCCGTCGCCAGCCGCTCCAGCACGTCCGGGTGCGGGTGGCCGTAATTGTTGCGGCCCACGCTGATGACGGCGTCGCCGGGCGTGGTTTCCTCCAGCAGCTCGGCGTCGGTGCTGAAGCGGCTGCCGTGGTGCGCGACTTTCAGCAGGCTCAGGTGGCCCAGACCCAGGTAGTTCTCGGTGGGGTCCGGCAGGTCTCCCAGAATGGCGGTGCTCCACGCGCCGGACTGCACGCGCACGGCCACGCTGTTCTCGTTGTCCTCGGTGCTCCAGACCTGGCCCACCGGCCACAGCACCGTAACTGTTACCCCGTCCGAGGCCACCTGATCGCCGCGCCGGACCTCGCGCACGGGGACGCCCTCCTCCTTTGCCACAGTCAGCACGGTGGTCAGCACCGGATCATCGGTCTTGCGCTGCCCGATCCATACCTCGCCCACCGGCAGGGCGCGCAGCACGCCGCTGATGCCCTCCATGTGGTCCGTGTCGGCGTGGGTGCCGATGATCACGTCGATTTTCCGCACGCCCAGCGCACGCAGGGCAGGAACGACGGTGCGGCCTCCCACATCGTAATCGGACCCGACTGAACCGCCCGCGTCCACCAGCACGGTCAGGTGGGGCAGGCGGATCAGGGTACAGTCGCCCTGCCCGATGTCCACGAAGACCAGCTCGCGGGCCGGGTGCAGTCGTGCGGGCAACAGCGTGAGCAGCGTGCAGGCCAGCACCACGCCCAGCACCGCCCGGAAACGCACCCGGCCCCACAGCCACAGCACCCCTGCCGCCGCGCATACCGCGTAGGCCACGAATCCGGCGGGCGAGACCTGTCCCCAGGTCAGCACCGGAGCCTGCCCAAAGGTTTCCACGATGCCCAGCAGCAGCGCCGCCAGCGGTCCCACCAGCCAGTTGACCAGAATGGCCGCTGGCCCCAGCAGCCCGGCCAGAAAGCCCAGCGGCACCAGTGCGGTCATGACCACCCCTGCTGCCAGGTTGGCGGGCAGACCCACCAGCGGCATCTGCCCAAAGGTGGCGGCGATCACCGGGAGCGTGCCGAACTCGGCCAGTACAGTGGCCACCAGCGCCAGCCGCAGCCACAGCGGCCAGCGGTCCGGCAACCGCCCGGCGGCCTTCATGGACAGCGTGAGGGCCAGCACCGCCAGAAACGACAACTGAAAGCCGATGTCCAGCAGCCACAGTGGAAACAGCAGCAGGCAGACGGCGGCGGTCAGCGCCATCAGGCCGTAGGGATCGGGCCGCCCGCGTCCCAGGGCCAGCGCCAACAACACCGTAAAGCCCATGATTACCGCGCGGGTAATGCTGGGGGAGACGCCCACCAGCGCCAGATACGGCAGCAGCAGGGTAGCGGGAATGCCGTAACGCAGGAGCGGCGACAACCCGAACCACCCCAGCCCCCAGATCAGCACCACCGTGATCAGCGCGACGTTCTGCCCCGACAGCGCCATCAGGTGTGCCAGGCCAGAGCGGGTAAAGGCGTCGCGGATGCCGTAGCCCGCTGCAAATTCCTCGCGGCCAATGTCGTTGCGGTCCCCCAGCTCGATGGCGGTCATCAGCGCCGCCTCACGCTGTGGGAGGCCCGCCGTCAGTCCCCGCCGGAACCAGCCGCGCAGTCCTGTCTCGGCCTGACTGTCGCGCACTTTGGCGGCCACCAGCACCGCTGTCGGCGTGGTCAGAAAAATGCCGCCCTGGGCGCGCAGCCACGCCGCCTGATTGAAGCCGCCCGGGGTGCGCTGGCCTTCCGGGGCCACCAGCCGCCCGCTGACCACCAGTTTGCCCGGCCTGACGGCGGGTTTAGGGGCCACCGCCAGCCGCGCGCGCGGGGCCTTCAGGGTCAGGAATTGCCCGTCCCACTCGCCGCTCAGCGTGACCTGTGCGCCCAGCCAGGGGGCCAGCGGATCGGCCCGCCCGGTGACCAGCCGCTCAGAGCCGAAGCCCAGGGCCGCGCCCAGCAGCGCCAGCGCGGCCAGGGGCAGGCGGGCGTCACGCAGCGCCAGCACGCTGCCCAGCAGCAGCGTCAGTGCCCCCCACCACACGCCCAGCCCCAGTTGAATGCCGCCCATCACGCCAAACACTGCGGGAACGGACCACGCCAGCCGCCCCGCCGTTCCTTCGGAGGTCAGCGACGTGATGGAAAAGGCCGCTTCCCGTGTCATGTCTTAATAGCTGACCAGAGGGACCAGCACTTTCAGCGTCGCCTCGCCCACACCCTTGATGGCGTCCAGATCGGTCTGTGAGCGGATGGGCCGCGCGGCGATGATCCTGGCTGCCATCGCCGGGCCGATTTTGGGCAGGGCCTCGAGCTGTTCCTGGGTGGCCGTATTCAGATTGACCCGCCCCGAAATCAGCGGCTGGATGCTGGCAGTGGTGGGATATGTCGGCGGCTCGGCGCTGGCACCCGGGAGGGCCGGCGCGCCCGGAGCGGCCAGCGCCACGCGCGTTACCGTCGGCACCTGCGGACGGGGCAGCACCACCGGTCCCAGCGCCAGCGCGCCCACCAGCAGTACGCCCGCGCCCAGGCCCAGGGTCCAGCCGCGCCCATTGCTCACCACACGTTCATTGTAGGGGAGACGGGCACGGAGGGTCGGGGGATCATTCACGAGCGGGGGCGTCAAACTGTCATCCTGAATGAAGGCGGAAGGTCCACATCTGTAACTTCGCCTGGCAGCACTACAGCCCCCGCGCCGCAAATTCCGCCGCCCGCGCGCCGATCATCATGGCGGTGGCGTTGGTGTTGGCGTGGATGATGCGCGGCATCACGCTGGCGTCGGCCACCCACAACCCCTGCGTGCCCTGCACCGCCAGCTTGCGGTCCACCACGGAGTCATCCCCGTCGCCCAGCGCCGCCGTGCCCACAGGGTGATACAGCGTCGCAGATTCGGCCCGGATGTGGGCGGCGATGGCCGCGTCGCTGCGAATCCCGCCGCCGGGCAGCGCCTCGGCCTGACGGTGGGCCAGCAGCGGCGGGGTGTCGGCGATCTCGCGGGCCAGCCGGACCCCGGCGACCAGGCTTTGCAGGTCGCGGTCGTCGCTCAGATACTGCGGATCGATCAGCGGCGCGTCTCCCACATTGCCAGAGGCCAGCGTGACACGCCCCCGGCTGTGCGGGCCTACCAGGACCGGACCCACCGAGAAGTGATGACCCGGCTCCCGGGTGAAGCCGTGGTCCCGGAAATAGGCCGGTCCGAAGTGGTATTGCAGGTCCGGATGGTCCGTCTGCCGGTTCAGACCGGGGCGCGCGTGGGCAAAGGCTGCGGCCTCGGCGATGTTGCTGGACAGCGGGCCGCTGCGGTTTCGCAGGTAGTGGGCCAGCGCCAGGGCCTCGGGCATGGCCTCCAGCGACGGCGTGTGAGAGCGGAAGATGACGGGGGCGGCCAGATGGTCCTGCAAACCCTCGCCCACGCCGGGCAGGTGCTGGCGCACCGTCAGGCTGTGCCTGTCCAGTTCGGCGCGCGGCCCGATGCCCGAGAGCATCAGCAACTGCGGGGTCTGCACCGCGCCCGCCGCCAGGACCACGCCGCCTGCCGGGGCGTCCAGCGTGCGCCCCTGCCAGCGAAAGCGCACGCCCACCGCCCGTGGTGTTGTGGCAGCCGGGCCGTCCCACAGCAGTTCCAGCATCTGCGCGCCGGTCAGTACCGTCAGGCTGGGATGCTTCAGGACCGGTTTCAGAAAGGCCCGGAAGGCGCTGTAGCGCTCGCCGCGCAGGTGGTTGCTTTCCAGCAGGCCCGCGCCCTCCAGCGTGCCGTCGTTGAAGCTGGTGGCCTCCGGGATGTGCAGCGCGCCAGCCGCCGCCGTCACGAACGCCTCGCTCAGGCCGTGCGAGGCCGCCCGTGCGCCGACGGGCAACTCGCCCCCCGTGCCGCGCGTTGCCGATGCGCCGCCCCGGAAGTTCTCCAGCGCCCGGAAGGTGGGCAGTACGTCCCCCCAGGTCCAGCCCTCGCCCCAGCCGTCGTAATCGCGCCTGGAGCCACGAATGTAGATGCTGGCGTTGATGGCGCTGGAGCCGCCCAGCACCTTGCCGCGCGGCCAGTAGAAGCGCCGTCCGTCGGCGCGGGCCTGCGGCACGGTCTGAAAATTCCAGTCCACCGCCGTGCGGAACAGGCGCGGAAACCCTGCCGGGGCGCGGATCAACGGATGGGTATCGTGGCCTCCGGCCTCCAGCAGCAGCACCCGCAGTCCCGCGTCCAGCAACCGCCGCGCCGCCACGCAGCCGCCCGATCCGGCCCCGACGATGATCACATCTGCCCTAGTTTTTGCTGTCATTTAGACTGAGTATAGAGAACCGAGTACGAGGAGCTGTATCGGTCCCCAAGCTAGGCCAGCAGCCGTTCAACCAATCCCGGCAGCAGCCGGTAAACGTTGCCGCCGCATTCGCGGTCAAACTCGGCTTTCAGGGCCAGCTTCGCGCGCCATTTGTCGGGGGTGCGGGCATTGAAGGTGTAACGCAGGGCAATGTCCATCAGCCGCTCCTCGACGGTGCAAAAACCGTCTGCCAGTCCCAGCATGTCGCACAGTTGGATCAGGCGGTCCTCGTCGGTCTGCTGGGCGCTGTTCACCAGACCCTCCAGGCGCTGCCATTCCTGCGGTGTACCGTCCCAATCGCCCTGCAAGGTGTCCATGTCGAGAATCACAAAGGCGTGCGTCAGGGCGATGCGGGCGTCGGTGTGGTCCAGGGCCGTCAAAAAATCGTATCCGTCCAGCAGGTGGCGGTCGCGGTTTGGCCCCGTTCGCCGCCCGATGTCGTGCAGCAGCCCCAGCGTGTAGGCCCGCGCGGGATCGAGGTGGGGGTGAGCTGCGGCGATGTGCCGTGCGGCCAGGGCGACGTGGCGCGAATGATCTACCCATGCGCCGGGGTTCAGGGTGGCGGCGTCCAGCAGCAGCCCCTCGGCGGTCTGAGGGTCCGGCACTTTCAGGGGCGGCTCCATTCAGCCGCCTGTCGGAGGGCCTGGGCAGCTCCATCGATCTCCGCCTCGGTGGTGGCCCGCCCGAAGCTGAAGCGCAGGCTGGCGCGGGCGTCCGCCTCGCTCAGGCCGGTGGCCGTCAGCACGTGGCTGGGCTGCATGGTTCCCGCGCTGCACGCGCTTCCGGCGCTGGCGGCCACCCCCAGCAGATCCAGATTCATCAGCAGCGCCTCGCCGTCCGCCCCCGGCAGCGTCACCGAGGCCACCTTGGGGCTGGCGTCCGGCGGGTGGTTGATTCGCAGACCCGGAATATCAGAGACGGCGGCCACAAAGCGTTCGCGCAGTTGAGAGAGCCAGGCGAACGTCTCGCCGCGCTCGGCCTCCGCCGCGCTCAGGGCCACGCCTGCGGCGTAAACCCCTGCCGTGTCCTGGGTGCCGGGGCGGGTGCCGCCCTCCTGCCCGCCGCCGAAGGTCACGGGGGGCAGTTCCGCGCCGCGCCGCACGTACACGAAGCCCACTCCGCGCGGGCCGCCCCACTTGTGGGCACTGAAGGTGGCGTAGGTCACGCCCCACTGGAGCAGATTCACGGGCAGTATGCCGGGGGCCTGCACCGCGTCGCTGTGGTAGGGCACGCCCCGCGCGGCGGCAACGGCGGCCAGCGCGGGCGTGTCCTGCACGGTGCCCAGCTCGTTGTTGGCGTGATGGATGGACACCAGCGCGGTGTCCGGGCGCAGGGCGGCCTCCAGCTCCTGCGGCCAGTAGCGTCCGAATGGATCAGGTCTTAGCCACGTTACCTCCCAGCCACGCGCCTCCAGCCAGCGGGCCGGGGCCAGCACGGCGGAGTGTTCGGTGGGCGTGGTGATCAGGTGGCCGGGCCTGCCGCGCCCCTCCTGCCAGGCCCGCGCCACGCCCAGCAGCACGGCGTTGTCGCCCTCGGTGCCCCCGCTGCCCGCGATCAGGGTACGGGCGTCCACGCCAAAGGCGGCGGCGACCCGGGCGCGGCCCTCTTCGAGCACCTCGCGCGCCGCCTGCCCCGCCGCGTGGATGCTGGCAGGGTTGCCGGGCAGCGCCGCCGCCCGCGCGTAGGCCGCCAGCGCCCCGGCAGTCATGGGATGGGTAGCGGCATAGTCCAGATAAATCATATGGCCAGGTAAATCATAGGGCCAGATAAATCATGCTGGCCGCGCGTCAATTGGGGTCGACGGTATCGTAGTCCGCGCCGTCGCGCCGCACGATGAAGACCGCTTCCCCGGTGACCTGAAGCGGCTGCGAGCTGTTGGCGTTGCGCCCGGCCAGTTGCGAGGCGTCGGTGGGTTGCAGGATCTGGCGTTCGCCGCTGGCGTCGCTGACCACCACATTATAAGTGCCTGCCGGAAGATCGGCGGGGAAGGTGTACTGAAAGCTGACGGTGCGGGAGGGCGGCGCGGTGGTGTCTGGGGCGGCTGCTGAATTGGTGTCCGGTGAAGTGGTGTCCGGCGCGGTGCCGGGCGGCGTGGCCGGAACCTCGTCCGGTGTGGGGACGCGTGTGGGGACGGTGGTGTCCGGCGGCTCCTGCGGGGCTGGAATCTGCTCCTGTGGCAGGGGCAGCGGCAGGGGCGAGGGATCCTGCGGCAGCGGCAGCGGCCCGCTGGGCACCTCGGGTTCGGGAGGCGGTGTGGGCACCGGGGGCGGCGGCGGCAGGGGCAGGCTGCCCGCCTCGCGGCTGGGGGCGCTGTAGCGGGCCACTGCCACGCTCAGGGTTACCGGACTGCCGACATCGACCTGCACGAACTGGGCGGGGGTCTGTTCCAGCACGCTGCCGGGGGGCTTATCGCTGGGCTGCTCGCTGACCCTGGTGATCACCAGCCCGGCGGCGCGGGCGTAATCGCGTGCCTGCTCGACTGTCAGGCCGGTCAGATTGGGCAGAAATGTCACCTTGCCGCTGATGCCGGTGCTGACCATCACCTGAATGGGCTGGCCGCGCTGGGCGGGCGAACCGGCTTCGGGCAACTGCGAGACGATGCGGCCTTCCGGGGTGTTGGTCAGGGTGCCGTCCACCTTCAGCACCTTGCCCAGCACCATCGAGCGGTCCTTGAGGATATTCTTTGCCTGCTCCAGGTTCTGTTCCTCCAGCTTGGGAACCTCGATGGACGGCGGGTTGTTGACCGTCAGCGTGACCAGACGGCCTATCGGCAGGTTGGTGCCCGCTGCCGGGTCCTGCCGGATAATCGTGCCGACGCCCTGGTTGCCCACCTGTCCCTCGGTGTAGGCCACCCGGAAGCCCGCCTCGGTCAGTTTTCTGGCGGCGGCCCGCGCCTCCTGACCGCCCACGCCCGCCACCTCGCGCACCGGAGGATTCAGGTAGATCTGCGCGGCCTGCGCGCCCAGATACCCCGCGCCGCCCAGAAACAGCAACCCCGGAATGAAGGCCAGCCACGCGCCGGGCTGCCGTTTGCGCCTGACCTTGCCGTCCTTGAGGGCCGACAGTACCGCCACGTTGCGCGCGGCGATGTCCTCGGGAGTGCGCGGCAGTTGCAGGGCGCGCAGGTAGGCCACGCGCGGCTCGTCGCCCTCTATCACAATGTCGGCGTCCATGAGGGCGTAACCGTGTTCGGCCAGCCGGGCGGCCAGGGTGCGGATGTTGTCCAACGTCTCCTGGCGCTTCTTGGGCTGCGCCAGCATGCCCTCCAGCGGGATGCCGCCCACGGTTTGCCACACCGCGTAATACGCGCCGGGCCGCGCCACGATATCGGTCAGGCCCGCCGGATTCAGGGCGCGCAGCACCGAGCGGTACGCGTGGAACGCCTGCCGGTCCGCCGGGGTGGAAATCTCGAACCACGCCACCTGCCGGGTCACGCCCTCGGCGGCCCGCACCTCGGACAGCGTCACGTTGCCGTGGTGAGACAGCTCCCGCAGCACGCCGTACTTGCCGTCGATGGTGGTCATTCTGGTGGTCGCCCCCACCTCGCTTGCCTGCCCCGTCATTCGTTGCCCAGCATAGCGCGGGCCGCGTGTGGGATGTGGGGTGTGGCGCGTGTGGTGAGAGAGAAGGAATGTCTAGGGCAACTGCCCGAATGACAGCATCAGAAAAGAGGACAACTGAAAGCCTCCATGCTCCCCAAGGCTCAGTCAAATCTGCTCCCTGTCCTGGGCAGAACAGACGGTCGTCATGGTCAGACACCCATGAGGCCGCTCCTCCTCGCGAGGTGGACGCTTGCCCGCCCGGTCGGTCAACAGTGGATAGCTCTTTTGACCAGTGCCCGAAAAGGCGAACAGTCAAACCGTTTCACCGCAAAAGACAAAAGCCCGCTCCTGCTCCGGCAGTCTGACCTCCAGACCTTTCAGCGGTCAGACCATTCCCCAGCTCCCTATCCCCCCAGCGTCCGCACCACCCAGTAGGCCGCAAAGCCGCCCAGAATGCCCAGTGCCAGGTTTCCACTTCGCCACACGGTCAGGCCGCCCACCACGCTGGCAAGCAGGCGGCGCAGCCATTCCGGGCTGCCCAGCACCTCGGGAACAATGAGAGCGGCGATCACGCTGACCGGCACGAAGTTCAGGAAGGCCAGCCAGAACGGCGGCAACTTGACCCGGCCCAGATTCAGGCCCAGCCAGCGGGCCGGATAGGTCACGGCCCACATCAGCACGATCACGGCGGCGATGGTCATGCGCCCGCCTCCCGAACGGCGGTCTTCTTGCTCGTCAGCCACGCGCCAAGCAACGCGCCGCCGATGCCCGCCAGCAGGATCACCAGGCCGCCGGGCAACAGGCGCGACAGGCCCCACGCGCCCAGCCCCGACAGCAGCGCCACCAGCATGGTCATGCGGCCCCGCAGCATCGGCACCAGCAGGCCCAGGAAGGCCAGCGGAAAGATCACGCCCACGCCCAGCGCTTCCGGCGAGGGCAGCACCGCGCCGCCCACCGCGCCCAGCAGCGTGGAGGCGTTCCAGACCGTGTACAGGCTGAGTTCTGCGCCCAGCACGTAGCCGAAGCTGGGGCCGCCCGGCTCCTGCGTCCCCCTGACCGTGACCATGCCATATGACTCGTCGGTTAGGAATTGCGCGGCGATCAGGCGTTGCGGGTGACTCAGGGCCACCTGCCGCGACAGGCTCAGGCCGTACAGCAGGTGCCGGGCATTGAGCAAGAAGGTGGTGGCCACGATGCCCAGCGCCGAGGCCCCGCCCGCCGCGCCGTACCCCGCGAACAGGCCCGCCGCCGCGAACTGCGAGGCTCCCGCGAAGACGGTCAGGCTCATCATCTGGGTTTCCCATACGCTCAGGCCCGAGGCCCGCGCCGTGACCGCGTAGGCCACCGCGAACGGCAGCATCCCCAGCCACAGCGGACCCATGATCCGGAAGCCGCGCCAGAATGCGTGCCAGAAAGGTGGAGCTTGAGGAGATGCGGGCATGACCGAGAGCTTAGCGGCTGGCCATCCGGTCAGGAGCGGGGATCAGGATCACCCTCTATCCTGCCTTCCATGACCCGCCTGACCTCGCGCAACCGCACCCGACTTGCCCTGCCGCCACGTGTGCGCTTCTGGCTGGGCCTGATCCTGGCGCTGGTCCTGGGGTATCTGATCGCACTGGCCCAGGGTTTTATTGCGCGGCCTCCGCTGGTGGTGGGACAGGACGCGGTGCCGCCAGCGGGACAAGCGGTGGGCGTGACATCTACGCTGGAGAACGAGGGCGGCGCGTTCATCGACATCAAGCCCGGCGGAGAGGCGAAGACGCTGCTCGTTTACTATCCCGGCGGTCTCGTTCGCCCGCAGGCCTACGAGTGGCTGGGCCGCGCTCTGGCCGCAGACGGCGTGCAGACCGTCATCCCCGTCTTTCACCTGGATCTGGCCGTGACGGGCATCAACCGCGCCGACGCGCTGATCAAGAAATTTGGCCTGGGCAAATCGGTGATTATCGCGGGCCATTCGCTGGGTGGGGCGATGGCGGCGCAGTACGCCCGGGGCCACACCGATCAATTGAACGGCATGATCCTCATGGGTGCGTACCCGGCAGGCAACGTCAGCCTGAGGGACACCACCCTGCCCGTGCTGTCGCTGCTGGCCCAGCAGGACAAGGTGGCCAATCCTGCCGATGTGCGGGGCGGTCTGAACCGCCTGCCCGCCAGCGCCCAGTTGACCGTGATTCCCGGCGCGGTTCACAGCTTTTTCGGGCGCTACGGGCCTCAGAAGGGCGACGGCCTGCCCACCGTGACCCATGCGGCGGCGGAAGACGAGATCCTGAAGGTGGTCAGGGCATTTCTGAATGGAATTCTCACGCCATGAGGAACAGAGCGGAGCGTTTTTAGCAAGCAGCAATGGCCTTGGATGGTTTCAGAGCCATTGCTCTCAAGCGGGGGCTGTCATTGCGGCTTGCGGTTAGTTCCTGAACACTCCACGCATCCCGCCTTAAGGTCATCATTTTTGCAACTGACGGAGCTGGACCTGCTATCCCTGAAAGAGCTGCGCCACCTTAATGAGGGTCTGCCACACGCCCCACACCAGGGGAATGCCGGGAACCAGCCACGCAAGATACGTCAGGGGAGAGGTCTGTTCGGCCTGTGTTCGGTGGGTCATGTCAGTCTCCTGGGGTGCTTAGTCATCGGCAGCGGATTGACCGGCAGGTGAACCCTGACCAGCCGGCGCGCTGGCCCAGTAGCGGCTGGCCACCGGACGGATCAGCAGGTTGGCGAGAAAGCCGACGATCAGCAGGCCCGCCATGATGTACATGACCGTCGAGTAGGCCTGCGCGGCGGGCACCCCGGCCTTGATCTGGCTGTCGCGAAAGCCGTTCACCAGGGTGGGGCCGACGATGGCTGCCGCGCTCCAGGCGAGCAGCAGCCGCCCGTGGATAGCGCCCACGTTCGCGGTGCCGAACAGGTCGCGCAGGTAAGCCGGAACGGTGGCAAAGCCGCCGCCGTACATGCTCAGGATGACGCAGAAGCCCGCCACGAACAGCACCAGGCTGGCCATGTTCCCGAACTGCGGAATCAGGAAGTACAGCACCGCACCCAGCGCGAAGAAGATCATGTAGGTGGGCTTGCGCCCGAGCCGGTCGCTGGTCGACGACCAGAAGAAGCGGCCCGCCATGTTAAAGATGCTGAGCAGTCCCACGAACCCGGCGGCGGCGGCGGCGGTCACGCCGTTGCCTGCCCCCAGGACCTTGTCACTGAACATCTCCTGGATCATGACGCTGGCCTGCCCGAGGACGCCGATCCCAGCGGTCACGTTCAGAAACAGCACGGCGAACAGCAGCCAGAACTGCGGGGTGCGGAAGGCCTGGTCCACCAGCACGTTGTGGTTGGAGATCATGCCGCCCGCCGCATTGACCTTTGGGACATACCCCGCCGGCACCCAGCCCTCGGCAGGGACACGGACCATGAACGCGCCGAAGACCATGAACAGAAAGTACACCGCGCCCATGATCAGGAAGGTCGAGCCGACGCCCAGCGTGCCGTCACCGATAAAGCGCGACATCAGCGCCGTTCCCAGCGGGCTGCCGATCAATGCGCCGCCGCCGAAGCCCATGATGGCCATCCCGGTGGCGAGTCCGGGGCGGTCCGGGAACCACTTGATCAGGGTGCTGACGGGGCT
The DNA here is from genome assembly GCF_000701425.1 of Deinococcus frigens DSM 12807. Lineage (GTDB taxonomy): Bacteria > Deinococcota > Deinococci > Deinococcales > Deinococcaceae > Deinococcus > Deinococcus frigens. The sequence goes on along the minus strand of NZ_JNIW01000003.1, from coordinate 12,719 downwards.
GATGTAGCCCAGCCCCAGACCGATCCCGCCGATCACGCCGTTACCCAGCAGCACCAGCCACAGCAGATGCAGTCTGACGCCCAGGGCCGCGACAAGGAAGCCGCCGCAGAACAGCAGGGCGCTGGCAAACATGGTTTTGCGCGGTCCCTCGCGCTCGACCCACTTGCCGAACAGCGCCGAACTCGCCCCCAGGAAGAACAGCGCCACGCTGAAGATCAGGCCCACCTGAAACAGGGACCAGTCGCCGGGCGCGCCCGCCTCGGCCTTGACGTCGCCGCTGATCAGCCGTGAGAGAGGTTTGTTAAAAACCGAATAGGCATAGATCTGCCCGATGCTCAGGTGAACAGCCAGCGCCGCTGGTGGCACGAGCCAGCGGCTCCAGCCCGGCCCGGCGACGGAATGTTCACGGTCCAAAAATCCCATAGAATCTCCTGCCCTCTTTTATGTGATGTGAAGCGATACTAGCGGGTGATCGGGCGGCTGTGTCAAACGCGCCAGCGATTCCCTCTTCATGAAGTGGAAACGGCTACAAATGCCCTGCTGGCTGCCGGGCCGTGGTCCAGAGACGACCACCCGCCGCGTCCCCGACGGAAGGTCTTGAGCAGCCCGTGCAGTTCAGCCGGAAGGTCCCGCCACCCGGTCTGCTCCCGCATACACCGTCAGCCGCCCTTCCCTGGTAAAGCCGCACAGCGTGACCCTGAAGGCGGCTGCCGTATCCACCGCGAGACTGGTGGCTGCCCCCACGGCCACAACCACCCCGATCCCGGCGGTCACGGCTTTCTGCACGATCTCGAAACCCGCCCGGCTGCTGACGACCAGCACGTGGTCCACCAGGGGCAGGCTGGCAATCTGGGAGCCGACCACCTTGTCCACGGCGTTGTGCCGACCGATATCCTCGTGGGCACAGACGAACGTACCCGCCGAGGTGAACAGCGCCGCGCCGTGCATCCCGCCGGTTTTGCCAAAGCCAGCCTGGGTTTCCCGGAGCCGCTCCGGCAGACCGGCCAGTAGGGCGGCGCGGGCCAGTCCAGCCGTCCACAGCGTGGCAGAGGCGCGGCTCAGGAGCTGCTCGACGCTCCCCGACCCGCACACCCCGCAGGCGCTTGACGACACGGCCAGCCTGGCCCCCGCCGCCAGCCGCGCGTGCTCGGGGGTGTGCAGGTGCCAGACGTTGGCGTTCTCTGGATCGGCGTCAAGCGTGAAGTGCTGCGGCCATAAGCCTTCGGAAACCAGCCACCCCAGCAGCAGCTCCCGGTCGTGGCCAGGAGTCCGCATCAGCACGCCCAGCGGCAGCTCGCGCCCAGGGGTGTGCAGGCGCAACTCCAGCGGTTCCTCGACCGCGACGGCGTCGTCACGGTGCGCCCACCCTTCATCCCGGTACAGCCAGGCGGGCAGGTGGACGACGCCCGCTGCATCCACCTGCCCGTCCGCTGGATCGTTCAGCGGCCTACCTCGGCCTGATTGGCGGTCTTCTCGGTCTCGCCGCTCGCCTCGCGCAGCGCGCGGCCCGCGCCCTTGAGGACCGCCATCAGCGCCCCCAGCGCCACCTGCACGTCCCGGTCTCTCAGCAGGCCCAGCAGCTCGCCCAGGCCGATGCCCTTCCCGGCGGCGACGTGGCGCGCTCCCTCGTTCACGCCGGTCGTCACGGCGCTGCCCAGGATGCTGACCTCACGCGGGTCGAGGGCTGCCAGCGTCTTGCCCAGCTCGGTAGCATTGCGCAGCAGGGTGGTGCCGCTTTCTCCGCCGCTGATGTGCAGCAGCGACGCGACCAGTCCCTCGCCGCCGCGCACGGTCTTGCCCAGCACGTCCAGCACACCGTGCTCGTGGAGCTGCCGCAGCAGGTACAGCCCCTCCTCGAGCGCGGCGGTCGAGTCCTCGACGCCCGAGTGCAGGCGTTCTTGCGGCGTCGGTTCGCGGGGCGTGAAATCAAGCGCTCTGGCCATGGCAACTCCTTGTGGTGAGAAACATCAGGTGGTGTCAAACATCAGGTGGTGGCAAACATCAGTCGTCCGCGCCCAGGGCGTCGGTCCGGGCATTGAGGCTATCGCCCAGCATCGGCAGAGCGCCGCCCGGGTAGACGTAATCGGGCCGCGACCACTTGCGCTCGACCTCCACACCCGTCTGGGGCGTGGGGTGCCCCCAGCGGAAGTTCCGGGCGGGCAGCGGGTTCTCACCCACCTCGCCGAGGATTTCCATGCGGACGCTGGTGTCTTTGTAGGCGGGCGTGTTGGTGATCGAGTCGCCCCCGGAACCCGTCAGGTGGTTCACGGCGTCCTCGGCTTTGCGGGCGTTCATGGGCACGTACAGCTCGTTGCCGCTGACCCGCCCAGTCACCAGGGCCTGAAGCCGGACCGCGCCGTGCGCGCTGATCAGCCGCACCCACTGCCCGCTCTGGATCTGCCGCTCGGCGGCCAGTTCACGGCTGACCTCCACAAAGGTGTCGGGCGCGCTCAGGGCGATGCCCTCCACCCGGAAGGTCATGTTGCCCTCGTGGAAGTGTTCGAGCATGCGCCCGGAGTTCAGGTGTAGGTCGAACTCGGCGTCCGGGGCCTCCTGGCGGGGACGGTACTCCCCGGCGTACAGGCGGGCCTTGCCGTCCGGGAAATGAAAGCGCTCGGTGTACAGCAGCGGCTGATCGGTTCCGTCCTCGGCGACCGGCCAGCACAGCGTCTTATAGCCTTCCAGGCGCTCATACGTCACGCCCGCGAAGAACGGCGTCAGGCGCGCGATCTCGGCCATGATCTCGGACGGGTGGGTGTAGCCCCAGCGGTGTCCCATGCGGTCGGCCACGCCCATGTAGATCTGCCAGTCGGGCTTGGTCCCCTCGAGGGGCGGCATGACCTCGTACAGGCGCTGGATGCGGCGCTCGGTATTCGTGAAGGTGCCCTCCTTTTCCAGCGACGCGGCGGCTGGAAAGACCACGTCCGCGTAACGCGCCGTGTTCGTGAAGTACAGGTCCTGCACCACTAAAAATTCCAGCGCCTCGAAACCCACTTGAAGATGGTTGGCGTTTGCGTCGGTGAGGCTCATCTCCTCGCCCGTAATCCACATGGCCTTGAGTTGCCCGTGGATGGCGGCGTCGAGCATCTGCGTGTTGTCCAGCCCGCGCTGGGCGCGCAGGGTCATGCCCCACTCGCGCTCATGGCGCTGCACGGTCAGCTCGTCGGTCACGGGCTGGTAGCCGCTGACCTGATCGGGCATGGCCCCCATGTCGGACGCGCCCTGCACGTTGTTATGCCCACGCAACGGGTACGCGCCGGTCCCCAGCCTGCCGTAGTTCCCGGTGATCAGCAGCAGGTTGGAGATCGCGGCGCTGGTATCGGTGCCGCCGCACTGCTGCGTGACGCCCATCGCCCACAGCACGCACACGCGCTCCTCGGCGGCGATCTGACGGGCCAGGGCCTCCAACGCCTCAGCGCTCAGGCCGGTTTCCCTCTCGGCGTACTCCAGCGTGAAGTCCCTGATCGACTCGCGGAACTCATCCAGGCCGTTCACGCGCTCTGCCAGGAAGGCTTTATCCTCCAGGCCGTTGTCGAGGATGAACTTGCTGATCGCGCCCAGCCACACGAAGTCCGTGCCGGGTTTGGGCCGCAGGAATTGATCGGCGCGCGTGGCGAGTTCATGTTCGCGGATGTCGAACACGACCACTTTGGTGCGCCCGAGCTTCTGCGCGCGCTTGACGCGGGTGGCGAGAACCGGGTGGCTCTCGGCGGTGTTGCTGCCCACCGTGATGATCAGGCTGGCATTCTCGATGTCCCTGATGGTGCCGCTGTCACCGCCGATCCCCACGGTCAGCCCCAGGCCCTTGGATGCCGGCGACTGGCAGTAGCGCGAGCAGTTGTCCACGTTGTTGGTGCCGATGACCTGCCGGGCGAACTTCTGTACCAGGAACGCTTCCTCGTTGCTGGCCTTGCTGCTCGCCACAAAGGCCAGCGCGTCCGGGCCGTGCTTGGCCCGGATCTCGGTGAAGCGGCGTGCCACGAAGTCCAGCGCCTCGTCCCAGGTCGCCTCGCGCCAGGCCTCGCCCTCGCGGATCAGGGGCGTGGTCAGGCGGTCGCCGGAATTCACGTAGTCCCAGCCAAATTTGCCCTTCACGCAGGTGCTGATGCCGTTGGCGTGGCCCAGCCCCGGCTCGACTTTCAGGATGTGCCGCTCGTCGGTCCAGACGTCGAAGGAACAGCCCACACCGCAGTACGTACAGACCGTCTTGGTTTTCTTGATGTAGCGGTCGCGCGCCGCCGACTCGATGTCCGAGACGTTCATGATCGGTTTCAGGCCCGCGCTGATCTCCACGCCCTTGACCACGTCGATGGCGGCGTCCCACACCGGCAGCGGAATGCCGGTGAACAGGCCCGCCTGCCCCAGCATGGACTTTTCCTGGAGGGCGTTGCACGGGCAGACCGTGACGCAGTGACCGCAGCTCACGCAGCTCGATTCGCCAATCGGCTTGCCGCCGTCCCACAGCACGCGCGGCTGCTCGGCCTCCCAGTCGATGCTCAGCGTCTCGTTGACCTGCACGTTCTGGCAGGCTTCCACGCAGCGCCCGCACAGGATGCACTGGTCCGGGTCATAGCGGTAAAAGGGGTTGGTCTCGTCCTTGGCGTAGCCCTTGGGCTGGAAGGGCCGGGTCTGGTGGTCGATGCCCAGCACGCCCAGCGTGTTGTGCACGGTGCAGTTGCCGTTGTTGTTGTCGCAGACCGTGCAGTACAGGTCATGGTTCGCCACGATCCGGTCATAGGCGTCCCGCTGGGCTGCGCGCGCCGCGACCGTCTGCGTCCGCACCACCATGCCCGCTGCTACCCTTGTGCCGCAGGCCCGTCCGAGCTGTCCGTCGATCTCCACCGAGCAGGTGTCGCAGGTCTGGATCGGCCCCAGTTGCGGGTGGTAGCAGACCTGGGCCAGCGTGATCTGCGCGCGGTTGATGGCGTCCACCAGGGGTTCGCCCGTGAAGGCCGTGAACGCGGCACCGTCGATTTGAATGTCTACACTTGGCCCAGTGGCCAGACGGGTCGGCCCCACCGTGGAACGGAGATGGGCGTCGTTGGAAACGGGTAGGTGGTCCGTTTGCTGCATGCTTGAATGCCTCCCTGAATTGCCTTTGGCCCCCGAAGTATAGGAGCCGCCGAGTCACAGAAGATGGACCCCCGGTTAGGAAAGACGGCGGCGTGCGATGGTGTCTGCGGCGCTGTTCCCGGCGGTGCGTGGGCGGCAGAATACGGGTGATGCCCGGTCCCGCCCTGCTGACGCCGCCCAACACCGATCTGCCCGCGCCAAATGCCACCGCCGCCGAATTGACCCGGCTGGCCCACAGCGCCGCGTCGCCCAGAGTTCTGGAGGCCGTGGCCCGCCACCCCAATACACCGGTCACGGTGCTGGGCGAGCTGGCCGCGCGTTATCCGGAAGCGGTGCTGGACAATCCCGCGTTGCCGCTGCTGCGGCTGGCACACGGGCAGCAGATCAGAACGTGGCCTGGGCTGGCCGTCTCCCGGCTGGCGGCGGTGGACGCGGCCCCGGAGTGGGTGCAGGACCTGGCGATGCGCCACCCCGAACCGCAGGCCCGCTGGGCGGTGGCAGGCCGCGCTCGCCTGAGCCAGGAGCGGCTCAGGCAGTTGGCCGGGCGGGGTGAATGGCAACTGCGCGCGGCGGTGGCGCAACATCCGGACCTGAGCGCCGAACTGATCGCGCAACTGTCTGCCGACGCCGAGTACAGCGTGCGCCTCGCCCTGTCGGCCCGGCCTGATTTGCTGCCCGAAGTGCTGAGCCGTCTGCGAACAGACCCGCACCCGCTGATCCGCCGCCGCCTACAGATGGGGCGCTAGGCTTCTCCCATGTCCATCACCCTGCGTCAGCCGATCATCTTTCTGGACGTGGAAACCGGGGGCCGTGACCCGGCCCGTCACCCGCTGCTGACGGTGGGGGCCGTGACGCTGGGCGAGGAAGGCCAGATTTCGCGGCCCATTCATCTACTGGTCAGGCACCCTGAATACTGCGTGGAGCCGGGTGCGTTGAAAGTGACGGGTATTGATCTGCTGGAACATGACCGCGCCGCACAGCCGCCGGAGGAGGTGGCCACTGCCCTGCGCGAGTACGCCGCCGGGCCAGGCCGCGTGATGCTGGGCGGGCATAACTTTGGCTTTGATCTGCGCTTTCTGCGCCCACTGCTGCCCGATCTCCGCAAGGTGTTCCGGAGCAGTTATGTGGACACCAAGCTGACCGCCCAGTTCCTGATCCACGCCGGAGTGCTGCCCCACGGGGTGGGCACGCCGCTGGCGCAACTGGCCGAGCATTTTGGCATCGAGTACACCGCCCACCACGCGCTGGAGGACGCCACCGCGACGGCCAAGGTGTATGTGGAGTTGCTGCGGCTGGTGGGGGCCGGAGCCGGGGCCTCCCCTGACCCGTCCGGTGGCTGACGGCGGCCTGACAGCGCATGTGAAGCGGCTGTGAAGGACTTCATTCCGCTCAGGAAACAGCGTGCTAGTTTTCGTTCCATGAAGATTACTGCCAGAGCTTTGGCCCCTGTCGCCATCGTCGCCGCTTTCGGACTGGGCACCCTTGCCCCGCACGCCCAGACCCCCGCCCAGAAAATTGGTTTCGTGAATGTGGCCACCCTGCTGGCGGCCCATCCCAACGACAAGGACATCAAGGCCATTCAGACCAAGGCCGACGCCGAGATCACTCCGCTGGACAAGCAGGTCAAGGCCATCGACGCCAAGGGGGCCAGCGCCACCGCCGCCGACAAGCAGCAGCGCGACACCCTGGTCAAGACCATCCAGGCCAAGGCCGCCGACTACGACAAGCAGATCGATCCCAAGATCACGGCGGTCGAGAAGGCTGTGGACACCGCCGTGGGCGCGATTGCCAAGTCCAACGGTTACGCGGTGGTCATGGACCGCGACGTGGCCGCCAAGAGCGGTCTGGTGATCTACGCCGATCCCAGCACCGACGTCACCGCCGCCGCCGTCAAGGCCCTGAAGCCCTGATTCTGCCGCTCAGGCTGGGAGGATGCCCCGCATGCCCCAGCGCGGGGCTTTTTCATGCCCCCTGAGGCAAGCTTGCAAGTCGGAGGTTGGTTCCATGAATAGATTCCTGATTCTTTTTCCGCTGGCGCTGCTGGCCACGGTGCCGCAGGCCCAGTCGGCCAAGAACCGACTCGGCCTGGTCGACGTGCAGGCCGCCGTCAGGGCGCTACCCGCCAGCAAGGCGTACCTGGACCTCACGGCCCGTGTGGACGCGGACCTGAAGACCAAGCGAGGCAAGATCGACGATCTGGCGGCCAGGGCCGGGGCCACCGGCAGCGCGGCGGACCGCAAGGCGCTGCTGGACGCCCAGCAGGCATACAACACCGCCCAGAGCGGCTACGGTGGGCGCATTGCCACAGCCTTCCAGCCGCTGGCCGCCAAGGTCAACGCGGCGGTGGCCCAGGTCGCCAGGGCCAACGGCTACAGCGTGGTCATGGACCAGCGCGTGGCCGCCCAGAACCGCCTGGTCATCTATGCCAACACCAGCACCACGGACCTGACCGCCGCCGTGATCAAGGCCCTGAAGTAGTTTTCGCCCTCTTCTGGTCTTGAACCAAAGGCACGTCTCGGACGTGCTTTTTTTGTTGCCGTCCTCGCCCTGTCCCCAGCAGAGTGAACGCGCACGTCAACTCTGAACGTTGACGTATTTGACCGCAGGCGGGCGGCATGGAAGCATGGACGCCTCAGCACCGCGCACAATTTAAGACCAGGCACAACTCAAGGAGGCTCCAAACATGACCAGCGCGCAAGCAGAAATGGTTCAACAGTCCCGTGACGGTGAGATTTTAATTCTGACTATCAACAATCCGCCCGTTAACGCCTTCTCACCCGGCGTCCCGGAAGGTCTGAAAGCCGGGCTGGACGTTGCGGCGGCAGACGATGGCGTGAAGGCCGTGGTGATCATCGGCGGCGGGCGCACCTTCGTGGCCGGGGCCGACATCAAGACCTTTGGCCGCCCGCGCGAGGAAGCCCCCGACTTGCGCGGCACCATTGAGAAGCTGGACGCCTTTGGCAAGCCCACCGTCGCCGCCATTCACGGCACGGCGCTGGGCGGCGGTCTGGAACTGGCGATGGGTTGCTCGTACCGCGTGGCCGTCAAAGAGGCGCAGGTGGGCCTCCCCGAAGTCAAGCTGGGCGTGCTGCCGGGCGCGGGCGGCACGCAACGCCTGCCCCGCGTGGTGGGCGCACAGAAAGCCCTGGAAATGATGCTGTCCGGCAACCCGATCAAGGCGGGCGAGGCGCAGAAGCTGGGCCTGATCGATGAGATTGTGGACGGCGATCTGCTGGCCGGAGCGGTGGCCTTTGCCCGCAGCCACGCCGACGCCCGCCCGCTGCCGCGCATTAGCGAGAAGGGCGTAGAAGGCGGCACCCCCGAAGTCTTCGCCGACGCCCGCGACGCCATCAAGAAATCGCACCGGGGCCAGCTCTCGCCCTCGCTGATTGTTGATCTGGCGGAAATGGCCGCGAATAAACCCTTCCAGGAAGGCTGGGACGCCGAATCCGGCAAATTTATGGAGGCCATGAACAGCCCGCAGTCGCGCGGATTGCGCCACATCTTCTTCGCCGAGCGCGAGGCGGGCAAGATTCCCGGTATTGACAAATCCACGCCCACCACCGAGATCAGGGCAGCCGGGATCATCGGCGCGGGGACGATGGGCGGCGGCATCGCCATGAATTTCCTGAACGCTGGAATTCCCGTAACCATCGTAGAGACCCAGCAGGACGCGCTGGACCGTGGCCTGGGCGTGATCCGCAAGAACTACGAGAACACCGCCAAAAAGGGCCGCATCAGCATGGAGGACGTGGAAAAACGCATGTCCATGCTGACGCCCACGCTGGACATGGGTGATCTGAAAGACGCCGACATCATCATTGAAGCGGTCTTTGAGAACATGAACGTGAAGAAGGAAATCTTCACCAAACTGGACGGCATTGCAAAACAGGGCGCGATTCTCGCCAGCAACACCTCCACGCTGGACGTGAACGAGATTGCCAGCGTCACCAAGCGCCCGGAAAGCGTGATCGGGCTGCACTTCTTCAGCCCGGCCAACGTGATGAAGCTGCTGGAAATCGTGCGGGCTGACAAGACCTCAGATTCGGTGCTAGCGACAAGCATGGCGCTGGCGAAGAAGATCAAGAAAGTGGGCGTGGTGGTAGGCGTCTGCGACGGCTTCGTGGGCAACCGCATGGTTCACCGCTACGGCGACGAGGGCCGCAAACTGGTGGAGGAAGGTGCGAACCCGCAGGACGTGGACGCCGCCATGAACGCGCTGGGCCTGCCGATGGGGCCGTTCCAGATGGGCGATATGGCGGGCCTGGACATCGGCTACGCCATCCGCCAGCATCAGGCGAAGGTGGCCGGGCAGCCCAAGCCGGACGGCTGGATTGACCGGATCGTGGAGACGGGCCGCAAGGGTCAGAAAACCGCTGCGGGCGTCTACGACTACGGCGAGGACCGCAAGCCCAAACCCAACGCCGAGATGACCCAACTGATTGCCGATTACCGCCAGGAGAAGGGCATCACGCCGCGCGAGATCAGCCAGGACGAGGCCACCAAACGCCTGACCTACAGCCTGGTCAACGAGGGCGCGAAGATTCTGGAGGAAGGCATTGCCCAGCGGGCGGGCGACATTGACGTGATCTACATCTACGGCTACGGCTTTCCCGCCTACCGGGGCGGCCCCATGCAGTACGCCGATGAGCAGGGCCTGGCAAGCGTGGTGGCCGACTTGAAACAGTACGGCCAGACGCCCGCGCCCCTGCTTCAGAAGCTGGCCGATGAGGGTGGGACGTTTGGGGGCTGGGATAAGGCGAAGGGGAGAAGCTGAGGCTCAAGGACTTGTCATGCAGTCTTCTGAAGCACAGCTACAATTTTTATCGGCTATGCGGAACGCAAAGTTTGGTTTATTCAGGATTCAAACTGGGTTGACTGAAATTCGAAAAATGCTAGGCAGTTATGCACAGAATCTGGAAATCGAAGCTGGTGAGATCATCGCTTCTCTGGATGGAGTCATTTTCTACTTCAGTGATGAAGACAAAACGGTCCTTGAAATTGTAAAAATTCCCCATCAGGTGGAACCTAAAGTACAGTGGTTTCGACAAGTGAACTTAGGCTGGTTTGGTTGGGCAAGTCTTCAATCGCTTAAAGATATTTCTGAGCTTCTGGCTCAATCTGAAATTGAGCATAAACTCGCCATCTACACTGATGGATCACAGGCAATCATTCGAGCGAAAGGCTCGTCCACCATAAAAATGGTCTATGGCCAAGGAGGAGAACTGGTAGAAGTAACCAACGGTTTCTATTGGATGGAGTCTATAGACCAGATTAGGGAGCTGCGAACGATAGATGTTTAACATGTCTTTGTAAACTTTGGTGTCGATAAATATTTGCAGTAGTTATCGTCTGAGTCGGGGGGGCGTGAATGCACTTAACCATCATCAATAGCGGTAAACGGAATTGGAACGCCCTCGTTCCTGAATTGCATTGCATCGTCACTGCGCCTGACCGTGAGGAGCTGCTCAAGCTGGTTAGCGAAAGTATCGCCGTTGCCTTGGAGGGCGTTCCAATCACTGCCCCCAAAATCCGTTCAGTCACGGAGCTTAGCCCTGGCTTGAAAGGCGAGTTAGACGGGTCTGAAGAAATTGTTTTTCTTAAACCCGCGTCTCTGAACCCTAGTTTCTGATTTTCCCCCACGACTAATAACCTAAGTCCCACAACCTTCTATAGGAGTCACACACATGCCCGAAGCAGTCATCGTTTCCACCGCCCGCACACCCATCGGCAAAGCCTACCGGGGCTTCCTCAACGACACGCACGGTTCTGATCTGGGCGCACACGCCGTCACGCACGCCGTTCAGCGGGCCGGAATTGACCCCGCCGAGATTGAGGACGTGATCATGGGCGCGGGCAACCCCGAAGGCGCGACGGGCAGCAACATTGCCCGCCAGATCGCCCTGCGTGCCGGATTTCCGGTCAGCGTGGCGGGTGTGACCGTCAACCGCTTCTGCTCCAGCGGCCTGAACACCATTGCGCTGGCGGCCAACCACGTCATGGCCGGACAGGGCGAGATCTTCGTGGCGGGCGGTCTGGAAAGCATTTCGCTGACCCAGAACGAACACGCCAACACCTTCCATCTGCGCGGCGAGTGGCTGATGGAGCACAAGCCCGCCATCTACATGCCCATGCTGCAAACGGCGGAAGTCGTGTCCCAGCGCTACGGCATCTCGCGTGAGGCGCAGGACGAGTACGCATTGACCAGCCAGCAGCGCACGGCGGCGGCGCAGGAAGCCGGGAAGTTTGACCACGAAATCGTCCCCATGACCGCCACGATGAAGGTGCAGGACAAGGCGACGGGCGAAATCTCCGAGCAGGAAGTGACGCGCAAGCTGGACGAGGGCAACCGCCCGGAAACCACGCTGGAGGGCCTCCAGAAACTCAAGCCCGTCATTGAGGGCGGCGTGATCACGGCGGGCAACGCCTCGCAACTGTCGGACGGCGCGGCGGCGGTGGTGGTCATGGACGCGGATATGGCCCGCGAGCGCGGCCTGCAACCGCTCGGGCTGTTCAAGGGCTTTGCTGTGGCCGGATGCGAACCCGACGAGATGGGCATTGGCCCGATTTACGCCGTGCCGAGGCTCCTGAAACGCCACGGCCTCACCGTGGACGACATTGATCTGTGGGAGCTGAACGAGGCGTTCGCCGTGCAGGCGCTGTACTGCCGGGACCAACTGGGCATTGATCCGGAGAAGTACAACGTCAACGGCGGCAGCATCTCTATTGGCCACCCCTACGGCATGAGCGGCGCACGCCTGACCGGCCACATTCTGCTGGAAGGCAAACGCCGGGGTGCGAAGCATGTGGTGGTGACCATGTGCGTGGGCGGCGGCATGGGCGCGGCGGGGTTGTTTGAAGTGCTGTAAACGAGGAGTCAAAGCTGATGTATTTATATGCCATACAGAAAGCTAATCGTTCTGGGAACATCAAGGTTGGTTATACCAAAGATGTAAATAAACGGCGTAATTATTTGGAGAGGAAGACGGGAGAGAGACTGGAGATAATTCACTACAGACTTGCTCCATACCCGAGATACGCTGAAAACTATGTTCACGAGCAGTTCAGTGGGGCGCGCAAGCTGGGTGAGTGGTTTGACCTTGGAGAGTCTGTAGATCAAATGAATTTATTATTCAGTATTATGGATTATGCGGTGGATTTAGTTGACCCTAGTCCAAGGAAGCTGAGTGAAGGCTCTGTTACTGAAGATGCCATCAGAGAAACAATCCTAGCTAGAGTGTCTGAAAGATCTGTTTCGGTCTTGGATATCTCCAGAGAGACTAAAATTTCTCAAAATAAAATTAAGCTGATTACCCCGTTTAGGGCTTGGTGAGATTGTGGGCAATGACGGCCAGGACGACGCGCAACCGCAATGAGGCCAGCGTTTTGGTCTGAACAGACCGAATCCCCTCAGCAACAAGTTGCGAGAACACCGTTTCAATGCGTTTTCGTAATTTCGGATGGCGGTCTGGCCGCCATCCGGTGTCGTATCGGGAGTTGACTTTGGGCGGGTAGATGTAGCCCACGCAGCAGTACCCCTTGTCGCCCACGATTTTTGGCCCGTCGAAGTCGGGCCATCGGCGGTTGAGCTCGTAACTCACCGTGGTGTCGTGCAGATTGGCGGGCCTGATCAGATACTGCGCGAT
>NZ_JNIW01000002.1 GCF_000701425.1 Deinococcus frigens DSM 12807 | reverse complement strand
GAAGTGGAGACGTGATCGCGTTCTTCCGGCATCTCCTGCGTCACATCCAGGGGAAGATCGTGGTGATTCTGGACAATGCGGGTATCCATCGGGCGAAGATGGTTCAGGCGTTCGTGGAGATCCACGAACGCCTGTCGTTGGTGTACTTGCCACCGTACGCGCCAGAGCTCAATCCAATTGAGCTCGTGTGGGCGTACGTCAAACGAAATGTGTTGGGGAATTTCTGTGCCCGTTCGGTCACCGTCCTCAAGGAGAAACTGGTCGGTGCCTGGCAGCGCGTCAGATACATCCAGTTGCCGCGCCGCTTGATGGACTCTAATTTATGCCGCGATCAATAGCTGGGAGGGTTGCGGACAGCGACGTTGGTCACGGCGTGGGTGGCCGCGCTACGCGCACCGAGGATGCTGGCCAGCAGGGTCAGACCGGCCACCAGCAGCCAGCCCCAGCCTGCGGTGCTGGCCGCGCTCCGGGCAGTGGCTTCAGCATTCTTGACGGCCTGATCGGCCTGCTTCTGGATGCGGTCCACCGACTGGTTGACCTCGGTCTGCACTTCGGTGGCCTGGGCGTTGCTCAGCCCCTGGCGTTCCAGACGGGTCACGAACTGCGGGCCGCTCAGGGCCTTCTTGATCGACTCCACGCGGGCGGTGGCGAAGTCCCCAATGTTGCTCAGGTCCACCTCACCCAGATCATTGCCGGCGCGGCGCACGATCCCGGAGATCACATTGGCGGTGGCCGTCACCTGCTCCTGATCCAGATCGGTATTGTTGGCGATCAGCCCCTCGGCGTCAGCAGGGGTGATGTTGCTGAAAAAGCCCTGGATACCGGGCACCTGCACGCCGTCCGCGCCAGCGGTGGCGGTAGCAGCCGTGCCCACCAGCCCGCCCAGCGCACTGGTGGCCGTGCCGACGATGCGCGAGGCACTGTTAAAGGCGAACAGGGTGGTCAGCAGCACCAGCACGCTGCCCATCACCAGACCGGTCAGGGTAGCGTCGTCGCCCGTCATGGCGGCAATGCCGTCTTGACTCTGGGTGGCGGGGGCACTGGAGCGCACGGCAGTCAATCCTGCCAAGTACGCGCCCACCAGCGCGGCGATGCCGGTCCAGATGGCGGCGGCGATGCCCACGCCGCTCAGGCTCAGGCCGGTCAGGGCCGTGATGATGACGCCCAACGCGATAATGGTCAGGGTAGAGACCAGTCCCACCACCAGACCGGCAATAATGCCGCGCCAGGAGAGACGGTGGGAATTGAAGTCACGGTTCAAAGTCATACTTGCTCCTTTCGCACCAGATTGGGGGGTATGGGGCCAACCTGGCGCGGCGTTCCCAACCACTAAGGTTTGCGGGAAACGCCTGTCATGCGCCCAACTTATACTGCCCCCGCTGGAACAGCATGCATCCCTACACTTAACCTGCGGCTCATATACATTTGTCGTGTGGAACAGCGAAACACTGTATTGAGAATCTCTTAAAAAAGAAGGGGGGAAAAAGGGATAAGCGTACGCAGCTCTCATCCCTTTTCGCTGAAAAGTGTTTAAACAAAGGCACTCAATCCGGTAATGGCCCGGCCCACCACCAGGGTATTGATCTCGTTGGTCCCCTCGTAGGAGTAGATCGCCTCGGTGTCGGCGAAGTGCTTAGCGACGCCGTGCTCCAGCAGAATGCCGTTGCCGCCAAAGGTTTCGCGGGCCAGGGCCACGGTTTCGCGGCAGCGCGCGGCGGTAAAGACCTTGGCCAGCGCGGCGTGTTCGTCTTTCATGTCGCCGCCGTCGGCCATGTGGCTCAGGCGCAGGCACAGCGCAAACATGCTGGTCACGTTGCCCAGCATATGCACCAGATGATTCTGAATGAGCTGAAATTCGCCGATGCGCTTGCCGAACTGCTCACGGTCCTGACTGTAGTTCACGGCCAGTTCATACGCGCCCATCGCGCAGCCCACGCCCTGCCACGCCACGCCCGCGCGGGTGATCTTGAGTACCTCGGCGGTGGTGCGCCAGCCCTGCACGTTCTGGAGGCGGTCACTGTCGGGGATGCGGCAGTCCGTCAGCGTGATCAGGCCGTTTTCCACGATCCGCAGGGCGATCTTGCCCTCGATCTTTTCCACGGTGTAGCCCGGCGTCCCGGCGCGCACGATGAATCCGCGCACCTCCTGGGTGTCCACGTCGCGCGCCCAGATCACAGTCAGGTCACTGAATGTACTGTTGCCAATCCACTTCTTCTGGCCGCGCAGGGTCCAACTGTCGCCGTCGCGCTTGCAGGTGGTCCGCATGCCCTGGCTGACCTGCGAGCCGCCCTCGGGTTCAGTCAGACCAAATGCGCCAATCGCTTCCAGGTCCAGCATCCTGGGCAGCCATTCGGCTTTCTGCTCGTCGCTGCCGCCCAGCGCGATGCTGGCAAAGGCCAGACCGGCGTGGACGCCGAAGAACACGGCGGTGGACACGTCTACCTTGCACGCCTCCAGCGTCACGAGTCCTTCCATGACGGTGGCGTTGGGCTTGCGGCTGCCGTCCTCGTTCCAGATCTTGCGGAGCAGGTCCAGCTTGCGCAGTTCGGGGATGATGTGTTTGGGAAACTCGTCGCGGCTCCAGTATTCGTTCATGATTGGGGCGACGTGCTCGTGCATGAAGGCGCGCGTGACCTGGGCCACCTCGCGCTCCTCGCCGGTCAGGGTATCCATCTGGCCATAGAAGTCGCCGTTGGCCTCGGGCAGCTCCTTTTCCTTGTCCTCCTTGCCGCCCGCCAGCATGCGCGAGAGTTGCTTGAGCTGGCCGTCGCTCATGCCGGACGCGGCGTTCAGCAGGGCGGGCAGGTCCACCTTCTGGCTCAGGCGGCCCAGGGCGTCCATGTCGATCTGCGCGAGCAGGGCCAGCGGATTGGGGGCGGATTTGGTCATGCTGTGTTGTACCGCCTCCAGCCTTTTGCGACAGGATTAAAGCGCCCAGGCCCGTGTTCACCGATTCTTTAGGGCTTTTCTGGAGTGTGAGCGGGTAAGATGGACGCATGACCGCCTCTGCCGAGCGGCCCACCCGCCCGCTGGCCAGCAAGCCCGGCGGGTACGTGGAGCTGGCGCGCTATTCCAGCCTGTCGCGTTTCTGGGCGCTGCTGGGGGGCGCGGCGCGGGCGGGGCGCAACGTCAGCACCGTGCGCGGCGATCCGCCAGAGGTCTGCCGCCGCCGCATCGCCGGATACACCCTGCCCAACGCCTCGATCTTTCTGGACACCGCCCGCCTTCTCAAGGAACTGGAAGACGGCTTCGAGCCGCATCCGGCGCTGGTGGACCTGCTGTCGGGCGATCCCTTTCCACTGCGTGCCGAGCTGAACGCCCATTTCGAGCTGCGTGCCGACGTTGTGATCGCCTTCACCGCCCGCCGTGACCTGATCGCCCGCCCAGAATTCCACTTCACACCCATCGTGCAGGGCCTGAGCAGCCTGCCAGATGGTCTGCCGCTGGACGCCCGGCGGCTGGGCCGCGATGAGCTGCATCTGCTGCTCCAGCGGGCGTGTGGAGTGGCGTGAAGTGATCGCAGCGCTGTCGATGAGGCAAAAAGTCCAACCGCAAAGGTTGCTCGGCTTTCTGGCGGTTAGCCCTCATCGAATGGTCGGCGGTTTAGAGCATTTGTCAAAAGAGCCGTCCACTTTTGGCCGAACGGGCGGGCAAGCGTCCTCATGGGGAGGAGTAGCCCCATACGGGTGCTGTCTCACGACGAGAGTCTGTTCTTCCCAAGACAGTGAGTGAATTTGATGGAATATTTGGGACTGGCACAGCTCCGTAGCAGAGAATGGAAGCATCGAAAGTCTGTTTCCCCGAAACTGTAATTCGGACAAATGCTCTGATCTGTTTCACCTTTCTGGCATCGGCGGCAGGTCCGGCGACTCCACCCACAGCCGCAGCGCTGCCTCGGCCCGCGCACCCAGCCTGCTGTGGGTGTAGGTCAGCAGATCGGCAGTGGTCACGGGGCGGTCCTGGAACTCCGAGACCCAGCCGCGCAGGTATGCCCTGAAAGCCGCGTCGTCCACGGTCACGCGGACGGCGTGCAGGGCCAGCGCGCCCCGGATGTAGGCAGTGGTGTCGAACAGTTGGCGTTCGGTGGTGGCGACGAGAGGGCGGGTCTGGTTGCGGCCTGCGCGGGCGTACCACCCCTGCACGATCTCGCTGCCCGTCTCGCCCTGCGCCTGCGCCCACAGCAGTTCGGCGTAGGTGGCCAACCCCTCGTTGAGCCAGACCTCGGACCAGTCGGCCAGGGTCACGCGGTCCCCGAACCACTGGTGGGCGGTTTCGTGGACCAGCACGCGCACGGCGCTGGACGCGACCGGCATGGTGGACAGCGTGGCCGTCTCCAGCGCCGGAACGCGCGGCGTGACGATGGCCGAGCCGTAGGCGCTGAATGGGAAGGGGCCGAACCAGTCGGCCAGCACCTGGAGGACCCCTTCCGTGGAGGCGTAGGCGTCGCGCGTGTCAGCCGCAATGCCAGCAGGAAAATAGTCGCGCCGCAGGACTTCCGTGCCGCCAACCCCGACAGGCACGGCGGGCGAGTCCACGCGCTCGAAGCGGTTGACATGAATCGCCAGCGCATAGGTGGGAATCGGCTGCGCCTGCTCAAAGACGAAGGTCCGGTTCCCGTTCGGCGCAACTTTCTCCAAGCGCTGCACGCCGCTGGCCGCCGCCGTATACCCGGCTGGCACGGTGATGCGGGTGGTAAAGGTGGCCGGATCGGATGGGTGATCGTTGACGGGCAAAAAGGTGCGTGTGCCGTCCGGCTCGCTGAGGGTAAAGTTCGCGCCGACGCGCTCACCCTCTGCCGGGACCGCCTGCCAGCCCACGTTCAGGGGCAGATCGGGGTCAGGCCGCACGCCCACCTGTCCGGCGAAACTGACTGCGACCTCGGCCCGCGTGCCAGGGAGCAGGGGCTGGGGCGGCCCAATGATGAGTTTGCCCGCCGTCCCATCGTGGCGGTAGGGGACAAGGAGACCGTTCCAGCGCAAGTCCAGCACCGGCGGCCCCAGGAAATCCAGGCTCAGCACAGGCAGGGACTTGGTGGCGGTCACAGTTAAAACCACCGTACCGCGCAATTCGGAGGCGCCGGGGCGGTCCACCGTCAGGTCCAGATCGTACTTCAGCACGTCCAGCCCGGCCTGCCCCAGCGCCGGGAAGATCGAATCACCAATCGGTTGCGCGGTGACGAGGCCGGACGGTGGTGGCAGCGTGGGAACAGCGGTCTGCGGCAACGGCGTCTGGGCCTGCACGCACGTCAGCAGGACCAGCGCCAGCAGGCTGGACTGCCCCCACAATGACCTGACAGCGCAGTGTGTCATACGGCTCAGTGTCATGCGTCTCAGCCTCTTCCTAGATCGGGTAATAGGCGCGCGGCACACCCCCCACAAAATCGCGGGTGGGCACCCAGATCAGCGGGTTGCGTTCCTCGACCTCGGGCGGGGGGCCGTAGCGGACCAGCATCTCCACCTGCTCGAAGGGCACCCAGCGGATGCCCACCACCTCCGGGTCAGTGGGGTTCAGCTCGCCGGAAAAGGTGGCCGTGAACCGCCCGAAATTGGCGTAGCACTCGTTGCGGGTGCCGGTCAGCAGCTCGCCTTCTAGCAGGCTGAGAAAGACCAGATCGGTGACGGTCAGGCCCGTTTCCACCAGCACCTGCCGCACCGCAGCGTCGCCCAGCGTCTCGCCGGGGTGCGCCTTGCCGCCGGGCAGGCCGTAAAAGATGCTGCCGTCGTCCATGCGTTCCTCGACCAGCAGCAGTTTGCCGTTCTGGACCAGATAAACGTGCGCGGCGCGCTTGACGGGCAGGGTGCGCGACAGGTGGCTCATGGACGCTCCGGGCGGGGGGGCGGGGCGGGGAACGGCAGACAGATCATGTGCGGCGCAGTCTAGAGCATTTGTCCGAATTACAGCATCGGGAAAAGAGACCCCCGATGCTTCTATGCTCTCCTACGGAGCTGTGCCAGTCCCTAATACTCGGCAAAACCCACTCACTGTCTTGGGTCAAAAGTGAAGAACTCTTTTGACAGATGCTCGAGCGAAGATTGCCGCGTGAGGACGGTCTCAACAATTTGTCTAGGCACGAAGCCTTACGGTCCCCCAGGTGCTTTTCCGGCACAATGCGTGGCCATGACTGATGCGGGCGGGACCAACGGACAGTGGGCGCAAACGGCCATGTTCACCGCCTCAGAAGTAGAGACCCAGACCGGGGTGGCCGCCGCGACCCTGCGCCAGTGGGAACGGCGGTACGGTTTTCCGCACCCGGTTCGCAACCAGAGCGGCTACCGCCTGTATTCGCCCGAGGATGTCCGGGACATCGGGGTGATGCTGGAACACCAGCGGCGCGGCATCAGCGCCCGGCTGGCGGCGGAACTGACCCTGCGCGGGGTGCCGGTGGGCCACGCCGGGAATCCGGAGCCTGGGCCTGAGCCGCGGCCCGCGCCCGCGCGCGCCCCGGTTGACCTGCCTGATCTGGCCCACGCGCTGGCGCAGGCGCTGATCACCGCCGATCACGCGTGGGCCGGGGACCTTCTGGCGGTGGCCCACGCCCGGCTGCCCGTCGAGGACGTGTTGACCCAAGTGATGTCCCCGGCGCTGGTGGAGATCGGAGAGCTGTGGGCGCGCGGCGAGATCACCATTGCCCACGAGCGCGGGGCCAGTCATTACCTGCGCTCGCGCCTGTCGGCTTTGATGGAGATCGCGGGCAGCGAGGAGGGCCGGGGCGGCGGCTTTGGACCGCTGGTGGTGGCCGCCTGCGCCCCCGGCGAACAGCACGAGCTGGGATTGATGATGCTGACCCTGGCCCTGCGCCGCCGGGGGGTGCGGGTGGCCTATCTGGGCGCGAACGTGCCGCTGGGTGACCTGACCACCTTCGCCCATGAGCGCGGCGCGCAGGCCATCCTGCTGGCGGTCAACGGGGACTGGGCGCTGGAAGGCTGGGTGCCCGGAGACTGGGTGCCCGGAGAGTGGAGCGGCGGGCGCTGGGTGCCGGACCCCGGATGGCCCGCAGAGCCACCCGCAGGCACGGCAAAGGGCGGGCGGGCGTTGAACGGTGCGTCGAACGGTGCGTCCCCGGCAGCCACGAGACCCATCCTGCAACGGCTGGGGCTGCCGGTCTTTCTGGGCGGGGCGCTGATCAACGCCCGCCCCGAACTGGCTGCCGAACTGGGCGGCCACTATGCTGGCCCAGACGCCCCGGCGGCCACAGCCATTATTTCCAGAGCGCTGGGCCACCGTCCAGACGCGCCTCGGCACACACCCGAAATGCCGTAGCGTACAGACGGTGAGATGGAGACAAAGGAGGAGACTATGAACATACTTGTGACCGGGGGAACCGGTTTTGTGGGGCAGGCCGTCGTCAGGGAACTCGTCTCGCGCGGGCATCAGGTCTGGGCAGGCAGCCGCGATGGTCGGGAGGGCGGGCCTGGCCAGCCGATCAAGCTGGACGTGACCGATCCGGCCAGCGTGCTGAACGCCGTGGCACAGGCGGACCCCGACGCCGTGATCCATCTGGTGGGCATCATTGCCGAGAAGGGCGCACAGACCTTCCAGGCAGTGCATGTAGACGGCACCCGGCATGTGCTGGCCGCCGTGCCGCGCGGGGCGCGCTACGTGCACATGAGCGCGCTGGGTGCAGATGTGAACAGCGCCAGCGGCTACAGCGCCAGCAAAGGCCGCGCCGAGACGCTGGTACGGGACAGCGGCCTGAGATACACCATCTTCGAGCCAAGCCTGATCTTCGGCGTGGGCGACGACTTCTTCGGGCGGGTGCTGCGCGAACTGGTCAGCGCCGCTCCCATCGTGCCGCAGATTGGCGACGGCACCTTTCCCTTTCGCCCTGTCAGCGTGCAGGACGTGGCGCAGGCGTTCGCCGGGGCCGCCGAATCGGAGACTGGCCTGGGCGAGACCTACGCCCTGACCGGCCCGCACGAATACACCTTCCGGCAGTTGCTGGACCTGGAACTCGGCGCGCTGGGCAAGAAAAAGCCCATCGTTCCGGTGCCGCTGCCGCTGATGAATCTGGCCGTGCCGCTGATGAACCTGCTGCCCAATCCGCCGATCACCAAAGACCAGTACGCCATGCTCAAGCAGGGCAACACCGCTCCCAACGAACCGGCGAAAACTGTGTTTGACCTGCCGATGCTGAGTCTGCCGGACCACCTGCCGGACATCGTGGCGGCAGCGAAGGGATAAGGGAGAACGGACGGCTTGGCAGTCAACCCCTCTTTGGGCAGAAGGGCTTCCGGCTCCTCCCCTTTGCAACGCTTGATGTGCGATGAGAAATTCATCGTCTGAGACGTGCTGCATTTCTCTCCTCTATAGGAGAAAGGGCCGGGGTCAGCGGCAGCGGGCGGAGCTTGCCCCCGTACCAGATGGCGGCAATGCCTTTGCTGGTTCCGAGACTCCGGTTCACAATATGCACCGAACCTACAAGCCAGAGACGGGAGAACAGGTGATCTGGACACAACCCAATGGTTTCGGCAGGACCGCAGGTTCAACCCAAGTCTCAGGAGTTGCACCTGCATAATCAGAAAAAACCTCTCCTGGCGGGAGAATCCCAGAGTAATCGCCAGACTGGTCTGGCGAAATTGGATAGGCGTGATCGGTTCGGGAAAATGATGAAAGGCGTGACGACAGCATTGAGACACTGGGCTTTTGAGATGCGGGGGAGCGGAGGAAGGCGAGAGAATGGCAGAAACCGCCCCACGCGAGCAGGTCAAGATTTATCGTCTGGGACGCTGCTCCCGCGCTATTCATAGGTGCAACTCCTGAGCAAGTCGGCAGCGAGGCAGACCCCCACCGCGCCCCTTCACCCCCTCCACGCTTCGTCATCCACCCCGCCTTTTCAGCGCATAGCATGTCAGGCAGATGACCGATCCCGCCGCGCCTCCGAATGACGCTCCAGCCCCGGGCCGCGAGGTCCAGTCCTCGCCGCCGGGCGCTCTCCAGCCCGAACCCGCCGCGCCCGGCACGGTGACCGAGTATCCCGTCGGCTTTACTGGTACGGCGGGCGAGTATTTCCGACTGTGGATCGTGAACATCGCGCTGACCTTCGTGACGCTGGGGCTGTACTTGCCGTGGGCGCGGGTTCGCAACCGGCAGTATTTTTACGGGCACACCTGGGTGGACGGCCAGAACTTCGAGTACCGCGCCAACCCGGCGGCGCTGCTGCGCGGCTACCTGATCGTGGCCGCGCTGTTCGTGGCCTACGCGGTGTCCAGCAATTTCGACTCGACGCAGTGGGTGGCCGCTGCGCTGGCCGTCATGTATGCCGCCGCCTACCCGCTGCTGGTGCGCCAGTCGATGCGCTTCCAGGCGGTCAACACCGTTCACCGGGGACTGCGCTTCCGCTTTCACGGCACCGTGGGCGGGGCATACGTGGCCTACCTGCTGGCGAATTTCGTGGCGGGCATTTCCTTTGGGCTGGCGCTGCCGTGGGCGTGGTCCATGCAGCGGCGCTATCAGGGCGAGGGGTTGGCCTACGGCTCGGCCCGCGCCGCCTTCCGGGGGGATGTCGGTCCCTTTTACCTGATCGGCCTGACCGCGCTGGGGCTGACCATCGCGGGCGGCGTGCTGATCGGCGTGCCGCTGATCGCGCTGGCGGCCTCGCTGCTGGGCAATTTCGATCTGGGCGACATCGATCCGACGAATCTGGCATCCTCCACGCCGTTTCTAGCAGTGGCGCTGACGGGGTACATCGCCGTCCTGGTGCTGTACGTGGTGGCGTGGCAGTACGTGCGTGGCGCGACGATGGCATATGTCCTCAACAACATGGAACTGAGCGGCGTGATCCGCACGCGGGCCACCTTTAGCCCCTGGCGGTTGGTCTGGATCAGCGTGACCAACAGCGCCGCGCGGGTGCTGACGCTGGGGCTGGCCACCCCGTGGGCGGCGGTGCGCCAGAACCGCTACGTGCTGGGCGGCCTGACCGTACGCGCCATCGCCCCGCTGGACGACTTTGCGGCGGGGGTGGGCGGCGAGACCTCGGCGTTCGGCGAGGCGGCCACCGAATTGCTGGACATTCAGGTGGGGTTCTAGCATGACGCGCGACGCCGGTCAGACCGTCTTGCAGGGCGTGTATTTCGATGGCCGCAGCAGCCGCGATCAGGCCGCCACGCTGAGGGTGGACGCACAGACCGCGACGCTGGAGCTGGCGGACGGCTCGGTCCCAGTCCAGAGGTGGCCCGCCCACCTGCTGGGCGTGGAGGCCCCGGTGCCGGGCGTGCGCCGCGCGGTGACGCTGCCGGGCGGGGGCCGTTTCGAGACGCGCGACGACGCGGGCGTCAGCGCCTGGGAGCGCGCCACCGGACGCAACCGCGCCCTGAGTGGCGTGCGCGCCCTGGAATCGCGCTGGTGGGCGGCGCTGGCCGCGCTGGGCGTCTCGCTGGCAGCGCTGGCGCTGTTCGTCGTCTACGGCATTCCGGCAGTGGCACGGCAGGCGGCCTTCGCCACGCCCCGCAGCGTGCTGGCCACCTTTGACCGCGAGACCATCAACTTGCTGCAAAAGGGCGAGTATTTCGGCCCGTCCAGACTGAGCGCGGCGCGGCAGGCCCGGCTCAAGGCCGAGTTCCGGCAGGTGGCGGCCTGGGCGGGCGGCGGCTACCCCTACCGCCTGCTGCTGCGCGACGGCGAACCAGGCGGCCCCAATGGGCTGGGCGCAAAGGGGCTGGGCACAAATGCCTTTGCCCTGCCCGGCGGCACGGTGGTCATGACCGATCAACTGGTGGCCCTGGCCAAAAGTGACCGCGAATTGATGGGCGTGCTGGCCCACGAAACCGGGCACGTGACCAGCCGACACGGCCTGGCAGGCGTGTATCAGGCGCTGGGGCTGACGCTGGTGACCACCGTGATCACCGGCGATATCGTCAGCGCGGGAACATTTGCGGCGGCGGTCCCGGCGGCCCTGCTCAGCGGCGGCTACTCGCGCGCGGCGGAAACCCAGGCGGATCAGGTTTCGGGCCACTACATGCTGGGAACCTACGGCACCACAAAGCCTCTGCAAACCATCCTGGCGCGGCTTGCAAAGGACGATTCGGATGAGTCGGGTGGATCTTCGAAGAAGTCCGGCCCGTCCATCTTTGACCTGCTCAGCACGCATCCGGGAACGCCGGACCGGATCGCCTACCTGAAGAGGATGGAGGCGGAGGGCAAACCCGCGCCGACACGCTAGCCTGCCGTTATGAAGTTCGCCGTCCTGTCCACCAGCCTCGATCCCGAGAGCCGCAGCGCCTGGCTGTGTGCGCTGGCCGCCCGGCAACTGCGCGAGGCCGGACATACGGTCACGCACCTGGACCTGCGCGAGACGCCGCTGCCGCCGTTTGACAACGCTGGCTGTTACGCCCACCCCAACGCAGACCTGTACCACCGCACCATTCTTGAGGCCGACGGTGTGCTGCTGGGCGTTCCCGTCTACAACTGGGGGCTGGGTTCCGGGGCGCGGACGCTGGTGGAACTGACCGGCAGCAGCGACCCGGAGCGCAATCTGCACGGCGCGTGGTTCGATCAGCCCGTCACCTTTCTGGTGTCCGGCGGGCTGGACCACGGGTATCTCAGCCACGGGGCGTTCGCGCTGGGCCTGATGTACGACTTCCGCTGCGTGATCAACCCTCATTTTGTGTACGCCACCTCGGCCCACTGGGACGCGCCACAAGTGGCGGGAGAATGGCTGGCGGGGCGACTGTCCAGAACGGTGGACCGCACGGTTGATCTCTCCGAACGCCTGCGCGGGCGCGACTACCGAAGCGTGTGGGAGATTTGACCTCCGCTTCCCCGGAAAAACCCCGCATCGTGACCGAGCATCCCGACTTCTACCTCGTCCACAAGCCCGCGCTGTGGCTGACGCACCGGGTTCGCAGCGTTGGGGTTCACAGCGGCGGGCGCGTGGAGGTGCCGGACGTGCTGGCCTGGATGCAGCGCGAAACCGGGGAGCCGGACCTCTCGCCGCCGCACCGCCTGGACCGCGAAACCAGCGGCCTGCTGGTCCTGTCGCGCGACACCGACGCCGCGCGGCGCTTTTTTACATTGTTCAAGACGCATCTGGTAGGCAAGACCTACCATGCCATCGTACGCGGCATGCCCGACTGGGAGCGGCGCACGCTGGACGCTCCGCTGGGTGATCTGGGTCTGGGCGCGGCCAACCGGGTGCTGATGCGGCAGGCCGTGGTTCCCAACGGACGCCCCGCCGTGACCGATTTCCGGGTGCTTGAAAAACGGGGCGGACACGCGCTGATCGAGGCGCACCCGCGTTCGGGCCGCCTGCACCAGATCCGGGCGCATCTGTTTCACCTGGGTCTGCCGATGGTGGGCGACAAGATCTACGGCCCGGAGCGCGACGCCTTCGTGGAATTCATCGAAACTGGACAGACCTCCGAACTCACCGCCCGTCTGGGGCTGCCCCGTCAAGCGCTGCACGCCGCTCGAATTGCCTTTCCCTGGGCCGGGGCGCAGATGGTGGCGACGGTGGAACTGCCGGAGGACATGCGCGGGTTCTGGGACAGCCTGGAGACCTGACCTGAAAGTGTGACGCTTCCCGCCTTGCCTTTTCGGCTAATCCGAGTAATCTGATCGGGTATGGGATTTCTCACCTCGGAGCAGGCATGAACGAACGGACGCTGGACCTGCTGGCCCCCGGCGAGAGCGCGCATGTGGTGGGCCTGGACCCGGCGCATCCGCTGCGCCGCCGCCTGCTGGAGCTGGGCTTTGTGCGCGGCGCTCCGGTGATGGTGGTGCGCCGCGCCCCGCTGGGCAATCCGCTGGAAGTCCGTGTCAACGGCACCAATCTGGCCCTGCGCGCTGCCGATCTGCACGGCATTCGGGTGCGGCAGTGAAGCTGACACTGTGACGGCCACTTTGCCTCTGCCCAGCGTGCATGTCCCCGACGAGGCCGCCTGCCTGGCCACCCTGGGCCGCCTGAAGGGGGCCAGCGAACCCAGAGTCGTGGTGGTGGGCAACCCCAACGTGGGCAAGACCACGCTGATCAACGCGGTGGCCGGAACGCGCCTGAAGGTGGGCAACTGGTCCGGCGTGACCATCGAGAAGCGGGAGGCAAAATTGGACTACGCGGGCCGCGCCGTTCACCTGCTGGACCTGCCTGGCGCGTATTCCCTCAGCCCGCACACGCCCGAGGAGCTGATCGCCCGCACCGCCCTGCTGGACGAGGCTCCCGACGCCGTGCTGAACGTGCTGGACGCCGGGAATCTGGAACGCAACCTGTATCTGACCTTGCAACTGCTGGACTTCCGGCTGCCGGTGGCGGTGGCCCTGAATCTGGTGGACGAGGCGAAGAACAAGGGCATGACGGTGGACGCCGCCGCCCTGTCCCGCGCGCTGGGCGTGCCGGTCACGAGACGGTGGCGAGCCGGGGCCAGGGAACCTCGGAGCTGATGGGCGACGTGCTCAAGGGCGCGACGCTGGGCATTGCCGTTCGGTATCCGCCCGCTATCGAGGCGACGGCCAATGACCTGACCACCCGCATGCTGGGGATGCCCACCCTGCCGCCCCACGCGCACCGCTACCTGGCCCTCGCGCTGCTGGAGGGCGATCCCAGCGTGCGCGGACGGCTGGCCGCCACGGGCCACAGCGCCCTTCTGGACGCCGCAGACGCCCACCTGGCCGCGCTGGAAACCGAGGGCGTGGACGCCCTGATCGAGATTGCCGAATCCCGTTACGCCCGCGCGGGCGATCTGGCGCGGCTGGCCGTTCCGCAGGCGCAGGCGCGGCGAACGCTGAGTGAGCGGTTGGACCGGCTGGCGCTGCATCCCGTCCTGGGTATTCCCATCTTCCTGGCCCTGGTGCTGATGGTCTTCCGGCTGACCTTCAGCGTGGCCTCGCCCTTCGTCTCTCTGATCGGCGGCCCGCTTCAGACGATCATCGGCGGCTGGGCGGCGGCGGCCCTCGCGTGGTTCCCGCTGGGCCGCGATCTGGTGGTGGGCGCGATCATTCCGGGGGTGGGCACGGTCCTGAGCTTTCTGCCCACGCTGCTGGTCCTGTACCTCGCCATGAGCTTTCTGGAAGACAGCGGCTACATGGCCCGCGCCGCCTTTTTAATGGACCGCGCCATGCGGAGCATCGGGCTGGATGGGCGCTCCTTTATTCCGCTGATTCTGGGCTTCGGGTGCAATGTTCCAGCCATCTACGCCACCCGCGCGCTGGAGCGGCGCAGTGACCGCGTGCTGGTCAGCATGATCCTGCCGTTCATGAGCTGTTCGGCGCGGCTGCCGGTGTACGTGGTGTTCGCCGCCGCGCTGTTTCCGCGTTCGGGAAGCTGGCTGGTCTGGAGCATGTACGTGCTGGGCATGGCGGTGGCCTTTTTCTTCGCGCTGGTGTTGCGCCGGACTGGCCTGCCCGCCGAGGGCGGCGGCGTGCTGCTGGAGCTGCCGCCGTACCGCTTTCCCGCCTGGAAGGTGCTGTGGAAGCACGCGTGGCGGCGCACCGCCTCGTTTGCCCGCCGCGCCCGCACCACGGTCATGGGCACGGTGGCGGTGGTCTGGCTGCTGCTGGCGCTGCCCGCCGTCTCGGGCCAGAAATTCGCCACGGTGCCGCCGCAGGACAGCCTGTTCGGCACGGTCAGCCGGGCGGTGTCGCCCATTTTCGCGCCGCTGGGGTTTGGCGACTGGCAGGCGACGGGCGCGCTGATTCCCGGCTTTATCGCCAAGGAAGTCGTGGTGGGAACGCTGGGGCAGATCTACCTGGGCGAGATTGCCGCCAATCCCGAGCCGCTGGGCGTGCTGGACGGCCTTCAGCAGACCGTGACCGCCACCTGGGAGACCGTTGCGGCCAGCGTCTCAGCCCTGCCCACGGTGCTGGCCCTGCCCAGCCTGAGCGCCGCCGCCCCCGAGACACAGACCCCGCTGGCGGCGGCGCTGGCAAAGGCATTCACCCCGGCCTCTGCCCTGGCCTATCTGGTGTTCGTGCTGCTGTACACGCCCTGCATTGCCACGGTGGGCGCGCTGGCACAGGAGCATGGGCGGCGGCTGGCCTGGGTGACGGTGGGCTGGCAGATGGCGACCGCATGGGTGGTGGCCTTCGCCGTCTATCAGGTTGCCGTGAGGCTGCTGTAATGGCTCCGCTGGCCGTCATCCTGCGCGCCGTGGCCGGAGAGCCGCGCACGCCCTCCGAGCTGGCCCGTGACCTGGGCAGTTCGGAGGCGGCCCTGAGCGGCATGCTGTGAACCCTGCAAACCGGCGGCTACGTGCAGGAGGCCATGCCTGCCGCCGACGGCTGTTCGTGCGGCCCGTGCGCCCTGAAAAGCATGTGCCGCAACGCGGACGGCGAGGTTGCGCCGCTGGCCCTGCTTAAACTCACTCCAAGGGGCGAGGCCTATCTGGGGCGGGTGAGCGGATAACAGCCCTACCCTTCCGGCCAGATCAGCGCCGGATTATCCGTCTGAGGCCACTTCGCAGACAAGGTTACGCCCCAGCCAGCGCCCACAATTTCCCGCACTGGCACGGTGCCCACGCCGCTGCCGCAGATCCAGGCGCGGGTCACGGTGGGCAGTTCTGAGCAGTGAACCTTGCGCTCTGACCATTCACGGCCTTTCAGAAACGCAGCACGCGTGACGCCCGGCAATCCACCCGCTGGGACTATCAACTGGCCATCAATTTCCAACAATAGCGAGGTGCGGGAGCCGTCCGCCAGCGTGCCATCCGGGCCGACGAGCCAGGCCTCGAAGGCCTCCCCGGCCTGCTGCATGGCGAGGCGATACGGCAGATAATTTCCGGTCTTGTGCGCGGCCAGTTGCGGGTGAACCTGAATGTCGGTCAGGCGCACGCGCACGCCCTCTGACGGACGCGGGCCAGGGGTCAGGGGGCGGTGGAGGCGGAAGGTGCCTTCTGCCTCCACCGTGACGCGCAGCAGGCCCCAGGGCCACGGCTCCAGCGTGGGCAGTTCCCCATCTGGCGCAGGCAACCCCAGGAACGCGCAGGTTCGGCGCAACCGCTCCAGATGCGCGGACCACAGCAGTGGTTCACTCCGGCGCGTGCGGACGGTGGTGAAGGCCGTCATGCCGTGCAACCACGCGGGGCGATCCAGTTTGGGAGGCAGAGGCTTCAAACCTCCAGCACCCGCCCCGCCTTCTGTTGCTTCCACTCGCCACTGAGCCGCAGCCAGTTGCCCAGCAGCACCCGGCCCGCCGGACTCAGGACGCTTTCAGGGTGAAATTGCACGCTCCAGGCGGGTTTTCCAGGCACGGCCACAGCCATAGTTTCGCCGCCTGCACCCGTGGCCGTGATGTATTCCGGCGGCAGCCCGCGCACCACCAGCGAGTGATAACGCCCGAACGCCGCGCCGGGTGGCACGCCTTCAAACAGCCCGTCGCCGCCGTGTTGCACCGCTTCCGGGCGGCCATGCACAGGGTTGGCCCTCTCCACCGTGCCGCCCAGCACCTGCCCCAGCGCCTGATGGCCCAGGCACACGCCCAGCAGCGGCAGGCCCAGGCGCAGGCATTCGCGGGTGAGGGTTAGTGTGGGGCCACTGGTGTCCGGCGTTCCCGGCCCCGGCCCGGTGAGTACGGCGTCCGGGTGGGCGTGCAGGATTTCTGGAACCTCCGCATCCTGCGAAAAGACCGTGACTGCCGCACCCAGCGCCCGAAGGTCATGGACCAGATTCCAGGTGAACGAGTCGCGGTTGTCCAGCAGATGCACCCGCAAACCCTGGCCCGCTGCACCGGGGACAGATGGAGGCGTCCACACGCGGCCCGGCGTGGGCGGTGCGGGCGGCTGGGCAGCACGCCCCGGCACGCCAGAGAGCGCACTCAGCAGCGCTTGGGCCTTGTGAACGGTCTCCTTTGCCTCGTGCTGCGGGTCCGAGTCAATGACGGTGCCGCCGCCTGCGCGGACCTCCACCTCCCAGCCCTCTTCCAGACGGGTGAACGCCGCCGTGCGGATCAGGATATTCAGGTCCACCCGCGCCCCGCCGATGATCCCCACGCTGCCGGTGTACCAGCCGCGCGGTCCCGGCTCGTGGTCCCAGATGGCGGTCATCACCCGCTGTTTGGGTGCGCCCGTGATGGTTCCGCCCGGAAAGGTGGCGGCCAGCACCTCGCGCAGCGTCACGCCGTCTGCCGCCTGACCCCGCACCTCTGAGACCAGATGCATGACGTGGCTGTAGCGTTCCACCAGCATCAGCTCTGGCACATGCACACTGCCCGCCTTTGAAACGCGGCCCAGGTCATGGCGCACCAGGTCCACCAGCATCAGGTGTTCGGCGACTTCCTTGGGATTTGAGCGCAGTTCGGCCTCTAGCGCGGCGTCCTCGGCAGGGGTCTGGCCGCGCCGCCGGGTTCCGGCAATGGGGCGGGCGGAAACCTCGTCTCCGACCCAGTCCACCAGCCGCTCGGGGCTGCACGACACCACCACCTCCTTCCCCATATCCAAAAAGGCCATGAACGGGCTGGGATTCAGCCCCCGCAGCCGCAGGTACGCCGCCAGCGGATCGCCGCCCGCCCGCGCCCTCACCCCCCGCGAGAGGTTAACCTGATAGACCTCCCCGGCCCGGATCAGCTCCTGAATGGCCCGCACGCCCGCCAGATAATCCACGTCGTCCGCACCAAATTTGTCCACGTTCAGCGTCGGAGCTGTAGCCGGGTCAAGGTCCAGCAGTTCCCCCCAGTCCAAATGCGCCTCGCCCACCACTTCCAGCGTTTCAGTCAGGCGGTCCCAGACCAGACCAGATGGATAAAAGCCCCACCATGCCGCCTCGCCGTGCGCTGGGTGCGCCTCTAAATCAAACTCCCGCGCCGCCTCGTATTTCAGGCCGCCCAGCCACGCGGGGAAGGGGGTGTTGCCGCTGGGACGCGCGGGCAAGGTGGACTGAACCTGTGTCGGCCACGCACTCAGAAACGAGTAGCGGCCATAGGGCACGGCTGGCCCCAGCGATTCCAGCAGGGCCACACCCGGCGCATTCGCCCCCCGCAGACGCAGCAGCACGTCGGCAGGAGAGAGATGGGGCAGGGCCGGGGTCACGCCAGAATTGTACGCAGGACGGACCCCCCGCCTCCCGCCCCTTCTTAATCCCCTACAGTTCACCAGGAATTAAATGGTAGACTGCAACACATGTGGGTATCGACGAAAGCTCAGTACGGCCTGCGCGCCATGATCGAGATCGGACGGCAGGGCGGCGACGCCGTTCCCCTCAAGGACGTGTCCGAGCGCCAAGGCCTCAGCCAGCATTACCTGGAGCAGATCGCCAGCAACCTGCGCCGCGCCGGGTTTATCCGCAGCATCCGGGGCGCGCACGGCGGCTACCGGCTGGCCCGCCCGGCGGCAGAGATCAACGCCTACGATGTGGTCACCGCACTGGAAGGCAGCATCGCCCCGGTGCAGTGCGTGGAGGATGACCACACCTGCGAGAGCCAGAACGTCTGCGGCACCCAGGACCTGTGGTTCCGCGTGGATGCCGCCCTGCGCGACGTGCTGGGCAACACCACCCTGGCAGACCTGATCGCCGACAGCGAACGCCAGCAGCACTCGCGGCTGGTGCAGATCGAGGGCAGTTACGGCGGCTCAGCCGTGCCCTAAGGACTGGAGAGCAAACGGGAAAGGCGGGCCGGGAAATTGGTTCCGCCTTTTTCAATTTCAGGGTCGGCGGTGATGCGAGCCAGACCACCGCCTCAACGCCGCCATATGCGTATCCTGTCGGGCGATGTACCGTCGCCTTGCCCGCCCGCTGCTGTTCCGTCTGGACGCCGAAGACGCCCACCACCTGACCCTGAGTGTGCTGGAAGCGGCCTCCAAAGTTCCGGTCTGGCCTGCGCTGGCCCGTGCCGTCACATCGCCTGACGCGGCGCTGGGGCAAACCGTCTTCGGTCAGTCCTATGCCTCGCCCATTGGGCTGGCGGCGGGGCTGGACAAGAACGCGGTGGCGGTCCCCACTTTTGCGGCTCTGGGCTTCGGCTTTCTGGAAGTCGGCACGGTCACGCCCCGGCCCCAGCCAGGAAACGAGCGGCCCCGCCTGTTCCGGCTGCTGGAAGACGAGGCGCTGATCAACCGCATGGGCTTCAACAACGCGGGGGCAGCCGCCCTGCACGCCCGCCTCAGCGCCCTGCCCGCCCAACCTGCGCCTATGTGGGTCAACATCGGCAGGAACAAGGACACGCCCAACGAGGCGGCTGCCGGGGATTATCTAAAATGCGTTCACGCTTTGCAGGACGTGGCCGACGCCTTCGTGATCAACGTCAGCAGCCCCAACACCCCCGGTCTGCGGGCCTTGCAGGCGGCAGACGGTCTGGGCGAACTGGTCCGCGCCGTCCTGGCTGAGGTGGACTCGGGCCGGGTCCGCACCCTGCGCCGCCCGCCGGTGCTGGTCAAGCTGGCCCCAGACCTCCACCCTGCCGACTTCGAGGCCAGCGTGGGAGCCGTGCAGGACGCGGGTGCGCACGGCCTGATCATCAGCAACACGACGCTGGGGCGAGACGGCCTGTTCAGCAAGAAGTCGAGTGAGACGGGTGGCCTGAGCGGACGTCCGCTGACGCAGAAATCCACCGCGCTGATCCGCGAAGCGTACCGTCTGACCGGGGGAGGGTTGCCCATCGTGGGCGTCGGCGGCATTTTCAGCCCCGCCGATGCTTACGCCAAGCTGCGCGCCGGGGCCAGCCTGCTGGAGGTCTACAGCGCCCTGATCTACGAGGGGCCGGGGCTGGTGCGTCGGCTGAGCCGGGGGCTGGCGGACCTGCTGGCCCGCGACGGCGCGGCAAACGTGGCCGAAGTCATCGGCGTGGACGCCCACTAGCCGTGCGGGTCGCCGTTCTGAGTGACGTTCATGGCAACGCCTTTGCGCTAGAGGCGGTGCTGGCAGACATCCGGGCCACCTCACCCGATCTGATCGTCAATCTGGGAGACCAGATCGAGGGCAGCGCCGATCCGGCCCGCGCCGCCGCGTTGCAGGCCGAACTGGGGGCCACCGAGGTGCGCGGCAACAACGAGGAAAAGCTGTGGCCGGGCGGACGGCGCGCAAAAATCTCATTGGAGATCGGCGCGTGGCTGGCCACCCAGATGGACGCCGCCACCCTGGAGCGCCTCGCCGCCCTGCCGCTGACCGCCCGCGTGCTGGACGGACGACTGTTCGCCTGCCACGGCACGCCGCAGAGCGCCTGGGAGATGCTGCTGTGGCACTGGGAAAATGAGCCGGAGCGGGGGCATGGAGCGGGATACTACCGCGCCCGTGACCCGCGCGATCTGCGCGCAATGATTGAACCCCTGAACGCTGAAGTCGTGCTGTGCGGCCACACCCACCGGCCCGGCGCAACCCGCGTGGGCGACACGCTGGTGGTCAACAGCGGCTCGGTCAGCGATCAGGTGGACGGCGATCCGCGCGCCCGCTGGACGCTGCTGGAGGAACGCGGCGGGCGCTGGACAGCAGACTTCCGCGCCGTCGCCTACGACATCGAGGCCGCCGTGCGCTGGTCCGGGGCGTACTCCCCCTTCGGCGAATTCGAGGCTATGCTGATGCGAAGCGGCGAGATGGTGGGGCGCGGCGGCTAGCGCTGAGGCAGGACATCGAACGACGCGCGCAGACGCCGGAACGCCTCGACGCTCAGGCCCAGGGCCGCCGCCTGCGCTTCCTCTGCCCCTGGATCAGCCGCCACCCGGATGGTCAGGCGGTGACGCTGGATATGCTCGATCAGGCTATCCGCAGGCCCAAAAGTCAGGCCGGGCAATTCGAACTTCATGGATCAGGATATATCTCTGGAAGCCAGAGAAACAGCCGTCCAGATGGCTTATCAGAGGCCACCTGGACAGCTTTAAAGACTGTCGCCCTGCGCTCAGATCACGAATTCGCCCGCCCGCATCATCGGCTCGCGGCTGCCGTCCTTCATGACGCCGTCCACGTCCATCTCGCCGCTGCCGATCATCCAATCCACATGGGTCAGGCTGTCGTTGCCGCCCCTCGCGTTAAAATCCTGCACATTCATATCCACGCCGCCCTTCACGTTGCCCCGGTAGGCGCTGCCGATGGCGATGTGGCTGGCGGCGTTCTCGTCATACAAGGTATTCATGAACAGCAGGCCGGATCTGGAGATCGGGCTGCTGTGCGGCACCAGGGCCACCTCGCCCAGACGGTGGCTGCCCTCGTCGGTGTCGATCATCTTCTCCAGGGTGGCCTGTCCCTTGCTGGCGGTGGCCCCCGTGATACGCCCGTCCTTGAACTCGATGCGGATGCCGTCCAGCAGCGTGCCGTTGTACGACAGCGGCTTGGTGCTGACCACCACGCCGTCCACACGCCCCCGATGCGGGGCAGTCCAGACTTCCTCAGTGGGAATATTGGCGGTAAAGGTGATGCCGCCGGGGGTATCCGCCGCCCCGCCGCCCCACAGGTGGTCATCGGCCAGGCCCACCGTCAGATCGGTCTCGCCGCCCCTGAAATGGAGGGCGGAATATTGCTTGGCGTTCAGCACCTCACGGCGGCGCTTGAGGTTCGCCAGGTGTTCCTGCTACGCCTTCACGGGATCAGGCTGGTCGGCGCGGGTGGCGGCAAAGATGGCGTCCCACTGTTTTTCCACCGCCTCTTCAGCAGTCGCGTCGGGGAACATCAATTCCGCCCAGGCGGGAATCGGGGCGCTGATCAGATTCCAGTTGAGGCGGTTGGTCATCACCTGCTCGGTGTAGGGCTTGCGGTAGGCGGCCAGCGCCTTCTGATGCGTCGCCACCCGCGCGGCGTCCACCCCGCCCAGCAGATTGGGATTGGTGGCGCGGATGGCGATGACCGCGCCGCCCGCCCCCGCCGTCTCGGTCTCGGCGTCCACCCGCCACTGGCTGAGGGTCTC
Organism: Deinococcus frigens DSM 12807; assembly: GCF_000701425.1. GTDB lineage: Bacteria > Deinococcota > Deinococci > Deinococcales > Deinococcaceae > Deinococcus > Deinococcus frigens. The sequence goes on along the minus strand of NZ_JNIW01000002.1, from coordinate 131,544 downwards.
GAAGGTGCCGTCCGGGGCCAGCTCGAAGCGGGCCAGCACCACGTCGTCGTCCCAGCGCACGTCCACGAAGGACGCACCCGCCGCATAGGCCTCGCGCACCACGGCGCGGGCCAGGGGGGCGGTATCCACCGGGGCCTGCACCAGCACGCGCTGACCCGCCCACAGGCCCAAGCCGACGCGGACGGCCAGCCGCGCGTAATTCTGCAATTTCTCCTCGAATGTCAGACTCATGGGGGGAGGATAACGCGCAGTCAACGCGGAGCCGGGAGGTTAAGGGAGAAATGAAAAAAGCTCCCACGCGGGGAGCCTCTTTTAAGTCTGGCGTGCTTAGACGGCCAGCACCTGACGGCCATCGTAATAGCCGCAACTGGGGCAGATGTGGTGCGAGAGCTTCTTGGCGTGACAGTGGGGGCACTCGGACAGGTTGGGGGCGCTTAGCGCGTGGTGGCTGCGGCGCATGTCGCGCTTGCTTTTGCTGGTCTTCTTCTTGGGGACGGGATGTTTAGCCATGTCGTGATTCTCCTCTTGCCACCGTGACTTTTAGCGCTGTGGCTTGTGCCGCTGGGGCGCACTCGGCCCGCCGCTGGACGCGGGGAAGGCAACAGGCGGGAGTATAGCACGGCTCAGGGTTTGGGCCAGCGGTGGGCGAGGGTCGGCCTGGATGCGCCTGGATGCGCCTAGCTGCACAGGGCGCTTGCAGCAAACCGCTCAGTCAGCTTCGCGGCCAGCAGACCGGACCGCCCGCTCGGCTGCGTCGGCCAGCGCTTGCAGGCTGGCCGTCTCCGCCACCACCACGCGCGCAAACCCCGCCTCGCGGGCAGCGTCGGCGGTCTGCGGCCCCATTGCGGCGACGGGCATCTCCAGCGGATTGAAGTTCTCGTCGGCCAGCTTCGCCAGATGCCGGGCGGCGCTGCCGGAGGCCAGGGTCAGGACGGCGGCGTTCTTCAGGCGCTCCAGCCTGTTCTCGTCGGGCGCGGCGGCCTCCGTGCGGTACAGTTCGGCCCGCGTGTAGCCGATGCCGCGCGCCTCCAGACCCTTTTGCAACTCGTCCTCGGCCAGTTGGGAGGTCAGGTGCAGGGCAGCCTCTCCCGCACTGGCAGGCAACTCCGCGCCCAGATGGCGTGCGCCGGGGGTAGACGGCACGAAATCGGCGCGCAAACCGCGTTCCGCCAGACTGCGGGCGGTGCTGGGGCCGACGGCGGCGAGCTTGCACCTTGCCAGCGCACGGGCATCTAGCCCGGCATTTTCCAGCAGCGAGAACAGCGCCGTCACCGCCTGGTTGCTGGTCAGCAGCAGCCAGCCCGTGAAGTCGCGCAGGGACTTCAGGACCGCCTCTCCCCCATCCGTGGCCGCCTCGAAGCGGATCAGCGGCACCTCCAGCACGTCCGCGCCGCGCGCCCGCAGCACGTCACTGAGGGCGCTGGAGCCATCGCGGGTGCGGGTCACGGCCACCGTCTTGCCACTCAGGGGACCGCCAAACGTGGGCGTGTTGTCAAACCAGCGCAGGGTATCTCGCAGCTTGACCACCTCGCCCACCACGGTCACGGCGGGAGCTTCGAGTCCAGCGTCCCTGACTGCCTGGGCGATGGTTGCCAGCGTTCCCACGGCCACGCGTTGCTGGTGGGTGCTGCCCCACTGCACGGTGGCGGCGGGGGTCTGTGGATCACGTCCAGCGGCGATCAGCTCGTCAGCAATGGTGCCCAGATTCCGCACGCCCATTAAAAGCAGCAGGGTGTCCACGCCCGACAACCGCTCGTAATGCGCGCCGCCCTCGCGGGTGTTGCCAGTCAGCACGGCAAACGAGCGGGCCACGTCGCGGTGGGTGACCGGAATCCCGGCATAGGCGGGGGCGGCGATGGCGCTGGTCACGCCGGGAACGATCTCGAAGGGAACGCCCGCATGCACGCACGCCTCGGCCTCCTCGCCGCCGCGCCCGAAGACGAAGACATCCCCGCCCTTCAGGCGGGCCACGCGCTGGCCGCCATTTTCCTGCGCCGCCTTCACGATCAGCGCATTGATCTGCTCCTGGGTGATGTACTCGGAAAAACCCTTCTTGCCCACGTAGACGGTGCGGGCACCCGGGCACCAGTGCAGCAGTTCGGGGTTGGCGAGGTAGTCGAACAGCACCACATCGGCGTGCTGGAGGGCGTGCTGGCCGCGCAGGGTCAGCAGTCCGGGATCGCCCGGCCCGGCCCCGATCAGCGAGACGAAGGCGCGGGAAGAGTTAGAAGCCTGAGTCATGCTGCCTAAGCTAGCGGGCGGAGGCGGGGACAAATGCGGGGCGCTACGCTGGCGGGATGAATATAGACATTCTGACCCGGCTGGCCCACGCGGAGGCGGCGGCGCACAGGCGTTACGGACGCACGGGCGAGACGGCACAGTTTGGTCCGCTGGTGGCCGTCCACGCCGGGCCAAATCTGCCTGTGGATACGGCGTGGCACGACGGCACGCGCCCGCCCACCGCCGGGGAGCTGAACGCGTTTGAGGCGTTCAGCGTCCAGCACGATCAGCCTGCCACACTGCATCTGCTCTCGGCCTTCGCGTCTCCGGTGCTGCCGCTGCTGAAAGAACGTGGCTACGAGCTGGATTACCTGCTGCACGCTTACATTCACGACCTGACGAACTTGCCCGAGCAACCTCCAACTCAAATTCGGTCAGAAGGGGCCGAGGCCTGGGCTGTCCTGGCCGCGCGGGCCTTTGGGCCAGGAACAGAGGAAATCATGGCCGTTGTGGCGAACGCCCCCGGAACGCAGCTTTTCGTGGCAGACATGGACGCCGCGCCCGCCGCCACCGCCGCCCTGAGCATCACGGAGGGCGTCGCCGCCTTTCACGGCACCGCCACGCTGCCAGAGTTCCAGGGGCGGGGCCTGCAAACCGCGCTGCTGGCTGACCGCTTGAATGTCGCCGCACAGGCCGGGGCAGACCTCGCCAGCGTGTTCGTCACGCCGGGGACGGGCAGCGAGCGCAACGTGGAGCGGGCCGGGTTCAGGCTGGTGGGCGCGCGGCTGACGCTGACGCGGCGGCCCCACCTTCAGCCCGACGCCCTGGCGAGCACGGCCAGTCCAGATGATGCGCCGCCGTGTCGTGCAGCCCGGCAAAGCGCAGATGACGCTGACAGATGAACCACAGCTCATCCTGGTCATTGGGCAGGATGAAGTACGCGTCCGAGGTTTCCGAGGGGTTGTAGACACCCACCACACGGTAGGCCCGGCTTTCCAAGAAGCCGCTTTGCAAGGGGCGTGGCACCGGGGCGCGCGGGCCATCAAGCTCCACGATCCGCACGAACATCTGGGGATGAAAGGCGAGCATGCCTCACGGTGCGGTGGCGCTGGGCGCACCACCGGGCCATAGGCCACAAGTTTAAGGAAGGGCCAAAGCGGACTCCGATCAAAAAGTGCTGAACATCCGAGCCGAGTGCTACGGAGAGATACGGGTTCCGGGCGCGCAGTGCATCAACCGGTGCACTTCCAATTCATGCACGGAACAGACAGAATCCGTATCAGACCAGTGAAAGCTGCCGCAATACATCCAGCAACGCGAGGCGCAGCCGGGCTGCCTGTGTGGCCCGTACCTCGTCGGGAAGCCGCACCCGGCGCGCGGAATACAGCCCGCCACCCTGCCAGCGCGGGAAAACATGCAAATGAAAGTGCCATACATCCTGATTTCCGGCAGGTTCGTTGTGCTGACGGGTGCTCGTGCCCTGGCAATCTCTGATGGCTTTAAGGGCTAGCGCCATCCGGCGGGCCAGAGCATGAATCCGGGCAGCGAGGTGATCAGGCAAATCGTAAATATTCTCGATATGGGCCAGCGGAACGATCAGCACATGCCCTGGGTAGTTAGCACCGAACGCGCCGGGAAATGGCCCGGCAGCCACGAAAGCCAGCACCAGATCATCCCGGTAGATAAGGTCTGCCGGACGGCTCCAGACCTGCTCACCTACGATTCCCCCGGCCAGCAGGCAGAACGGACACACGTATCCCCCAGGCGCGTGTGTCATTGCAGTCCCAACCACAACAGCTCCAGCGCCTCGCCGTCCACCGGGCCAAGTGGGGCGGGTAAGTCATCCAGAGCAAAAAATCTCAGCTCCGTGCCTTCCTCGCCGTCTGGCACAGGCTCCCCATCCCACTCGCGCACCACGTAGACCGCCACCACCTGATAGAACTCGTCGCCATTGGGGAGTTTCTGGTAGGTCTGTGGCCCGCTGATGACGGTCAGAAATTGCGGGTCAATCGGCGTGAGCCTTGCCTCCTCCCACAGTTCGCGGCGCAGTGTTTCGGGCAGCTCCTCGCCCAGTTCCGCGATGCCGCCCAGGGTTCCCCAGCCGCCGGTATCGGTGCGGCGTTGCAGCAGGACTTCGTTTGCGGCATTCAGCACCAGCGCACACACGCCCACCCAGTTGACGGGCGCGTGACCGATCAGCGCCCGCAGATCACGGACGTAATTCACGCCAGCCACTCCTGAGCTTTGCGGCCCAGGCGGTTCAACGGGGGCAAATCGCCAAGAGAGAAGAACCGCGCCTCCGCGATTTCCACGCCGTCCGGCACAGGCGTTCCGCTCCATTCGGTCACGCGGAACAGGGCGGTGTAGCTGTAAAACTGATCGCCGTTCGCCACCTGTGCGAGTTGTTCGGGGCTGAGCATTTCCAGCAGCTCCACCGCGCCGATGCTCAGCCCCGTTTCTTCCGACGCCTCGCGCCTGAGCGTGTCTGCCAGGGCCTCGCCCAGTTCGCTGATGCCCGTGACCAGGCCCCAGGAATCCGCCCCCACCCGCCGCAGCAACAGCAACTCGCCGTTTCCATTGACGATGACGCCCGCCGCGCCAACGAAATTGACGGGCCGCGTGCCAACCATCAGCCGAAGATCACCGACATAGTCAAGTGTACTCACCTGAGTATCTTACACATCCATTCCATTCGCTATCCGTACCGCGTCGCGCACCGCCGCGCAGACGGCTTCCTGCACCAGTGCGCCCAGCAGCAGGGGATCGGCGGGCAGTTTGGTGCAACTGCTGAGCATGAAGGCGGCGTCACCGTCCCAGTAGGTATGGCTGGGGTGAATCACGCGGCCCAGCGCGGTCTGCGCGGCGTCGGCCAGGCGGCGGCAATCGGCCTTGCTCAGGCTGTGTTCGGTGACAACAGCAATTAAAGTGGTGTTCTCCACGTCACCTGGGATAAACGAGACCGCTCCCGGCCCCGTTCCCGGCCCAGCCAGTACGCCGCCGTGTTCGTCCAGCACGTCGCCAATCGGATTGACCACCGCCAATGCGCCCACGGTCAAGCCGTACCGCGCCAGCATCACGCTGCCCAGGCCGCCGGGAACCGCGCCCTGACCGCCCAGGTATTTGCCCGCCGTGGTTCCGGTTCCTGCGCCCACACGCCCACGCAGGACGGGACGGGAAGAGGCCGACCGCGCCGCCGCCTCACCCTCCCTCTCGCCGGGCCGGGCCAGGGGATCGCCCACGCCCAGGTCATAGACCACCGCCGCCGGAACAATCGGCACCCGCGCCCACGGCGTTTCATGGCCCACGCCGCGCTCCTCCAGCACACGCACCACGCCGCTTGCCGCCGCCAGACCAAAGGCGCTGCCCCCTGTCAGCAGCAGAGCATGAATGCGCTCCACCTTCTTGTCGGGGGACAGCAGCACGCCCTCCCGCGTCCCCGGACTTGGCCCCAGGAAGGAGGCGGAGGCCACCGCGCCCGCATCCGGGCAAAGGATCACGGTGCAGCCGGTCATGCCCACAGCATCGGTCCAGTGGCCGACGCGAAAGCCGGGGATGGCAGTCAGGGTAGTGTTGGTCATGGGGTGGGACGCGCGGTGAACAGTTTCGGACCCCTCGGTTCCCTGAACCTCAGACCTCCACTCACCCCACCGCCTCCTCATACGCCCCGATCTGCCGCCGGATCACGTCCAGGCTGCCTTCCCAGAAGTCGGAGGCGTGCAGATCGATGCCAAAACGGGCCGCCAGGGTCAGGGGGTCCGCGCGTCCGGTGGAGGCCAGCAACTCGTCGTAACGGGTCTGGAACTCGGCCTGGGTTCCGGCCTCGCGCGCCGCCACATATTGCGCGTACAGGCCCAGGCCGAACAGCAGGCCAAAGGTGTATGGGTAGTTATAGAACGCCAGGCTGTAATAGTGCGGCTTGACCGCCCACATATACGGGTGCAGCGTATCCAGCGCATCGCCGTAGGTCTCGCGCTGCGCCCAGGTCATCAGGTCATTGAACTCGTTCGGGTTGAGGTCACCCCCCTCCCGGCGCTCAAAGACCGCCCGCTCGAACAGGAAGCGGCTGTGGATGTCCACCACCACCTGCGCGTGGCCCATCAGGCTGGTTTCTAGCACGGACAGGCGTTCCGGCCCCGTCGCGCCCTCCAGCGCGGCGTTTTGCACCACCGTTTCGCAGAAGATGGAGGCGGTCTCGGCCAGGGTCATGGGCGTCTCGCGTTGCAGGGGTTCAAGGGCAGCCAGGCGGGCGTTGTGGTAGCCGTGGCCCAGTTCGTGCGCCAGGGTGGACACGCTGTCCAGGCTGGGGGCATGGTTCATCAGAATGCGGCTCTTACCCCGCGTCCAGCGCATGCAAAACGCCCCGCTGCGTTTGCCCTCGCGCGGGCCAGCGTCCACCCACTCGCCCTCAAAGGCCTCGGCGGCAAAGTTGCCCAACTGGGCGGAATAGCCTCGGAATTGCCGCTGCACAAATTCCGTTCCCGCGCCGTACGTCCACTCAGTTTCAGAACTGCCCACCGGGGCCAGGATGTCCCACCAGTCCAGCTTTGGCTTGCCCAACGCCCGCGCCTTGGCGGCGAAGTAACGCCGGAAATTGGGAAAGGAGCGCACCACCGCGCCCTGCATGGCATCCAGCGTCTGGCGGTCAATGCCGTGGGTCAGCAGGCTGGGGGCCACCGCGTCCGCGAAGCCGCGCCGCCGGGCCAGGGTGCCTTCCTCGCCCTTGACGCCGTTCAGGGCGGCGGCGAAAACCACCTCCGAGGATTTCCAGGCGGCGATCTCGGCCTCGAAAGCGTCGCGGCGCACCGCCTCGTCCGCGTCGCTGGCGAGGGCGCGCAGGGCGGTCACGGGCAAGCGCTGGCCCCGGAACTCGCCCTTAAGCTGGCTGCTGACATTCCCAGCCAGCTTGGACCAGCCCCCGGCTCCGCTGGGACGCAGACGGGCGGCCAGGTCTTCTTCAGGCGGGGACATCTGGTAGTGGGCGAGCTGCACGGCGCGGCGCAGAAAGTGCTCGTGGCTCCGGGCGGTCTCGGAATCGGCCAACAGACTGGACAGTTGCGCGTCGCTCAGCCCCCCCAGCCACGCGGTCAGCCGCGAGCGCAGCGGCCCCAGCGGCAGCGTCAGGGTGGTGAAGGCGGCCATGCGGCTCTGGGCCAGCCCATCGCGGCTGTCGGTGGTGAAAAAGGCGTTCAGGTACGCCCCGATGGGGGCGGAGTGCGTACTCAGGGTGTTCATGGCGTCCAGCACACGTTCCAGGGTCTTGGGAGTGGCGGCGGGGCCGTCCTTGCGGATCTCCAAGTCGTCGAGGAGCGTTTCAAGGGCTGCGATTTCGGCGCGCAGCCCCTCCAGATCCTGCTCCAGCTTGGGGTCAGACAGGCTGGCGTACAGGTCATCGGTGCGCCAGCGGGGCATCTCCGGGACATTCGCGGTGGAAGTCATGGTCCCAGTTTAGAGCGCAAAAAATCCCTTCAGGCCACGCTCCACTTGATCGATTCAGTCACCCACGGCGACGCGGTTCACACTTCGCTGGCACCCACCCAGAAAGTGCTACTTTAAGGGAACCATTAACTGAGCTGGCGTCAAACCGGACGCCTGATCCACCCTGGAGGTTCCACCTATGCGTAGCCGCTTGTTGTTGTCCGTTGCCCTCGTCGTTTCCGCCGCCCTGACCACCTCGGCCAGTGCCGTGACCACCCTGAACGTCTTCATGGGCAGCCAACTGCGCCCCGAGGTGTTCCAGCCGCTGTTTGACCGCTATGAAAAGGCCAATCCCGACATCAAGATCAAGATCGAGACCGGCGGGGCCACCAGCGAGGCGCAGAACCAGTACCTGACCACCGTGCTGGCCGCCCGCGACGACACCCTGGATATTTTTCTAATCGACGTGGTCCGCACCGCCACCTTCGGCGCGGCGGGCTGGGCCGAGCCGCTCAACAGCTACCTGGGCGGCACCGACGCCTACCTCAAGTCCTTTTTGCCCGGCCCGATCAGCGCGGCCACCTATGGCGGCAAGCTGTACGCCATGCCCGCCTTTACCGATTCGCAGTTCCTGTACTACCGCAAGGACCTGCTCACCAAGTACAAGGCCAAGGTGCCCACCACCTGGGACGAGTTAAGCGCCACCGCCGCCAAAATTCAGAAGGGCGAGGGCGGCAAGATGCAGGGCTTCAACTTCCAGGGCGCGCCCATCGAGGGAACCGTCTGCAACTTCCTGGAAACGCTGTGGACCGCTGGCGGCGACGTGGCCAACGTGGACAGCGCGGCGGGCAAGCAGGGGCTGGGCTTCCTGGTGGACTCGGTCAAGTCCAAGCTGTCTTCCCCGGCCAGCGCCGAGATGAAGACCGACGACTCGCGCCAGCAGTTCCAGGCCGGGGACGTGGCGCTGGGCCTGAACTGGAGCTACGCCTGGGCGCACTTCCAGGGCAACAGCCCGCAGCCCACCACCGTCAAGGGCAATGTGGGCGTCGCGGCGCTGCCGTCGTTCGGCAAGAACGCCAGCGCCACCTGCACCGGCGGCTGGCAGTGGGGCGTCAATGCCTACGGACAGCACAAGAAGGAAGCGGTCAAGCTGCTGCAATTCATGGCGAGCACCAATGTGCAGCGCGACATGGCGATCAACGGCGCGTACCTGCCCGTCCGCAAAAGCCTGTACAACGATCCCAAGGTGCTGGCCGCCAACCCGCATTTCAAGGCACTCTACCCGGTGGTCCTCAAAGCCCGCCCACGCCCCGTCACGCCCAATTACCCCAAGGTCAGCGAGATCATCCGCAACAACGTCTCCGCCGCCATAGCGGGCAGCAAGACCGTGGACACTGCGCTGAAAGAAATGCAGCGCGATCTGGCCCCGCTGCTGAAGTAAGTTTTCAGCGCCTGGCCTGCCCCCCACATCTGGAGCTGAACAGAGATCGGGGGGCAGTTTTTTTGGAGGGAGGCCACAGCCAGCGCACTCCTCTCGTCATTTTGATCCCGCAGCCCGGCCAAAGGAGTCATCCATGACCCAGAAAAATGTCGCCGCCCCGGTGCCAAAGGTGCAAAAGCCAAAGGGCCGCATCCGGGGCGAGGCCAGCGAGGGGCAACTGGCCTTCTGGCTGCTGCTGCCCGCCGCAGTGCTGCTGTGCGGCGTGCTGCTGTTTCCCATGATCACCACCATCCGCGACTCCTTTTTCTTTAACAAGCTGACCGAGCCGTTCAACGGACAGCCGTTCGTGGGCCTCAAGAACTACGTGCAGATGTTTAATGACCCACGCTTCGGGACCTCGCTGCGAAATACGCTGTTCTTCGCGGTGCTGACGGTGGGCGGCTCGTTCCTGGTGGGCATTCCGATGGCCCTGGCGGCGCACAATCCCAGCCGGGTGCGGGGAATCGCGCGGGTGGCGCTGCTGCTGCCGTGGGCCATGCCGCCGGTGATGACCGGCCTGATCTTCGCGTGGCTGTTCAACGCCCAGTACGGCGTCTTCAACGACATCCTGGTGCGGCTGCATATCGTCAAGGAGCCGCTGCTGTGGCTCAGCACGCCGGGGCTGGCGGTGCTGGCGATGGTGGTCACAATTGTCTGGAAGACCAGTTCCTTTGTGGCGCTGATCGTGCTGGGCGGCCTCCAGGGCATCCCCCGCGAACTGACCGAGGCGTCGGAGGTGGACGGCGCGAGCCGCGCGCAGTCGTTCTTCCGCATCATTTTGCCGCTGCTGGCCCCCAGTCTGGCGGTGGCGTTCATCTTCCGCTCGATCAGCGCCGTGCAGGTATTTGATATTCCGTACACCTTTATCCAGCAGGCTCCGGCGCAGGGCTTGCTGGAAACCCTGGGGGTTTATATCTACCGCACCAGCATTGAGTTTCTGGACTTCGGCTACGCGGCCACCCTCAGCGTGGCGCTGTTCGCGGTCAGCCTGGCGGTCACGGCGGTCTACGTGCGCTTCGTGCGCGACGGGGCCAGCACATGAGCGGCGAACTGGCGGCCCCCGAACGGCTGAGCGCTGGCGATAGGGCCATACGCTGGGCGGGACTGACCGCCCTGATCGTCGGCGGCTTCTTTCCGCTGATCTGGATGCTCCTGACCAGCCTCAAGACCGAGGCCGAGTTGCAGAAATTCCCGGTGCAATACCTGCCGGGCATGCTGAACTTCGCCAACTACCTGCGCGTGTTTACCGAGCAGCCCTTCGCCCGTTTCTTCTTGAACTCGATGGCCGTCAGTCTGCTAAGTACGGCCCTGTGCATCGCGGTGGCGGTTCCGGCGGCCTACGCGCTGGCACGGCTGAACATCCGGGGGCGCGGGCTGCTGCTGACGGCTGTGGTGGCCTTTTCCATGTTCCCGGTGGTCAGCCTGCTGGTGCCGCTGTTCCGCCTGTTCCGGGGCCTGAGCCTGCTCAACAGCTACCCCGCGTTGATCCTCCCCTACGCCGCCCTCAGTCTGCCGGTGGCGATTCTGACGCTGGTGGCGTTTTTCAGCGCCATCCCGCGTGATCTGGAGGCGGCGGCCATGATCGACGGCACCAGTCGCGTGGGCGCACTGCTGCGCGTGGTGCTGCCGCTGTCTGCGCCCGGTATGGTCACGGCGGCGCTGCTGATCTTCGTGAACTCGTGGAACGAATTCCTGCTGGCGCTGAGCTTCAACACCAAGCTGGACATGCGAACGGTCAGCGTGGGCGTCACGCTGTATCAGGGGGAATTCGCCTTCCCGTGGCCGCTGATCGCCGCCGCCGTGGTGATTGCCACCATTCCGGTGGTCATGCTGATCGCCGTCTTCCAGCGCCGCTTTGTGGCCGGATTGACAGCGGGCGGGGTGAAGGCTTGAGGTGTTGCCCGCTTATGTTTCTGGGTGGCTGCCACGGTTTGACCCCTCAGTCTGCTTCGCAGCCAGCTCCTCTCAAAAGGGAGCTGAGGAGCGCAACTGGCCGAGCAATTCCACAACTCTTGCCTCCCTCCTAAGGGGAGGTGGCCCGAAGGGCCGGAGGGGTTCACCGTGGGAGCATCCCCTTCACCCTGAACGAATCTCGCTCTCTATCCCCGCCCACCCGCTCAAGGAGTCTTCCCCATGTCCATCCCCTCCCAGTCCGAATTCCTGTGGTTCCTGCAACTGTCGCGCGACGGCGAATTTATTGGCACCAAAAACAAGATGCCGCGCAAGCCCACGCTGCCGTACCTGCAAAGCCTGATCGCCACGGCGGGCGAGGCGGGCTTTGACGCGCTGCTGACCGCCACCAATTACCACAGCGAACACGAGAACTACACGGCGGCGGTGGCGGCGCTAGCGCAGACGGCGGCTACCGATCCGGCGCTGCTGATCGCCGTGCGGCCCGGCATGTTCCAGCCCGCCATGTACGCCAAGATGCTCGCCACGCTGCAAAATCTGTTTCCAGGGCGCGTTCGCCTGAACATCGTGACCGGCAGCAGCCCCGCCGAGAACGCCATGTACGGCGACTTCGAGGATCACGCCAAGCGCTACGAGCGCACCCGTGAATTCATGCAAATCCTGCGCCAGTTGTGGACCCAGCCGCCGCCGCAGTCTTTCAAATCGGATATTTATACCTTCGACAACGCCGTGCTGGACCCCGCCCCGGTGCAACCCATCCCGATCTACTTCGGCGGCGCGTCCCCGGCGGCCCAGCAGATCGCCGCCGAACTGGCCGACGTGTACCTGATGTGGGGCGAACGCGAGGACATGATCAAGGAGCGGATGGCACAGATGCAGGCGCTGGCGGAGACAGCCGGGCGCACCCTGCGCTACGGCCTGCGAACCCACGTCATCGTGCGCGAAACGGAAGCCGAGGCCCGTGCCGCCGCCGAACGGCTGATCAGCCGGGTGGACCCGGAGGTGCGCGCCGCCTTCGTGAACAGCCACGCCCATGTGGACGGCGTGGGCCAGCAACGCCAGATCGATATGGTCAAGGGCCTGGACGCCGATCTGATGGTGGAGCCGGGACTGTGGGCCGGGGTGGGCATGGCCCGCAGCGGCGTGGGCGTGGCATTGATCGGTGACGCGCAACAGGTGGCCGACAAGATTCGCCGATACGAGGAGATGGGCTTTAGCAGCTTCATCTTCAGCGGCTACCCGCATCTGGAGGAGGCCCGCCGTTTTGGGGAACTGGTGATGCCGCTGTTAAAGGGCAAGCAGGAAGAGGGACGCGCCATCCACACGGATAGAGTGGCCCCCGTCGCCTGATCCGGCCAGACGAAGAGGGAGGCGAGCAATCCAGCTCCGCCTCCCCTTTCTAGCCTGCGCCGCTTACTTGACGTTGGCCCGGATAAAGCAGGTGACCGTCGCGCCACCCTTCAGCTCGGGCAATTGCCAGCGGACGTTGGTGTACTCGCTGGGATTGACGGTCACTTCCTTCTTCACGTCCTGGCCGTCCTCGGTGACCGTCACAAATTTCTTGAGGGGTTCGGCGGCGTAGGTCTTGCCGTCGACGCTGAACAGCGCCGTCACACCAGGAATGTCGCACTGCTGGCCGATAAACGAGGTGGCCGCCGGGACCGCCATGTTCAGCTTGAGCTGCCGCACGGGCGTCCTGCTGGTGTTCTCGACGCGCTGCTGGAGCTGCAACAGGTTGCCCGGCGAGACGCCCCGGTTGGCGGTGTCGGTCAGTTCTTCAACCGTCTTACCGTCTGCCTGGACCACGCTGACCAGCAGGGTGGTGGCCGTGACCTTGAGGGGCGAGTTCTGCGCGCCCGCACTCTGGGCCAGCAGCGGAGCGGCCAGGAGCGCGGCCACCAGCGATGTGGTGATGTGGGTGTTTTTCATGAGGGATCCTCCTGTCACCTATTGTGCAAAGGCCAGATGAGAGACGGGGGCCGGGGGCTGATCAGCAAGGCCGGGCAATGGGGGGGGGTCAGGGGCGAACGGGGACCGCGCCGCTCAGGCCCCGTTCCTCAACCACAGCGGCCAGCACGCGGGCCACCTCATGGATCTCGGCGGCGTCCTGGCCCTCCACCATCACGCGGATCAGATTCTCGGTGCCGCTGGGGCGCAGGTTGACGCGGCCCTTGCCCGCCAGTTGGGCCTCGGCCCTGGACACCGCCAGTTGCACCTCCGCGTCGCGGGCGATGGCCTTTTTGTCGGCCACGCGCACGTTGACCAGGGTTTGCGGGTACATGGTCAACTCGTCGAACAGCATATCCAGGGTGGTGTCCAGCTTTTGCATGCTCGCCAGGGTCAGCAGCGCGGTCAGCACGCCGTCCCCGGTAGGCGAGACGTCCAGAAACAGGACGTGACCACTCTGCTCGCCGCCCAGTTGCAGTCCCTTGGAGTGCAGGCGCTCGTGGACATAGCGGTCCCCCACGGCGGTGCGCTCCAGCGGAATGCCGGCCTCCTCCAACTTCACCTCCAGGGCCATGTTGGTCATGATGGTGGCCACCACCGACGCCTCCTGACGGGCACGGGCGTTGAGCAGCAGCATGTGATCGCCGTGGACCGTGTTGCCACGCGAGTCCACGAACAGCGCCCGGTCCGCGTCGCCGTCGAAGGCCACCCCCAGGTCATAGTCGCCGTTGCGAACGATGGCCTGAAGGTGGTCCATGTGGGTGCTGCCGCAACTGCGGTTGATGTTGCGCCCGTCGGGGGTGGTGTACACCGCGAAGACGTCGGCCCCCGCCGCCTGAAAGACCTTGGGGGCCACCCGGTAGGCTGCGCCGTTGGCACAGTCCAGCACGATCTTGAGGCCCGTCAGGTCCGGCGCGTGAGAGGTCAGGTACTGGACATACAGCCGCTCGGCATCGGTGGAGTTGGTCACGCCGCCCAGGTCCACGCCGGTCACGGGGGCCAGCTCCGCAACGTCGAGGGTGGCCGCCTCGATCTCGTGCTCGGTGGCGTCGCTGAGCTTCTGTCCGTCTGCGCCGAAGAATTTGATGCCGTTGTCCTCGTATGGGTTGTGCGAGGCGCTGATCACCACCCCGGCGTCGGCCCCCAGGTACCGCGTGAGGTAACTGACGCCGGGGGTGGGCAGCACGCCCACATGGATCACGTTCACGCCGCGCGCGGTCAGGCCCGCCGCAAGCGCGGCCTCCAGCATGTCGCCGCTCTGGCGGGTGTCCTTGCCGATCACCACGCTCACTTTTCCAGATTCGGAACGGCGGGTCAGCACCTCGCCCGCCGCCGCGCCCAGGGCCATCACCCAGGCCGCAGTCAGGGGAAATTCGCCCGCCACGGCCCGCACGCCATCGGTGCCAAAGTACTGCCGGTCACTGTCGCTCATATCACGCCGATCATAGCGCCATGAGTGACTTACACACCCTACTCATCCCCGGAGTCTGAAGGTGCGGTCAGAAACGTGCGGTAGCGGTCCAACTCGGTTTCCAGACCCTTGCGGAAGGTGGCGGTCTGCCGGAAACTAGGAATGAATCCCAGATCCACTTCCAGCTCTCCTCCACCCATCTTGAGATTGGCCCAGCCCACCGCGCGTCCGGCGTGGAGCACAGGCAGGGCATAATAGCCCATCGTGCGTTTGGCGGCGGGCGTGTACGCCTCGAAGCGGTAGGGCCAGCCGTGCAGATGCTCGAAACGGCGGCGGTCCCACACCAGCGGATCGAATGGCCCCACGATCCGCACCCCGCGCGGGGCGGGAGAGTCGACGGGTGACCCCTCCGCCGTCCAGACATAAGCCACTCCATCGACTTTTGCGCCCAGCAGCTCCTCTTTAATAACTCCTTTCAGCACCGCCCTCAGTTCGCCGCGCAGGTGTGGAAAGCCGAAGCCGGACAGGGCCACCAGGTAGCGCAGGCTGGCCTCCGGCAGCGGGCTGTACAGGGCGGCCAGCAGATGCACCGCGCGGCGCAGGCGATCGGCTTCGGGCAGCGGACCCTCGCGCAGAACGGCCAGATGCGGGGCGGGGCCATACACCCGCACGCCGCCCACCCGGCGGGTCACGCGGGCCTCGCCCCGGTAGTGCAGCGCGCCCAGAATGCGGGTAGTGGCGCTGGATTGACCGCCCCAGGCGTTGACAGTGCGGCCCTTGCCCAGCGTGGCGGCCAGATCGCGCGGATGCAGCTCCTTGCCCTCATTCAGCCGGGCGCGGACCTCTTCGAGCAGCCCCGGATGCTCCAGTTCCACGCGGCCCGGCGCGACTTCGCGCGGGTGCAGCAGCGCCTGTACCGCGCGCGGCACGAAGCCGTAGTTGGGAATCATGTCTTCCTCGGCGTCCAGCTCGGCGTAACAGCGTTCCAGTTCTCCTGCCCGGTAACCTGGAACGCGGGCCAGCAGGGTCAGATCCTGCGCGCGGGCGGGAGCGCGGATCGGATCGGCCTGTAAGAAGCCCATGCGGTCAAGCGCCGCCTGAAGTGACGGCTGCGGTGTCAGGGTGCGCCAGGCTGCCGCGCGCAGATCGGCGGAGGTGAGGGGGGCCATCTCTAGTCTTCCAGCGCGGCCCCGGCTCTGCGCTCCAGCTCCCGCAACATCATGGAGGCGTGGTTGGCGGGGTTGCCGCTGCGGTGCTCGTAGACCAGGCAACCCTGCGGATCGATTAAGAAGGTGGCGCGGGACGCCATGCCCAGCAGCCCCCCCAGGCCGCCGATCACGCCGTAGGCCCGGCACAGCGATCTGTCGCCGTCGGGAATCAGCGGATGGCTCAGGCCGCAGGTGTCGCGAAAATGGGCCTGGTGGGCCTCGGTGTCGGTGCTGACGCCGATCACCGCCGCGTTCAGGCGCTCGAATTCCGGCAGCGCGGCCTCGAAACGCGCGGCCTCGATGGAACAGCCCGGCGAACTGGCGCGCGGGTAAAAGTACAGCACCACCCACTGGCGGCGCAGGCCCGGCAGGCTGACGGTGCGTCCGTCGTCGCTGCGGCGCGTGAACTGGGGGGCCGGTTTCTGGACGGCGGACTTCATGTCGGCATTTTAGGGGGGCGGGCGTCGGAATGCGGCAAGGCGACGGGGCGGCGGTCTGTGGAATGGATGGCCCGCGAAGGAAAGACCACCCCCAGCGGCCTCTGCACTACACTCGTTTCATGCTCAGCCGCGCCGATCTGGAGGCCCGCGAGGCGCGGGTGCTCGCGCCCTGCGCCACCCTGAGCCGCGATTCGCGTGGGCGGGAGTACCCCGAGACCGAGAGTGCCACGCGCACCGCCTTTCAGAAGGACCGGGACCGGGTGCTGCACACCACCGCCTTTCGCCGTCTGGAGGCCAAGACGCAGGTGTTCCTGAATGCCAGTGGGGACCACTACCGCACCCGACTGACGCACACGCTGGAGGTGCAGCAGGTGGCCCGTTCGGTGGCCCTGAGTCTGGGCCTGAACGAAACCCTAGCCGAGACGGTGGCGCTGGCGCACGATCTGGGCCATCCACCGTTCGGCCACGCCGGGGAGCGTGTGCTGGACGGTCTGATGGCCGGGCACGGCGGCTTTGACCACAACACCCAGGCCCGCCGCATCGTGTCGGTGCTGGAACAGCCCAAAGCAGAATATCCGGGATTGAACCTGACCCTGGAGACACTGGACGGTCTGAACAAGCATGACCGGGCCAATCTGGGCCAGCCCAGCCTGGAGGCCCAACTGGTGGACGCCGCCGACGCCCTGGCCTACACCGCCCACGATCTGGACGACGGCTTGCGAAGCGGATTGCTGTCGCACGCGCACCTGCTAGAGCTGCCACTGTGGGCGGAGCTGGCGGACCAAACGGGCATTTCTGGCGCAATCCTCTCTGAAGGTCAGCGCCGGACCCTGCACCGAGAACTGCTCGGCTGGCTGATCGGGGACCTGACGGCGGCCAGCGACGCAGCGATCGTCGAGAACGGGGTAGGGAGTGCCGCCGCCGTCCTGGTCCTGCCGGAGCGGTTGATTACCTACAGCCCCCACCTGCGCGGCCTGCTGCGCGAAACGAGCGTCTTTCTGAAAGGCAACCTGTACCGCCACTGGCGCGTGGAGATGCAGGTGGAGCAGGCCAGCCGGGTACTGACCACGCTGTTTCACGCCTTCGTGCAGCGCTCCAGCATGTTGCCCCCGCAATTCCAGGCGCGGACCGGGCAGGAGGAACTGGCCCGCGTCGTCTGCGATTACCTGGCAGGCATGACGGACCGCTACGCGCTGGACATGCACGCCAGCATCGCGGCCCCCGCGCAGCACGCCCCGCATTTTTAGCTTCGACGTTGGGCCGGGTCCACGTCACGCCACTGCCGCTCCCCTTGCCCACCCACGCCTGCATCTGATAGCCTGACCTTTAGTGTCTTGCGCTTGGTAGGGCGCGGATAGCCGGGCAGGCACCCGGACACGCACGAACCTTTCTCCCCGTTAGGCCGGGGCGTGTCGCCGCCAAATCCCACTTTATCTGTACGGAGTCTCACCGTGAAAACCTTTGTTCCTAAAAATGACGAGCAGAACTGGATCGTGGTGGACGCCACCGACATCCCCCTGGGCCGCCTGGCAACCGTGGTGGCAAGCCGGATTCGTGGCAAGCACCGCCCCGACTTCACCCCCAACTTGATCCAGGGCGACTTTGTGATCGTGGTCAATGCCACCAAAGTCGTGCTGACCGGTGGCAAGCTGGACGGCAAGGTTTACACCCGCTACAGCGGCTACCAGGGCGGCCTGAAAACCGAAACCGCCCGCCAGGGCCTGGCCAAGCACCCGGACCGCGTGATCGAACACGCCGTGTTCGGCATGCTGCCCAAAGGCCGTCAGGGCCGGTCCATGCACAACCGCCTGAAGGTCTACCCCGGCGAGCGTCACCCGCACGTCGCGCAGAACCCGCAGGCGCTGGCAATCACCAACACCGCACGCACCAAATCAATGCAGTCCAAGCAGAAAGCAGAGGTCAACTAATCATGGCGATCCAGCAACCCGAACAGTTCTACGGCACGGGCCGCCGCAAAACCGCCGTGGCCCGCGTGTTCCTGCGCCCCGGCGAGGGCAAGATCATGGTCAACGGCAAGGAGTTCCAGAGCTACTTCCGTGGCCTGCTGCGCGCCGTCAACGCCCTGCAAGCCTTCAAGGAAACCAGCACCGGGGGCCGTTACGACGCGCTGATCACCGTGGCTGGCGGCGGCCCCACCGGCCAGGCCGACGCCATCAAGCTGGGCATTGCCCGCGCCCTGCTGAAGGTCAACCCCGACTTCCGCGCTGTGATGAAGCCCCACGGCCTGCTGACCCGCGACTCCCGCGAAGTCGAGCGCAAGAAGTACGGCCTCAAGAAAGCCCGCCGCGCGCCCCAGTTCAGCAAGCGCTGAGCGAAACTTCGACGAAAAGACCCCTCCAGATCCTGGAGGGGCTTTTTGTTGTGGAGTTCGGAACGGGCTAGTAGCCCAGGCCCTTCACACCCACGTCCCGCTGATTTCCCGCACCGCCAGCGTCGTTCCCTCGGCGCTCACGATCAGCACCTGTGCGCCTTCGGGGGTATCAGGACCCGTCGCGCGCCAGTCGCTGTCGCCGACGCGCACCCGGCCCACGCCATTGTGGATGGCGGCGGTCACGGTCACGGTGCGGCCCACCAGACGGTTTGCCCCGGTATTCAGGCGCTCGCCTTCCTGGCCGCCCAGCGCCAGCTTACCCACGTAGCGCTTGCCCAGGAACACGGCCACGACGCTCAGGATGGCGAACAGTGCCAGTTGGAACGGCACCGCCAGCGGCAGCACGAACACGATCAGTCCCAGCGCAAACGAGGCCAGCGCCAGCCACACGAAGAAGATTCCCGGCGCGGCCACCTCCAGCATCAGCAGCACCGCGCCCAGCACCCACCAGTGGCCGGGCAGGACGCGCTCGAAAGACGGCAGCAGATCGTTCATACCTACCTCTTGGTCCCGCCGCCCGCACCGAAGGCTTCTTTCGCCACCTCCGCGATGCCTTGCAGGCTGCCCAGGATGCTGGTGGCCTCGATGGGCAAGATCAGGGTCTTTTGGTTGGGGGCGGTGGCAATCTCCTTCAGCGCGTCCACGTACCGCTGCGCGATGAAGTAATTGATGGCCTGCGCGTTGCCGTTGGCAATGGCGTCGCTGACCAGCCTTGTGGCCTCGGCTTCGGCGGCGGCCTCGCGTTCGCGGGCCTCGGCCTCCAGGAAGGTGGCCTGACGGCGGCCCTCGGCACTGAGGATCTTGGCCTGCTTCTCGCCCTCAGCCTTGAGGATGGCGGCCTGGCGAAAGCCCTCGGCGTCCAGGATGTTGGCGCGCTTCTCACGCTCGGCCTTCATCTGACGGCCCATGCTCGCCACCAGATCGGCGGGCGGGCGGATGTCCTTGACCTCGATGCGCGTGACCTTGACGCCCCACGGCTCGGTGGCCTCGTCCACCACGGCCAGCAGGCGGGCGTTGATGGAATCGCGGTTGCTGAGCAGGTCATCCAGATCCATGCCGCCCATCACGGTGCGGATGTTGGTCATGGTCAGGTTGAGGGTGGCCTGTTCCAGGTCGCGGACCTCGTAGCTGGCCTTGGCCGAATCCAGCACCTGATAGAACACCACGCCGTCCACGGTAATCAGGGCATTGTCGTGGGTGATGACTTCCTGGCTGGGCACGTCCAGCACCTGCTCCATCATGTTGACCCTGCGCCCGATCCGGTCGATGTACGGGATGATCAGGTTCAGGCCGGGTTTGAGGCTACGCTGATACTTGCCGAAGCGTTCCTGCGTCCACTCGTACCCCTGTGAAACGCTCTTGACACCCGCCAGCAACGTGATCAGCACCAGTAAAACGAGAACGACGATAACGATGAGTGGACCCATGAATTTCCTCCTGACAGCAATACGCGAGGCGAGGGCGGAAGGTTCCCGTCCCAGAAGGCTCTAAACTCCGTTCCGATGACGCTGGTGGATTTGAAGGAAGTGACCGTGAGGGCGGGGGGCCGCACCCTGTTAACAAACGTGAATCTGAACCTGCAACGGGGCGAGGCGCTGCGGCTGTTCGGCCCCAATGGGGGCGGCAAGACCACGCTTTTGCGGCTGCTTGCGGGCGAGGTGGCCCCAGTCTCAGGCCACCGCACTTACATCCTGCACGGCGTGAAACAGACTTCGGCGGTACGGGCGCGGCGCAGTCTGTCGGTGGTGGGGCCGGATGCCGAGGCCTTTTATCTGACCCGCGACTGGGAACAGACCGTGCAAGACGTGCTGCTGGCCGCCTACGAGGGCGACACCCTGAAATTGTGGGAGGCGACGCCGGAAGCCGAGGCCCGCCTCCTGGAAGTCGTGGCGTTGACTGGTCTAGATGCCCTGCTGGAACGAGATTTCCGCACCCTAAGCCACGGGCAGCGGCGACGGGTGATACTGGCGCGGGCGCTGATGCCCCGGCCCGAAGCCTTGCTGCTGGACGAGTTTACCGATGGCCTGAGCGTGGGCGCACGGCATGACCTGGGCCGCGTGCTGGCCGACGTTCACGCTTCGGGCGTCACCATCGTCCTCGCCACCCATCGCCCGGAGGAAGCCCCAGAATTGCCGTGGCGCACCGTGCGGGTGGAAGGCGGGCGCGTGCAGGAGGAAGAGGCCACCTCTCCCCCACCCCACCCCACCCTGAGCCTGCCCATTCCACCGGGCGCGGGCGACTTGATCCGCTTGCAGGATGTGGAGGTCTGGCGCAACGGCACGCGGGCGCTGGGGCCATTGAGCTGGACCTGGGAGGCCGGACAACACTGGCTGGTCACGGGCGAAAACGGCAGCGGCAAGAGTACGCTGGCGCGGTTGATCGCCGGGGAGCTGCATCCCGCTTTGGGGGGCCAGATTCAACGCCCATATTTGCAGCGTGACTTGCTCACCGAGCGCCGCCGCACCGTGGGCATCGTCGGGGCCGAACTGGGCATCCGGCAGCGGCGCGACTGGACCGGGCAGGACATCATAGGCAGCGCTCTCCACGGCACAGAAGGCTTTGTGCCGGAGCTGAGTGATGAGGAACTGGAGAAAGTCACAGCCCTCGCCACTCAACTTGATCTGCTGGACCTGCTGCCCCGCCACGCCGAAACGCTGTCACAGGGGCAGTTGCGGCGGCTGCTGCTGGCCCGCGCCGTGCTGCACGCGCCCACACTGCTGATTCTGGACGAGGGGCTGGATTTTCTGGACGCCGGGAGCCGCGCCCGCTTCCTGGCCCTGCTGCCCGAACTGGCGCGCGGCGGCACCCACGTCATGGTCATCGCCCACCGGGAAAGCGACGCACCAGACGGGCTGACGCACCACCTGCATCTGAACGGGGGGAAAGTCGGTGGAGTATCGCGCCTGCCGGTGGTCTCAGCAAAATAAAAAGGAGGGCGCGCGCCCCCTCCTTTGCAAAGAATGCTTATTTGATGGCGATGTCCGACACCGTGAACGGCAGCTCCGGGTTCTTGCCCTCGCCGCGCCGATCAAACTGGGAGTTGACCACCAGCAGGCGTTTGCCCTCCTGCGCGATGGTGGTGGGGTAGCGCAGGCTGCCGTCGCTGAAGGGCGTGCCCAGCGTGCCGCGCCCGAAATCGGCGGACAGCGTAACGGGCACGATGATCACGTCGGCGTTGCGGACCACGTACAGCGTCTGACCTTCCAGCAGAATGCCGTCGCCGTTCTTGACGGTCTGCCCGTTCAGATCGATCTCGGTCACGGATTTATCGGCCACGGTAATGCGGAACAGCTTGCCGGTATTGCTCTGGACCACAATCAGGGTTGTGCCGTCCGGGGTGGAGGCGATGCCGTTGAGGTTAAAGCCCATCTGGTATTGCAGCGCCGTGCCGGTAAAGTCCAGCCATGCCTCGGCGTCGCCCACGCTGGAGGCCGTGCGGCTGATGCGGAACAGGACCGGGCGCTGTGAATCGGTGACAAACGCAGCGTCCGGCGTGAGGGTGATGTCGTTGAGGAACGTGGCGCTGGCGGCGGGCGTGGTCAGGGTTCTGAGCAGGGACCTGGTGGCCGTATCGTACACGAAGACCTTGCCGCTGCCGCCGCCCGCAACGTACAGGCGGTTTTGCGCATCTATTTTCATGCCGATGGCGGTGGGGCGATCTGCCCTGGCAGGCAGGAACTCGGCCATGTCTTTCTGGCCCAGCGTTCCCTTGTTGATCGTGCCGTCGGTGGTACTGCCCACGTAGAAATCCTTGCTGCCAGCCAGATGGGCGATGCCCTCGGGGTAAACGGCGTTGCCGGGCAGGGTATAGCTGGTTATGCCGCCGGGGCAGCCCCAGCACGCCACAGGCAGCGAGGGTGACGGTCAGGGCGGCGGCATGCTTCCCTTATATAGAGGCCAGGCGTCAGCTACGGGTGCGCTTTGCCTTCAAACCTGTTTACACGGGATTCAGAAACAAGTCTGGACTGCGTTTCACAGCAACCATTTCCCGCGCCCCGTCGTCAGACTCGCCTCACTTTCAGGCACTAGCCTCCGCGCATGACGCGTTTTGCCCTGACCCTCGCCCTGCTTGCCCTGCCCCTGATGCCGTCCACCCTGGCCCAGACGGCCCCCGCCGCCGCCCCGGCCACCACGCCCGCCGCCGCAAAGGTCATCGACGCCATTACCGTGACCAGCAGCAAGGGCTACGCGATCACGGTGCCGGGCGGCTGGACCCCGCTGAAAAATGTGCCGGATACCGACGTGGCGTTCGTTAACAAGACCGTGGGCCAGCTTCGCCCCACCGTAACCGTACTGGTGCAGGACATTCCTGCCGACCTGAAAGCCACCCTGGCGGACGTGCGCGACCTGAACGCCCGCAAGATGCCCGAGCTGGTCCCCAGCCTGAAGATGCTGGGCGAGAAGACGGTCAGGGTCAGTGGCCAGAACGCCATCCTGTGGAGTTACACCGGCGACGGCGACGGCGGCAAGGTGCGCTGGACCCAGCTTTTCACGCTGAAGAACAACCGCCTGTACACCGTGACCCTGGTGACGCCCACCGGCACGCCCCAGGAACTGCTCGACAGCGGACGCGGTATCGTGGACAGTTTCGCCCTGACGGCCAAGTAACCCGGCCACAGCCGCGCTCCTCTTCCTGCGCGGAGAGGAGATTTTTCTGTGCACGTCTAGGCTGTGCACGTCTAGGCCCGCCCCAGCCGGTCTGCCCAGGCATTCAGGTACGCGCCCAGATCGGTCTGGCGCTCCAGCCGGGTGTGGGCGTGGCGGGCCAGCAGCGGCAGCGTGCCCACCTGCACGGCGTAGCCCGCAACCTCCAGCATGGCCTCGTCGTTGTCGCTGTCGCCAAAAGCCACCGCGCGGCCATGCGGCAGCTCCAGCGCGTCCGCGATCAGCGTCAGGGCCGCGCCCTTGTGCGCCCCCTGCGGCGTGATGGTCAGGAAACTGAGGTAGGGGGGCTGCGCGCCGGTCAGCACCAGATGCGGGTGGGACTGCCGCAGCCGCCCGGCAAAACCCGCCACCTGTGGATGGTAGAAGCCAACTTTCAGCACGTCCCCGGCGGGCGCTTCGCTAAGCGGGCCAGAGTTGCGGGCGATCATCCAGGGTTCCGGCTGGGTGCCGCGCGGCAGGTCCACGAACAGCCGCTGGGCCGTGAACAGCACAACGCGCGCGCCGTCCAGCTCGTGGGCCAGCACCGCTTCCAGGTCTGCGGCTGTGAAGCGGGCCTCGGTGTGCAGCTCGCCGTTCACCACGATGCGCCCGCCGTTGTTGGTGGCCACCGCATCGGGCTGCATAGCGTCCAGCACGGCGTCGGGGGCCAGGTCGCGCCCAGTGATGATCGCCAGTTTCACGCCTGCCGCACGCAGCCGGGCCAGCGCGCTTGCCGTGGCGGCGTCGGCCTCGCGGCCCTGCTCGGTGATCAACGTGCCGTCCAGATCAAAGGCCATCAGCAGCGGCAGGCCCGCTGGGGGCGGCAGGGGCGGGCGTCCGGTGGGGGGCTGGGCATCGCGGGAGGTCACGCGCGGCAGCCTAGCAAAGTCGGGCGGGGCGAAAGGTTGCAGGAGGGCATCCACAGTCCCCGCGTCCCACTCTGCCTGGCTCCCTTTTGAGAGGAGATGCAGACCGGGGGTTCACGGCCACACTGGAGTCCACCTTCACTCCAGGACATAAAAAAGCCGCCCACCACGGGGGCAGGCGGCTTAATTTCAACCTCTGGACTTATTCGCCCTGTGTTTCGGGGGCGGCCTCAGTTTGAGGGGCAGGCGCAGCGGCCTGGGCGGCAGCGGCTTCGGCAGCCTGGGCGGCGGCGGCCTGATCGGCGGCCTGCTTGCTGGCCTTGGCCGTCTTAGTGGCGGCGGCGTCCTTCATCACGCGGCTGCGGTCGCTCTTGATGCGGGCGGCCTTGCCGCGCAGGTCGCGCAGGTAGTACAGCTTGGCGCGGCGCACCTTGCCGCGTTCCAGCACGGCCACCTTGGCCAGCAGCGGGCTGCTGAAGGGAAACACGCGCTCCACACCCTCACCGAAGGAGATCTTGCGGACGGTGAAGCTGCGGCGGCTGCCCGAGCCGTTCAGGGCAATGACCACGCCCTCGAAGGCCTGGTTGCGGGTGCGGTTGCCTTCCACCACTTTGGTTTCCACGCGCACGGTGTCGCCGGGGCGAAACTCGGGGTGATCGGACTTGATGTGCGGCTGTTCGACGGCGCGCAGAATCGCGCCACGGTTCACTTTGATGTTGCTCATTGCAGGCTCCTTGGGTCAGCGGACTGCCCCACCTTCCAGCGTTCTTGGCCCGCGTGTGCGGGCGCTGGCAGAGGCATTCTTACACCAGATACGGCGCGCGGCTGCACGCTGACAGCCGGTCCGAACCTTGGGAGTATACGCGAGGCCAGCGGAAAACGGCAAGCGGGGCGCGGCTCACCTTCGGAAGGACCAAAAAAGACGAGGATACAGAGTGTGAGCTATATCTCAACTTTCCAACGATTTCTCGGAGGCGTCCGGGCGCGTCCAGGGCTGGGGCACCCGTGAACCCAGCTCAGGACAAACGCGACGGACTGATGGCCGATGCCTGGAACGCTGCCCACAGCCAGCACCGCCGGGTCTCGGAAGTGCGCGCCCGCGAGCATGTCGGCGCGGCGGGGTGGGCACAGAGCAGCACGCTGGAGGACATCATCCGCACCGGACAGCAGGGACTGGCGGCCACCGACGCGCTGCGGCAGGTCATTCACCTGACCACCGAGCAAATTCGCACGCTGCCGCTGGGGGCCAGCCCCCACGAGCGCGGCGGGCAAACTCAGGCGCTGCTGGACATCG
This sequence comes from Deinococcus frigens DSM 12807, assembly GCF_000701425.1. GTDB lineage: Bacteria > Deinococcota > Deinococci > Deinococcales > Deinococcaceae > Deinococcus > Deinococcus frigens. Next base: position 106,316 of record NZ_JNIW01000002.1, on the reverse strand, counting down.
TGGAAAACGGTGAGCAGCAGATCACGGCGGCGCAGGCCCTGGACCAGTTGGTGTGTCTGGCCCTGGAGGACGTGGCGCGCACGCCAGTGGACGAGTTGAATGTGGCCCAGCTGCGACTGATCCACGGGCGGGTCAACGACCAGTTGGCGGCCCTGAAAAACATCATCGGTGCGGCGCGGGCGCAGGCGCAGACGCTGGAGCAGGCCAATCATCTGGAGCAGGTCCTCAATGAACACCAGCACCGCGTCGATGAAATCCAGCGTTTCAGCGCGGCGCACGAGGCCGACGCCCTGGCCGACGCGGGCGAAAGCATCGTTGCACGCATCAGCGAACTGGACGAGGCCGCCCCTGAACAGGTGGACGCTCTGGTGCAGATCGGCGAGGCGGTGGTGGAGAAGATGGGCGAGACCGGCGCTTCTGAGCAGGAACAGGCCGAGGCCCTGGAGGAGCTGGCCGACGAGATGAAAGAGAAGGCCGACGAGTTGCGCGCAGACGCACCAGAGGCTCGCTAGAACGTGGTCCAGGAGCGCCGTACGCATCTGCCGTGAAGATAGACCACCAACTCCCCTTCCAGAATGCCGCCATTGCCCTCGGTAACCCCGCGTGAGCTGAGGTTGTCGGCGTCGCAGGTGAGCAGCACCCGCCCCAGCCCCAGTTCACGCGCCCGCTCCAGCGTCAGCCGCAGCAGGGTTGTGCCGTGGCCCTGCCGCCGGGCCGGGGGCCGCACCTCGTAGCCGATGTGTAGCCGATGTGGCCGCCAAACTCGCGCAGGTGTGGGATGAGGGTATGGCGCAGGCTGGAGCGGCCCAGGTACGTGTCGCCTTCCACCAGCCAAAGCTATGCGGAATGCACGAAGCCCTCTGGCTGCGCCCAGCCCAGCTCGTAACGGCGCAGCTCTTACAGCACCGCCCCGAAGTCCGGTTCCATTTCGGCCACCGCCCATTTCAGGGTGTCGCCCAGACCGCTGCCGGACGCCTGAGCTTCGCGTACGGTCCCAATGAAACTCTATTTGTCACGGCTGGACGGCTGGACGAGTTCGGGCATGGTTCCGATTTCACGTCCCGCTCTCCCAGACATCCCGCAAGATTGCCCGGCCAGGGATTAAGAACGGAGCCGCCCCTCAACCCTGAAGAATGAATTCGCCGTACTTCCTCCTCCGTCACCCGCCTTACATCCCGAATCTCCCGTAGATGTCATCGACATGCCGCAGATACCACGCCAGATCAAAAGCCTCCTCCAGCTCGGCGTCATTCAGCGGACTCTCGGGGTCGGCAGCCAGCAGCTCGCGCAGGCCCTCGCCGGTCTCCCAGCTCTTTAGGGCGTGGCGCTGCACCAGATCGTAGGCGGCCTCGCGGGACATGCCCTTTTCGTCAATCAGCGCATGCAGCACGCGCTGACTGAAGACCAGACCGCCCAGATCGTTCATGTTCTTGAGCATCCGCTCCGGGAAAACCACCAGACCGCGCAGCACTCCGGTCAGGCGGCGGGTGGCATAGCTGGCGGCGGCGGTGGCGTCGGGCAAAATGACACGCTCGGCGCTGGAGTGGCTGATGTCGCGCTCGTGCCACAGGGCCACGTTTTCCAGGCCGGTGGTCAGGAAGCCGCGCAGCAGGCGGGCAAAGCCGGTCACGTTCTCGGTCAGGATCGGGTTTTTCTTGTGAGGCATGGAGGAACTGCCGGTCTGCCCCTTGCCGAAGGGTTCCATCGCCTCGCGGACCTCGGAGCGCTGGAGGTGGCGAATTTCGACGGCAATTTTCTCCAGCGTCGTCCCGAAGATCGCCAGCGCCGCCAGCACCTCGGCGTGGCGGTCACGGGCCAGGGTCTGGTTGGTCACTGGAGCGGCCTCCCAGCCCCAGGCGCGGGCGACTTCCACCTCCACCTGCGGCGAGACGTGGGCGTAGGTCCCCACCGAGCCGGAGAGCATGACCACCCGAATGCGCCGCCGGGCCGCCGTCAGACGCTCCACATCGCGGTCCAGCGCCGCCATCCAGTTCAGGAATTTAAGGCCAAAGGTCATCGGCTCGGCGTGGATGCCGTGGGTGCGGCCCACCGTGGGCGTGTGCCTGTAGGCCAGCGCCTGGGTGCGGCAGACCTCGCGCAACGCGCCCGCATCGGCCAGGATCAGGCCCAGCGCCTCGTCCAGCAGCAGGTTCTGGGCGGTGTCCACCACGTCGGTACTGGTCAGGCCGTGATGGATAAAGCGGGCCTGGTCGCCGTAACGCTCGCTCAGGGCGCGGGTAAAGGCCACGATGTCGTGGCGGGTCACGGCCTCGATCTCGGCCACGCGGACAGCAAAGGCGTCGTCGATGGGATCGGCTTCAGTCTGCGCCACCAGTGCCGTATGCGCCTCGCGCGGCACCTCACCCTGCGCGGCCTGGGCGTCCATCGCGGCCAGTTCCACGCGCAGCCAGGCGCGGTATTTACTGGCCTCGGACCAAAGGGTCTTCATCTCGGGCGTCAGGTAACGTTCGATCACGCAGGGAGGCTAACACGGCCATAGGACACGGGATGGGCCGTGCCAGTGAGGCCCACGCACAGTAGCCGGGATGCCAGCATGGACCGCAAATGAACAGATTGATCGCCCTGCTGGTCACCGCCACAACCTCGACAGCCCTTGCCTACCCAGGCAGCGTTCCGGCAACGGCCCGTCTCTCCGTTCTGACCAGCGCGTCAGGTCCGCTGGTTGCCACGCTGCCCGCCAGAACCAACCTTGAGATTGTCTCGTGTACGGCAACCTCGTGTACTCCAACATGGTGCAAGGTCACGGCCCAGGGCAAAACGGGGTGGGTGGAACGCCCACTGGTCAGGGCCAAATACGGGCGCTGCACCGAGCTGAGCAAAATTGGGCTGTTCGATATCAAGAAAACCGAGGCTAGCTACACGCCAGGACTGGACCGGGACAACGATGGAATTGGCTGTAACAGAGTTGAATAAGTCCCCGTTCAGTCCTCCAGCTCGTCCTCTTCCAGCTCATCCTCTTCCGGATCGCCCTCGCCGATCATGGTGATCTCGGTTTCCTCCTCGGTAACGCGGTACGGCCCCTCGCTGGCGATGTAGTCGGCGGCCATCTTGAGGGTTTCCTTGACCCACCCATAATCGTTGCTGATGGTGGCCACGCCGATCACTTCCCAATCGTGGGCGTCCAGACCGTCCAGACGGGCCACCGTCAGAGGGAAGCGGACCTTCAGGCGCTCGACCACCGGGCGCACCAGGGCGCGCTTTTCCTTGAGGTTGCTGACCCAGGGCATTTCCAGCCGGATGGTCAGGACGCCCACATACCCCAGCGCCACCGCTACGACATTCCGGCCAGGAAGCTCTGACCGCCCACCGCCCGCCCCTGATCCAACACGGTCAGTTGCGAAGGAGGGTAAGGTATCTCGATCTGGCCGTCGTTGGGGATGGCCTGTGGGACGCTGGGCAGGGCAACGGCGACAGTCTGCCCGGCGTCGTGGGACATGCCGCAAATGCCCAGTAGCACACGGGGAACGCAAATAGTCATGCCCGCCATTATGCGTCCGCACCCGCGCCCGAAGTGCCAGAAATGTCTCCCGCTCGGCTGGGGAGAGCGCCCGGAGTCAGCCGCTGGCCCGGCGCGGTGTCCAGACGGCTGCCCAGGTGCCGCACCGCGTAAGCGCCGATGGTCACGGCTTCCTCGGCCTGTGCCGCACCTTTTAGACCGGGCGCGATGGGAAAGTGCACCTCGTAGACGGCGGCGTCGTAGGCGCTCTTGACGGTGGCGTGCAACAGACCCTGCGCTGTCTCCGCAGCGGCCTCGGGCGACAGGCTCAGGGTCCGCACCAGCACGATGGGCTTATCGCCCTGCCACACCGACTGCGCGAAAATAAAGCCCGCCAGTTGCCCGTCCTGCTCGGCCACAAAGGAATGCTCGCTGCGCTCATAGAACTTCAGCGCGGGCAGGCTGGTGGATACGCGGCCCTCGCGCTCGCGCGCAGGCAGAGTGTCGAAGGCAGGGTCCAGATGCCGCTGCACGGTCAGGTCCAGCGCCTGAAGCGCGGCGTTGTCCTGTTCGGTGAAAATCCGGTAACGCATGGGGGGAGTCTACGGGTCTGAGAGGCCAGAGGTCTGAAGGATCAGTGACCGCTTGCCCGCTCCACTTCCTCCCACGTCGGCATGGCGTCTTGCGCGCCGGGGTGGGTGCAGGCCAGGGCAGCGGCGATCCCGGCCCAGCGCAGGGCCGCTTCCAGCGTGTCGCCATGTGCCAGCCGCGCGGTCAGCACGCCGCAGAAGGTATCACCCGCCCCGGTAGTGTCCACCGCATTGACCGGGTGCGCGGGCAGGCGGTGCATCTCCCGCGCTGTCACGGTCAGGCTGCCCTTGCCCCCCAGCGTGACGGTCACCGCCCCCGGCCCGCGTTCCAGCAGGGCGCGGGCGCGGTCCTCGACCTCTCCCTCTCCGGCCAGGGCGGCGAGTTCGTGCTCGTTGACCAGCAGGTGACCCGTCAGGCGCAGCAGTTCGGGGGCGGTGTCGCGGGTGGGGGCGGCATTGAGGAGGACGGTCAGGCCCGCGTCCGAGGCGCGTTTCGCTGCCTCCAGCGTGATTTTGGGAGGCAGTTCCTGTTGCAGCAGCAGGTGCGTGAAGCCGCCCAGATCGGCGGACAGATGCTGGGGCGTCAGCCGGGCATTCGCGCCGCTCGCCACGGTAATGGCGTTCTCGCCCGCGTCCGAGACGGTGATTAGCGCCAGTCCGGTGGGGGCGTCCAGGGTCAGCAGGCCGGACAGGTCCACGCCCGCCCGCCGCAGCCCGGAGAGGGCCACGTCCTGGAAGGCGTCCTGACCCACAGCCCCGATCATGGACACTTGCGCGCCAGCCAGCGCTGCCGCCACCGCACCATTCGCCCCCTTGCCCCCCGGCGAAGTTCGTGTATCGCCGCCCAACACCGTTTCGCCGGGGCCGGGAATACGCGTGGCACGCACGGTCAGGTCCGCATTGACGCTGCCCACCACCAGCACGCTCACGCCAGTTCCAGATCGAGACGCTTCATGGCGACGATCATAGGCGAGTATGGGCCGCTCTGCTCAGACCCCCTCGGTTTCTACCGGATATTTCTCGCGCCACAGCGCCCAGCCCTTTTCGGGAAAGGCGCGTTTGGCCTCGGGGGCGAACAGACTCGCGCCCTCGGTTTCCAGCTCGGGCAGGGGGCAGGCGATAATTTCCGTTTCCTGCATGGCGGGATGATCGGACCACGCCAGCAGGCGGCCCGCACCGCCCCAGGGATCGCCCGTCGCCCACACGATCCGGCCCACCTCCAGCAGCGCGGAGGCACCGCCGCACATCAGGCACGGTTCCAGGCTGGAATACAGGGTCAGGCTCTGCGGGTCCTCCAGCTTGCCCGCCTGGAAGAACACGTCCATCTCGGCGTGCGCCACGCTGGCGTCGCCCACCCGCTCGGCGGTCTGCGCCTCGCCCGTGCGGTTGCGGCCCCGCGCGATGACCTGCCCGCTCTGGTCCACCAGCATGGCCCCGACAGGGGAGCTTCCGGCCTCAAGCGACCGGCGGGCCAGGGCCAGGGCTTCGCGCAGATGAACTTCATGGACGGACACTTCAGTGGCAGGAACAGTCATGCGGCAAAGTCTGGCAGTTCCACGGCCAAACTCCGTCCGACACGCTACCAAACGGTCCAGAGACAACCTTGAGCCTGGGCTTATGCGGGGGCAATGGTGGGGGGAGGGCTTGAAGACCACACCGCCTGTCGGTAATCATTGCACCAAGTTCAATTCTCTTCCGCCCCTGTGGATGGCCTGTGACTGCCCGGCCTCTGACCTACAGGCCGCCCCACCCACTGAGTCTCCAAAGGAGTGTCATGACCCCTCCCCTGCCCCCTCAGCCACCGTCAGGCCAGCCACCGTCAGGCCAGCCACCGTTGGATCGGCCCCAGATAGACCGCCCCTGGTTCAAACACTATGAGTCCGGCGTGCCGCACGACTTCATGCCCAGTAAGCTGACGCTGCCGCAACTGCTGGAACGGACCGCCCAGGCCTACCCGGACCGCGTGGCCCTGGCGTTCCTGGGGGCGAACACCACCTACCGGGAGCTGTGGCAGAACGCGCAGAAGCTGGCGCTGGCGCTGCAAAAGATGGGCGTGGAGCCAGGAGACCGCGTGTCGGTGATGCTGCCCAACTGCCCGCAGTTCGTGACCGCCTTTTTTGGCACGCTGCTGGCCGGGGCGGTGGTGGTCAACACCAGCCCGCTGTATGTGGCCGACGAACTGGAGCACCAGTTGAACGACAGCGGCAGCGAGACGCTGATCCTGCTGGACACCTTTTACCCGCGCTACGCCGAGGTTCAGGAGCGCGTGCCGGTGCGGCGCGTGATCGTGACCGGCATTCAGGACGCCCTGCCCTTTCCAAAAAATCTGCTGTACCCGGTCAAGGCGCGGCGTGAGGGAACCTGGGTGGACGTGCCGGGCGGCGCGCACCTGCTGCACTACATGGACCTGCTCAAATTTCAGCCCCCCACGCCCGCGCCCGCGCCCCGGCAGCCAGGCGATCTGGCGCTGCTGCAATACACCGGCGGCACCACCGGCACGCCCAAGGGCGCGATGCTCAGCCACCGCAATCTGGTCGCCAACGCCGAGCAGGGCCGCGCGTGGATGACGGACCTGAGGGGCGGGCAGGAGGTCACGCTGGCCGCCATTCCCTTCTTTCACGTCTACGGCATGACCGTGGGCATGAACCTCAGCGTGCTGATTGGCGCGACGATGGCGCTGGTGCCCAACGCCCGCGATATCGGCACCGTGCTGGACCAGATCGAGGCGTCGGGGGCCACGCTGTTCCCCGGCGTGCCCACGCTGTACAACGCCATCAACAATCACCCAGATACGCCCAAACACGATCTGACCAGCATCCGGGCGTGCATCAGCGGCAGCGCGCCCCTGTTGCTGGACACCGCCCACAAATTCCGCGAGATCACGGGCGGTGCGAATCTGGTGGAGGGCTACGGCCTGACCGAGGCCAGCCCCATCACCCACACCAACCCCATTTTCGGCCAGCACAAGGAGGGCAGCATCGGCCTGCCCATGCCCGGCGTGGACGCCATCGTGGTGGGCGAGGACGGCGAGATCGTGGACACCGGCGAGGTGGGCGAACTGTGGGTGGCCGGGCCGAATATCATGCTGGGGTACTGGCAGCGCCCGGAGGCCAGCGCGGAGACGCTGCGCGAGATGCACGGCAGGACCTGGCTGCTGACCGGCGACATCGCGACGGTGGATGATGACGGCTATTTCCGCATCGTGGACCGCAAGAAGGACCTGATCATCGTGGGCGGCCACAACGTCTACCCGCGCGAGGTGGACGAGGTACTGAACGCCCATCCCGCCGTGCTGGAGGCGGCTGCCGTGGGTCTGCCCGACGAATACCGGGGCGAGACGGTGCATGCGGTGGTTCACCTGAAGCCCGGCGCACAGGCCAGCGAGGCCGAGATCATCGCGTACTGCCGCCAGCATCTCAGCTCGTACAAGGCTCCGCGCAGCGTGGAATTCCGGAGCGAGGAGCTGCCCAAGACGGCGGCCATGAAGGTCCTGCGCCGTCAGTTGGCGCAGGAGGCCAGAGAAGGGCGGGAGTAGCAGCAGACCGCGTGAACAGTTGTTGAATAACAGAAGTTGAAGACCGGAGAACAAAACCCCCACCCGTCTGGCTGTGGGGGCTTTTCCAATGTGCTGATCGTGATCGAGGTCTCGCGGTTTCCCGTGCCTCCCCTACCCGTTCGCCAGCGGTGCATAAGCCGTCGCTCCCGCTGCTAACGGACTCGGCATGCGGCCTGCCCGGAGCGCAGCGGCTCCTGCCAGAGCAATCATCGCGCCGTTGTCGGTGTTCAGGCCCTTGCCGGGGAAAACGGCGTGTAAATCGGTTGCCCAGAAGGCTTCGCGTAACGCAGTATTGGCGGCCACACCGCCGGACACCACCACCGTCTGCCGCCCGTACGCCTCGGCGGCGCGGCGGGTGGTCTTGACCAGCACATGCACGGCAGCCTTCTGGAAGCTGGCGGCCAGGTCTTCAGGTTTGGCTCCAGCCTTATGCGCCAGCAGCGCCGCCGTCTTGAGGCCGCTGAAGCTGAACTCGAAGGCTTTCTGGCCTTGCAGGGGTTCCTTGAACAGTACAGCAGCGGGATTGCCACACAGGGCCGCCTCGGCGATGGCCGGGCCACCGGGATACCCCAGGCCCGCCAGCCGGGCAATTTTGTCGAAGGCCTCGCCTGCCGCGTCGTCGCGCGTCGCACCCACCAGTACGTACTTTCCTTCCTCGGGCACATCGAACAGATGGGTATGTCCGCCGCTGACCACCAAGGCCAGGTACGGCGCTTGCAGATTCTCCTCGGCGGCGGCGGCGAAGATGTGGCCCTCCAGATGGTGTGCGGCGAAGAACGGCACGTCCAGCGCCTGCGCCAGCCCCTTACCGTACATCAGCCCCACCAGCAGCGCGCCCACCAGACCGGGGCCGGAAGTGGCGGCCACCGCGCCGATGTCGGACACGTCCAGCCCCGCTTCGGCCAGCGCCCCTTGCATCACGCCGTCGATGCGCTCGACATGCTCGCGGCTGGCGAGTTCGGGCATCACGCCGCCGTACTGCGCGTGAACGGCCTGCGTCCAGACGCGGTTGGCGCGCACACGCACGCCGCCTGCGCTCAGTTCCACGATGCCCACGCCGGTATCGTCGCAGGAGGTGTCAATGCCCAGGACATAGCGGGGTGTCGTGTTGGGGACCGCAGCACTCATCGCCGGGGAGTGTAGCAGGGGCGCGGAGTGGAGAAGCGGCCTGAAACGGGGTTCTGGAAGATGTGCGGCATGCGGCAGCTTCACATCGCTACTCCAGCAAACCAGGGGCCAGGTGGCGAGGCGCGGGAACAGTTCACCTGCCTTCCGATTCCTTGTAACAAATACCCGCCGAGTCGCCGAATCTGTCAGAGAGGTGTCAGGCACGGCTGTATACTCTGCCATGATGAACAGTGTGGCCAGGATTCAGGGAATGAAATGGGGACTGCTGGGCGGCGTGGCGCTGACGCTGGTGGCCTGCGGCGGCACCCCCACCCCGCAGGCGTCCGATCAGCGTACCGTGCAGACCGTCAGCGGCAAGGTCTCCGGCTGGACGGGCCAGGGGCGGGTAACCGTCCCCGGCCTGCCAGGGGTGTCCTCCAGCGTGGATGCGGACGGCTCATTTGTCCTGACGCTGCCCGGCGACGCTGAGGTGGCCGGGCAGACCGTGCGCGCCACCGACGTTGCGGAGAGGCTGAGTTGCAGCGGCAGCGTGCAGAGCAGCGATTCCGAAGCCCGCGTCTTCGCCCTGCTGTTTCTGGACACCCAGGACAGCGCCGGGACACGTCAGACCAGTGCCGTGACCGGCAGCGTGTCCGGGCCGCTGAGCCGCCGGGTCGACGTCCGCGTGTGGGTATACAGCGACAGCGTCACCCAGCTCCGCGGCACAGTGGACTGCGCGAAGATCCTGAGCGTCCCGCAGATTTCCAAGCTGCCGGTCACGGTAGCCGTCAATGCCAGGCCCGGCTGGAACGTCGTCGAGCTAAACATTGAGGCCAGCGCCAATGTGCTGACCCAGGTCAGCGCCTCGGGTTCGATGGTCAATTCCACGGCGGTCAACGCGCAGAATACCTTTCGCACCATCGAGGAACTTCAGGCCCAGATCGCGTTTTAGCCCAGCATCAGGAAAAGAGGCGTGAACCGCGTATGGCGGCCTCCACGCCCTTGGTAATTCTGGCCCCGTCGCCATTCTGCCAAATCACCACCAGGACCAGTAGAGCGCACGCTCCAGACCTGGGTCACACGCGTGGGCGGCTTCCGGTCAGAAGGGTCAGGTCTGACTTCCCTCCCATCTCCGCAGGCGCTATACTCCTCGGTTGGGTGCCCCCGTGACCCGCCGTGCGCGCTCAAGCGTCGCGCACCGGCCTGGCCCACTCTCGGCGAGATCTGACGCTGGGCTGGCACGAGGACGGCAAACTCTTCCCAATTTGAACGCTTATGGAGCCACAGATGTCCTATATCAGCATGAAGCAGTTGCTGGAAGCCGGGGTTCACTTCGGCCACGAAACCAAGCGCTGGAACCCCAAGTTCAAGCGCTTCATCTTCGCCGAGCGCAACGGCATTTTCATCATCGACCTGCAAAAGACCCTCAAGCAGGTGGACCGCAGCTTCGACTTCATCAAGGAACTGGCCGAACGCGGCGGCGTGATCCTGTTCGTCGGCACCAAGAAGCAGGCGCAGGAAATCGTGGAACTGGAAGCGCGGCGCACCGGTATGCCGTTTGTCACCAGCCGCTGGCTGGGCGGCATGCTCACCAACTTCAAGACCATCCGCACCCGCATAGACCGCCTGAACGAGCTGGACGACCTGTTCGAGTCCGAGCGCATCAATGACCGTGGCAAGGCCGAGCGCATCGCGCTGAGCACCGAGCGCGAGCGATTGCTGCGCTTCGTGGGCGGCATCCGCAAGATGAACCGCTTGCCCGACGCGATCTTCGTGGTGGACCCCACCAAGGAAGTCATCGCCGTGCAGGAGGCCAACAAGCTGGGCATTCCCGTCATCGCGCTGGCCGACACCGACAGCGACCCGGACGTGATCGACTACATCGTGCCCGGCAACGACGACGCCATCCGCAGCATCCAGCTCATCACGCACCGCATCGGCGACCTGCTGGTCGAGGCGCGCGGCGGCGGCGAGGACGTGTCGGAGGGGCGCGTGGAAGGCGAGAACGCCGAGATGCAGGCTGCCGAGCAGGGGGCCGAGGGCGACACCGCCCAGCTCACCAGCACGCAGGGCCGCAGCTAAACGCTTTTCAGGTGGGGGGCGTCGCTGCGCGGTGAGCGGGCCGCGCCCCCCATTCTTGGCTTCACAGCCCACATCTCAGGAGGAATGACTATGTTGGAATCGATCAAGAAGCTGCGTGAAACGACCGGCGCGGGCATGATGGACGTCAAGAAGGCCCTGGCCGACGCGGGCAACGACGAGGACAAGGCCGTGGCCCTGCTGCGCGAACGCGGCATCGTCAAGGCCGCCAAGAAGTCGGACCGTGAAGCCCGCGAGGGTCTGGTGCGCTTCGTCGTGGACGGTAAGCAGGCCGCGATGGTGGAAGTCAACAGCGAGACGGATTTCGTGGCCCGCAACGCCGACTTCCAGAAGCTCGTTGAAGACCTGGCCCAGGCTGCGCTGAAAGCCAAGGCCAGCGACGTCGAGGAGTTCAAGAACTTCAAGATGGACAACGGCGAAACCGTGGGAACCGTCGTGGCGGCTGCTGCCGGGCGCATCGGCGAGAACCTGGTGCTGAACCGGGTGAGTTACATCGAGGGCCAGCAGATCGCCGGGTACGTGCACAGCAACGGCAAGATCGGCGTGCTGGTAGACCTGGACGGCGGCACGGCGGCGCACGCCAAGGATGTGGCCCTGCATGTGGCCGCCGAGAACCCGCAGTACCTCAGGCGCGAACAGGTCAACAGCGACGACATCGAAAAGGAGCGCGAGATCCTGACCAATAAGGCGCTCAACGAGGGCAAGCCCCAGCAGATCGTCGAGAAGATCGTCGGCGGGCAGATCGGCAAGTTCTACGAGGAAAAAGTGCTGCCCGAGCAGAAGTTCGTCAAGGACAACAGCGTGACCGTGGGCAAGTACCTAGGCGACGCCAGCGTGAACAACTTCGTCCGGTTCGAGATCGGTTCGTAAATGCAGTAAATATAGAGGGGGCGGCGCAGTTGGCTGCCCCTTTTTCGGGCCGCACTTTCACTTTCCCGGCGGCCCCAGCGGTTGCCGGGTTTTTTCTTGATTTTCTCTTTGCCAGCGAGGTGGTATCCCATGTTCAAGCGCGTTCTGCTCAAGCTCTCCGGTGAATTTCTGGCTGGAGAAGAGGGCTTTGGCATCAGTCCCGACACCACGGCCCGCCTGGCAAAGTTGATCGGCGACGCCCTGGAGGGCAGTGAAGTCGAACTGGCCATCGTCATCGGCGGCGGCAACTTCTGGCGCGGGGCGCGCAACGGTGTGGGCATGGACCCGGCCACCGCCGACTACATCGGCATGCTGGGCACCGTGATGAACGCGATGGCCCTGCAAGACGCGATGGAGACCGCCGGACGCCCCACCCGGGTCATGAGCGCCATTCCGATGGCGGCGGTGGCCGAGCCGTACATCCGCCGCCGGGCCATGCGCCACCTGGAAAAGGGCCGCGTGGTGATCTTCGGCGGCGGCAACGGCGCGCCGTTTTTCACCACTGACACCACCAGCACCCTGCGCGCCCTGGAAATCGGCGCGGAGGTGGTGCTGATGGCGAAGAACAAGGTGGACGGCGTGTACGACAGCGATCCGCAGAAGAATCCGGACGCCACGCGCTTCGACACCCTGACCCATCAGGAAGTGGTTGAACGCCGCCTGGCGGTCATGGACGCCACCGCGATCACGCTGTGCATGGACAAGGGGCTGCCCATCGTGGTCTTCGATCTGTTCCAGCCGGGCAATCTGGAGCGGCTGTTCCGGGGCGAGCGCGTCGGCACGCTGATTCAGAGCTGAGGGTGGGCTTTGAGCGAGGAGAAAGAAGACCACCTCTCGCCCACCCACCAGACGCGGTAAACTCGGCCCCATCCTGCCCCCACGTTCACGTTCATTCGTAAGGAGAGTTTCCCCATGTCCGACATGAAAACCATTCAGGAAAGCACCCGCGAGAAGATGGGCAAGGCCATCGAGTCGCTGGAAAACAGCCTGAGCGTGCTGCGCACGGGCCGTGCCAATCCCGGCATCCTCAAGCGTGTGGTGGTGGACTATTACGGCCAGTCCATGCCCATCGATCAGGTCGCCAGCGTCAGCACGCCCGACGCACGCACGCTGGTCATCGCGCCGTGGGACCGCGCCGCCCTGGCTCCCATCGAAAAGGCCATCCGCGACAGCGATCTGGGCCTGAACCCCAACAACAAGGGCGACACCATCTTTATCAGCCTGCCCATCTTGACCGAGGAGCGCCGCAAGGATCTGGTCAAGAACGCCAAGAATTACGCCGAGGACGCCCGCATCGCCGTGCGTAACCTGCGCAAACATTCGCTGGATGAGGTCAAGAAGCTGGAGGGCATCGGCGACGACGACATCAAGCGCGGCGAGGCCGACGTGCAGAAGATCACCGACGAGTACATTGCCCGGGTGGACAGCACCCTGAGCAAGAAGGAGCAGGAAATCCTCGGGTGAGGGCCATGCCAGAACGTGGCCTAAAGGACGTGGATCGTGGAGGATCGCCGCGTCAGCAGGAGGCACCGTGGAAAGCCTGAGCACCCGCGTCCTGACCTCGGTGGTGGGGTTTGCCATCGTGAGCGCCATCGTCTGGACCGGCTGGTGGGCCATGCTCCCGGCGCTGATCTTCGTGTCGGTGATGGGCCTGTACGAGTACATCCGCATGCTGGACCGCAATGACATCGACGTGCGGCGGGTCAGCCTGGGGGTCTTCGCCGCCGCGTTGATCGTTGCCAGCCTGCCGGTGTGGGCGCAGACCCCACCGTGGCCCGGCGGCTCGTGGCGCGAGGTGGTCCTGACCGTGGCGCTGGCCTACCTGCTGGTCATCGAGGTAGTGCGCCCCGGCGAACGCCCGCTGGAACGGGTGGTGTACAGCATGTTTGGCCTGCTGTACATCCCCTGGTTGCTGGGCTATTTCCTGCTGCTGCGCTACAGCCCGGACGCCACGGCGGGCCTGCTGTATTTCGCGCTGCCGCTGCTGGCGACATTTGCCGCCGATATCGGAGGATTTTTTGGCGGCTCCTACTTCGGACGCCGCAAGCTGGCCCCGGAAGTCAGTCCCGGCAAGACGGTGGAGGGGGCCATCGGCGGCCTGCTGGCTGGTTTTCTGATCGTGCTGGTGATCGCCAGCCTGACCGGCCTGTGGTCCCCGGTGGAGTCGCTGCTGTACTCCATCCTGGTGGCCAGCGCCAGCCAACTGGGCGACCTGGCCGAGAGCCTGGTCAAACGCGCGCTAAAAACCAAGGACAGCGGCACCAGTCTGCCCGGCCACGGCGGCTTTCTGGACCGCATCGACAGCCTGCTGTTCGCCGTGCCCGCCACCTACCTGTTCTTGCAGATCAGCGTGTTCTCGCGTTAGCCCGGCGGTGATCTGGAGGGGTACGGGCTGGGGCGTCTGATGAGGACGCTGCCTTTTTTGTTGTTGGGGCATCCAGGAGAATCCACTCACCGTCTTGGGCAGAACAGTCTGTCGTTATGGACAGACGCCCATGAAAACGCTTGCCCCTTCGGTCAAACGCGAACACCTCTTTTGACCAATGCTCTTCAGTAGGACTGGAGGAGACCTAGGATCAAACGCAGTTTCTCCAGCAGCGTAGTAAAATCATCTCCTCCCAATCAATGCTTGAGCCAACCCCTTTCAAGAGCGAACTTGACTGCGCGGCAGACGAGATCAGCTCATACGGACTCCGTTTGTTTCGTGCATGAATCGGGACAGCGCCGATTCATCCACTCCACGTCCGGAACCCGTTTTTCTCCTGCTCGCTGTCTTGTCCAGAGCAGCGCCCATGAGGACGCTTGGACGCCCCCTCGGATTTGCAGGTGTTGCCAACATCTTCCAATCGGAGTCCGTATCAGACCGCGTCGCCGCCTCTGCCTTGCGGACTCTCCCGGCCCTCCAGTCAGAACGGCCCGGCCATCACGAAGGGGTGCGGGGTATCCAACACTCCACAGCGTGCTGGATACGTTTCAGCAGGGTACGGATCTCCGGTTGGCGCGAGACCAGTTTCAGGGCGCGGAACGGCGGCGGCGTGACTGGCTGGGCGTGGGACCGGCGGGGGTCTTGCCCCGACAGACCCCAATGCCACACTTTGTCCATGTCACAATGCCGCCATGATCACCGGAACCGGGACGCTCTTCTCGCTGGCGGCGGCGGACGCGCTGGGGGCCGCCACCGAATTCAAGACGCCCCAGGGCATTGCGGCGCGGTATGGCCAGACCTTCACGGACTATCAGCCGGGCAGCGTCTTCGGTTTCGCGCCGGGCGAGGCCACCGACGATACCCAGATGACGGTGGCCACTCTGCTGGGTTACGCGCGCGGTGACGGGCTGGGCGGCGTGCTGGCGGCCCAGCGCGAGTGGCTGGCGGCGGGACCGCCCGATGTGGGCGGCTTGACCGGCGCGGCCCTGCGCCTCGCCGCTTTAGACGGTGGCGTGCGCGCCTGGCAGGGCAGCCGTTTTGACGGTGCCGGGAACGGTGGCCTGATGCGGATTGCCGCCGTGTGGATCGCTGGATTCCGGGGAACGGCCCTGGCCCGCGAATCGGCTGCGGTCACCGCCCTGACCCACGCCGATCCCAGATGCGTGTACGCCTCGGTGTTCCTGACGGCCTTTCTGGAAGCGCTGGCGGACGGGCAACCCTACGCCGGGGCTGCCGACGCCGCGCTGCGATTCTCCGACAACTTTGATGCCCGCGCCGCCCTGCTGGACACGGGCCTTTTCGGGATCGACACGCGCGAGGCCCACACGGCGTTCAGGGAGCGTGAGCGGCAGGCCCGCGCCGAGGTCCGTGCCCGCGTGCGCTCCGGTCTGGGCGGACACGTGACCTCACAGAGCGGTTTCGTGCTGGACACGCTGGAGGCCGCCGTGAAGCATGCCGGGGCCGGGACCTGGCAGGGCTGCGTGGAACCGGCAGTGCTGCTGGGCGACGACAGCGACACGGTGGCCTGCGTAGTGGGGGCCATTGCCGGGGCGCGCGAATTGAAGGTGCCGCCCGCCCTGCTGCCGCCGCTGCGCCTGGGCCACACCTGGCCGGGCTGGCAGCGCGAGTGGGCCTGCGCCGAGCATTTCCCCCGGCTGGTGCAGGCGGCGCAGCAGGCGTGATACGCACTGCGCCTTCCTCGCCACTTCTTTCAGCCGCACTGAAATGGGCACTGCAATTGCAATTTCTATGAACGAGGCCGAATTTCTGAGGCTGGTGCGCCTGAATCCGGTCAATGCGGCCATCTTGGAGCGCCTGCCGGAACTCGGCGCAAATCAGGTCCATCTGGTGGCCGGGGCGCTGTTCGGCACTGTCTGGAATGTGCAGAGCGGCCAGCCGCCGACGGCCCAGATCAGAGATTACGACGTGTTCTACTGGGACGACGACCCCAGCTACGCCGCCGAGGACGCCGTGATCCGCCGCGCCGGGGTTCTGTTCAGCGATCTGGACGCACCCATCGAGGTTCGCAACCAGGCCCGCGTTCATCTCTGGTTCAACCAAAAATTCGGCCAGGACCGCCCGGCCCTCACCAGCGTCCACGAGGGCGTCGATCAGTTTCTGGTGGAATGCACCTGCGTAGGCATCGACGCATGCGGTGAAGTGTACGCCCCCCACGGCCTGGATGACTTACAGGCCGGAATCCTGCGCCCCAATCCGCACAACCACACTCCCGGGCTGTGTGCCGCCAAAATCGACGATTACCTGCGGCGCTGGCCCTGGCTGCGGTCCGCCGGAACAGTGACGGGTGGGTGTAGAGGCCCATAGCGCAGACTAGGGTGGTCGTCGTGTGAATGACAAAAAATCTACATCTCAGGCGATATACTGACCATCCGAAATAGAGGAATTTTCAGGTCAACACGTCTAGCGGCGAAAAGGGCAATCAGTGAAAAAACAGCATATGACCATCAGTACACTTCATGGCGGAACAGGACGGGGCATCGTCCGGGGCGCTTTCATCCTCGGCGTCCTGACGCTGGCTCTGACGGCCTGCGTACCTATGATGGAACCACGCACCATCGTCCCGGACAACGATCCCTCCGAGGGACCGGCGTATTCGGGACCACTGGTCATCACCCGGGGCGGCACCTATCAGGGCAACTGGCAGAGCTTTGATCCGGCAGTGGCGGCGGTCACGATCAAGACCAGTGAGCCTGTCGTGATCGAAAATTCCATTCTGCGTGGACGCGGCAACCTGATCGGCGGCGAGGGGGTCAACCTGACGGTCAGGAACACCACCGGTTACGGCCTGAATCCCCTGACCAACGGCGCGTATCCGGGGCGCTTCATTTCAATTTACAAGGCGGTCAACCTGCTGGTCGAGAACAACCGGATGCAGGGAACGTCCGGCATGTACGTCAACCTCTTTACCGGAAACTCCGGCGCAGGGCAGACCCTCAAATTTCTTCGCAACCAGGTCAGGAACGTTGATGGGCGCTACGTCAACGCTGGGGGCAAATTCACGGGCAAGAGCTACCGGGTCCAGGCCATACAGCTTAACCGGGTCGCCCGGGTGCCGGGCATGGAGATCGCCTGGAACGAGGTGATTAACGAGCCGGGCAAGAGCGCAGTGGAAGACAACATCAATCTTTACGAGTCCAGCGGGACTTCCAAAAGCCCAGTGAAGATTCATGACAACTACATCTACGGTGCCTACGCAGTCAACCCGCTGACGGACCGCAACTACTCCGGCGGTGGCATTCTCCTGGGCGACGGCCAGAAGGACAGCATGGACATCGCGGGCGGCTACGCCGAGGTCTACGGCAATCAGGTGATCAACACCTCCAACCACGGGGTGGCCATCGCGGGCGGGCATCACCACACGGTGTACGGCAACCGGGTCGTTTCCAGCGGACTGTTGCCGGACGGCACCATCGATCCGAATGCCAATGTCGGCATGTATGTCTGGAACATTCAGGGCCGCAGCGCCAGAGCCTCATCAACGTTCATCAACAACTCGGTCCAGAACAACCTGGTCGGCTGGACCCGCTTTACCGCCACGGGAAAGGTGTACTACCACAACCTGTGGACCCCCAGTTGCCAGGCTTCCAGCGGCAACATCTGCAAGGACAACCAGGACTGGCCAACTCCCGTCAGTCCGGATGTTGAGCGCGACGAGTTCACCTTCTGGCAGAAAAAGCTCAGGGACGCGGGGATCGTGGTGGGCGTGTCCGGCGGCAACAAGACGGCTGCGGCCTCGCCGTAACTGGGCCTAAGTGGGCTGTCCGCCCACGGCAGCCCGGCCCGCCACCTGTACACGGGCAACGACGCAACCGCCTTCTCCACGGAGAGGCGGTTTTGGCATTCACGCCGCCGTTCCACAGGGTCAATGCCGCCTCCGGCTGCCCGGTATCCCGTACACTGTCAGGGTTGCCGCGCCGCCTCCGTGTTCACGCGGCAGAGTCAGGCGCAGGCGGAGGAGCGCAACTATGGGTCTAGCCATTGGAATTGTCGGATTACCGAATGTGGGAAAGAGCACGCTGTTTAACGCCATCACGCGCGCCGGGGCGCTGGCGGCCAATTACCCCTTTGCCACCATCGAGCCGAACGTGGGCCGCGTCATGGTGCCGGACGAGCGCCTGAGCGCACTGAGCAGGGTGTTTACCAAGGGCGAGCGCGTGCCGCCGATCATCCCCACCTTCGTAGAATTCGTGGACATCGCCGGACTGGTCAAGGGGGCCAGTCAGGGCGAGGGCCTGGGCAACCAGTTCCTGGCAAATATCCGCGAGGCTGACGCCATTGCCCATGTGGTGCGCTGCTTCGCCGACAACAACGTGGTGCATGTGGCGGGAACGGTCAATCCGCTGGACGACATCGAGACCATCAACACCGAGCTGATCCTGGCGGACCTGTCGGGCCTGGAAAAACGCCTGGGCAACCTTCAGAAAAAGGGCAAGGGCGGGGACAAAGAAGCGCGCGAACACGCCGAGCTGGCCGAAGCCGTGCTGGCGGTGCTGGGCGAGGGCAAACCCGCCCGCGCCGGGAGCTACGAGGCGGCCATCCCCAAGGAATTCGGCCTGATCACCACCAAGCCCGTGATCTACGTGGCAAACGTGGGCGAGGACGATCTGACCGACGACAACGATTACGTGCGGCAGGTCCGCGACTACGCCGCCGCCGAGGGCGCTTCGGTGGTCAAGATCAGCGCCCAGATCGAGGGCGAACTGGCCGAGATGCCCGAGGACGAGGCCCGCGAATTCCTGACTGATCTGGGCGTCACCGAGAGCGGTCTGGACCAACTGGTCAAGGTGGGCTACGAGACGCTGGGCCTGATCACCTTCATCACCAGCGGCGAGAAGGAAGTGCGCGCCTGGACCATCCGCGACGGTGAGAAGGCCCCGGAAGCCGCCGGGGAAATCCACAGCGATCTGGAACGCGGCTTTATCCGCGCCGAGGTGATCGAGTGGAACAGGATGGTAGAGGCCGGGGGCTGGGTGGGAGCCAAGGGCAAAGGCTGGGTCCGCACCGAGGGCAAGGAATACGTGATGAAGGACGGCGACATCATGAACGTGCTGCACAGCTCGTAAAGCCTGATTGAATCCGCCCACCTAATGACCGGGCAGTGCTGAAGTGACGCCGTGCGCGGTGCCAGGAGGTCTCAAACCGCAACTTGAGACCTCCCGGCACCGTGTAATAGGCTCATTTTTGGCAAGGATTTAGGATTCCCAGCGTTCAGGCAGCGTGCTCCTGACAGTCGAGATGACCCCTGGACTCAAATCGCTGGCACAGACTGAGCGCGCCGGGGCAGAGAAACGACATTTCTACACAGAACGGCCAATCGGCCCTCTCGTTTCCGGCAGGTGCCCCAGCCAGATGTTGGGGGTATGAAGGCAGGTCAGATTTGGATAAACAAAACAAGAGGACAAACTCCGATGGAAAGGTGTTGACAACACCTGAAAATCCGGGCGGATGCGAGAAGGAGAAAAACGGGTTCCGGGCGTGAAGTGGATGAACCGGCGCACTTCCAGTTTATGCATGATACAAACGGAGTCCGTATTATCGTGCCAGAGGTTGTCGTGCCAGCGAAAGCCGATGGAGCTTTGTTGGCACGGCCAATGCCTGCGCTTTCGCCCGGATGGCAAGGCCGAAAGGAGACTTTGCGAAGGGCCAGCCCTCAATTCCCGAGTTTGCCCGCCGCCGCCGCATCCACGAACCAGACCGGGTCTTGAAGGCGCGCGACGGGATGGTTCTCGCGCCCGGCCTGCACGTCTGCCAGAGCTTCTGTCTTCTTTTCTCCGGCCACCAGCAACCAGCGCTGACGGGCCGCGTTGATCTCAGAAAACGTCATGGTGAGTCGCCAGGTATCCTGCTGCGGCACCCAGTTGGCGGCCATGCGCCCACCCGCGTCCAGCGCCGCCGTGCCGGGAAACAGGCTGGCGGTGTGCCCGTCGTCTCCCATGCCCAGCAGATTCACGTCCAGTTGCGGTGGTAATAAAGCCGCATATGCAGCGGCAGCGTCCTCCAGCGGGCGACGCTCGCCCTCCAAGCGGTGAATCTGGCCTGCTGGCACCGGCACGTACGACAGCAGTTTGCGCTGCGCCGCGCCGTAATTGCTGTCCGGGCTGTCCGGCCCAACGCTGCGCTCGTCGCCGAAATAGATGTGGACCGCTTTCCAGGGAATGTCCGGCAGGGCGCGCAGGGTGGTGTACATCAGCTTGGGTGTGCTGCCGCCTGACAGCGCGACGTGAAAAGCTCCCCGTGTCGTGACCGCCTCCCGCGCCGCGCGGGCAAAGGCGTCGGCCACCGCGTCCGCCGTGGCCTGCGCCGTGGGAAAGACACGCAGGTTCATGGGCAGCTTCCCTTCACTGATGAGAGATAGAAGCAAGAAAATAACGTCTCCCTCAGCGCCCTCACAGCGTCGCCTTTGCCAGCTTCCAGGCGCGCTCGAACATCTCGCCGCGTTCCGGGCGGGCCATCACGCGGCCCAGGCCCTCGGCCAGCGACATCCGGGGAACGTTGACCTCAGTGATATGCTTTTTATCGTCCCAGACGGCCTCAACGCGCGCCGTTTCGCCCTCTCCGGCAGCCAGCGTGAAGTGCACGCCGTCCCCCACAAGCTCCACACCGCACAGATCGCCGTTCTCGCGTCCGCAGCGGGCAGCCCTGAACTCCACGTTCCTCAAGTCCTTCCAGCCCAGGGTATCGGCGATGAATCCGGCGTACAGCCGGGCGGGCAGCTCCTTGCTTCCGGCATAACGCACGGTCAGGCGGTCCACCAGCGGCAACTGCCGGGCGGCGTCGGGCGTGTCGAAGACCTGCGCCAGCGCCTCGCGCCAGCTCGCCGAGCGGCTCCAGCCCAGATCGGCCAGGGCGTAATGCCGCGCCGGGGGAATGTCCAGCGTCAGGCTGTCGGCGATGACCTGATCGGCAATGTCAGTCAGCTCGCGCAGCAGCAGGCCCTGCAGCTTGGTGTCTGCGCCCCACCAGACGTGGTTGACGGTGGCGGGCCGCAGCAGGGGCAGGATTGCGCCCTGGAGCTGATCGGCACTGGCATCCAGGGTCAGCCGCTCCACGAAGGTCCCCCGGTGCTGCGATACCAGGCTGGCATGCACGTTCAGATCGTCACTGCCATCCATCACGCCAATGATCTGCCGCCCGGCGTAACGGCCTTCCAACCCCGCCAGCGTCTCCTGCACACGCTCCAGATGCTTGCGGACGGTCAGGGCCACGATATTGCCGGTGTAGGCCCGCGTTTCCACATTGGTCTGTGACCACAGCTCATCCAGCGTCACCTGCGCCTTGCGGACGGTGGTTTCGACGGGGCCGAGGGTGCTGGCAGTGGGAGCGGTCATGGGCAGGTCCTGTGGATGGTAGGTGGTGATTGGGAGATGGAGTCAGCGCTGGGTGACTTGCTTACGGTCAGGGCCTGCCCGGTGGCCCCCTCACCCTTCCGCCGCTGCGCGGCTCCCTCCCTCTCCCACAAGGGAAGAGGAGTCAAGAGACTTAGACCCTTGAACTCTTGGACCCTTAGAACTTCAGACCTCTTGACCTTCAGACCGCGCAGCCCCCTCATAGCCGCCTCCAGCGTCGGCCCTCGCCGATCAGTTCCTCGGCTTCCTCGGGTCCCCAGGTTCCGGCGGCGTAATTGGGGAAGTCGGGGGTCTGGCCTTTGCCGGGGCGCACGTCCCAGGCTTCCAGAATGCCGCTGACGATCTGCCAGGCGTGGTCCACCTCGTCCTCGCGCGGGAACAGGGTGGCGTCGCCAATCAGCGCGTCAAGGATCAGGCGCGAATACGGGCTTTCCAGTTGCGCGCCAAAGGCGTCGTAGCGGAAGTCCATGACCACCTCGCGCAGCACCATTTCCTGGCCCGGCGATTTGGAGCTGAATTTGAGGCTCACGCCCTCATCCGGCTGGATGCGGAAGGCCAGCACGTTGCGTTCCAGACCGCCGGGAAAGATGCCCAGCGGGGCGCGTTTGAAGACCACGGCGATTTCCGTGACCTTTTTGGGCAGCCGTTTGCCGGTGCGCAGGAAAAACGGCACACCCTGCCAGCGCCAGTTGTCGATTTCCAGCTTGACGGCCACGTAGGTGGCCGTGTGGCTGCCCGTCTTGACGCCCGGTTCTTGCTGGTAGCCCGGCACTTTCTGGCCGTCCATGCTGCCCGCGCCGTACTGACCGCGCACCGCCACCTCTTTCACCCGGCCCAGCGGAATCGGCTTGACCGCCCGCAGCACCTTGGTCTTCTCGTCGCGGATGGCGTCGGCGTCGAAGGCGGCGGGGGCTTCCATCGCGGTCAGGGCAAACAGTTGCATCAGGTGGTTTTGCAGCATGTCGCGCACGATCCCGGCTTCCTCGTAGTACCCAGCGCGGCCCTCCAGCCCCAGATCCTCGGCTGCCGTGATCTGCACGTGGTCCACGTAGCCCCGGTTCCACAGCGGCTCGAAGATGGCGTTGCCGAAGCGGATCGCCATCAGGTTCTGCACCGTTTCCTTGCCCAGGTAATGGTCAATGCGGTAGACCTGCGACTCGTCCCAGGTGTCGTGGATGGCCGCGTTCAGCTCGCGGGCGCTTTCGAGGTCGCGTCCGAAGGGCTTCTCGATCACGATTCTGCGCCAGCCCTCGGACTGATCGGCCAGCCCCAGGCGGCCCAGACCGTTGCTGATCGGCTCGAACAGGCTGGGCGGCGTGGACAGGTAGAACAGCGCGTTCTTGCGCCCGCCGTGTGCTTGCTCGGCGCGGTCCAGCTCCTTACCCACCAGATCGTAGACCTCATCCTCTGCAAATTCGCCAAACTCGTAGAACAGCAGTTCCCGGAACTTCTCCAGACTCCCGGGCTGGATCGCGTCGGTTTCCTTGCTTTCCTGAAGGGCGGCAATCGCGTAGTCCTTGAACTGCTCGTCAGTCATCTCCTGACGGCCCACGCCCACGATATTGAAGGCACTTCCCAGCAGCCCGTCCTGCCACAACCCGAAGACGGCGGGCAGCAACTTGCGGCGCGACAGGTCGCCGGTCACGCCGAAAATGACCATCGTGGCCGGTTCGGGCGCGCGGCTGCGTCGCATGGTGGTGCGGAAGGGATTCTGACCGTCTGCGCCTGCCCCGCTCGGCCTACGTTTGCGCGACTTGGCTGGGGTTTTGGAGCCAGCCTTCGCCTTCGGCGCAGCCTGGGCCACCCCCACTTTCTGGGAGGCCACCTTCTCCTTCACGACCCTTTTCGTGGCCGAGGCCGTCACTTTCTTGGTGACCGGCTTTTTTGGAGTGGCCCCTTTGGAAGCCGGTTGGGCAGCGTCCCCGGCTCTCGGGGCCGCCACCGTCTTGCCGCGCTTTGCGGTCATTCGTTGCCTTTGACGCGTTCATGGCCGGTCTCACCCAGTTGCTCCTTCATGGAGCCGTCGCCCTGATTCTTGCCCTTTGAGGCGGGGATGTTCTCCGGCGCGGCGGCTTTGGGGTGCTGGCCCGGCTCCACTTCCGGCACAAATCCTTCCTTCTTGGGGGTTTCCAGGGTCTTGACCGCGTGACCGCCGAAGGCGCGGCGCATGGCCGAGAGCATCTGCCCGGCGTAACTGGTCTCCTGCTGGCTGCGGAACCGCATCTGGGTGGCCAGGGTCATCACCGGTGTCGGTACGCCCTGCTCGATGCTGTCGATGATGGTCCAGCGTCCTTCGCCGCTGTCGGCCACGTAATCAGAGAGCTGATCGAAGTCCGCCGAATTCTTGAGGGCCTCGGCGGTCAGGTCCAGCAGCCACGAGCGGATCACCGAGCCGTAGCGCCACAGCTCGGCGATCTGGGCCATGTCCAGGCCGAATTCCTCCTTGTGGCGCATCAGCTCAAAGCCCTCGGCGTAGGACTGCATCATGCCGTACTCGATGCCGTTGTGGACCATCTTGACGTAGTGCCCGGACCCCGAAGGCCCCATGCGGCCCCAGCCCTGGGTGGGCGTGGGGGCCAGCACTTCCAGTACCGGGCGCATGCGCTCCACGGCTTCCTCATGACCGCCCACCATCATGGCGTAGCCCTCAGACAGGCCCCAGACGCCGCCAGAGGTGCCGACGTCCACCATATGAATGCCCTTTGCGCCCAGCGTCTCGGCGCGGCGCATGGTGTCCTTAAAGTTGCTGTTGCCGCCGTCCACCACGATGTCGCCGGGGGCCAGGCGCTCTGCCAGATCGTCGATGACCGACTGGGTGATCTTGCCGGACGGGACCATCACCCACACGGCCCGGCTGCCGGGTTCGCCCAGCGACTCGATCAGCTCGTCCACCGTGCGTGCGCCCCGCGCGCCCTCTTTCTCGATCAGCGCCACGCTGTCCTCGCTGCGGTCATAGCCCACCACTTCCTGGCCGCCGCGCGTCAGGCGCAGGACCATGTTGCCGCCCATCTTGCCCAGACCGATCATGCCCATTTTCATAAGGTCACCTCCGCATGAGGGGGAACCGCTTCCAATACAGTGCGTTCAGGCTCCCCCGACTGTTCCAACGTGACAAAAAGCATGATACGCGCGCCCTTTCTTGGGAGAAACTTGGGCTGATCTTCATTGCGGTATTTGAGGCGGCCTGGGCGCAGCGAGAGTAGGTCAGGCGGGAATGACATTGCCTGCGGAATGATACGTTGACGGCATGATCGCCCACTCATCCACCCCATCTGCCCTGGTGTCGGAAACGCCGGTGCTGGCTGCTCAGGTGCTGGACCGGGCCGCGCGCGGTGAACGCCTAAATGCCGCCGAGATCGAGGCGTTGTACCATCTGCCGCTGCCCGAAATCGCCGGGGTTGCCAACGCCCTGCGCCTGGAACGGCGTGATCCGGACACCGTAACCTTTCTGATCGACCGCAACATCAATTACACCAATGTCTGCAACGTGGGCTGCAACTTCTGCGCCTTTTACCGCACCAAGCGCCAGAAGGACAGCTACACGCTGGACTACAAGGAAATCAGCGCCAAGATCGTCGAGCTGGAGGAGGTCGGCGGCACCCGCATCCTGATGCAAGGGGGCGTGAATCCGGAGCTGGGTCTGGACTACTACACCGGGTTGCTGCGCCACATCAAGGCCAACCACCCCACCATCCGCATCGACGCCTTCTCGCCCGAAGAAGTGCTGTTTATGGAGAAGAACTTTGGGCTGAGTCTGGACGCGCTGCTGGACACGCTGATTGAGGCCGGGCTGGACGGCCTGCCCGGCGCGGGCGGCGAGATTTTAGAAGACGACGTGCGGGCCAAGGCCGCCCCGGCCCGGATTCGCAGCGAGGACTGGTTCCGCATTATCGATGCCGCCCAGCGCAAGAGGCTGTATACCATCGCCACGATGGTGATCGGCTTCGGAGAAACCTTTGCCCAGCGCACCAGCCACCTGCTGAAGATCCGCGAGCAGCAGGACAAGGCCAACCGGGAATACAGCGGCAACGGCTTTTCGGGCTTCGCCATGTGGACCCTGCAAACCGAACACACCCGCCTGCACGGCAAGGCCCCCGGCGCGACCGCGCACGAGTACCTGCAACAGCTCGCCGTGGCCCGCATCGCGCTGGACAACATCCCCAACATCCAGGCGTCGTGGCCCGCACAGGGCTTCAAGGTGGCGCAGGCGGCGCTGTACTACGGCGCGAACGATCTGGGGTCCACCATGCTGGAGGAAAATGTGGTCTCGGCGGCGGGCGGCGGCGGACGCCACAGGGCCACCGTGCGCGAGCTGGTACGCATCGCGGTGGACGCCGGATTCACCCCCGCCATCCGCAACAGCCGCTTCGAGATCATCGCCTGGCCCGATGTGCAGGCCGAACTGGGCCGCCAGAGGAGTCCAGATGGTACGGCGAACCCGGAAGAGGCCCGCGCCGTCGGGGCCGCCGGTTAGCGAATGCTGGCGCTGGCCGTCGTCATCTGTGAGAGCAGTCCAGCCGAGACGCCGCAGGATTCGCCGTCATCGGCGCGTATTTCATTGCGGGCCGGAGGACTGCTGACGCCCGAGCAGCCCAGCCCCTGGCAGGCTGAGGCCCGTTTCATCGTTGCCAATGCTGACGAATTGCTGGAACTGCTGGGGGTCTCGGATGTGGCGGACCGCCTGCACCCCCCGCAACTCAGCACCCTGGTCAGCGCCGATCTGCTGTTCGAGGACGGCGACATTACCGGGCACACCTGTCTGACCCGGCCCGATCTGGCGCGGATGCGGCCCCACGCCGCGCCGGAACTGAGGGAGCGGATCAACGCCTGGGACGCCTTTGCGCGGGCGCTGGAGGACGCCGGGCAGGCCACCCGCCTGATCGTGTGGTTCATCCGCTGACTGATACGGACTCCGATTGGAAGGTGTTGGAAACACCTGGAAATCCGAGGGGGCGTCCAAGCGTCCTCATGGGCGCTGCTCTGGACAAGACAGCGAGCAGAAGAAAAACGGGTTCCGGACGTGGAGTGGATGAATCGGCGCTGTCCCGATTCATCCACGCAACAAACGGAATCCGTATGATCCGCCCTCCCCCACGTCCTCGTTTAGCGTCAGTTGCAGGAAGGCCAGATCCAGCCAGCGCCCGAACTTGCGGCCCACCTGCCGGAAATGGGCCACCTGCACAAAACCCAGCCGTTCGTGAAACGCCAGGCTGCCCGCATTCTCAGCGTCCACGCCGCCCACCATGACGTGAAAACCCCTGGCCGTAGCATCCGCGATCAGCGCGGTCAGCAGTGACCTTCCCAGACCCGCGCCCCGCAGACCTACGCGAATGTAGACGCTGTGTTCCACCGTGCCCGCGTAACCGGGCTTCTTGCGGAAGGGGCCGTAGGTGGCCCAGCCCACCACTTCTCCCGCCTGCTCCAGAACGAGGACCGGCCAGCCTGCCTCCTGCTTGTGGTCAAACCATGCCACACGGGTTTCCAACGAGGCGGGTGCCAGATCATACGAGGCGGTGGTGTGCAGCACGGCGTGGTTGTAAATCTCCAGCGTGGCGGGAACATCGGCGCGGGTGGCGGGGCGAACGACGGACAGCATCAGACTTTGAGATCGTCCGCTTGCCTGGCCTCTGCCGATTTGCCAAAGCGGTCTTCCAGAAAGCGCTGGTGGGTTAGCATCTCGCGCCCGCCTGCCTTCAGGGAAGTGTCGATGATGCTCTGCACGGCGTCCAGCAGCAGATCGAGCTGTTCGCGCAGCAGATCGCGGCCCGTCTTGCCGCCTTCGATGGGATCAGTGTCAGCCCGCGTGCGGGGCAGCTTCAGGTAAGAATTGACGGCGGTGGGCACGTATTCCTCGCGGATGGCGCGGGCCAGGTACTGGGCTTCGGAATACTGGGCTTCGGAATACTGGGCTTCGGAATACTGGGCTTCGGAATACTGGGCTTCGGAATACTGGGCTTCGGAATACTGGGCCTCACTCCCCTGCTGCCCCAGCCCGCACAGGTGTGTCAGCGCCTCTCTCGTCCGCAGGTTCAGGGCCACCAGTTGCGCGCGGGCCTCGCCGGGCAGGCGGCTGTCGCGCATCCAGTCGGTGTAGGGATCACTCGCGGCAGCCGTTTTGGAGAGAGGAACTTTGCTCTGCGCCTGCGCTGCCGGAACTTTCTCTCTTCCCTTTTGACTGGGCCAGTGACGGGTGAAGGAGAATCCCCCGGCGTGTTCGGGCAACGCAGCGGGTGGCGTTGAGCCACCGGGAGACCTGTTTCCACGTCCGACGAACGAGAAGGCGGCGGTGAACAGCCAGATCATGACCATCACCGCCAGCGGATAGATCATCCAGCCCGCGCCCGCCAGCATGAACAGGACCGACGCGCCCAGCGCCGCCAGCAGCGCGGGCCAGCGCCTCTGCCAGGTGCCGTACGCCGCGCTGCCGAAATAGTACAGCAGCATCCCCGCCGCCGGATGCACGTCCCAGTCGGCTCCCAGCACGGCCAGCAGCAACAGCAGGGCGGACGCGAAGGCCACCGCCTCCCACTGTCGCCCGCGCCCAGAAAACAGCACCGAGACGAACAGGGCCAGCGCCAGGCCCGCCGCCGGATGCACGATCCAGGCCACCGCCTCCATTAGATTTGCTCCGCCGTCATGCCCCATCCTACCGCTCTGAGCAGGAGAAAGAATGGGAAGGGAGGGGGCAAACACTGCCTCAGCCCCGCCTCTAAAGATTGCACCGCGTTCAATTTCAGCCACTGCCCCGACGATTCCCTCTAGCCTGTAGAGGATGAAGACTGCCGCATTTCTGGGCCTGGGCGCGATGGGCGTGCCGATGGCCGCCGCCCTGGCCCGCCGCGCCGCCACAACCGGGGGCCGAGTGCTGGTCTGGAACCGCCATGCAGAGAAGGCGCAGGCGCACGCCGCCGGGTACGGCACGCAGGCGGCAACGCTGGAAGAAGTCGGCGGGGCACAGTTGATTTTGACCTGCCTGCCCACCAGCGCGGATGTGGACGAGGTCATCGGGCAACTGGAAGCCCACATAAACCCCAGCACGTTCTGGGTGGACTGCACCAGCGGGCACCCGGACGCGGCGCAGCTTCAACGGGCGCGGCTGCTAAAGCGCGGCGTCAAATTTCTGGACGCCCCGGTCAGCGGCGGCGTGAGCGGCGCGGAGGCAAGCACCCTGACCGTGATGCTGGGCGGCCCGGCGGACGAGGTGCGAGCGGTACGCGGCGAACTGGCCTTTGCGGGCAAGGCGGTGCATGTGGGCGATACCGGCGCGGGTTTTGCGGTCAAGGCGGTCAACAACGCGCTGCTGGCCGTGAACCTGTGGGCGGCGGGCGAGGGACTGGCAGCGCTGGGCAAGGGCGGGGTGGACCTGAGCGCGGCGCTGGACGTCATCAACGCCAGCAGCGGGCGCAGCAACGCCACCGAGAACCTGATCCCCAGCCGCGTGCTGACCCGCGCCTTTCCGCCTACCTTCGGACTGGGGCTGCTGGCAAAGGACGCCGACATCGCGCTGGACGTGGTGCGTGCGGTGGGGAGCAGCGCCCCCGTGCTGGCGCAGGTGGCCGCCCTGACCCGCGCCGCGTCCCAGCTCGTCGGCCCGCACGAGGACCACACCGCCCTGCTGAAACTGGTGGAGCAGATGAACGCACAGGAGATCAGATGACACAGCAAGATAAAAAGCAGCACTTCGCCGTCGCCACCGATGGAGGGCTGGACGCCTTCGAGGGGCTGAACAACGCGGTTCCCGTCGCGCCGTTCTCCGTCAATTTCGGGGACAAGAGCTTCCGCACCGACGAGATTTCTCGCGCCGATCTCTTCAAGGAACTGGAAACCAATCCCCAGCACCCCACCAGCAGCCAGCCGACGCCGCAGGAATGGGCCGATGCCATCCGTGGGGCCAGCGCGCCGCAGGTCCTGGCCGTGACCATCAGCGCGGGCCTGAGCGGCAGCCGCAACGCCGCAGACCAGGCCAAGAGCGTGGTGGAAGGGGTAGATGTGCGCCTGCACGACTCTGGCACGCTCAGCGCGGCGCAGGCGTTCCAGGTCCATGCCGCGCAGACCGCCGCGCTGCGTGGCGAGTCGCTGGACACTGCCCTGGAATGGGTCCGCGCCGTGCAGGCCGAAACCGAGCTGTATTTCACCATCGAGACGCTGGAATACCTGCGCCGGGGCGGACGCATCGGGCGGGTGCAGGCCACGCTGGGCGGGCTGCTGAACCTGAAGCCGGTGATCACCGTGGACCGGGCGACGGGCGCGTACACCAACGTGGGCCGCGCCCGCAGTTACAAGGGCGGCATCGAGGCGGTGGGCCAGCAGGTCACCCGCCAGTTCGGCGAGGGCACGCCGCTGCGCCTGGGCCTGCTATACGGCAGCGTGCGCGAGGACACCGACGCCCTGCTGGAACAGCTCAAGAGTCGCCATCCCATCGTCTGGTCTGGCGCGGTGGGCATCAATCCGGTGCTGAATGTCCACACCGGGCCGCGGGCGCTGGGGGTAGCGGCGGCACCTGGAAAATGGCCCTGGGAGCGGGAATCCCAGTGATACGGACTCCGATTGGAAGGTGTTGGAAACACCTGGAAATCCGAGGGGGCGTCCAAGCGTCCTCATGGGCGCTGCTCTGGACAAGACAGCGGGAAGGAGAAAAACGGGTTCCGGACGTGGAGTGGATGAATCGGCGCTGTCCCGATTCATGCACGAAACAAACGGAATCCGTATGAGTCATCCAGTCCAACCCTGACCAAACGGCAATTTCCCCGTCGCCTCCACCTCGTCCCGGAGCCAGGCCAGCACGGCGGCGCGGGCTTCAGGGTGAAAGCCGTAGGCCAGCAGCGCGGGGGCGTCCACGTCCAGCACGGCATAGGGGTTGTACAGCGCGATGTGAAGGTCCGGTTGCACGCCGATCAATGCCGGGTGGCGGTGGCGGGCCGTGGTGGCCAGGATCACCGGATTGCCAGCGGCGCGGGCGGCGCTCCAGTCGATCTGATCCGGCGTCTCAAAGGGCATGAGCCTGACCCCGTACACCTGCCCCAGCTCGCGCGCCAGCGTTTCGGCATCTGCCCCCGCCTCACTGACGGTCTCGCGCACGGGCTGGCGGTGGGCGATCAGGGTGATGTGGGAGCCGGGTTTGGGGGCCACGGGATGGCGGTAGGCCGTCAAGCCCCGCGTCCAGGCACGGCGGAAGAGGTCTGCATCGTCCTGCGGATTCAAGGAGACGTCCGCCCCCGCCGGGTACTGCTGGGCCAGCGCATGCAACCGCTCCAGGCTGGCCTCCATTTCCCGGCGATTCAAACGGCTTTCCAGAGCCGAGCTGATGGCCTCCAGCGTGGTTGCCTGCGCCTCGCGCCGGCCCAGGGCCATCACCAGATCGGCCCCGGCTTCCAGCGCCAGCACCCCGGCCTCGCCGCGTCCATAGTGGTCGTCGATGGCCCGCATGCCCATGCTGTCGGTGACGGTCACGCCGCGATAGCCCCATTCCTGCCGCAGCAACCCGGTCAGAATCCGGCGGGAAAGGGTGGCCGGGTGAATGTCGTCGAGCGCGGGGTAAACGATATGGGCGGTCATGACGGCGGGCGTGGCGGGCAGCAGCTCACGGAAGGGGGCAAACTCGGTGGCCTCCAGTTCGGGGCGGGATCTGTCCACGCGCGGCAGGGCCAGATGGCTGTCTATGCGCGTGTCGCCATGCCCCGGAAAGTGCTTGACGCAGGCGGCCAGCCCCGCCGCCGCGAACCCCGCCAGCGCTGCCCGCCCGTGCCGGGTGACGGGGGCCGGGTCCGCGCCGTACGCCCGCTCGCCGATCACCGGATTGGCCGGACTGACATTGACATCCAGCACCGGGGCGAAGTTCCAGTTGATGCCCACGCTGCGGAGCTGACGGCCTAGGGCCGCCGAAACCTCCTGCGTCAGGGTCACGTCGTCTGCCGCGCCCAAACTCATGGCACTGGGAGCAAAGGGCCAGAAATCGGGGCGCAGGATCGCGCCGCCCTCGTGATCCAGGGCAATCAAGGCGTCCTCGCCGAGTACCTCCCGCAAGTCGGCACACAACTGGCGCAACTGCCCCGCCGACTCGATGTTCTTGCCGAACAGGCACACGCTGTGGACGCCGTATTTTTTGAGATGGGCGGCAGTATCGGCATCCAGCGCGGGGCCGGGAACATCCACCATCGCGAACGCGCCGGGCAGCGGTTGAGCAGTCATGGGGAGCAGGGTAACGCGCGGGAAGGCGGGCGAGGCGCAGATGAGGAAAGCAGACAATTTCTCAGGCAAGGGCAGGGGCGGGGCGCTAGATTCTCGGCAATCAATTTCCAATCCAGTCTGTGATCCCGTCTCTCGTCCCGTTTCCTTTTCCCACTCAGGAGTTGTCCCGATGAAAAAACTGCCCGCACGTTCCGCCCTGCTGACCGCCGCCCTGCTCGCCGCCACTTCTGCCACGGTAGCCAGCGCCCAGAAAACCCAGTTGGAGTTCTGGACCATCAGCCTGGCCCCACTGTTTAACGATGAGATGAACCGGCTGGTGGCGCAGTTCGAGAAGGAAAACCCGAACGTGTCGCTGAAATGGGTGGACGTGCCCAGCAACGCGATGGAGCAGAAATTGCTGGCCGCCGTCGCCTCGGGCCGCCCGCCCGCCGCCGTCAACCTGTCGTCGGACATGGCAGTGAAGCTGGTGCAGCAGGGCGCACTGGAACCGTTGACGCTGGACGCGGCGGCCAAGAAGCTGTACTTCGAGTCGCCGCTGAATACGTTTACCTTCGACGGCAAGGTGATGGGCGTGCCGTGGTACTGGGCACCCAAAGTCGTGGCCTACAACACCGACATCTTTAAAAAGGCCGGGCTGGACCCCAACAATCCGCCGCGCACGTTGCAGACCATCATCGCCGCCGCCAAAACGATCAAGGACAAGACCGGCAATTACGGCTTCATGCCCAACATCGGCGGCATCAACATGCTGTACCTGTTTCAGGAGGCGGGCCTGCCGGTGCTGGACAGGAGTGGCAACAAGGCCGTGTTCAACAGCCCCGAACACATCAAGCTGGTGCAGCAGTACGTCGATCTGTTCAAGGCGGGCTATATCCCGGAAGACACCATGCGCCGGGGCTATGCGGCGGCCACCGAGCTGTACTCGTCGGGCAAGCTGGGCATGCTGATCACCGGGCCGCAGTTCATCATCCGCGTGGAGAACGACAACAAGGCGATTTACAACCTGACTAAAGTTGCGCCCTACCCGATCAACATTGCGGGCAACGTGATCCACACGCCGCTGATGGGCTTCACGGTTCCCAAGGGGACCAAGGACAAGGCGCTGGCGCAGAAGCTGGCACTGTTCCTGACCAACGACGCCAACCAGTTGCAGTTCAGCCGGGTCACCAAGACCACCTTCCCCAGCACGGTCAAGTCCAGCACCGACAAGTTCTTCAAACAGGGCGGCGACTCGGCCACCGATCAGGGCAAACTGGTGGCCAGCACCGAGCTGAAAAAGGCCAAGGACCTGACCCTGAACTACCCCGACGCCAGCAAGCTGAACAAGGTCTTCAAGGACAACATCGAATCGGCGATGGCCGGACAGAAGACGGTCAAGGCCGCGCTGGACGACATCGTGAAAGCCTGGAACGCCAGCCTCTGAGCGGAATGCAGGCAAACGGGGGTGTTCGGGGTGGCCCGGATGCTCCCGGCTTTTTTAGAAAAGATCGAGCAGTGAGTTGGAAGGCGAAGCCCTGAGTCTGCTTCGCATCTTTTTTCTCCTGAAAGAGAGCCTAGAAGCGCTGTTGATAGGGCAATTCCGTAACTCTTACCTCCCTTCTGAGGGGAGGTGCCCCGGAGGGGCGGAGGGCTGAGAACGTGGCACCCATCCACCAACTTAACCTCCAATCTTCCAAAGGACGTCCCCATGCCCAGAACCTTCCTAACCCTGAGTCTCCTCGCCCTGGCCATCGCCCACGCCGCCCCCGCTCAGATCACCCCCATCCCCGACGCCCGCGCCCAGATTCCTTCCACCCAGCTCGTGCCGCAGCCAAAGCGAGCGGAGTTTCCCGCCGGGACGCTGGCACTGGCGGGTATGGGCATCCGCACGGTGGGCAAGGCCCCCGAACTGGGCTGGGCCGCCCGTGACCTGCGGGCCGAGTGGAAAACGCGGCTGGGAGCGGAATTGCCAGATGCCAAAGCGAGTGGGCCAGCCATCGTGATCGGGACGCTGGCCGATGCCGATCTGGCGGCGAAAGCTAAAGCGGCGGGCCTGAGTACCACCGCTGCCGAGGGCTACGCGCTGTGGGTCGATGCGGGCGGCGCGTACATCGTGGGGGCCGACGTAAGGGGCGCTTACGAGGGCGCACAGACTCTGCGGCAACTGCTGACGCCTGCGGGAGTGCGCTTCGCCAAGATCAGCGACGCACCCGCGCTGAAGGAACGGGTGGCGATGATCTACCTGGACCAGTACAGCAAAGGCGTGAACGACGCGCTGATTCCCATGCTGGCGGCGCTGAAATACAACGCGGTACTGGTCATGAGCAACTACGTACAGTGGGACACGGCCAGAGCGGGCGGCTACGCGCACCCTGGCGGCGCGAGCAAGGCCGAGGCGCGGCGGGTGGCGGCGCTGGCCCGCGAACACGGTCTGGAGGTCATTCCGCTGATCGAGACGCTGGGCCATGTGCAGTGGATGTACTACGGCGGCGCGAATAAAGACCTGTATCAGGACCCCGACAGCCAGAATCCTTATGCCTACGACACATTGAACCCGGCGACGTACAGCCGCGTCCTCTTCCCCATTTTGGGGGAGGCGGCGGAAGTGTTCGGCGCAAAAACCATCCATATCGGGCACGACGAGGTGAGGAACCGGGACCGCTTCCCGGCACGGGCCAATGGCAAGACGGCGGGCTTCGAGAAGCTGTTTGTGGACGACACCGTCAAGATTCACGATTACCTCAAATCGCTGGGCGTGAACACCATGATCTGGCACGACTCCGCGTTCTCGGATTCGGTGATTGCCAGCCTGCCCGCCAAATTGCCCAAGGATATTCAGGTGGCGTACTGGAATTACGCGCCGGGCAACGACTATCCCATCCTTGGGCAGATCGCCGGGCTGGGCTTTCCGGTGCTGGGCGCGTCCTGGAATGAGGAGGGCAATGCGGACGGGCTGGCGGACGCAGCAGTGAAAGCCGGGGCGCTGGGCATGATCCAGACGCGCTGGACCGGATATTTTGGCAATCCC
The DNA here is from genome assembly GCF_000701425.1 of Deinococcus frigens DSM 12807. Classification (GTDB taxonomy): domain Bacteria; phylum Deinococcota; class Deinococci; order Deinococcales; family Deinococcaceae; genus Deinococcus; species Deinococcus frigens. The sequence goes on along the minus strand of NZ_JNIW01000002.1, from coordinate 71,610 downwards.
AGCATCTGGGACGGACAGGCGCAGCAGGGCGTGGCCTACGTGCGGGCGGCGGGCGCATTCTGGAACCCGGAGGCCAGGCCCATGACGAACGCCGAGGCGCTTTACCGTGATTTCTACGCACCTGTGGCATACAGGGGGACGGCGGGCGCAACCGTTAGCCTGAAACCGCTGGCAACGCGCAGCCTGACGGACGACGACGAGAAGGGCTGGATTGGCAAGGGACCGGATATTGACCTGCGGAACCTGAAAACAGGCGTCCAGCAGATCGGCGCATATAAATTTGACATCTCCGGCGCGGTGATGCTCAGGGGAACGCGCGGTGCGGTCAGTGGTCTGCCCACCCGCGCCTCTGTCGAGATCGGGCGCAGGGCCGATGCCATCGCCTTCCTGCACACCACCGGCTGGCCGTCCGCCGTGGCACGCGAGAACATCGGGCGTTACGAGATCGAGTACGCCGACGGCAGCAAGCTGGCGCAGCCGCTGGAATACGGGCGGCACATCCGCGCGTGGACCGACGCGCTGCCCACATCTATGATCCCGGCTCCCGGCTGGGCGGGGCAGACGGCAGACGGGCTGGAGGTGGCGGTCCCCGTGCTGGAGTGGAAAAATCCCAAACCCACTGTGGTGATCAAGAGCGTCACGCTGGTCAGCGAGGGCAAGAACGCCAACCCCACGCTGATCGGGCTGACGCTAATCGGCAGCGGGAAATAGAGTGCCTGGCAGGGTTTTTTAGATTTTCAGTGACCCAGTAACTTGACACCTCCCGCCCCCACCCCTACCCTGAGCGCACGTTTACGTTTTCTCACTGCCCTCATCCTGAAAGGACGCCCTACAGCGCCCACATGGTGAACGGCCCGGAGGTTTCATGAAGAAATTGATCCTGACCGCCCTGCTCGCCACCCTTCCCGCCGCCTCCGCCGCCACCCTGGTCTTCGGCGGCAACGGCGAACCCGTTAGCCTGGAGTCGGGCAACATCACCGACGGCATCAGCATTCTGGTGCAGCGCCAGATCTATGACACGCTGATCGATTTCAAGGACGGCACCACCGATCTGGTCCCCGGCCTGGCCACGTCGTGGAGCAGCAATGCTAACGCCACCGCCTGGACTTTCAAGCTGCGCCCGAATGTCAAGTTCCACGACGGCACGGCCATGAACGCCGACGCCATCGTGTTCAACCTGCGCCGCTGGTGGGACAAGGCGGATCCCTACGGCTTCCGCGACCAGGGCCGCACCTTCGAGATCATCGGTGACCTGCTCGGCGGCTTCAAGGGCGATCCCACCGCCGTGATCAAGAACATCGTGAAGGTGGATAACCTGACCGTGCGGGTGGACCTGAACAAGCCCAGCAGCGTACTGCCCAACGTGCTGGCCGCCGGCTACTTCGGCATCGCCAGTCCCGCCGCCATCAAGAAAGACGGCGCGAAGTACGGCACGCCCGCCAGCAAGGCCGTCGGCACCGGCCCCTTTATTTTCCAGAGCTGGACCACCGGGGACCGCGTGACCCTGACGCCCAACAAGACCTACTGGGGGGCCAAGCCCAAGGTGGACGGCCTGATCATCCGCAGCATTAAAGACGCCTCGCAGCGCCTGAACGAGCTGAAGGCCGGGACCATCGACTTCGCCAACGACCTGACGCCCGACAGCCTCAAGAGCGTGGAAAGCGACAAGAACCTGACGGCGGTCAGACGCCCCAGCTTCAACGTGGGCTTTGTCAGCATGAACAACAACAACAAGTACCTCAAAGACCAGAAGGTGAGGCAGGCGATCAGTATGGCGATCAATAAAAAGGCCATCGTGGACGCCTTCTGGAACGGTCTGGGTGTCAGCAACGCCAGCTTCGTGCCGCCCGTCCTGGCCTGGGGCAACAGCAGCAAGGTGCCTGCCGACTACAAGTTTGACCCGGCAGCGGCCAAGAAGATGCTAGCCGACGCCGGTTACTCGGGCGCGAACAGCGTGGCGATTGACCTGTGGTACATGCCGGTCAGCCGCCCGTACTTCCCCAACCCCAAGCCGATTGCCGAGGCGATTGCCGCAGACCTGAGCGCCATTGGGATCAAGGTGACCCTCAAGACCGAGGACTGGGCCAAGTATCTGCAAGACCGCAACGCCGAACCCGGCTTCGACATGTACATGATCGGCTGGACCGGCGATTACGGCGACCCGGACAACTTCTACGGCGCGTACTACGGCGAGAACGGCAGCAGCGACATCAGTTGGAATCCCCCCGAACTCCAGAAACTGCTGGAGCAGGGCCGCGCCGCGACCACCCAGGCCGCCAAGGCCAAGGTCTACGCCCAGATTCACCAGATGACCTACGACGCCGCCTACCGCGTGCCGGTGGTCCACAGCCAGCCGCTGGCCGCCGCCCGCACCTATGTCAAGGGCTGGGTCCCCAGCCCCCTGGGCAGCGAGGCCTTCAACACCATCGACATCTCGGGCAAGAAGTAAGAGGCCTGAGCCGCACCTGGGAGGGGCAGATTTCCGTGTGGAGGTCTGCCCTTCCCCTTGTTGCCGGACGTCAAGAGCATTTGTCAAAAGAGTTCTTGACCTTTGACCAAACAAAGTGAGTGAGTTTTGCTGAGTGTTTGGGACTGGCACAGCTCCGTAGGAAAGAATAGAAGTATTGGGAGTCTTTTTTCCCGCTGACGTAATTCGGAAAAATGCCTTAAAGGTCTAACCGTCTGGAGGTCACAACACCAGAGGCGGCATAGACTGCCCGCACGCCACAAACTCCGGCCTAGTGATCCTGCCCTCACCTTCCCGTCTTCATTCCGGTTTTGCCCCTGCCGCGAAACCAAGGAGGTCTGCTTTGGGCAGTTACCTGATCCGCCGCATCGTGCGGACCCTGCTGGTCATGCTGGGCATCAGTCTGGTGGTGTTCGTATTCGTGCGCTCGATTCCCGGCGATCCTGCCGTCGCCATGCTGGGCGAGCGCGCCACTCCGGCGGCGGCGGCGGCCCTGCGCGAGCAACTGGGGCTGAACAAGCCGTGGTTCTTTAACCCGGCCAACCCGCTGGACGCGCAGTATCCCAAGTACATCGCGGCGCTGGTGCAGGGCGATCTGGGCAGCGGCCTCAAGAGCAACATCCCGGTGCGCGATGAGCTGTCCTCGCGCTTTCCGGCCACCGCCGAGCTGAGCATTGCCGCGCTGCTGTTCGCGCTGGTGGTGGGCATGCCCGCCGGAATCCTGGCCGCGCTGCGCCGCAACACCGGCTGGGACAACCTGGCCACCGGCATCAGCCTGGTGGGCGTGAGCATGCCGGTGTTCTGGCTGGGGCTGCTGCTGTCATATTTCTTTGCCGTCAAGCTGGGCTGGCTGCCCCCCAGCGCCCGCCTGGGCTACGAGTACACCATCCAGCCGATCACCGGCTTCTACCTGATCGACTCGGTGCTGCGGGGCAACGGCGGCGCATTCTGGGACGCCCTGAAACACCTGATCCTCCCGGCCATCGCGCTGGGCAGCATTCCGCTGGCGATCATCTCGCGCATCACGCGCAGCAGCCTGTTGGATGTGCTGGGGCAGGACTACGTGCGGACCGCCCGCGCCAAGGGTCTGGCCGCCAACGCCGTGACCATCAAGCATGCGCTGAGAAACGCGCTGCTTCCGGTGGTCACGGTGATCGGCCTGCAAGCGGGCGCACTGCTGGGCGGCGCGGTCCTGACCGAGACCATCTTCTCGTGGCCGGGCATCGGCTCGTGGATCTACGAGGCCATCGCGCAGCGCGACTACCCGATCATCCAGGGCGGCGTGATCTTCGCGGCGCTGGTGGTCAGCGTGGTCAACCTGCTCGTCGATCTCAGTTACGCGGCCCTCGATCCCCGGATTCAGTACGGGTAACCAGGAGGGGAATTCTATGACCACCACCACACCCTCCACCACCCCGGCCAGGAAGTCCGAGAGCATCTTCTGGCGGCGCTTCCGCAAGAGCACGCCGGGCAAGGTCGGCGGCATCGTCGTGATCATCTTCATCCTGCTGGCCGTATTCGCACAGGTGTTGCGGCCTTACGATCCCACCACGGACCGCAATTACCGCCTGAACCTCAAGCCCCCCAGCATCACGGCGCTGTGGAACCCGGAGGCGAAAGAGACTTATACGGATGCGGTGACGGGCAAGACCAACCTGTGGGCCGCGCCGTTCGGGACCGATAACCTGGGCCGCGACGTATTCGCACGCGTGCTGCACGGCACCCGCATTTCCCTCAAGGTAGGCGTGGTGTCCACCATTCTGGCGCTGGTGATCGGCTCGCTGCTGGGCGTGCTGGCCGGGTATTTCGGCGGCTGGCTGGATAACGTGCTGGGCTACCTGAGCGACGTGATGCTGGCCTTTCCAAGCATTCTGCTGGCCATCGGTTTTGCCAGCATCTTCAGCGTGGACAATCCGCCCATACTGATCGCCGCGATGGACCGATTATTCGCGCTGAACAGTCCGCAACTGGTCACGGCCATGCTGGCGGTGTCGCTGGTGCAGGTGCCGGTGTATCTGCGGCTGGCGCGCAGCGTGGTCCTGAGTGTGCGCGAGCGCGAGTTCGTGCAGGCCGCCGGGGCGCTGGGTGCGTCGCAGTGGCGCATGATCTTCAAGCACGTGCTGCCCAACAGCCTCTCGCCGCTGATCGTGCAGGGCGCGCTGAGCATCGCCACCGCCACCATTGAGGTGGCCGCGCTGGGCTTCCTGGGCATTGGCGCGCAACCGCCGCTTCCCGAATGGGGCACGATGATCAGCGATTCGCGCTCGTATTACGTGGATTACCCCTGGACGATGATTTTTCCCGGCCTCGCCATCTTCCTGACGGTGCTGGGCTTCAACCTGCTGGGCGACGGCCTGCGGGATGTGCTGGACCCGCGCAGTGCGTAGTCAAGACCCCTCTGCAAGCAGGTCTGTGCCCCACCCCCACTGCTAAAGCGCCCCCCCTCTCCCCTGCGGAGAGGGATTTTGTTAGGTCAGCGCAGCCACCACGCCCATCAATTCCTCGGGGTGGAAGCGCTGGCCGGTGGCGTGGGCCAGTTGGCGGGCCAGGCGACGGGCGGGCAGGGCGCTCAGGTCCAGCAGGGTGGCCCCGCCCGGCGCGGCGGCGAGCTGTCCGGTCAGGTCCACGACGGTGTGGTACGGCTGCGCCAGGCCCGCCGGGAAGTGCCCCCCGGTAAGGACCAGCAAATCCGCCCGCTCGGCCAGCCCCATCAGCGCCGAATCCTGGCGGCTGAGGGGAAAGGCGCGCACGCCCGCCGGAAGGTCACGCGCCGCCCGCTCGGCATCCGGGGTGTTGGCCGCCGCCACGCCCACCGCCGAGAAGCCCAGACGGCTCAGGGGCAGCGCCAGCGCCAGATCGTGCATATCGGTGCCCAGCAGCACGGCGCTAGCCCCGCGCGAGGCGTAGCCGCTGGCCTCCAGCATGTCGCCCAGGGCGTCGGCCAGGGCGAAGGTGCCGTGCGCGCCCGCCGAGAAAGCCACCGCGTCTACCCGGCCCACGCGCCGCGCGGTGGCGTCGGCCTGCGTGGCGTCCAGGGCGCAGGATTCCTGGCTGGGGTGGACCAGCGCGCCGCTGAAGCCCAGGGTCATGCAGGCGTCCATGACTTCTTTCAGGTGTTCGGTGGGCGTGGCCAGTGCCACCAACCCCAGTTCCCGCAGGGCGCGGGCGGCAGGGCCAGGGTAACCGATCAGGGCCAGGGGTGTGTCGGACGCTTGCATTGTGGGCAGTGTAGCAACGGAATGAAGGTCCAACCGCTAAACACGCTCTACAGCGCCATTCGCCCCTGACGCATGGCGCGCAGGCCAGCCAAGACCACCAGCACGGCTCCGGCAACAACGCCCACAGCCACCAGCAGCGTATCCGGGCGGGCGAGGTACACTCCCAAAAAGGCCCACAGCAGCACGGCGGCGAAGGCGTAGTCGCGGAAGCGCAGCAGGAAGAAGGTGCCCACCAGGCCCGCGATGACCACCAGCAGCGCGGACCACAGTTGCGCGCCGATGCCCAGCACGCCGCCCGTAATGCCCAGGCTGACCAGAAAAGCCGTGATGTTCGCCATCGTCGCCACGCTGATCCAGCCCAGGTACAGGCTGGCAGGCACCTGGAGCGCCCAGAACTCGCCGCTCATGGGTTGCAGGCCGCGCACGGTCAGGTACAGCGAGATCAGGCTGACCAGCAGCAGCAGCATGATCACCACGCTCAGGCCAAAGTTGAGGCTCTGGAAGGCGAACAGCCACGCCACGTTCAACAGGTTGCCCAGCAGGAAAGGCCAGAACAGGCGGTCATGGCGGGGGCCGCGCTGGGCCGGCAATGCCTGATACACCGCAAACACCGTCAGCCCTAAAAAAATCGGCCCCCACACCGCGAAGGTCAACCCGGCGGGCGTGAAGGCATTCGGCAGCGAGTCGCTGATCTGGCCATTGGAATTGCCGAACAGCGGCAGCGCGTTGCTGAGGTAATTCATCACCAGTGTCAGCACGGTGGCCAGCACCAGCGTCACTTGCCGTGCAATTCCAGTCATGCCCCAATCATACGGGGTGCAAAACAGAACGTCCGTCGCATAGATGACGGATCATAGCTGACGGATCATGGATGACGGATGAAGCACTGAGAGTTGGTCTGTCCGGCTCTACGCCGCGCCTGGATACCCCCGCCCGAACTCCACCTGACGCTCCAGATCATCGAGCGCCTGACGGTACAGCTCGCCGCACAAACCTGGCAGGACGGCCAGGAAAGTCGCAGCCTCCGCCAGGGTGTCATGGGCGCTGCGGTGTGTCCAGCCCGGCCCCTCCGCCATCAGGCAGACGCGGCCAGCGGCCAGCAGGAAGCGCACGCGGCCCTGGTCCGTCCGCGTGTCACTGAAGTGACGGGTGACGTTCATGGCCTCAGCATAGGCCGGGGGACATGACCATGACATCCGCCAAAATGATCAGGTCTTAAGATACGGACAGGGCAGAATGGCAAGTCATTCTTCGGTTCAGTACTTATAAAAGCCTTCCCCGCTCTTACGTCCCAGCAGTCCGGCCTGCACCATCTTCCGCAGCAGTGGCGAGGGGCGGTATTTGTCGTCTCCCAGGCCGGCGTGCAGCACATCCATGATGCTCAGGCAGGTGTCCAGTCCAATGAAATCCGCCAGCGTCAGCGGCCCCATCGGGTGGTTCATGCCCAGTTTCATAATGCCGTCGATGGCTTCCGGCTTGGCCACGCCCTCCATGACGCACTGAATGGCCTCGTTGAGCATGGGCATCAAAATACGGTTCGACACGAAGCCGGGAAAGTCGTTGCAGGTCAGCGGCGTCTTGCCCATCCGCTCGGCGGTTTCGGTGACGAACTGCGCCGTCTCGTCGCTGGTGGCGTAACCGCGAATCACTTCCACCAGCGCCATCAGCGGCACCGGATTCATGAAGTGCATCCCGATAAACCGTTCCGGACGTCCCGAAGCCGAGGCCAGCGCCGTGATGGGAATGGAGCTGGTGTTGCTGGCGAGAATGCCCGAAGGCTTGACTACTTGCCCCAACTGTTCAAACAGGGCATTCTTGACCGCCTGGTTCTCCACGATGGCCTCCACGACAAGGTCGCAGTCGGCAAAGTCCTGCAAATGCGTGGTGAACTGGATGCGGCCCAGGATTTCTACGAGCGCTGTTTCCAGCCTCCCCTTCTCGTGCAGCTTGGCAAGGCTCTTTTCAATCACGGCCCGGCCCCGGTCCAGATACCCCTGCTGCACGTCCTGCACGATCACGTCAAATCCACTCTGCGCGGCGACCTGCGCGATGCCGCCGCCCATCTGTCCTGCTCCGATGACTCCGAATTTCATTTGTGGTTCTCCTTAATTGGGGTGTCCCCGCACGGGAAACTGTCTGAGGATTGAATTGAGTTATCGCCAATGGAAGATAAGATTGATCCAGTTCCACGTAGAAGCGATGTTCCTGTGTCTTATGATCTAGGGTAATCTCAACCTCCGCAACAATGGCTCCTGTTCCCTTACCCTCCAGGCGAACCTTGAGTTCAGGCTCAATCGTCCAGAGTCCGGCCTCTGCATCAAGGTTGTCGTACAACATTTGCAATTCGTCACGAAACCGGGCCAGCTCTGCGGTCATCAGAAATGGCCCATCAGCCCGAACCCAGGCTTGACCAGGAAGATTAACCTCAGCGGAAACGCTTAACCAATTTGCATCCTAGTATTCAGTGGCATCCTGAAATTGATAGTTGTGGACGCCTAATTGCAGCGGGCCAAGCGTGAAGTGGGCATCATCCATCACTCCACCAGCGCTACACCCTCAAGCTCCAGCGCCCGCCCGCGCTTGACGGGCGTAAACGGCGTGAAGGTGTACTCCGAGCAGTTTTCCAGCACGAAGGGATCGTCCTTGAAGATGTCGCGGAGTTGCTCCTCACTGTCGGCCAGCGCCACCAGCACGCCGCCCGTGCTGTCCAGCTTGCGCCCGGAGGTCAGGAACACGCCGGAGCGGTAATGCTGGTCCAGCCACTGGCGGTGCCGGGGCGTGACGGCGGCCAGCTCGTCGCCGGACCTGGTGTAGCGGCTTTCAATGATCCAGAGGGTAGGCATGGGGAAAGTCTAACCGTCTAACCGTCAAACGGTCTAACCGCCAAAGGACTCATGACAGCGGTTAGATGGTTTGACCTTAAGCGGTTAGACCCGCCGAACGGCGAGCGCCAGCCCATTGCCCCCGCCCATGCACAGCGTAGCAACCCCGGTTTCCCTGTCCTGCTGCTTCATGGCGTGCAGCAGCGTGACCAGAATCCGTGCGCCGGACGCGCCAATCGGGTGGCCCAGCGCCACCGCGCCGCCGTTGACATTGACCTTATCGGGATTCAGGCCCAGTTCATTCATGACGGCAATGCTCTGGACGCTGAAGGCCTCGTTCAGTTCCCACAGGTCCACGTCATCAGCACTCCAGCCCAGCTTTTGCAGCAGCTTGTTGGTGGCGGGCACGGGGGTCATCATGACCCACTCGGGGGCCAGGCCGCCGGTCGCGTAGTCCACGATCTCGGCCAGGGGGGTCAGGCCGTGGGTAGCGGCGGCTTCCTCCGACATGATCAGCAGGCTGGCGGCGGCGTCGTTCAGGCCGGGCGCGTTTCCAGCCGTCACCGAGCCGTCTTTCTTGAAGGCGGGTTTCAGGCGGGCCAGGGTTTCGGGGCTGGTGTCGGAGCGCGGTCCCTCGTCGGTGTTCACTACCGTGTCACCCTTGCGGCCCTTGACGGTCACGGGGACGATTTCATCCTTGAAGCGCCCAGCCTCTTGCGCGGCAATGGCCCGCTGGTGGCTGCGGGTGGCGAAGGCGTCCTGGGCCTCACGGCCAATGCCGTACTTGTCGGCCACGCGCTCGCCGGTCAGGCCCATGCCCTCGTCGTTGATTGAACACCACAACCCGTCGTGGGTGTTGGCGTCCAGCACCTGCGCGTGGCCCAGGCGGTAGCCCTTTCTGGCCCCCGGCAGCAGGTGCGGCGCGTTGCTCATGGATTCCATGCCACCCGCCAGCACTGCGCTTTGATCGCCCGCGCGGATGCTCTGGGCGGCCAGAATCACGGCTTTGAGACCGCTGCCGCAGACCTTGTTGATGGTCAGCGCGCCGACTTCGTTGCTCAGCCCCGCCTTGAGGGCCGCGTGCCGCGCCGGATTCTGTCCGCAGCCTGCCTGGACCACCTGACCCATGATGACCTCTTCCACCACGTCCGCCGGGAGGCCCGCACGCCGCAGCGTCTCGGCCAGGGTGATGCTGCCCAGTTCCACGGCGCTGACGCTTTCCAGCGCCCCCAAAAACTTGCCCGTCGGCGTGCGCGACGCCGCCACGATCACTGCTTTGCTCATGCCTTGCAGGATAGCGCGGCCAGCCTAACGGGCGTTAGGTTGAAGGGAGCAATGCCCGCTATCCTCTGCCCGTGACTGTGGACCTGATCAATCCATGAGCGGCGTGGCCCTGGGACTGCTGGCGGCGCTGGCGTGGGGTTTTGCGGACTATCTGGCGCAACCGGCCTCGCGGCGGATGGGGGCCATGCGGGCGTCCTTCGCGGCACAGGGCTTCGGCGTGGCGGCATTGCTGATCTACCTGCTGCTGACGCGGCAACCCCTCTTTCCCACCGACGCGGTGGCGTGGGCCTGGGCGCTGGGCGCGTCCACGCTGATGACGGCGGGCGGCCTGGCTTTTTACCAGTCGCTGGGGCTGGGGCAACTGGCGGTGGTGGCCCCGATCATGGGCAGTTACGGGGCCGTGACCACCGCGCTGGCGTGGCTGAGTGGCGAACGCCTGAGCCTGCTGACCGGCCTGGGCCTGCTGGGGGTGCTAGTGGCGGTAGTGCTGGTGTCTCTGCCGCAAAAGACGGAAGGCTTTCAGTCCACCCCTGCCCAGATTCAGGGGGCGTGGTGGGCCGTCTTCGCCGCCGTCACCCTGGGCGCGTGTTTCTTCGTCATCGGCTATGGTCTGACGCCCCGTGTGGGCGGCGTACAGGCGACGTGGACCCTGCGCCTGTGTACCCTGGCGCTGACCTTCCTGACCCTGAGCGTGTGGCAACAGCGCCACGCTGGATTGCCTCGTGCCGACGGGCCAGGAGCGCTGAAATACGCCGGATGGTCCGGCCTGCTGTCCACCGGGGCGATCCTGTTCACGGCGCTGGGCCTGGGGCGCGGCGAGGACAGCATCGTGACCGTGCTGGGCAGCATGTCCATCGTGCTGACCACACTGCTGGCCCTGGTCCTGAACCGCGAGCGTCTGGGCGGCGTGCAGTGGGCCGGGGTGGCGCTGGCCTGCCTGAGCACGGCGCTGGTGGGATTCAGGTAGAGGGCGGGTCCCACCACAACCGGGCCGCAAAAGCTCCTCTCTCTTCAGCCTTCCTTACGCGCAAGTCTTCCAATTCTCCCCTGCTCACGCCGTCCAGTTCCGCCAGCGCGTACACGACTTCCAGCACATCGGCCAGTTCCAGCACCTCACCAGTTTCCAGATACTCGGCCACCTCCTCCCCCAGTTTGGCGCGGAGAGCAGCGCGAAATTCAGCCGGGTTCAGGGGGCGGGATGTGCCGCCGAAGAGAACTGGAATGCGGTCACGCACGAGTTTGCCCATAAGGCAAGAATAACGAGCAGCAAGTCCGCATCTGGGTTCCCTCTCACCTCACTGAAACCGCCCGCCCCGGCGTGGTAATTTGCCCACATGTTTGAGTCGCTGGGCAACAAGTTGCAGGACATCCTGGACCGTGTGGGCAAGGAGCGCCAACTGACCGAGGCGCAGGTCAAGGCCGCCATGCGCGAGATTCGGATGGCATTGCTGGAAGCCGACGTGAATTTCGGCGTCGCCAAGGAGTTCGTGGCCAAAGTCTCCGAGAAGGCGGTGGGCCAGGAGGTCTCGGGCAGCCTCAACTCCGGGCAGACCGTGGTGAAGCTGGTCCACGACGAATTGATCGAGACGCTGGGCGGCAAATCCATCCAGCCCGAGCTGAAGACCGAGGGCAACGTGTGGTTCATGGTGGGCCTCCAGGGCGCGGGCAAGACCACCAGCACCGGCAAACTGGCCCTGCACTACAAGAACAAGGGCCGCCGCGTGCTGCTGGTGGCCGCCGACACCCAGCGCCCGGCGGCGCGTGACCAGCTCGAGGTGCTGGCCAATCAGGTGGGCGTGCCGGTGCTGAAGGTGGCCGACGGCGAAACCCCTGCCGAAACCCGCCGCCGCGTGGATGAACACCTCAAAACCGACTTCCGCGATCTGGTGATCGTGGACACAGCGGGCCGGTTGCAGATCGACGAAACCCTGATGGACCAACTGGCGGACCTGCAAACCGCCATGCAACCCACCGAGACGATGCTGGTGGTGGACGCCATGACCGGGCAGGAGGCGCTGAACGTGGCGCAGACCTTTGACACGCGGGTGCAGGTCTCGGGGCTGATCATCACCAAGATGGACGGCGACGCGCGCGGCGGGGCAGCCTTATCTGCGCGCAGCGTGACGGGCAAGCCGATCTACTTCGCCGGGACCAGCGAGAAGATCTCGGGTCTGGACGCCTTTCACCCGGACCGCGTGGCCGGGCGTATCCTGGGCATGGGCGACGTGCTGGGGCTGATCGAACGCGCCGAGCTGGCGGATATCAAGGCGATGGAAGTCAAGAAGCCCGGCGATTTTGACCTCGAAGACCTGCTGACCCAGCTCCGCCAGATTCGCAAGATGGGGCCGCTGGGTGACCTCCTGAAGCTGATCCCCGGCATGAGCCGCGCGCTGCCCGAGGGCTTCAATGTGGACGAGAAGCAGATTCAGCGCATCGACGCCATGATCTCCAGCATGACCCTGAAAGAGCGGCGCAACCCCAAGGTGATCGACGGGCGGCGGCGCAAGCGCATCGCGGCGGGCAGCGGCCACAGCGTGCAGGACATCAACAAGCTGCTGAAGATGCACGAGCAGATGAAGGACATGATGAAGATGCTGGGGCGCATGGGGGGCAAGGGTCCCGGCGGCAAGGGGCCGGGGGGCAAACCGCCGCGCCTGCCCAACCTGCCACCCAATATCCGGCGCTGAGGCCACGGGAGGGCGGCCTGACATTGACAGCCTGACATTGACACTTCAGGCCGCCCTCCGTATACTCATCCCCGCTGCGAATCGCCCCGTTGTGGGCGCGGCTCCCGGATCGTTAGCTCAATCGGTAGAGCAGCTGACTTTTAATCAGCGGGTTCTCGGTTCAAGTCCGAGGCGATCCACCAAAGAAAGGCCCGCCTAGCGCGGGTCTTCGCAGTTCCCCCCGGCCCGCTGTCTGGCCCATATCCCCCGGCGTGGCCCAAATCCGGCCCATTCACTTCCCACCGCTGGACACCTGGCCCACCGCCCCGGCGAAGGGTGAAGGTGGGGACAGCCTGGCCCATGTCCGCCCGTGAGGCTTAGGTGAAAAAGGGGCCGCTGTCTTCACATCTTCGAGGCTTCGCGCGCAATTCTCAAAACAAACCTAGCTCTATACCCTGCATAAAAATGGGGACAGTGGGGACAATAGCCCGTTTACGCCGTCTGGCACGGCTTAAAGTGCTGTCCCCAGCAAGAAAGGCCGTGGGGACACCAAATCGGGAAAGCAGCGCCCACACGGCTTAAAGTGCTGTCCCCACTTTTGGGGACAGTTGGGGACACCGTGGGGACACCGGCCCCGAAAGCGTGACATTTCCCACCGTTTGGCCTACTTCCGGCGTGGCCCGCCCTTCCTTCCGCGCACGGCACGCCGCGCCGCCTTCTCTCTCACGTTCTCATCTTCGCCGCTGTCTTCGCCCGGCGTGGGGACAGGTGGCCCGGCTTCCGCCTTCGCCGCTGGCCCGCGCTGGCCCATCTGCCGGGCCATGTCCCGAAGGTTGCCCTCTACTTTGTGGGCGTAGAAATTAAGCGTGGTGGACACCTGAGCGTGTCCTATGTGCTTGCTGACCGTCACCGGGTCGAAGCCTTCCGCTAGCCGGTGCGTGGCGAAGGTGTGGCGTAGGGCGTGGGGGGACAGCAGCGGGACACCGGCCCGTAAGCACGTCCGGCGCATGGAAGACCGGGCCGTGTCCTGCCTGTGATGCTGCCCGGTCTTCCGAGGAAAGAGGGGCGCGTCAGGCTGGACGCCCTGGCCCTGATAGTCCAGCGCTTCCGCTTCGCGCGCCACCCGGCCCCGCATGTCCTGAACGATGCCCGCCGCGCCTTCCGGCAGATAGACCCGCCGCCGCGCCGCCGCCGTCTTTCCTTCGCTCTGGTACGCCTTCCCCATGAACTCACCGCGCGCCTTCGAGATGGTCACATAAGCCGCGCCTTCCTCACTTCCGTAGTCCCCCCACGTCAGGGCCACGGCTTCGCCTATCCGCATTCCAGACAGCAGCAGGAAGGCCAGCAGCAGCGCCCACCGATCTTCTAGCGCCGCTGCCAGGAAGCGCGCCGCCTCTTCCGATGTGAAGGTCTGCTTTTCCTTCGCCGCCTCATCCTTCCCGCGCACAGGCCGACCAAAGTGGGCCGGGTTGTCTCGAAGCTGCCCGTCTGTGACCGCGTGCTTATACGCGCCGGACAGCAGGGCGTGAATCTGCCGCCGCCCGCTGTAGCCCAGTCCACCCGCTTTCAGCGTCTCGAAGTAGGCCCGTAGGCTCTTGGCTTCCACGCCCGCCGCTTTCAGGTGGGCCAGGTGGGGAGAAACGTGGCGAAGGTAAAGGGCTTGATTCTGCCAGGCCGTCCGGTCTGCCCACTTCTCTTCCTTCGCGCGCATGTATTCCGTCACCATCTCACCGACGGTCAAAGTCCGGGCCACCGGCTTACGGCCCGCCGCTGCCTCTTGCTGCGCTTCCATGATGGCCCGCTGCGCTTCCGTCCGGGTCCGGGCTGTGCCAGTGGGCCGGGCCGTGGTCCCGTCCGGGTACGTGACGCGCACGCGCCAGCGGAAGCGCCCGGAAGGCAGCTCTTCCACCGTCCCCTTATGCCACCCGTTCCGGTTCCTGCCCTGGCCTTTCCCCTTCGCCGTCATGACCCACAGCCTAAGACGTAACCGGACACCGTGGGCCGTGAATGGGCCACGCCGGACAATGTAGGGCGACTCAGTACAGCGTCAGGGGGGCCGTGTCATGCTCTGTACACTCACTGCCCACCGGGGCGAAGGGGCCAGCCATGACCACAGACACAGCCGCCGCGCGTTCTATCTTCGCTGTCCCCTTCCAGGGCCAGGACGAAGACCTGCCCGTCTGCCATGCCGCCGCGCTGTACTTGGCCCGCAATGTCCCCACACCCACTTTCGAGAAGTTGAGCGCGCTGCTTTTCCTGGCAGACTGCGCGCACCTGGCCCGTTACGGGGCGCTCATGTTCGGGGGCGCTTACGAAGCCATGAGGGACGGCCCCACGCCCACCGCCTTTCTGCACCTGGCCCGATCTAGCCAACTCGATTTGAGCGCATCGCCAGACGTGAGCGAACTAAGCGACGGCGTGATGGACGTGCTAGGCGAGGTGATGCACCTGCACGGTGAAGAGACGGCGGAAGAGGTCAGCGCGAAGACGCGCGTCGAAGCCTGGCAGAGCGTCCCGCCCGGTCAGGCCATGACCGCCGCACATATCGCCCATACCCTGCCAAACGCCGCCGCCGTGCTGGAACACCTGGCAGACCCGCACCCGTGAGCGAAGACGCGCCCGTGAGCAGCGCCCCCGCGTGGGGCGTCTTTCATGTCTGGATGGACGGCACACAGCCCGCCAAATACAAGTTTTTCGTGTGCCTCTTGACCGGCGAAGGGTACGCCGTGGGCGTGGTCATCAATTCAAGGATCAATGAGCTAGGCCAGGGCGAAACCTTACGGCCCTGCTATGCCCCGCTATACGCTGCCACCCATCCGTTTCTAGATCATGACTCATGGGCGGATTGCACGCGCACCTTTACCGTGTCCCTGGCAGACCTGACAGACCACCGGGGCCACCTGACGCCGAACGCGGGCCGGGCCGTGCTGGAAGCTGTGCGGGTCTGCCCACGCCTCAAACCGCGCACACAGGCCGCTCTACTTACCCTCCCTCTGCCTGACGCCTGATAGCACAGCGGCGAAGAGGAAGCGTGGGCGCGTGGCCTGTGCATCCTCTTCGCCGATCTTGACGTGACTAATTACGTTAATTCATTCAACAGCTACAGTTTTAAAATGATCTCTGTATTCATCAAACAAAGGATAAAACTCTTGTTTCGGAAGCGCTCTGTCTAGCATCTCAATAAACTGTTCATAGCTGTTGGATACTGTCATGAGAGCGACGACTGCCGATATATGTTGCATCAATTTTGGATATCCTGGATTCTGTGTGAGATATTGAAACTGCTTATGCTTTCTTCTACCATTTACAGATGGATTGACTCGCTTCAATTCCTCTAAAACACCAGGCGCTAAACGTTTGTAAATTATTTCATTAGTTAGTGTCCCTATGTATCGCGGCCCTTTGAGGGTGCCATCAAAGGGTAAATTACGTAAGCGAAAGAGTTCTCTGTAATAGCTTCCTGGAAAAGTTCTAACATAGGGTTGCAGCTCTTTAGCGATAAATTCCTCAAGAATCTTAGCAAGTGCATCACGCGCACGATCTTGCTGATATCCCGTGGCTTCATCGATGAGGGCAACTATGCCTACCTGTGCGAGACCTCGCATAAGAATGTCAGCACTCGCGGCAACGCGCATTTGGGCTGACCGTAGTACGCCAGCATCTCGAGCTTTCAACCACACTTCGCAGATTTGCGGGAAAAGTTCGGCCTTCACACCATTTGCCCTATAAGTCAGCTTGCCGCCCATCTCGTTTGAAATCACAGTGTGCGAGTAAGGGATAGGCGCTGAGAGTAAACCAGCTAACTCATCTGAAACGAATGGCCGGAGATTCTTGTAACCGATGTACAAAGGCAGAGACTGATTACCTTCCTCGTCTTTACGAGCCGCAGACAAAGCACCACCAACTTGTACCCCCAAAGCCCCAAGCAGGCCACGCTCGGAGATAACCCGTTGGCCGTCCTCAAGCACTGCGCAGGGCAGCTCTAAAGGTCCAATGTTTAACATCCCCATATGTGTGGCTGCTGGTGGTTCCTGCTCGGCTTTTTTCTTCTCCCAGCGCGCGAAGGCTGCCTTCTGAGCGATGGCCTTCCTCTCCATCGGCGACAGTTTCTCGGCGCGAGCTTCGCCGCCTTTGCGGGCGTTCAATCCAGCGATCTCCTTTGTCATGAGAAGATAGTATGCTTGCCTAGTAAGCATGTCAATACTTGCTGGGCAAGCATACTATTTTTATCGCGCTGATCAGAACGCAACCCGAAACTTAAATTAGTCGTGTAGGAGATGCTTCTATCGCTATGCTCTCATCCCCATCTATCTCAACCCATAGGGGTCGAGGTTTGCTACTCCACACCTGGCCTGTATTTCTCTTCGCCGGTTACATCTGACCCTGGAAGATTCCGGCCCACAGCAGCGCCGCGCCGATCATGCACGCCGCCCCACAGGTCAGGAAGGCATACGCGGCCCTACGCTTCCGGCGAAAGGCGAAGGCCAGCACGAACAGCAGCGCGCCCACCACGAAGACCTGCCAGGGAAAGGCCGCGCCATAGGAAAAGAGAATGTCTGTACTCGAAGCGGTCACGTCTTCCCTTCGCCGGTCATGACGCCGCCCATGCCGCGTCTAGAGCCGCCTCGACAGCTTCACCCTCGGCCAGCCGGTAAAAGAATCTCCGCCTTTGCGTCTTCGTGACGGCCAGGCCGTCCGCAGTGAGCATGTCCAGAAACCGGCGCACCACAGCGGGGCTGACCAGATGCCCCCGCGTGGTCAGTCGGTCATGAATCTCGCTCTGGGACTGCTCTTCCAGGGACAGGCACAGCAGCACGTCACCCGGCTTCATGCTGCCACCGGCACAGACCAGCCCGCGCTCACGTCTTCCCTTCGCCGTCAGCGGGGCCGCAATCCACCCACGCCGGTAGGCTGCGCCGTCCCTCTGCCCCGTCTGGCCCTGCCCGCGAAGGTCTAAGGGAAAGAGAACGGGCAGGACTTCCCGGCTTCCTTCCAGAAAGCCCGGCGACAGCTTCCACGGGCCTCTGAGCGGGTCTTCATCTGTGTAGAGCGTGGTGTCCGGGGGCCGCATGTGCGCCCGGTACACCACGCCGTCTACCCGGACGCAGGCCAGCCAGGACAGCGGAGAAGCAGCGTCTAGCAAATCACGCCACACGGGAAGCATGACCACGCGCGGCCCGTGTGGTGGGACCGGATAAGTGCTTTTCAGCAGAGCGTGTAAGGCGTCATGAAGGCCGGGCAGATCATTGTGCAGGTCTGTGCGGGCCATACTTTCCAGCCAATCGAAGAGCAGACACGCGGCCTCGTGTGGGTCTTCCCAATCCGCCAGACGGTCTAGCAGTGTCTGAACCTGTTTCCTGTAGCGCTGTACCGTCCACGCATAGGAGCGGTAAGCCCCTGCCCCCGCGTGCTTCGCGGTCAACTCTTCCACCTGACCCCACAGGCGGGCCACGTTCAGCGCTCGCCCCTGCCACCCGTCCGGCGAAGGTAACGCGGGCAGAGCGTTCTCTTCGTCGGGCAGGGCTTTGAGGGCTTGCCTGAGTAGCGCCCGTGCTTGCTCAATTTGCCCAGCTTCCAGCAGATCAGCGGCCTGGCGCACGGTGTCCGGCCCGGTCACGTCTGCCTGCCTCTTCCTTCGCCGGTCTGGCCCTGGCCCGCTCCCACCGTCAGGCGAAGGTCTAGCGCTTCGAGAATTGCGGCCCATATGCCGGGAACCTGCCCCCCGCCGTCTTTCCCGCCGTTCAGGGCGCGGGTTATGGCCTGTGGCGTCTTCCCCACCGCGCGGGCCAGATCAGCGCGTGACATGTGCTTTTCAGTTAAGCGGGCGTCTACCGCTGCCCGTATTTCTTCATTCATGGGGCGCATCTTAACACTTTCCGGTCATAGCCGGAAGTCGGTTGCATATGTAGCCGACTTCCGGTAATATATCCATAGCAGGAAAGGGACGCCCACCGTCGAAAGTAAAGCGCCCCTCACTGACTCCCACACAGCAGCACAGGAGCAAAATGAACACTAACACCCGCGCCACTTCCCGCACCTGGAAGGCCCACACCACCTACCGGGAATGTGGCGTAGTGACCGGCGTTTCTGCCCACGCCGTCACGATCACCCGCACCGCTTCCGGCTTCCGGGCCAGCGTGGACGGGCAGGCCGTGGGCGTGCTGGACGCTGACCGCGTGCTTCGCTCTGCTGACCGCGTGGAAATGACCGGCGAAGTCCTGGAAGCTGGCCCCATCGGTAAGCCCGCTGGCTGTGAGCTTCACCGCGAATTGGGCCGCTTGGGCTTCCGCGCCCACTACACCACCGCGAGCGAAGCCCTGGCCCGCCCCGTTCTTTCCTTCGCCGTCCTGAGTGAAGCGGAAGCGTACACCGTGCGCGACTACGCGCGGGGCCAGTGGGGCATGACGGCCTAGACCGGAAGGGGGGGCCAGCACACGGCCCCCTGCCCCTGAACACGTCCAGCCAGCAGGACAAGTTGCCACAGTTTGAATAACTGTCCCCAGCGACACCACCGAATACGTGTAGCCAGCTCCACGAATTGCCCCGCCGCTGTGAAGCCCTGACCGCGTATCCACTGACCGGCGAAGAGGAAGACGCCCACCCGCGCCCTCAACGCCGCACCGCTTCCAGCCGCGCCCCACGAAAGGACGGCCCACCATGACCCGCGCCCTGACTGCCGCTTACCTGGCCTGTCTCTACTTTGCCGCATCTGACGGCCCCCACGCCCTGATCTTCACTGCCGCCGCCATGCTGACCGGCTTCCTGGCCCTCTTCGCCCTCTTGACCCGCCTCACTTCTAAAGGACGTGACCCGCATGTTTAACCCTGACCGCCTCGAAGCCCTGCCCACCGTCCGGGCCTTCCGCGTGGAAGGCGAAGGCCACAGCCTGACCGCCCGCGTAGACCTCACCACCGGGGCCAGCGTCTCCCACTTCCTGCCGCCTTCCGCTGACCCGGCCCTGTGTCCCCTGCCGGACGGTGGGGCTGTCTTCGTGCCTGAACTGGCCCACCCGGACGCCCACGCCTACCGCCTGCCCGCGTCACTGACTGACGCTGTGCGCGCCGCCCTGAACCTGTGCCGGGTGGAAGCATGACCCGGCCCGCGCCACTCATGGGGGAAGAGGGTGGACTGACCAAACGGGAATACTTCGCCGCCGCTGCCCTTGCTGGCCTACTTGCCGCAGATGAAGAGGGCAACCTGACGGAAGAGAAAGCGGCCCGCCTGGCTGTCCAGCAGTCTGACGCCCTGATAAGCGCCCTGAATGCGAAGGCGGGCCAGCCATGACCGCCCCCATCTCTTCGCGCGATCTGCCCGCGCCGTGGGGCGTGTGCGACGTGTGCGGGCGGGCCGCTGGCCTGCCAGACCCGGACAGCAGGGGGCAGGGCCACATGTGCGCCACCTGTGCCGTCCGGCGCACCCTCACAGACGCCGCACAGCATGACCTCAAAGCCCTCACCGGCCCCGTGGTAGGGGCGTGGGCCGCTCACTGGACACGGGCCGGTCTGACCGTGGAAGAGATGGACAGCGCAGCGGAAGCCCTGACCGCCGCATGGGCCAAAGAAAGCTATGCCCGCCGCTTCCGCCGCGTCTTCCTTCGCCGCCTGGCCCGCCGTCACGCTGCCCCGGCTTACTTCGAGGAAGCGCCCACCCGGCAGACCTTCGCCCCGGCCCGCGTTGTGGCCTTCCACCCGGCAGAGACCGCCCACGCCTGGCCCACCTTCGAGACGGCAGACGGCAGACGCCACACCCTGCCCCGTGGGCTGGACGCCGTGATTCTGGAAGAGGCAGACGGAAGCCGCGCCGTGGTCTTTATCGGATTTGCTGGACAACTGAGCTTCGAGAACTTGCCAGAGATCAACCCGCCCAGCTTCCGCGTCCCCGCTGCCCTGTGGCCTGCCTTTCATGCGGCCCTGTCTGGCGAAGAGAAAGACCTTTCTTCCTTCGCCGTGGGCCAGTCATGACCCGCCCACCCCGTCGGGTGAAGGTCAGCAGACCGCGCCCACCGCGTCCGGTCTTCGCCGGGGCTGTGGCCCTCCGCGCCGTGGCCCTGATCTATGAGGGGGACGGCAGACCCGCCCTGTACGTCTGTGCCGATGGCCGGGCCAGCCTGCTCGCCCTGTACCGTGTGCCGGAAGACGCCCGCGTGAGGGTGGAAGCGCCCCACCCACTGCCGGAAGATCAGGGCCGGGTCTTCCTGCCCGCTGGAAGCCGGGTCATCTTCGAGACGCCGGACGCCGTGAGCGCGCTGGACTTGCACGCCGTCCGGGTGTGCCGTGAATTACTCGAAGCCCTGGAAAGCTACGCCCACGCGCGGCAGACCTGGCAGGATGCCCGGCAGACTTTCGAGAGGCCACAGCGCCCAAAGAAGACCGGGTGAAGGCCCGCACCTTCCGGGGCCAGCGCGAAAGACTGCCGCACAGACCACGGCCCCACCGCCTTTCCTTCGCCGTCCCCACCCCCACACCGCGCTACACGAAAGGAAGGCCCGCCCATGACTGACGCCCACCCGCTGCTACACAGCTACACGCCAGACCGCGAAGCCCTGGAAGATGCCCACGCCTTCGCCGCCGCGCTGCCAGACGGCCCGGCAGTCCTGAACCGACTCGAAGACCTGTGTTTGACCTTCGCTTACTTCCATGACACCACCACGCCGGACAGCGAAGCCGCCGCCCACTTCTGCCGCGTTCTTTTCTTCGCCGCTTCCGGTCTGACCGTCTTTCTGGACACGCCACAGGGGGACGGGTGGGCCACGCTGTCCCGCGCCCGGCTGTGGGCCGTCTCCCACTGCCAGCGGGCCACGGTTGACCTTCCTCTGAGCGAAGTGAACGCCCTACAGCACGCCATGAGTAACCCTCACCTTCTGGCCCCGTGGGGCGCTGCCATTCAACAGGCCGGGCGTGGGCAGAAAGGCGGCAGACTGGCCGCATGGTGGGCCGTGTCCCGGTTACTCGAAGCGGCCCACCATCTCGAAGACGGCGAAGCCTCAGACCGCATGACCGTCATTCTTGCCGCCCTGGCCCTGCCTGGCCCCACGCTTCCGCCGCTGTCTGATCTGAACTAGAGCTGTAAGAAGTTGCAAGCCTTAAAAAAGCAGCGCCCCACGTTTCTTCCTTCGCCGTGGGGCGCTGCCGTGTGGTGTGCTGCTCAGTAGTGGTAACGGGCCTGTAAAAAGATCACCCGGTCATCTCTGACCAGATACACCATGCGGTGTTCTTGAGTGACGCGCCTTGACCATGTATCCGCCGCCAGGTACTTCAGCGGTTCGGGTTTGCCGATGCCCCCGAACGGGTCAGACAGCACCGCCTTCACCATCCTGAGCAGCCGCAGGGCCGTCTTCCGGTCTGTGTCCACCCAATACGTGAGGTCTTCCAGAAACTCAGGCTCAAAAACCGCCAGCCGCGCCCTCTTGCCCGGCTTAGAGTCCGGCACGCCGGGCCAGTTCATCCGGCGTCAGCGCTTCGCCTTCACCGTTCAGGGCGCGCGTGAGAGCCGTGAGCAGACGCCGGGCATTCTCTGGTGAGCGCATCAGGTGAGCCGTTTCCTCTAAGCTGCTCAGTTCATCAGCGGCGATCAGCGCCACAGCCGGACGGCCCCGCCGCTCGATAATCACCGTTTCGCGGTCATCTGCCGCCCGGTTCATCAGGTCCGACAGTTCCGCCCGTGCCTGTGTGTAGGTGCGCGTGGTCATGGGCAGATTGTACAGGGTATCTGTGCATGTCATGGGGTGTTGTGTGCTTCCTTCGCCGTGGGGCGCTGCTTTCCCTATTGGACCCGGCCCTGTGCCGTGGGCAATCTTGAGGCTTCCCGTACCACCATCACGCTTAGTACCATTTCAAAGGTAGGCCCGTCCAGCACGGCCCATAACTGGTAAAGCGTCACTTCTGCCGCCGCTTCCATGTCCCGCCGTCCAGCGCCGGGCCGGTAGGCGCTGTGGAAGACAGCGAAGGCCACGCGCACCGCTTCCACGCTTCCCACGTCCCCACCGCACAGCCCCACCGCTTCGAGGGCCAGGGCCAGGCCGCGCCGGGCTTCATGCTGCCAGGCTGTCCGGCCCACACCCGCCGCCGCTTCCACCTTCGCCAGTCTTCGCGCTGTCATGCCCCCATCTTCCGGCAAAGCGTGACACCTGCCCACCCCACCTACAGGGCAGACACCACGGCCCGGCGAAGGGCCAGGGCGTAGCGCACTTCCAGCACGCGGGCCGTGTGTTGCTGCCGCTCTACGGGCCACACCGCCGCCCACTGATTCCGCGCCGCTTGCACGTCTGCCGTCAGTCCCCACCGCTTCCCGCCGCGCGTGCTGTAGCCCAGACAGGCCACCCGCTTCCCCTTCGCCAGACCGTACAGCGCCCGGCGCGTGCTGGCCTCGCACGCCCCCACCGCGCGGGCCAGGTTCCACACGTCCAGCGGGCCAGCGTCCAAAGCTCCGAGAATGCCCCTCTGAACCTTGCCCAGTCCCCGGCTCATGGGGACATTGTGCCGCACCCCCATGACGCATGCACCGCACAGCAGAAACGGCACACTTACCGGGGCGTATGGCGTCCCCGCATGGCGTCGTAAAACGAGACGCTGTGGGCGCGTCAGGTTGTCCACAAATTAGACAACCTCGAAGCCGCGCGCGTGGGCATCCGGCCAAACTGGTAGACAAATATCAGGTGTGTCCCCATATCTGCCCCGCACCCGTGGGCGCTAGTCCAGATGCCGAAAACACACGCCCGGCCAGCATCACACCGCCCGGCCCGGCGAAGGCAAACGCCCACGGGTCCGGCTTCCAGGGCCACCCGTGGGCGTTAGCTCATATTCAGAATTAGTAAGTTTCAGCGCCGGTTATTTCCAGGGCTACCCGTGGGCGCTAGTTCCCCCTCATAAAACATCACTTTTCTTCGCCGCTCACTTCGAGGGCCAGCAGCTCCCCCACGCCCACCGGTTGCCCCGTCAGGGTGTGAATGATTCCGGCCAGGGTTGCCAGGGTGTCCAGATCAATACGCGACGTGTCCCCACGGGCCAGCCGGTACACCGTGCCAGGGTCTACCGTCCCCTGTGAATGGCCGGACATGGCAACCTGATACACGCTCAGGCCGCGCGCCGCACAGCATTCACGCACCGTCACGCGGGTCGTGTAGGGCGTGGGGCCGGGTGTCCGGTAGCCCAGGTGGGTTAATGGGTTGCCGGACAGGGTGTAATGCCCTTTCAGCACGTCCGGCAGGTCTGCCCGGCGCGTCATGCTGCCCCCCGATCTTCACCACGGGCCACGAAGCCCACCCGCGCAACGGCCCACCCTTTCCCGGCAGTCCGGCGCAACTTTTCTAGAGCTAGATCCCAGACCCACGGGGCCAGTGTTGCGCGGGCCGTGGGAAAGCGGCGAAGGTGTAAACGTCTGTCTGTCATGGTCTGCCCCCTGTGAACCGGGCCAGTGTGGCCCGTAAGTCTTCGTCTGGCAGGGCTTCCACTGCTGCCCGTATCCGCGCCGCTTCGCCTTCCGGGTCTGGAAGACCGTCCCGACGCAACACGTCCACATGCACCGCGTCTAATTCTTCGTCTGACAACGTGCCGAGGTACGCCCACGCGCGCTCTTCGCGCTGCCCGGCCCGGACTTCCAGGGCGTCTAATCGCTTCCGCTTCGCTGTCATGCCTCCCCCCACTGCCAGCGCCCCATGTCCAGTACCAGAACGGCATTCAAACGCCACCATGCCGCCATCCACCGCGCACCGGTCAGCAGCGCCGGGGCCAGCATGTACCACGTTCCCACCGCGTCCGCCCGCGCCGCTTCCGCCTCAAAGTACGCCGCGAAGGAAGACGGGTCAGCAGGCACGGGCCAGGGCTGGCCTTCCGGTGTCTTCGTGTACCGGGCGTGCCAGTCCCACGCCGCCTCACTGACCGGGTGGGGCAGGCGTGGGCCGGTTGCCAGCGTCATCAGCCGCCGCACTTCCGCCCACTGTGGCCCGCTCTGTTCCTGGCAGTCATCCCCCGCCGCGATAGCCTCCACATCTGCGCGGGCCATACGGTTAAAGACCCGCGCCCACGTCTCTTCCTTCGCCGTTTCCACTGCCGCCTGGCGCTGCGCCGCTGTGTCTTCCAGGGCTTCGAGACGTGAGACTGTGCCGCGTGCCTTCCGTTTCGCCGTCATGCGGTCCCCTCGAAGGCCAGCCGGTAAGCCGCCCGCGCGGACACGTTCAGGTCTTCGCCCCTGTCCGCTTCCCACCATGCTTCCAGCAAGTCCGCATAGCCCCGCGCGCCGCCTGCCTTCACCGTGGCCTGTAGGTCTTCCGGCAGGGCAAAGCACACGCGCCGGGCCATTTCATACAGGGTGTCCGGCTGTGGCAGGCGAAGGGCCGGGGCAGACGCCCGGACAGCCTGACGGGCTTCCAGGGCTTCGATACGCTTTCTCTTCGCCGTCATGCTGGCCCCCGGACGGCCTGCCGGTACACGGTCAGCAGTTCAGGCAGGGCCAGGGTGTCCAGTTCAGGCCGTGGGGCCGGGTTGTGTGTCCAGTCCCGGTACAGCGCCCGTAAGTCTTCCAGCGGCAGGCCGTCATATGTACCGGACGGCGTGGCCCTCGAAGTGCCGCGCGCCCGGTCTTCCAGGCGGGCCAGCCTGCCGCGCCTGCCCGTCATGCCCGGCCCCCTTCCCATTCCATCAGGGCCGCGTAGGCGTGGGCTGTGCTGACCTCTTCCGCTTCCACAGCGGCCCGGATGTGCCAGGGCGCACGGTCTAGCAGCGCGCACCCGGCCCGGTAGGCGTCCGGCGTCAGGCCCACCGCTTCCGCCGCTTCCAGGGCCAGCGGGGACAGGGGCGCACGGTCACGCGGCCCCCACACGAAGACCGCGCCCGCGTTCAGGGCTTCCGTCCGGCGCTTCCGGGCGTCCTGTGCCTCTTCCCACGTCATGCCGCGCCCCCGTGACCGTGAAGGTCCACCCACGCCTGAACGCCTCCACAGCGCCGGACTTCACTCCCCCACAGCCTGAACTCTTCCGGTGTCATGGGGGGGACGCCGTACTTGCCCATGAGGTTGTTCATCCCTCTCAGGCGCATGGCGAAGTTCTCCGGTGTTTCCTCTGGCACGGCGGGCCGCTGGCCTTCCAGCCGCGCCAGGCGTGAGCGCCGGGTCATGTGTTGTCCTGAAAGTACAGGCGCACCAATTCCGGCGCGGTCATGGCGTTCATGGTGTCCGGGTGAATCATTTCGCCGGGTCTGGGCATCTGCCCCGGTGGGGCAAACTTGCCGCCCCTCTGCCGGTACAGGTCCGCCAGCTCGTCCGCCGTCTTGCCCTGCATTTCCTCTGGCGTGATGACCGGACCCTTAAATGCGGGTGGGTGGGCCACCTTCCAGGCCCGCGCCCGTGCTTCCAGGGCTTCCAGGCGCTTTCTCTTCGCCGTCATGGCTGGCCCCACTGGACAGACAGCCGGGCCAGCGCCGGGGCCGTCAGGCCCGCGAAGTCCCCCACCGGCAGACCCACGCGCCGGGCCAGGTCTTCGAGTTGCGCCGCCGTCTTCCCTTCCAGGGCGGACAGCACCCGCGCCGCCTGGCCTTCCACCACACGCCGCCCGCACCGCGCCGCCGCTTCCGGCCCGGCTTCGCCTTCCACCACGTCCAGCACGGCGAAGAGAAGACCGGACAGGTCAGACCGGCGCACATGCGAAGCAAGGAAGGCCCGCCGCTTCGCTTCCAGGGCTTCGATACGTTTCCTCTTCGCCGTCATGCCGCGCCCCTGCCCAGCCGTGGGCCAGCGTCCGGGCTGTCTTCGCCCACCCCTGACGCTTCCAGCGCTGCTAGGCGGGCTTCCATCTCGCCTACTTCCACAATCCGCGCGTAGGCGGAAGCGCCCTGAGAGACGGCGTGAACCGCTTTCAGGCTCAGCACCGGGTCTTCTTCTTCCAGCAGTTCCCCAGCGCGGGTCAAGGCACGCCACAGCAGGGCGCGGGCGTCTTCGAGTGTGCCGGGCTTGCCGCGTCTTTTCTTCCGCTTCGCTGTCCGGGCTTCCGTCGGGTTGGGGTTGCTCATGTCTCACCACCTGGCCCAGCAAAGGGGCCGTGAATAGAAGGGGGGGGGGATGGCCGGGCCGCTCATGGCTTCCAGGGCCAGGCGCACACCGTCCAGTGTCAGTTTCCCGGCGCGCATGTGGCCCTGTCTGTGGGCCTCTAACACCGCTCCCTGTACCAGACCGGGGCCAGGTTCCACACGGCGAAGGAAAGACGCCCACCCGGCCCGCACAGACAGCGGGGCCGCGTTCTCTTCCAGGGTCAGGGCGTGGGCCAGCGCGAAGGCGTGGGGCGTCATGGCTTCCTCTTCGCCGGGTGTACGGCTTTCACTCCGATCTGAGAGGAAGGTCATGGGGCCACCGGCAGACCGGGCAGGGCTTCGCCCGCTGTGACCGCCTGGCCCACCTGGAAGGCCAGGGGCAGGCCAGCGGGTAGCAGCGCCCCGGCCCGGTCAATGATGCCCACCGCTTCCAGGACTTCGCGGGCCGCTCTGACTTCGCTCCGCTTCGCTTCCGGCAGACGGGCCAGCGCCCGCGCCGCGAAGCCCGCGCCCTCACTGTCTGCCTGACACAGATAGCGCACCCGTAAGCCTTCCAGGGTCAGCCGGGCATGTTGTGGCGTCATGGTGGGCGCGATCATGGGGCCACCATCCCCAGACCTTCGCGCCTGAGAACGGTGCGCGCCAGGGCGTCCCCTTCCGCTGTCAGTTTGCCGCGCACGATCAAGCCCAGACCACCCGCTGTAATCATGGCCGTGGTAAACCGCGCGGGCTTATTCCTGACGCACAGCAGGCCCACCGCGCGCCGCTGTGGCCCGTCCGGCATATTCCGGGCGTACACCATCAGGCACGCCCACTGAACGCCGGTCATGGGGCCACCGTTGCCCGGCGTGCGCCGTCTTCGAGCGGCACGGGTGGAAGCGGGGCCGGGCCGCTGCGCCTACCGCTGGCCCTGGCCTTATAGCCCCGGCCTATTTCTTCGCCGTCGCCACGGTAGGCCGCGCACCTGTGGCCCGCACAGATTGAAAGGGGCCGGGTGTTGTCAGGCCAGCCGGAAGAGGGACAGCCGCACGTCCCCATGTGCGCGCCCCATTCCGGGGCCACTTCCCACCGCGCACAAGTTCCACAGTGGCCCGGCTTCGCCGCTTCCGCTATCCAGTCCGGGCGGGCCAGGGTAAGCGCGCCCTTAACGGAAGTATTGACCGGCGAAGAGGAAGCGTCCGGGGCCAGGTCTTCCCACGGTGGGGGCAGGTTGTCGCATTTTGTTACAACCTCCCCGCCGCCCGCTGCCTCTGCCTTCGCCGTAGCTTCGCCTCGAAGATGGGCCAGCACTTCCGCCCGCCTGGCCTTCACCGCGTCCAGCAGGGCCACGGGTGGGCGCTTGCCCGTCAGGGCCAGGCCGTCCCCGTCCAGCGTCAGACGTGCGCCCACGGCTTCGAGTAGGGCCAGCAGACCAGACACGCCCACCGCCTGCCCGCTCACAGCTTCACCACGTCTAGCAGGTCTTCGCCTTCCAGCACGCCGCCCGTCAGGTCATCCCATGACGGGTCTTCCAGCGGGCCAGCGGGCGGCACAGCTTCCGGCGAAAGAGAAGGCACTTCTACTAAAGGTGTCCCCACTGTCCCCAGACCATCACAAAAATAATTAAAGGTGGGGACAGGTCTGGACGCCGTGCTAGCCGTGCTTCCCGTGCTGTCTGTCCCCACTGTCCCCAGTGTCCCCACTACTTCATAAGCCCCCTGTAATGGAAGGCGAAGAGTGAGCAACTGTTGACGTGAGCCGTCCGGCTTCGTGGTCTTCGCTGTAGCCCGCGTCCGGCCCCCGGCTTCCGCTTCGCATTTCATCAGCCCTTGAGGGTGAAGGCGGTCCCGCATGTTGGCCCACAGCTTCGCGGCGTCTGGCAGGATGGCCCCGGCTTGATGACTGACCGCCCGCTGTAGCTGCTCATGTAAGGCGTCTGGCAGGAAGTGGCCCCACTCATCCCCGCCTGTCTTCGAGTACCACCCCACGAGGACCGCGCCGGGCCGGGTCTGATACTTTTCCTCTTCGCCGCCGTCTGGCCCACGAAAGACGCGCCGCTCATAGCCGCACATGGGGGCCACGTCTGCCGGTGGGGGGCCACCTTCGCCCCGGTCTTCGAGAAAGACGCGGCCCTGACTCAGCAGACCGGACAGCACAGACAGCGCGCGGGCCACCGGGTCCGCTTCCGTCAGGTGTTCCGCCTGGCCCTGTGACGTCTCTTCCAGGGCCACGGTCACGCGCTGCCAGTAGGCCCGCGCCTCTTCCTGCGAGACGGCCCCCACAGCCACGGCGAAGGAAAGAAAGACTTCCCAGCCGTAGGCCAGTTCTGCCGCCGCGTCCCCGGTGCGCCCGTGCTGGCCCTCGAAGTGGGGGGCCAGTTGCCGGACGCGCGCACGCCACGCGGCCCCACCTGCCCGGACGCCCTCGAAGTTTGCCGCCGTGGCCTGAATCAGCGAAGCCAGGGCCAGCGCGTAGACACCCGCCGCCGCTTTCTCTTCGCCGTCATAGAAGGCGGCAGACTTCGCCTTATCTTTCCCGATCAGGGGCCGGGTCACTTCCACAATCACGGCCCGCGCCCGGTTGCCGTGGCCGCGCGGAAGATCTTCCGAACTGGACATAACCAGACCACGGGGCCACAGTCCGGCCCGGCTCTTCCGGTCTGCCGTGAGCGTGGCCCGGCCCTGACCGTCTGCTAGCCCCTGGAAGATGCGCGAGACAGACGCCTGAGCCTTCGCCGTATCGGATTGACTGCCAGCGGGCTTAAAGTCATCGATGAGAAAGAGGGCGTCTTTCACGGTGAAGGCGCTGCGCTCTAGGGCGTTTGCCGAGCTGTTCCACCCGTCCGGCAGATACTTTCTAGACCACCCGGCCCCGTGGTGGGCCATGACCAGGCCCATGTAGGCCGTCTTATTCCGGCCCGTCTCGCCTGTCACCCACACCGCGAAGTCTGCCGGGCCTAACGCCGCCCGGTAAGCCGCGCCCAGCACCGGCACGCTTACGCCGTCCGGGGCCAGGTCCAAGAGGGCCAGGGACGCCCGGACAGCGGCCCGGACTTCCAGGGCTTCCGCCTTCGCCGGGTCTGGCAGGGCGTAAGCGGACAGCCGCCCGGACAGTTCCACGGTCACGCCTTCCACCGCGCCGCCTTTCCCGATCACCGCGCCCGCCGTCAGGTAGACGGGGCCGTATTCCGGGTGGACGGTCCAGCCGGTGTGCTGGTACACCGTGCGCTCTGGTACGCCGCGCGCCTGGCTAAGAATCTGGATAGCGGCCCGCGCCTTATCTTTCTTGCCCTGCCCGGCGTGGACAATGCCGGACGCGCCCCACTTCGCCACCGCCCACCCCATGCCGGTAAACTCTGCCGCTGTGACCGTCACATGGGGCGGATTCATGGGCCGTCCGTCTGGGCGTGTCCCTTCCATCTCGAAGACCCGCGCGCCTTCGCCTGACCCGTCTTCCTGTGTCACTTCCGCCGCGATATAGGCCGCGAAGTCTGCCAGCGTTTCCACGCTCTCGAAGTCTTCGCCGTCTTCGCCTTTCTTCAGGGTCAGGGCGCACAGCTTCCCGGCCCGGATGCCGTAGCCGCTGCGCTTGGAAGTCCACACGGTCCCGTCTTCGCTCTGGCCCTGATCTGCTGGGCCATCTGCCTCTTCCGGCGAAGGGGCAGGCTTCCATAGGCGGGCCGCTCCGATTGCTTCCAGCAGCTTCCCACCCCGATAAGCCGCTGTCCTGTCCGGCGTGCTGAACTGGCCCACGTTGCCCAGGGCGTCACAGGCGTCTGCGTCCATCTTGTACTCACTGCCCCCGTCCGGCTTGAAACTGAACAGCCCCCGGTTCTCTCCGATCTGGTACACCCGCGCGCCCCTGGCATAGAACAGCGCCGCCCACGTCTGCCGCGCCTTATCCCCCGCCGCGTCACCATCTGCATAGATGTAAACCGCCTGACCATCTTTGACAGGTGAGACATGCGGCACAGCTTCCGAACTGGCTACGCCCTGGACGGCGAAGCCGCGCGCCGCTTCGCTGGGTGGGCCACCCGCGCCGGACAGCGCCGCGTCCAGCATGATCCGCACAGCCACGGCGTTTAGCTCACCCTCTGTAATGATGTGGGCCAGCGTTTCCCCTTCGCCGGGCAGGAAGTGGGCCGGTGCGCCCTGGCCTTTGCCGATATAGGCGTATCGATTGGCCCCGGACGCTTTCAGGTCTTCCTTGCTGCCAGGGTTGCGGACTTTTAAGGCCCACGGCTTCCCGTCTGGCCCTGTGACCTCGAAGGCCAGCGCGCCGGGCAGGATGTGGCCCGGAAGCCTGAACGTCTTCCACGGCCCACCTTCCGGGCCTTCCCTGCCTGTCCACCTGTAGGCCGCAAGCTGCCCGGTCAGGGCCACAGTCAGGCCACGCCGGGCCACTTCCACCGCTTCCGGCCCTTCGCTGTCCGGCGTCAGGCGTTCCCAGCCGCGTAGGCGCTTGACCACTTCCGTCTCTTCCAGCGGGGCCAGCTTTTCCAGTTTGCCGGTCATGCGGGCCAGGTCTGCCGCGCGCTTCCCTGTGACGCGGATTCCGGGCCGCGCCTTCCCTTCGCCGGGCTTCCACCCCTCTTCCTTCACCCCTGCCCAGTCGAGTAGCAGGGCCACGGCTTCCGGCTGTGGGATGCCTGACGAGACGAGGAAGGCCAGCGCGCCGCCCTGGAAGCCGTCACCACCAAACCGATTAAAGACCGGGCCACCCTTTCCAGCCCCGTAGGACAGAGACGGGTCTTCCTCTTCCTGCCCGTCTCGGAAGTCGCACAGCGCCCCCTCATGCTGACTGCCGATCAGGTGGGGCGTGGGCTTGCCCAGATGCGCCGCCAGACGGCGAAGCACCGCGCCGGGCGTCAGGTGGGCCAGGGCGTCAGTCAGAGCGCTCACAGCCTGACCCCGGCGAAGGGACACAGGGCGCGGGCCTGTCCCGTATTGTGTAGGCGAAGCTGTCCCGCTTTGCCCGCCCGCCCGGTCTGCACGCCGGGCGCTTTCATTTGCCCACGCGAAGCGTTTCTAGCCACGTTTCTATGTCAGTGATACGCACGAGGAAGGCGGGCCGGGCCGGACTGCCCACGTCATAGGCGGGCAATTCCTGAGAGTTGATGGCCTTATACACGCGGTCACGCGGCAGGCTGTAGCGCTTCACGAGTTGCGAAGGGCGCAGGGCCACAGGTTGCAAGTCAGCAGCGGGCAGGGCGTAGGCCGGTGCTTCCGTAGGTCTAACGGTCTGTGCGGTCACTTCTCGAAGGGTTGTCATGGGTTGCCCCGTCCCTGCCAGACTTCGCCGGTCAGGGTGTCCCGGTCTAATCCGGGCCGCGCGTCTTCTACAGACAGCAGCGGGTCTAAGCGGTAGCTGTGCGCTTCGCTTAGATCACAGGGGGAGCAAGTGGGGCCGTGGGGGGCCGTGGTCTGGCATACAGCGGACGCCGGACACGGGTACGCCGTGCGATGGGCTTAACGCGCCGGGCCAGGTGGGCGCGCCGGGCCGCCCGTTCAAGAAAGCTAAGCGCATATTCGAGACTCTTCGCCTGCCCGTGCCGCGCCGCGATCAGATGGCCTAACTCGGCACGGTAGCCCAGCACAGAAAGGGCCAGCCCAGCACCTTCTAAAAGTTCTGCCGCGTTGTACGGGCATTCACCACGGCGTAAGACCCCCGCCGCTTCGCGCAACATTTCCAGGGCTTCCAGGTCTATGCCGTCAGGATGCCAGAAGCCCAGAGGGGACGGGTAGAGCGAGCGCAAAATCCCAGCCTTACGCTCATGGAAAGCTTCCCGCACCGCCGCCCGTCTTCCCTTCGCTGTCCGGTCTGCCGGGCGTCCCTGTATCCCGGTGCGCCCTTCAGCACGGCGCTGGATAAGCCGGGACGTGGCCCTGACCTGTCGTAAGGCTTCAAGCTTCCGCGCACGCCTGACGCGCGCGCCGGTCTTCCACCAGACGCTAGGCTGTACCTCCCCACGCGCTGCCCACCTGAACCGCTCGAAGTGCGGGGCCGCATTAACAGCCGCTGCCCGGACTTCCAACGGCGAAGGCGTGGGCGGGGCCAGCTTGACAGCTTCCTCTTCGCCGCCCGCCTTCGCCCACACGATCACCGGGCCGCGTATGGCTTCCACAGACAGCGCGCCGCCGTCCGGGGCCAGGGTGTACGCCTTCCAGGCCACGCCGGACACCACCGCCGCCCACTGGGGGGACGGGTAGGCGTTCAGGGTGGGCGCGCTG
Source organism: Deinococcus frigens DSM 12807 (assembly GCF_000701425.1). GTDB lineage: Bacteria > Deinococcota > Deinococci > Deinococcales > Deinococcaceae > Deinococcus > Deinococcus frigens. The sequence goes on along the minus strand of NZ_JNIW01000002.1, from coordinate 38,926 downwards.
GACATGGGGCCAGTGTATACGATATGGCCGGGGCTGTCCTGTAGCGTTTAATCAGCGGGTGGGCGTGGCCCATCTGTGGCCCATATGCCCCCGGAAGACAACCCACACAGCCGGACACCTGACCTCTTCCTCTTCGCCGTTTCTACCGTCTGGCACACTATCCAACTGGACAGGGCCGGAAGTGCTAGACCTGCCCGAAAGGCCGAAAGTTTAACTTTTAATCAGCGGGTTCTCGGTTCAAGTCCGAGGCGATCCACCATCAACAGGCCCGCCCAGCGCGGGCCTTCGCTTTTAGCCCAGCCCGGTTTCTGCGCCATCTGGCCCGGCGTGGCCTGCATCGGGCACACCCACTGCCCGCCAGAGCGCCGGCTGTTCTCCGAGACCACGCAGCGCGTACTTCTTTGCCCCGCCTTCCAATTCGCCCACGCTCCAGATCGGGTGTAAACTGCGTCCACCAACATCCCTGTCCGCGCCGGAGGCCGTTCGCCCCGCTCCCTCTTTTTGACTCAAAAGGATCGGTGGTCTAGGAATGCCCGTTCGTATTGTCAGTCTCGCCGCGCACAGCGGCGCTGGGAAAACCACGCTCTGCGAAGCCCTGCTGCACCACAGCGGGGCCATTTCACGTCCCGGCAGGGTGGAGGACGGCACCACCCAGAGCGACCACACCGACGCCGAGAAGGCGCACGGCTTTTCCATCACCACCGGCGTCGTGCGCCTGAACTTCGAGGGCACCGATATGACGGTGCTGGACACGCCCGGTTACGCCGACTTCGTGCGCGAGATTCGCGGCGGCATCCGCGCCGCCGACGCTGCGTTAATGGTGGTCAGCGGCGTGAGCGGCGTGGAAGTGGGCACCGAGCGCGTGTGGGCCACGGCGGACCGATTCAACATGCCGCGCCTGATCGCCATCAACAAGATGGACCGCGAACGGGCCAACTTCTCTGCCGTGCTGGCCGACCTGCGCTCCAGCCTGCCGGGCAGTGTCGCGCCGCTGTATCTGCCGATTGGCGAGGGGCCGGAGTTCCGGGGCGTGGTGAACGTCCTGACTGGGGAAACTGGAGACGGCGGCGAGGTCCCCTCCGACATGCGCTCCACCCTCAAGGAAGCGCAGGGCAGCCTGACCGACGCCATCATCGAGTCCGACGACGCTTTAATGGAACGCTTTTTAGAGGGCGAGAAGATCGGCACCGGGGATCTGCACGCCGCCTTGCTGCGGGCCATCCATGCGGGCACGCTGTATCCGGTGATTCCGGTCAGCGCCACGACCGGAATCGGTCTTCCGCAACTGCTGGAGCTGATGGTCACGGGTCTGCGCAGCGCCCGCGAGCGTGGTCCCACCACCGGGCTGGACGGCCAGAACCGCGAGCCGACGCCCGACGCGCCCTTCAGCGCCCGCGTGTGGCGGGTCAGCATCGACCCCTTCGTGGGCAAGCTGGCGTACATCCGCGTGTATAGCGGCACCCTGAGGCCCGGCGATACCGTCCTGAACACCACGCGAGGCGATACCGAGGTCAAGCCCGCCCACCTCTACCTGGTAGGCGGCAAGGAGCTGACCGAGGTGCCGGAGCTGCGGGCCGGAATGATCGGCGTGCTGACCAAACTGACCGATCTGCACGCCGGGGACACGCTGGCCGATCCCGCCCACCCGATCCAGTACGACGCGCTGTGGCTGCCCGATCCGGCGCATACGGTGGCCCTGCACCCGGCTGGCCGCCAGGACGAGGACAAGCTGGGCGCGGCGCTGACCCGCCTGATGGAGGAAGACCCCACCCTGCACTTCCGGCGTGACCCGCAGACCGGGGAGCAACTGCTGAGCGGCATGGGCGACATGCACCTGACGATTGCCGCCGAGAAACTGGCCGCGCAGGGCGTGACCGTGACCACCACCACGCCGCAGATTGCGTACCGCGAGACCATCCACGCCGCCGCCGAGGCGCAGGGCAAGCACAGGAAACAGAGCGGCGGCCACGGGCAGTACGGCGACTGCACCATTCGCATCGAACCCGGCGAGGATTTTGAATTCAGGAGTGCGGTGGTGGGCGGCGCGATTCCTGGCAAGTACCTGCCCAGCATCGAGAAGGGCGTTCAGGAGGCCATGATCAAGGGCAGTCTGGCAGGCTACCCGCTGCAAGACGTGCGTGTGACCGTGCTGGACGGCAGTTATCACGATGTAGACAGTTCAGACATTGCCTTTCGGATGGCAGGGGGAATGGCGTTACGCAACGCGCTGGAGAACGCCCGGCCCGGCCTGCTGGAACCCGCCGTATTGCTCAAGGTCCGCGCGCCCGCCTCGTTCACGGGTGACCTGATCAGCGACCTGCAAACGCGCCGCGCCCGCGTGCAGGGCATGGACACCGGCGGCACGGTCATCACCATCAGCGCCGTGGTGCCGCAGGCGGAGCTACAAAGTTACAGCGCCGATCTGCGCTCGTTGACGGGGGACCGGGGGGCCTTCAGCGTCAAACCGCACGGCTACCAGGACGTGCCGGACCATCTGGCGAAGAAGATTATTGAGGAGAAAAGGGCGGAGGTGGCTGCGGGCTGAACATGACCACCCCCCTCTGGGAAATCAGGCACCTGCTGCTCCAGGCATTTCCAAGGATTGAAGACGAGTTGGAGGATTCGGGTTCAAACTATCTAGACGTCGCCACCGCCGCGAGAGGAGCCGTAGCTGCGGCCACAGAGGATCAGGACTCCGAACTTACCGCCCTATTCGCCTGCGTGGAACGTCTGTTCGTAGAGGGCGATCAGGAGGTTCGGACCTTGATGGGAGCAGGATTGATAGAGGGATTGCAAAATCACGCGGTCAATCAATCAGGCGCTTGCGAACCCCCAGCTTGACCCCGACGTGTTCCTGTCGTGGCTCGGTCCCGCCTCGCTGGCATGCTGGCGAGAGATGCTCACGACATTCGGACATGACTCGGAAAGTCTTGAAGCTGTTGTTGAGAAGGAGCGGACCTACCGCGATCCACAATCCATGACAAGGCTGGAACTTCAGGGTCAAAGAAGAAAGGCTCGGCGCAGTGTTCGCAGAAAAACGTGATCTTCAGAGCGGGCTGCAAAAAGCCGTCCTCCCTGTTCCCCATCTCCTGCTGAGCGCGTAGCATCCTCTTCATGCCTCAAGCCGTGATTGCCGACCTGCGTTCCGACACCGTTACCACGCCCACCCCCGAGATGCGCGCCGCGATGGCCTCGGCGGCGGTGGGCGACGACGTGTACGGCGAGGACCCCACCGTCAACGAGTTGCAAACCGAAGTCGCCCGCCTGACCGGACATGAGGCGGGCCTGTTCATGCCGTCCGGCAGCATGACCAACCAGGTGGCGATTGCGCTGCACACCCGCCGGGGCGAGGAGGTCATCTGCGCCGAGGGCAGCCACATCTACGAGTGGGAGCTGGGTATGATGGCGGCCTTTTCCGGCGTGGTGCCGCGCTTCGTGCCTGCGCCGCTGGGGGTGCCGGACCCCGAACAGGTGCGCCTGGCCGTGCGCCACAGCATCCATCAGTCGCCCACCGGATTGATCAGCCTGGAAAACACCCACAACAAGGCGGGCGGCACGGTTATTCCGCTACAGGTCATCGAGGCAATCCGCGCGGTGGCCGAGGCCGAGGGCCTGCCGTTGCACCTGGACGGCGCACGGGTCTTCAACGCGGCGGCGGCGCAAGGCGTGCCGGTGTCCCAGATCACGCGGCACTTTCACACCGTCAGCGTGTGCCTCAGCAAAGGGCTGGGCGCACCCGTGGGCAGCGTGCTGGTGGGCAGTGCCGGGGCCATGAAACAGGCCCACCGCTACCGCAAGATGCTGGGCGGCGGCATGCGCCAGGCCGGGGTGCTGGCCGCCGCCGCTCTGGTGGCCGTGCGTGACGGCCCCGTCCGACTGAAGGAAGACCACCGCCGCGCCCGCCAACTGGCCGGGGCGCTGGCACACGCGGGCTTCGACGTAAATCTGAGTGCCGTCCAGACCAACATCATCTACGCCACCCTGCCCGACGCCGCCCAACATGTGGCGAAATGGGCCGAGCAGGGCGTGCTGGCAAGCGCGCTGGGGCCGGATTCGGTGCGCTTCGTGCTGCACCATCAGACGGGGGACGAGGCGCTGGCGGGTGCGATCGAGGTGCTGACGCAAGCGTAGAGCGTGGGTTTGCTGCTCCTCCTTCCTCAAGAATCCTCCCCCTTTCAGCGGAGGCGTGTCCCGTGGGCGGCGCTGTACCCTCTGTGGCATGACCGCGCCCGACACCGATCCCCCCGCTTCCCAGGTCTGGCCGGACGGGCCACAGCTCCCGAAGCCGCCCGCTGGTATCCGCGCGGTGGACGGCAACCGCGCTGCGCTGAGCCTGCTGGTGATTCAGAACGTGGTCTCGGCGCTGCTGATCGCCCAGCGCGTGCCGCTGGGAACGGCGCTGCTCGGCTCGTTCGTGGTGGTGGTGCTGGCAGCGTTTCTGTTCTTCCGACCCACCGTGCGGGCGCTGGCCCAGGACACCCGCTGGCGCACGCCGCCGTCGTGGGGGCTGGCGCTGGCGGCCTTTGTGCTGGCCTTTCTGGCGTCCCGCGCCTTTGCGCTGGCCTACATCACCTTTTTTCCCAGCGCGGCGGACTCGGTGCCGCAGTTCCTGAGCAGCGGGCCGGACCTGTGGGCGCTGCTGCTGGCGGCAGGGATTCTGATTCCCTTCGCCGAGGAAGTCGCCTTCCGGGGCCTGCTGATGCGCGGCCACGAGCGGGCGGCGGGCTTTACGGTGGCCGCGCTGACCTCTACCTTCGCGTTCTCAGTGGCGCACGGCGTTCCGGCCAGCATCGCCGGGATTCTGCCGCTGGCCTACGTGCTGGCGCGGCTGGTGCAGCACAGCGGGAGCCTGTGGAACGGCGTCATCGTCCACGCGCTGAACAACACCCTGGCGGTGGGCCTGGGCGCATTCCTGGCCGGCAAGAACCTGGGCAACCCGGCACGGGCCACTGAACTGCTGAGCAACCCGGCCCTGAGGCTGCCGCTGGCGCTGGGTGCATTGCTGTTCGGCGTGGCGGTGCTGGTGGTCCTGCACCTGTGGCTGACACCCCGGCCCGACATGCAGGAGCGCAGCGCCCCCGGCCCGTGGCTGAGTCTGGCCTATGTGGTCATCGTGCTGTTCGGCGCGGTGGCGGTGGCCCTGAGCTTTCCGCAGGTGGGGCTGTGGTTTTCCGATCTGAGAAGCGCGCTGTTCTGATCAGACTTCTGTGTCCCGCGCCCCAGCCGCTAGCATGGCGGGGCTTATGGCCTCTCCCCGCAAGTCCAGCAAGAACAGTCCACCGGCTCCGCTGCCAGAGCCGCCCACCCCTGCCACGCTGCTGGTCAGCCCAGGCAGCTTCGTGGCGCAGCTCAATGAGGTGGATCTGGTGTGGTGGCGCTACATCTGGGTGCCGGTGGTGGCCGGGTTGCTGGGCGGCGTCGCCTACACGCTGCTGGTGCGCCACGCGGCAGCCTTCGCGGCGGCGAACAGCGGGGTGGCCGGACCCAACTTCGCCACCTCCGCCGTCAACACCCTGGGGACTACCTTTTTAAGCGTGTTCATCTTCGTGCTGATGTGGGGCTTTGGGCGGGTGGGTGCTGGCTTTAGGGGACGGGCGGCGGAAGTCTACGGGGCCAGCTTTGCCCTGATGCCGCCGCTGTACCTGCTGGTGATCGTGGTCACGGCCCTGACCCCCGCCGCCGCCTTCCTGCCCGACGCCGCCCGCGTCAGCGCCCTGGGGAGCGATCCCCGGCTGCTGGAGCGCGCCGCCCTGGCCCAGACCTTCCAGACCTCCGCCGGGTTCGCACTGGTGGTGGTCACGCTGCTGGGCACGGCAGCTCAGTTCGGCCTCGTCTACGCCGCCTTCCGCCGCCTGACTGAGCGGCCCATCCAGGCGGTCATGGGCACGCTGCTGCCGCTGCTGCCCGCGCTGGCCATCCAGTTGATCGGAGTTTCACCGCTCCTGTTTGCGAGGTGAATGCGAGGTAAAGAGGCCAGCAGGAGATCACCCTTTTTCCACCGTGAAACAGAGATCCACTGGGCAGGCCATGACCTCAGGTGGGTTGCACTTTCTCTAGCCCGCAAAGACACTCCGTGCCGGGTCCCACAACCGCCACAGCTCATAGATGCCCATCAGCAGGTGCAGCACCAGTTTGGCGGCCAGCCCGGTCAGCAGGCCCACCAGCGTTCCCCACGCGGAGCGCAGCGCGTCCGGCAGGTTCTTGCGGACCAGCAGCAATTCGGCCAGCAGCGCCCCCACCAGCGGCCCCACGATCAGCCCGAAGGGTATGAACAGCCCGGCCAGCCCGCCAATCAATGCCCCCCAGATCGCCTGTTTGCTGCCGCCGTAACGCCGCGCCCCCCACGCCGAGGCCAGGTTGTCCACGAAGCCAATAAGAATGGTCAGCGCCCCGAAGGTCAGCAGGAACGGCAGGTCTGGCCACACCTGGAAGCCGTCCAGCAGCGTCGCGCCCAGCGCCCCTAGAAAGATGATCAGTGTGGCGGGCAGCACCGGCACGAACGTCGCCACCATGCCCACGGTCCAGGCGACCAGAAAAATCAGAAAGGCGAGGCTCATATCGCTGCACAGTACGGCGCGCAAGGGTCTGAAGTTCCGCCCCGGCTCTTGCGTTCAAACTTTCAACACGCCATGAAAAAGCCCCCACCGTGAAGTGGGGACCATACTGTTGGTTGCAGGGACAGGATTTGAACCTGCGACCTCCGGGTTATGAGCCCGACGAGCTACCAGACTGCTCTACCCTGCGTGACCGTGATGAACTCTAAACTTTCTACGTGCCTCACGCGGTCTTGCTCTTCTCAGCGCTTGGGAATAGTACAGCCCCCTGCCCGGACTGTCAACTGTGCCTGGGGTTGCCATAGTGCACAGAGGGTAAAAACCGGAGTTCCTCGTCACGTCCGCATCTCTGTGGACACCCTTCTGAAGAGGCTGTGTAGAGACTTACCAACACTATTTCGCCCGGAGAGGAAGCGCTGACTTTATAGTTTAACGGTCTTGAAACCTGCGAACTTCAGAATAGAGCGGTGCTGGACGCGGAGGCGATATGAACGAACCCTGGCCCACCCTGGGCAACCATGACTGAAGCCCAACCCCGGTCCCTCGCCTACCGCCCGGAGCTGGACGGAATGCGCGCCCTGGCGGTGCTGGCCGTCATCTTCTACCACTTCGAGATTCCGCCCTTCCGGGGCGGCTTTATCGGGGTGGACATCTTCTTCGTGATCTCCGGTTTCCTGATCTCGGGCATCCTGCGCCAGCAGGTCGAGACCGGCACGTTTTCCTTCGTCCAGTTCTATGTCCGCCGTTTCCGCCGCCTGATTCCCGCCTCGATCGCCGTGATCGCCGTGACCAGCCTGCTGGCCACGCTGCTGTTCTCCCCGGAAATGCTGGCCAACCACGGCAAACTGAGCGTCATGGCGGCGTTCTCGCTCGCCAACCGGGAGCTGTACTTCGCGTCCGGCTACTTTGACCCCAGCGCGGCCACCAAGCCGCTGCTGCACATGTGGTCCCTAAGCGTCGAGGAGCAGTTCTACTTCGTGTGGCCCGCTTTCATGCTCCTGACTCTGCGCTTCGTGGGCAAGAAGGCCACCCCGTGGGTGATCGCCGCCGTGAGCGTCGTTTCGCTGGTCTTCTGCGTGGTGTCCACGCAGCGTCTGCCGCAGGCGGCTTTCTACATCACGCCGTACCGCATATTCGAGTTCGGCTTCGGAGCGCTGCTGCTGTGGCTGCCGCTCTCGCTGGAACGCCGCTTCGGTCAGGTCACCGGCCTGGTGGGACTGGTAGGTCTGCTGGTGATGGCCGGCGTGCTGTCGGACGCCTCCACCTTCCCCGGCTGGAACGCCGCTGTGGTGGCCCTGTTCAGCGCCGCGCTGATTCACGGCAGCCGGACGGGCCTGGTGCACCGCCTGCTGAGCCACCGGGCCACCGTGAGGCTGGGCGTGCTGAGCTACTCGCTGTACCTGACGCACTGGCCGGTCTACGTGTTTTACCGCTTCATCGCCCTGCGCGAGCTGGGCGTGGCGGACAAGGCGCTGCTGCTGGGACTCACGGCTGGGCGCTGTACGGTTGGGTCGAGCGGCCCTTCCGGCTGGGGCGGCGGGACCACAAGGACCACGGGCGGCGTCCGGCCCGGCTGTATCCGGTGGCCGCGCTGTACGCCCTGGTGATCGGCGCGGGCGCGGTGGCCCTGACCACCGACGGCCTGCCGGACCGCGCGAGGGTGAACGGCGTGGTGGCCCCCACCTCGGAGACGCTGGAGCGGGCGCAGTCCAAGTTCTGTCAGGGCAAGGACCCGCAGCCGCTCGTCACGTGCGCCACATCGGAAGACCGGGGCAGCTCGGTCTACGTCTGGGGCGACTCGCATGCCCGGCACCTGACTCCGGGACTGGCCGGGGCACTGCCGAAACAGAATGTCAAGATCATCTATACCTCAGCCTGCGTGCCGCTGTGGGGCGTGTCCGAGCTGCCGTATGCCCGCTCACGCACATCCAGGCGCGAGTGCGCGGAGCGCAACATGGCGGCGCTGGGATTCCTGAAAGCGCTGCCCCCGGTCCCGGTGATCATCGTGGCCCGCTGGAAGAACTACCTGACCACCCCCGAATTGCAGCGCGTGGGTCGTGAAGGCTTAAAGGACGTGACGCGGCAACTGGAGCGCAGCGGGCACCCGGTCACGGTGATCGGCAACGTGATCGAGCCCGGCCCGGAGGTGATCGACTGCCTGCGCTCGCCGGACACGCCGCTGACCCCGCGCGCCCGCTGCCAGCCGTTCGGCAGCGCCGCCCAAGCGTCCCTGGAAGCCAATGCGGCCCTCAAGGCGCTCGGCCCAGTGTTCTTCGATCCCACGCCGGTATTTTGCACGCCGGAGTGCCGTGTCGCCGACGGCCAGACCATGCTGTTCCGGGACGGCCATCACCTGACCGACGAAGGCTCGCGGCTGCTGGCACAGGCCCTGGTGCGGGCTGCGCCGCTCCTGGCCGGGGGCCAGGCAGGCGGTGCGGGACGGTAGAAGACGTGGCAGTGAGAGTCCTGGGCAGGTCAGGTGACGGCAGGTCATCTTGTCAATGTCGAACAGACCCTCCGACTTCACTCGGGATGACACTCTTCCTGGGACGCCTGCTTTAGGCTGTAGGAGTGACTGGTGTGCCGCCGCTCATCACCCCGCCCGAGATCGCGGCGCGCAAGCTGCGTCATGTGGAGGCGTGCCTGCTGCCCGCAAGCCAGTACGCGGGCGTGACCACCGGGCTGGAAACTGTGCCGTGGCCCTACCGCGCCCTGCCCGAGCGCAACCTGAGCGAGGTGGACCTGACCACCACATTCCTGGGTTACCGTCTGAGCGCCCCGGTTTTAATCGGTGCGATGACCGGCGGAGCCGAGCGGGCTGGGCGCATCAACGCCAATCTGGCGCGGGCGGCGCAGAAGCTGGGCTTGGGACTGATGCTGGGGTCGCAGCGCGTGATGCTGGAGCGCCCCGAGACCGCCGCCACCTTCCAGGTCCGCGAGACCGCTCCCGACATCCTGCTGATCGGCAATCTGGGCGGGGCGCAATTCTTGCTGGGCTACGGACCGGAAGAGGCGATCCGCGCCGTGCAGACCGTGGGCGCAGACGCCCTAGCGATTCACGTCAACCCCTTGCAAGAAGCCTTGCAGGGTGGCGGCAACACGAACTGGGCGGGCCTGACCGCGCGCCTGGCCGAACTGCTGCCGGCCCTCCCCTTCCCGGTGATTTTGAAAGAGGTGGGGCATGGGCTGGACGTGTGGACAGTAGCTGCTGTTTCAGGACTGGGATTCGCCGCGCTGGACGTGGCCGGGGCGGGCGGCACCAGTTGGGCGCGGGTGGAACAACTGGTGGAACACGGCGTGGTGCGGACCCCCGATCTGTGCGAGGTGGGTGTGCCGACGGCTCAGGCGTTGCGTGAGGCCAGGAGGGCAGCTCCAGACATGCCGCTGATCGCCTCCGGGGGCATCCGCACCGGGCTGGACGCTGCCCGCGCGCTGAGGCTGGGCGCGGGGGTGGTGGCTGTGGCCCGTCCGTTGCTCGCGCCCGCGCTGGACAGCGCCGAGGCCGCCGAGGACTGGCTGGCCAACTTTATCCAGGAGCTGCGCGTGGCCCTGTTCGTCGGCGGTTACGCGGACGTGTCGGCGGTGCGGCATTCGGGCGTTCCATCCAGGGCGTCCTGCACTGAACCGGGCTGATCGCCCTCCTCAAGTCGCTCCAGCACCGCCTGCTCCAGCCTGCCCAGCCGCCGCGTGGCTGGATCGGTGGCAATGATCAGCGCCAGGGCAGTGGTCAGCGCGGCAACGGCCAGATGCACCCGGAACGTGTCCAGATCGAGGAAAACGAGTCCCACCGCCAGTCCCGCGCCCAGCAGCAGCACGGACAGACTTCTATCCGGATAAAAGCTTCCCGTGACCCGCAGTGAGTTCCAGCGCAAAAAGGCCAGTGTCAGCAGCGCCAGCGCCAGCGAGGCAGCCACCAGCCGCTGGTCCCCGGCAGCCTGGGCTGTCCCGGCGGCGGCCAGGCCGTGACCCAGCCCCACGCCCAGCACCACCGCCGCCAGCGTGAAGGGCAGGTGGCCGTACAGCCACGCCAGCATGCGGCCCACCCGCTGCTCCACCCGTGCCCCCAGCAGCGGCAGCGCGCGGGCCTGATCAAAGTACATGCGCCACAGCGCCACCGCCGTCACGATGGCGGCCAGCGCCGGAATCAGGTTGCCCGCGTCCAGCGCCTGCTGGCGGCTGCCGCCCACGATCTCAGTGACAATCGCCCCCAGCGCGATGATCTGGAGCAGGCCCACGCGTTCGGGCAGATGGCCCTCGTGCGGCAGGGCGTGGCGGCTGTGGTTGCGGATCACCACCGGGGTCAGCACGTCCAGCAGCAGCGCGGCGCACCACAGCCCGATCTGAACTGCCGAGCCGCCCGGCAGCGCCGCCGACAGCAGCCACAACGCCGCCGCCGCGCCAAAGGCCAGCGACATGCGCCCGGCGAAGGCGGCCACCGCAGGGCCGCGCCGCGCCACCGCCACGTACAGCCCCGCCTGGATCACCCGGTTGGCCCCGTAGGCCAGCGCGAAGGCGGCCCCCGTGTCCATCAGGTCCCCGCGCAGCGTCAGGGCGATCATGCCCAGCGACACGAGCTGCGCCAGCGTGCCCCAGCGGTAGGTGCGGGTCTCGTTGCCGTAGCGGGCCGCAAAGGTGGCGTTGCCCGCCCAGGCCCACCACACCGCCACGAATAGCAGCCCGAAGCGCAGCAGGCCCGCCGCATCTGGCGACTGCCCCAACCGCTTAGCGAGCTGATCGAAGGCCACCACGAAGATCAGATCGAAAAACAGCTCCAGCCAGGACACCTTCTGTTCCTGGTAGACCGATTCGCCCTGGTCCGGCTGGTCAGGGGCAGGCACCTCGCCTGGCCTGTGGATGTTCACTTCGTCGGGGTGGCTGTGGGTCACTGCCCTGATGTATCAGACGGGCCAGCAGTCCACCGTAAGCCGCCTCGCATCCGTTCGCCTAGCGCAGCCGCCCCAGGCCCTTGCGGATCAGCGCGTCGGCGCTCAGCTCCGGCTCGGCAGACAGCAACTCGGCCACCACCGCGCGCACCCCGGCCTCGCGGAAGCCCAGGGCCAGCAGCGCGTCCACCGCGTCGCGGCCCGCCGTCGTCGCCACTCTGGCGGCCTTGACGCCGCCCACGCTCGGCGCGGCCAGGTGCTCCGGCACCTTGCCCTGCAACTCCAGCACCAGCCGTTCGGCGGTCTTCTTGCCTACGCCGGACACGCTGGACAGCAGCTTGGCGTCGCCGCTCAGCAGGCCCTGCGCCAGCGCCGATACCGGCATGGCCGACAGCATCGCCAGCCCCAGCTTTGGCCCCACGCCGCTCACGCCGGTCAGCAGGTCAAAGAGACGCACGCTGTCGGTGTCGGCAAATCCAAACAGCAGTTGGGCGTCCTCGCGCACGATAAAGCGGGTGTTCAGTTCGGCAGGCTGCCCGGCCACCAGTTTGGCCAGCGTTCCCGCCGGACACTGGACCTCGTAGCCCACGCCGCCCGCCACAACCACGGCGCTGTTCTCGCGCACCTCGCGCACCACGCCGGACAGGTAAGCAATCACGCCGCCGATTCTAGAGGTTTGCGGGCTGTGGGATGTGGACCGTGGGCAGGATTGACGGGGGCGCAGGAAACCAGGCCGTTTTGTATGGACGCTCAGGACAGGTCCCACGACAACCCCTCGGTCCACTGCGCCGTCAGCTCCCCTCAAAGGGAGTTACGCAGCGCAGAATACCGCGCAGCACGGCAATGTCCCCGCTTGCCCACTCAGGGGAAGTGGGCCGGAGAGGTCCAGTTGTGGGACCTGCCTCGGAACGGCCAGCCCACGACCGTTCTCAGTCCCGCCCGCCCTCGCTCACTGTGCCGGGGGCCAGCGCGCCGTACATCAACAGGCTGAAGCGGTCCTGCCAGTCGCGCAGCACCTCGCGCTGGTCACGGTGGCCGCCGTGCAACAGGGCCAGCAGGCAGGCGTCTACCAGCAGGGCGCTCAACGTGGCGATGTTCACGTCCGGGCGCAGGCGGCCCTGGGCCTGCATGGCCAGCAGCACGGGTTCCACCAGCGCGCCCAGCGTCAGCGCGGTCTTGAGGCCGTCGGCGGGGGCCAATCGATCTGAGGGGTTCAGGCGATCTGAGAACGACAGCGGAGATCTGGCCCCGGCCTCCGCCTGTCCCACCGGGGACGCGCCCAGCACGGCCTGGCCCACCGCGCCCACCAGGTGGCGGTAGCGCACGCCCAGATCCGCCATGCGGGCCATCACCTTGTCCCAGACCTGCTGTGGGTTGGCCCCGGCGCGCAGGCGTTCCAGGGCGTCGTCGCGGCTGGCCTGCACGGCCTTGTCAAAGTGCGCCAGCAGCATGTGCACCTTGCTGGGAAAGTAGCGGTACAGGTTGGTGCGGCTCACGAAGGCCGCGCGGGCGATGTCCTGGGCGCTGGTGGCTTCCAGACCGCTGCGGGCGAACAGCTCGAAGGCGGCGCGGGCGATGCGGTCACGCCGCGCCTCGTCCTGCTCCTGGCGATCCACCTTCATGGCCGGTCCACCGTCATGGCGCAATGATACTGCGCCGCTGGAATCTAAATTGGTCCCGTGCGCCGCCCCGCCTTGTGGCAGTCCTTAACAGTGGGGGCTTCCCACCGGTCATACTTCCGCTCTCCACCCTACCCCCGGCGTGGATGACGGCGCTATGAAGACTTCGCCGGACAACACCGTGCGGGGCGGGCTACAGTACGGTGAACCGGAAGGCCCATTCTCCCTTCCGGGGAAAGGATGGGTGAAAGCCGTGCATATCTACAAACTGTCAGGCCGAAACGTCGATGTAACGGACGCTATGCGCGATTACGTCGAACAGAAACTCACGCGACTGGACCGCTACAGCGACTCCATTACCGACGCGAGGGTGACGCTGACGGTGAGGGATGTCAGGGACTCGACCCGCCGCAACCGTGTAGAGGTGCAGCTCAATGTGCCCCACGGCATCATCCGCGCCGAGGAGCACCACGCCGACATGTACGCGGCCATCGACAAGGCCAGCGACGTGCTGGAGCGTCAGCTCCGCAAGTTCAAGACCCGCTACATGAAGGCCCGCCACGACCGCGCGCCGCAGCCCATTCCTGGCCCCGCCGAGTCGGACGTGAACGCTGGAATGGACGATGTGGGCGAATTCCAACCCGAGATCGTGCGCCGCAAACGCTTCGATCTGCGCCCCATGAGCGCCGAGGACGCCGTGGCGCAGATGGAGGCCCTGGGTCACGATTTCTACGTGTTCTCCAACATGAAATCCGGCCTGACTGGGGTGGTCTACCGCCGCAAGGACGGGCATTACGGACTAATTGAACCCAGCAACTGAGCCTCTGAACGGAGGGGCTGGGCTGGGCCGTCTGAGTAGTGGAGGTATGGTCCGGGCGATGGGTCCTGACCTCAGGTCTTCCTCAGGACCGGGACATCATGCGCCGGGCCTCTGCTACTCTGCGGCGTTGTGATCGCCCATGTGATCAATCCAGGTACCAGCGGGATCAAGCTCGCCTGCGCCAGCATCGAGCCGAGTCTGAATGCGGCGCTGCCCGGGCAGTTGCGGCTCGCCCTGACCCGCGCCGAACTGACGCTGGACGCCCCGCCCACGGCGGCGGACCTGCCCCGGCTGACCGCCCAGATTCGGGAGTTGACCGCCGACTGGCCCGCCCCGAACGCCGTCGTCGGGCGCGGCGGACTGATCGGGCGGGTGGCAGGCGGCACCTACCGCGTCACGCCGGAGATGGCCGAATTTGCCGTGCTGGGCGAGGGCGCGCAGTATCCACCGAATCTGGGCGGCCCGCTGGCGCTGGCACTGGCCCAGCAACACGGCGTCCCCGCCTTTGTGGTGGACCCCCAGAGCGTGGACGAACTGCTGCCCGAGGCACGCGAAACTGGTGTAAAAGGCCTGCGTCGCCATGCCCAGTTCCACGCTCTGAACGTGCGTGTGGTGGCCCGCCGCGCTGCCCACGACGTCGGCAGGAGGTTGCAGGACGCCCGCATCGTGGTGGCCCACCTGGGCGCAACCACCAGCGTCACAGCCTTCGAGAAGGGCCGCGCGGTGGACACCACCGGCACCGGCACCGACGGCGGCCCGCTGGGGGCGGTGCAGAGTGGGCCGCTGCCCGCCCGCAGGCTGCTGCGGCTGGCCCGCGAGGAGGGCGAGGCGGCGGCGCTGCACCACCTGTCCGGCGGGGGCGGGTTCCTGTCGCTGACAGGCAGCGCCAACCTCAAGGACCTGGAGGCCCGGATGGTCAGCGATCCCGCCGTGCAGGCCGCCGCCGCCGCCTTCGTGCATCAGGTGTGCAAGGCGCTGGGCGAGCAGACCGGGGCACTACGGGGCCGCCCCGACGCGCTGGTGATCACCGGCGGGATCGCCCGCTGGGACGAGCTGGTGGACCGCATCGAGCGCCGGGTGGCCTGGATCGCCCCGGTGCTGGTCATTCCCGGCGAACTGGAACTCGAAGCCCTGGCCGAGGGCGCGGGCCGTGTGCTGCTGGGCCTGGACGCCGCCCGCGAGTGGCGACATCCGCAAGTTGCGGCCCCGGAACTGTGATGTCGAGGACATTGTGGGCGTGAACAGCTAATGGCACGCCGCCGTCCTGTCCGTTCCGCCGCTTCCGAACCCATCCGGGCCACCAGCATGTGGCGTGTGGATCAGGTATTTCTGGCGCGCAGGGGCATGCGGGTGGAGGTCACGTCCTCGCTGGTCAACGATCACGGTGGCCTGCGCAACCTGAGCGTCACCGCCCCCACCGACGATCCCCTGGAGGCGGTGCGCCACGCCGCGCGTTTTATCGCGGGCAAGGGCAACGTCAGCGGCGCACGCCAGGCCCGTGTGCGCTGGACCCGCGAACAGGCCACCACCGAACAGGACGCCCTGATCCGGGACCGCCAACTGGAAGACGAATTCCTGGACGAGTTCGAGGAGACGCTGGCGGCGGTGCGCGATCAGCAGCGGTAGGGAAGCCGCGCGACTACAGCTTCAGCCCCAGTTCCAGCGAGCCGCCCGGCCCCTGCGCCAGCTCCTGAAATCCCAGATGACGGTAGAACCTGATGGCCCGAGCGTTCCTGCCGCCCACCCCCAGATGCACGCCGGGAGAACCGGCCTCACGCAGCGCAGAGAACAGCCGCGTCATCATGCGCCGCCCGTTGCCGCCGCCCTGGCCGCGTGGCAGCAGGTCAATGTGCAGGTGTGAGGGATAAGTCTCCACGGTCTCCTGCGGGGCCGTGTTCGGGTGGTGAATCAGGCGGGTCAGGCGTTGATCCGGGGTGCGCTCGGCGGCGGGATTGTCCGAAGGATCGGGAAACTGGGCGCGCAACGCAGGCCACCATTCACGCTCCAGCGTCGCCTCAAACTCCCGCGTGTCGAGTGCGCCGATAACGTAGCCGCACACGCCCTCCTCGTCCTCCAGCACAAAGGCGAGGGCAGGCGCGTGGGCCAGATACGGTCCGGCGTAGATGTGGCCCACCAGCAACGGATCGCGGTAAAGGTGGGTGGCGTCGTCACCGCTGTCCGCCGTTTCCAGGCAGATGCCATAAAGCGAATCGCGGTCGCTGGGCCGTGCATGGCGGATGTTGAACATGGGGGTATTCAAGCAGATGGGGCATGTGGCAAGACCGAATGGCCTAAAGTAGACCATGACCATCACCACCGAGGCTGAGCTGCAAGGCATGAAACGCGCGGGGTTCGTGGTGGCCGAAACGCTCCGCACGCTGGCAGCCGCCATCCAGCCGGGCGTCACGCCCGCTGAACTCGATGCGCTTGCCGGGCGGGTGTTCAGGCAGCACGGGGCCAGGTCTGCGCCACGCATGACCTACAGCGCGCCGGTCAATGTCTTTATCAGTGTCAATGACGACATCGTTCACGGCCTGCCGACGCGGCGACCGCTGGCCGCAGGGGACGTGGTCAGTCTGGATGTCACGCCATTCGTGGACGGGTACATCGCCGATGCGGCGGTCACGGTGGCGGTTCCTCCGGCCTCGCCCGCCGTGATGCGGCTGATCGAATGCACCGAGGCGGCCTTGCAGGCGGCCCTGTCCGCCGCGAAGGCGGGTCAGCCCATCCACGCCATTGGGCGAGCGGTGGAAACGGAGGTCAAGCGCCGGGGCTTCACGGTGCTGCGGGAGTTATTCGGCCACGGGGTGGGCCGCGCTATCCATGAGGAACCCAGCGTGCCGAATTATTACCGCCCGACTGACCGGAGAAAACTGCATGAGGGTCTGGTCATCGCGGTAGAACCGATGGTCTCGACAGGCAGATCACAGCGGGTCAGGACGCTTCGTGACGGGTGGACCTTAAGCACCACGGATGGCGGTCTGGCCGCACATTTTGAACATACCGTCATGATCACCGGGGACAGACCGTTGATTCTGACGGCCTGACCCCTCCTCAATGCTCCAGCCGGATGTGCGGCAGCCGCCTCTCCAGCCACCCCGGCAGCCACCAGTTCCACT
The DNA here is from genome assembly GCF_000701425.1 of Deinococcus frigens DSM 12807. Taxonomy (GTDB): domain Bacteria; phylum Deinococcota; class Deinococci; order Deinococcales; family Deinococcaceae; genus Deinococcus; species Deinococcus frigens. The sequence goes on along the minus strand of NZ_JNIW01000002.1, from coordinate 21,931 downwards.
TTCCGGCCAGCTTGAGAAAGGCGGGCACCAGCACCAGGCGCACCAGGGTGGCGTCCAGGGCCACCGCCACCGCCAGGCCCAGGCCGATGCTCTTGGTGGCGACGACACGCCCGAACATAAAGGCCACGAACACGATGAACATGATCACGGCGGCGCTGGTGATGATGCGCGCGGTGTAGCCCACCGCCAGCACCACCGCCTCGTCGTTGCTGGCCCCGCGCAGGTGTTCTTCCTGCACCCGCGAGAGTAGGAAGATCTCATAGTCCATGCTCAGGCCGAACATCACCGCGAACAGCAGCACAGGCAGCGAGGCGTCCAGCACGCCCACATCGGCGGGAATGCCCAGCGGCGCGGCCAGAAAGCCGTTTTGCACGATCAGCGTGACCACGCCCACCGCCGCGCCCACCGTCAGGGCGTTCATCACGATGCTCTTGAGGGGAATCAGCAGGCTGCGGAAGGCCACCATCAGCAGCAAAAAGGTTCCAGTAAAGACCACCGCGATCACGCCCGGCAGCGTGCCGATGATGGCCCGGCTGAATTCCTCGCCGCCCACGGGCGCGCCCCCCAGCAGGTAGGCGGAGCCGCTGGCATCCAACGTATCGCGCACGCGGGATTCAAAGGCCGCGATGTCCTGGGCGCGCAGGGTGTCGTCCGGTACCACCGTCACGCGCAGCAGCGTGCGGTCCGCGCTGAAGGAACGGCGGGTCAGGACGCTCAAGACCCCCAATCCTCCGGTGCCCGCTCCGGCCAGGTCGGCGGGCGTCAGGAAGGGACTGATGACGGCCCTCACGCCGGGCAGGGCGCGCAGATCGTTCACCACCTTTTGAAACTGGTCACGGGCTGCGGGCGTGTACCGCTGCCCCTTCAGGTCCAGAATGACCTCGAACTGGCTCAGGAGGCCGCCCGCCCCCAGGTCACGCACGTCGCTCAGGGCGTCGCGGCTGGGGACGCCGGGGACCAGGCCCCACGCGCCCGCGTAGCCGGTTTTCAGGCCCAGGGCAGGAATGGCCAGCGTCAGCAAAAAGGCGGTGGACAGCAGCACGGCCAGCACAGGCCGGGCAGTGACGCGGCGCGCGAAGGCGGTCCAGGCGGCAGAGGCCGCGCCGCTCTGCGCCCAGGTCACCTTGAGCAGGCGCGGGCTATTGACCCGTTCGCCCAGCAGTGCCAGCAGGGCGGGCAGCGCGGTCAGGCTGGCCAGCACGGTCAGAATCACCGCCAGCACCCCGCCGATGCCGATGCTGCGGACAAAGGCCACCGGGGGCAGGATCAGGCCCGCCATCGCAATGCCCACGGTCATGCCGCTAAAGGCCACGCTGCGGCCCGCCGTCATCACGGTGCGTGCGGCGGCGGCGCGGGGGTCCGGCTCACGCCCCAGCTCCTCGCGGAAGCGGTTGACCATCAGCAGGGCGTAATCGATGCCCGCGCCCAGACCCAGCATGGTGATCACGCTCTGGGCGAAGGTACTGACCGGCATGAAAAAGGTCAGGCCATACAGCGCGGCCATCGCCACGGAGATGCTCAGCAGCCCCACCGCCAGCGGCAGTCCGGTGGCCACCAGCGCCCCGAAGACCAGCAGCAGCAGACCCCCGATTAGCGGCAACGCCGTGAACTCGCTGCGCTTGGTATCGGATTCGGCGAACTCGGTGAAGTCGTCGGCAATCGCCTGCCCGCCGGTCACGCGGATGCTCAGCGCCTCGCTCTGGACGCCGCGCACGTACTGGCGCACCGCCGAGAGCGCCTCGGTGCCGCCCTCCTGCAAGGGAATCTGCGCCACGGTCAGGGCCAGCACGCCGTCCGCCGCCCGCGTGGGCACCGGGCCGCCCGTGCCAGCGGGCAGGACGCGCGAGACGCCCGCCACGGTTTCCAGGCCGTCCAGAAATGCCCGGTAAATCTTCTGCCCCTCCGGCGTGGTCAACGGCGGGTTGCTGCGCGTGACCAGGATGGCGGTGTTAGTATCGCGCTCCCCAAAGCGTTCGCGCAACAAGGCGCTGACGGTGCTGGCCTCCGAGTTGCTCAGGCCGCCTGCCGGATCGGCGTTCAGGGCCGCCGGGGCGCGGGCGGCCAGCGGCAGGCTCAGCGCGGCGGCCAGCACCCACACCGCCAGCACCGCCCAGGGATGTCGGGACGCGAGGCGGGCGAGGAATTGCACGCCCTGGACTGTAGCGGGTACTGGCGAGGGGTTGTGGGTGGTCGGAGGCCGTTTGACCTGTTTTGACCGGTTGATGGTCAGACCGCTGGACCGGGCGTGCATCTGCTACCCTCCCCGAATGCCCGCTCCCGCCTCTCCCCTGCCCCGCCTGCGCCTGCGCGTCACGGCGGCGGCGGAAGGCCAGGTGCGCGCCGGGCATCCCTGGGTGTACGAGTCCAGCGTGCGGGGGCAGAACCGGGACGGCGAAGCCGGGGAACTGGCCGTGGTCTATGACCGCCGGGACCGCTTCCTGGCGATTGGCCTGTATGATCCGCATTCGCCGCTGCGCCTGCGCGTGCTGCATGCCGGGCCGCCCGTCACGCTGGACAGTGCGTGGTGGGCCGCCCATCTGGACGCGGCGCTGCTCCGGCGTGAGCCGCTGTTCGGCCCGCTGGACGGCGGGGGCGATACCGACGGCTACCGGGTCCTGAACGGCGAATCTGACGGTTTCGGCGGTCTGGTGATCGACCGGTACGCCCGCGTGCTGGTTCTCAAGGTCTACACGGCGGCGTGGTTCCCGCATCTGGAGCGCATGCTGGGCCTGCTGGACGAACGTTTCCCCGATTGCGCCATGGTCCTGCGCCTCAGCCGCAACATCCAGACCCTCGCGGCAGCGGTGGGGCTATCCGATGGTCAGATGCTTCAGGGCGACTTGCCCAAAAATCCAGTCGTCTTCCACGAATCCGGCCTGGCCTTCGAGGCGGACGTGCTGCGCGGCCAGAAGACCGGTTTCTTCCTGGACCAGCGCGAGAACCGGCGGCGGGTGGAGGAGCTGGCACGGGGCAGGCGGGTGATGAACGCCTTCTCATTCTCGGGCGGCTTCTCGCTTTACGCGGCGCGCGGCGGGGCCACCGAGGTCGTCAGCCTGGACATCAGCGCCCACGCGCTGGCCGGGGCGACGCGCAACTTCGCCCTGAATCCGCAGTTGATCACGCCGCATGAAGCCGTTCAGGCCGACGTGTTCGACTGGCTCTCGCAAACGCGCCGCACCTTCGATCTGGTCATCCTCGATCCGCCCTCGCTGGCCCGCCGCGAAGCCGAACGTGCCGGGGCCATCCGCGCCTACGGCAGGCTGGCGGCGGACGGCATCGCGCAGCTGGACCGGGGCGGCGTCCTCCTGAGCGCCTCGTGTTCCGCCCATGTCAGCGCCGATGAATTCTGGGACGCGGTGCGCGGCGCGGCCCAGGCCAGCGGCAGGCAATGGGAGGAGCTGGGAACCAGCCGCCACGCCCCGGACCACCGCGCGACCTTTGCCGAGGCGGAGTATCTGAAGGCAATTTATCTGGAGCTGGGATAGTGCGGCGAGATGGAAGGCGAACCCCTAAGTCCGCTGCGCGGCCACCTCCCTTAAAGGGAAGCCAAGAAGGGCGGCTGGCCCACCAAGTCAGCGACTCTTGCCTCCCTTTGAGGGGAGGTCCCCCGAAGGGGGGGAGGGGTTAAACCGTGGCGGCAACTCAAGAACACAGTCGCCCAATCGTTCAGTGCCCCAATCTGCTAAGCTACTTTCTATGAAGACCGTGTGTTGCCCCCGATTGCGGTAAAGCAGCGCTCCGTCTGCCGTCCGCGCCCCGACTGTTGTGGCGCGGCTTTTTTATTGCTTTCCAGTCTTCCAGCCCATTCAAGGAGCCGCCCATGACCACCCCTCCGTCCAAAACACTGGCCCAACCCGATGCCAATATCGTCCTGTACGACACCATGCAGCGCCAGAAAGTGCCTTTTGCGCCCACCACGCCGGGGCATGTGGGCATGTACCTGTGCGGCCCCACCGTCTACAGCGACGCGCACCTGGGACACGCCAAGAAGGAAGTGGCCTTCGACGTGATTCGCCGCGCTTTCATGCACTTCGGCTACGCGGTGCGCTACGTGGCGAACATCACGGATGTGGGCCACCTGCAAAACGACAGCGACGACGGCGAGGACAAGATCGCCAAACGCGCCGCGCTGGAACGCCTGGAGCCGATGGAGGTGGCCGACAAGTATTTCTGGTCCTTCATGGACGACATGGCCGCGCTGAACGTGCTGCGCCCCAGCATCAACCCGCGTGCCACCGGCCATATCACCGAGCAGATCGCGCTGGTCCAGGAGCTGATCACCGGCGGACACGCCTACGAATCGGATGGCAGCGTGTATTTCGATGTGCGGAGCTGGCCCGACTACGGCAAGCTGTCGGGCCGCAGAATCGACGATCAGGAGGAGGGCACGCGCGAGGCGGTGCGCGGCGACAAGCGCGACGCCCGCGACTTTGCCCTGTGGAAGAAGGCGGAGGGCGGCCACATCATGCGCTGGCCCTCGCCGTGGGGAGAGGGATTTCCGGGCTGGCACATCGAATGCTCGGCCATGAGCCTCAAGTATCTGGGCGAGGGCTTTGACATCCACGGCGGCGGCCTGGACCTGGAATTTCCGCACCACGAGGCCGAGATCGCGCAGGCCGAGGCGGCGGGGCACGCCTTTGCGCGCTACTGGATGCACAACAACATGCTGACCATTGGCGGCGAGAAGATGAGCAAGAGCAAGGGCAATTTCACGACGATTGCCGACGTGCTTTCGCGGCATGACGCGATGGTGGTGCGCTTCCTGCTGGTGTCCAGCCACTACCGCTCCATTACAGAGTTCAGTGACGCGGCTTTCGAGGCCGCCAAAAATGGCTACCGCCGCTTGAGCGAGACGCTGCACGAGATCGAACGCCGCCTGGAGGATGCGCCGGACGGCAGCGACGCCGCGCTGGACCGCAAGATTGAGGGCCACGTTCACGCCTTCGAGGCCGCCATGCGTGACGATTTCAACACGCCCAAGGCGGTGGCGGCCCTCTTCGGCCTGAGCGGCGATCTGAACACCGTGCTGGCCGCCGGAAAAGTTGGTCAGGCCACGCTGGAGCGGGCGCGCGACGCTTTCCGCAGCCTGGGCGGCGGCGTGCTGGGCCTGTTTGCCGGAAGCGGCGCGGCGCAGGAGGACGACTCCCAGGTGGTCGGTACTCTGATGGAGCTGGTCCTCAAGGCCCGGCAGAACTACCGCCTGAACAAGCAGTACGCCGAATCCGACGAGCTGCGCGACACCCTGACACAGGCAGGGGTGACCATTGAGGACACCCGGGACGGCCCGCGCTGGCGGCGCTGACCAGCGTGGTGACGCGGGCAGAACCCGTGCGCCTCTGCACCCGCTTTCAAATCTGCCTGTCAGAAAAATGTCATGACCCAGCACTAGCATTGATCCTGAGAGGTGCCTGACACCCCTCATCCTTCCCTCCCTGGACACGTCACCTCCCCCCGGCGTGTCCTCTTTTTGTGTCGTGTCGGCCCGGCACCTCTGCTGTCCCCGGCTGCGGCAAAGGTGAACGCCCGTCCACCTGCGCCTCACGCTGGCCCGCCCACCCGGGGTAAACTCGCCCTATGTTGCCCCCGCTGGTCAAGCAGGTCCTCGACAACTTCAACTTCGACATCGCCCCTGACATGAGTCAGGAGGAGAACAGCGAAGCGGTCATCAAGAGCGCGGCATTGTTGACGGGCGCAGTGGCCATTGAACCCATTCCCTTTGCCGACATTCTGGTGATCACGCCAGTTCAGGCCAAGATGGTGCTGCACATCGGCAAGATCTACGGCTTCGAGATCACCGGTGAGCGGGCGCTGGAAATCGTGCGGGAGCTGGGCGTCACCCTGGCCTACGGCATGGCGGCGAGGCAGGTGATGCGCGGGCTGGCAAAACTGGCGCTGCCGGTCATCGGCGGAATCATCACCGCGCCCGCCGTGTACGGCTGGACCTTTGCACTGGGCCGGGTGGCACAGAGTTACTTTGAGCGCAAATGCCTAGGCCTGCCCGACAGCCGCCAGGATCAGGTCAAGGTCATCCAGGAGGCCAAGCAGCAGTCCCGCAAGGTGCTGCCCAGCGTCCAGGATTTCTCCGATCTGGCCAGCGAGCTGCGCCGCCGCGCCGACGAGAAGAATAAGAGCCAGGGCGGACCGAACGGGCCAAACTGAGGGTGGAAGTCAGGGGACGCGGCGAGGGATTGACCTCCGCCGCGTTCTTTCATGTGGAGCGAGGCCAGGGCGTCTTCTATTGGCAAGGAATCTATTCCCTGGGCCAGCGAAACACCCGCCCGTCCCCGAGGCTCAGCGTGACGCTGGCATGCTCCTCGCCCGGATCGCGGATCACGCAGGTCCGGGTCTCGGGGGGTGGATCGCCCACGCCACTCTCAAAGCCGCTGACGCTCTGGCAGGGGCCGCTGGCGTCCTGCTCGCCCTGGCCGATCACGTCGGCGGCAATCGCCACCTGACGCACATATTCCTCGAAACGCACCGGATCAGAGTTCAGCAGGCGCTGCGCCTCGGCCAGCCGCGCGGATTCGGCGGCCTGGCGCTGGCGCTCGGCTCCGGCCTCGCGGACGGTGGGAACCGCCCACAGCGCGCCGAGCAGGAGCAGAACCAGCACCAGCGCGGGCCACAGGCGGCGGACAGAACGGATCACGCCCGCATCCTAGCGAACCCGCTACTCTTGAGGGCGTGAAGCGCAAGACCTTTGACCTCCGGCCCTGGGCGCGGGTCACCCAGTCCACCCAGACCGCGCTGGCCGTGCCGGGCTACGTGATCGTGGACTTTAGCGCTCAGACCGTGATCCGCCCGCTGGAGGTCACCAGACCGGGATCAGCCGTTTGTCACCTGATCCTCGACAACGGCTACCGCTGGATTCGCTGCCACCCCACAGGCGCGGGCGCGGGAGTCATGGGCGCGGCCCTGACCGTGCAAATCAACGCGGCGGGCCAGCCAGTGCAGTTTTACGTGGACATCCACGGCGGCGAGGGCGTGCAGGATGACGGGCTGCCGTGGCACGACGACCTGTATCTGGACGTGGTGGGCGACCCGGACGACGCCGAGCGCTGGATCGTGACCGCCACCGAGATCATCGACGCCGAAGACCTTGAGGCAGCGGTAGAGGCGGGTCTGGTCACGCTGGAGCTGGCCGCGCAAACCTGGGACCACGCCCGCCAGATCGAGACGGAGTTGCGGGCCGGAACGTATGCGCCCGTGGACGTGCTGCGGCGCTATGTGGAAGACCCCTACACCTGAGCGCCCCCTGGTACGCGAACGATGAAGCGCAAGGGAGTGGACCACCAGGGCTGGCACCGCGTGGCCCGCAGCGAGCAGTCCGTCATCCACTTGCCAGGCGGCACCATTGTCGATTTTCGCGCGTTGGAGAGCGACTGACCGTGCTGGACAGCGGCAATCGTAGGGTCACTTACGTTCTAGTGGGAACCAGACACGCCCTGCTGGTCATGTTGGATGCTGCCGGGCTACCTGTTCAGCTTGATGTGGATATCGGCGAAAGAACTGGCGTGGGGGCAGCGAAGGTCACGCGGGCGCAGTTCGATCTGGCCTGGGCCGAGGCGCGAGCAGTTGAGGCCACCAGTCGTTTGAACCCGTCGAGATGGTGAGGCAATACCTGATGACGCCCTATACTTGAACTCAGTTCAAAATCGTGTTCAGGACCAATGGAGGACCACCCATGCCACAGCCCACGCTTCAGACGCCCCTGCCTCCGCAAGCGGTTCAGACGGTCAAGGCCGCCCTACACGCCATTCCCATGAATACCACGGTGGGCGTGACCATCACCGATGTGGGCGTGGGCTGGGCCACGGGCGAGTGCCCGGATACGCCCGCCTTTCACAATCACCTGGGAACCATCCACGCCGGAGCGCAGTTCCTGCTGGCCGAGGCCGCGAGTGGAGCGGCTTTTGGCGGGGCCTTCGCGGCGCAACTGGGCGGGGCCGTGCCGCTGATCGAGCGCCTGGACACGCATTATGTGGGCCGCGCCCATGGCGGCCTGACCGCCAGGGCCGAGGCCCGCGCCGAGGATCTATCCGCCGCCGTTGAAGCCTACGCAACCGAGGGCAGGGCGCGTCTGGTGATCAATGTCATCGTCCGCGACGGCGAGAACAAGGAAGTGATGCGGGCGGTGGCCCACTGGTATCTGCGCTCTCTGGCCACGATGCGGGGCAATTGAGGGCAGGCTGGAAGGCAAATTCCTCAGTCGACTCCGCTCAAGGGGAGCTGGGGAGAACATCGCGCCTCCCTTCGAGACGAGATGCACCGAAGCGGCGGAAGGGGCGGGTCTGCCCATCAAGCAATTCCTGTTAGCAGCGGTTCTCAAGCCCTTGCGAGACCGCAAGAAAGCCCCCTCCGACCTGGCGCGGGGGCTGGCGGTCCTCCACGCTGAGCCAGCGTCAGAAGCCCCCGCGACCCTGGATCACCTCTTCCAGGCTGGGCAGGCGCACCAGGCCGCGCCAGTAGGCCCGGATGGTCTCCAGAACGTGCATGTACTCCTGATAGTTGCCCGGCTTGACCACGTAGCCGCTGACCTGCTGATCGTAGGCGCGGTGGATATCGCTGGGGTGCTCGGAGGTGGACAGCACCAGCACCGGAATGGAACGCACCTCGGAGATGGCCTTGACGCGCCCCAGGAACTCGTGCCCGTTCATGATCGGCATGTTCAGATCCAGCACGATCAGATGGGGGCGGACGCTGTGGGCCGGGTCACACAGATACGCCAGGGCTTCCTGGCCGTTCTGGACGTGGTGAACCGTGATGTCCTGGTCCTGTTCGGAAAGCATGTCCTGGAAGAGCAGGGCGTCGGCCAGCTCGTCCTCGACCAGCAGCAGGTGAAAGGGCGCAGAACTCATGAAGGCAGACCAATAATCGGGTGAATGCTCAATCGTTGTCTAGCTGACAATTCCGTATCCTGGTGCTGGAAAATGAACACCGACGCCGTCGTCATGGGGTGTTAACTTGAGGGCATGCTCACCGCCTCGCCGCCCGAACGCTTCGCCGTGGCGGCCTTTGATGCCCTGCTCGCCCATATCGCCATCATCGATGCGGACTGGATCATCGTCGCCGTCAACCACGCCCGGACGGCCTTCGCACGCAGCAATGGCGGCACCGGCAACGACGTGGGCATCAACTACCTCTCCATCTGCGACGGGGCGCAGGGCCAGAACGGCACAGCCGAGGACAGCCCAGCCGAGTACGACACGGACGCCCGCGCCATCGCGGCGGGAATTCGCGCCGTCATGAACGGAGAACAGCAGGTGTACGAGCTGGAATACCCCTGTCACACGCTGACCGAGCAGCGTTACTACGTGGCCCGCGTGACCCGCTTTACGCAGGACGGCGGGCAATACGCCCTGGTGGCCCACGAGAACATCACGCGCCGCAAGCTGGCCGAGCTGGAGGTCACGGCCCTGAACGCCTCGCTAGAACGGCGGGTGCAGCAGCGCACCACGGCGCTGGAGGCCAGCGAGGCGGTCCTGCAACACCTGAACGGCGAGCTGGTAGACCGCAACGAGGAACTCTCGCAGTTCGTGTACGTGGCCAGCCACGATCTTCAGGAGCCGCTGCGGACGCTGGGGGCCTACGCCGACATCCTGCGCCAGCGCTACCGGGGCAAACAGCTCGACGACCGTGCCGACAGCTATCTGGGCCACATCACCGAACAGGTGGGCCGCGCCCGCCAACTGGTGCGCGACGTCCTGGCCCTGTCCACCATCAGCGAGGAGGTGCCGCGCGAGGCCGCAGACCTGGGCGAACTGTGCCAGGGGGTACTGGCCGAGCTGCCGTGGCACCCGGACGCCGAATGGCATGTTTCTGACCTTCCCCCGGTGTGGGCCAACCCACCGCAGATGCGCCAGTTGCTGGGCAACCTGCTGGGCAACGCCCTCAAGTTCCGCAGTGACTCGCCACTGTGCGTAGAGCTAAGCGCCAGGGCCGACGACGACATCACCCAATTCACCCTGCGGGACAACGGCATCGGCGTCGCGCCGGAGTACGCCGAGAAGGTCTTTGGCATGTTCCAGCGCCTGCACGGGCGCACGCCCACCGGGGGCAACGGCATCGGGCTGGCGGTGTGCCGCCGCATCGTGGAGAGGCACGGCGGGCGCATCTGAATCGAGGCCGTCGATGGGGGTGGGACTGCGGTGCATTTCACCCTGCCCACTGTTCAGGACGACGGGAGCCAGAAGGCCTGAAAAAGCTCTCTCCGGGGGAAGAGGGCTGGGCAGAGGGGTCTTCTCAGCTAAACAGCGTACTGACGCTCGCGCCGGTATGGATATTGGCGATGGCGTTGGCGAACAGTGGGGCCACGTCCAGCACGGCCAGCTTGCCGCCCGCCGCCTCGATCTTTTCCTCGGAAACGTACACGGTGTTGCAACTGGCCACCTGGGTCACGTCCAGGCCCGCGATGCGCTGGATGGCCGGGCCGCTATACACGCCGTGGGTCACGGCCACATACACGTCCCTGGCCCCCATGCTGCGGGCGATGTTGACCGTCTCCACCAGGCTTCCGGCGGTGCTGATCTCGTCGTCCACGATAAACACCGTTTTGCCCTCGACCTCGCCGATCAGGGCGCGCGGCACCACCTGCGTATCAGAGACGCGCTCCTTGTCGATCATCGCCAGCCCGCACTCCAGCAGGCGCGAGATGCGGCTGGCGCGCTTGATGCTGCCCGCGTCGGGGGCCAGAACCACGCCCTCGTGGGCATTATCCACGCAGCCCCGGAAGTGTTCGGACAGCACCAGATCGGCGGACAGGTGATCGACAGGCACCTTGAAAAAGCCGTGCACCTGGGGGCTGTGCAGCGTCATGGTCAGCACCCGGTCCGCGCCCGCTGCCTGGATCAGATCGGCCACCAGACGGCCCGCAATCGAGATGCGCGGGCTGTCCTTCTTGTCGCTGCGGGCGTAGCTGTAATACGGGATCACGGCGGTCACGCGACCGGCGCTGGCACTCTTGGCGGCGTCGATCATCAGCAGCAGCTCCATGATCGAGTCGCTGACCGGGTGGCTGAAGGTCTGCACGATGAACACGTCCGCCTCGCGCAGCGACTGCTCGTAATGCACGATGATGTTGTCGTTGGTAAATTTCTCGGTGACGCTGTGGCCCAGCGTGACCCCCAGATGATCGCAGATGGCCTGTGCCAGCGGGCGGTTGCTCTGGCCCGAGAAGACCATTAAAGGCGAGCGGCGGCTTTCCAGCAGGGCGGTGGGCGAGCGTGACGTGACGGGCAAGGGGACATCCTCCGGGGATTGGGGGCTGGGCTACAGGCAGCGGCGTAAGTCGTCCGAAGCATACCTGCCCCGGATCAGGGATGTCAGGGCCATGTGATGTCCTCGGAGTGGGAACAGACAGGACACGGCACAGTGTCCGGTTGATTTGGACGCCGGACCTGCCGCATCACAGGCACTACCATGCGCCCATGACCCTGGACGCAGTCGTGGTCGGCGCTGGCCCCAACGGCCTCTCGGCGGCCCTGACCCTGGCCCGCGCCGGATTGCGGGTGCAGGTGCTGGAGGCGCACGACACGGTGGGCGGAGGAATGCGGAGCCTGCCCCTGACCCGGCCCGGTTTCGTTCACGACTACGGCAGCGCCATTCACCCGCTGGCCGCCGCCAGCCCCGCGTTTCGCAACTGGCCACTGCACGCCTTTGGTCTGGAGTGGGTGCAACCGGACGCCCCCGTCACGCATCCGCTGGGCGGAGGTTCGGTCACGTTAGAGCGCAGTTTGGAGGCCACCGCTGACGCCCTGGGCGCAGATGGCCCCGCCTGGACCGCCCTGATCCGCCCCCTTCTGAACAACTGGGAGGGCCTGCTGCACGACATCCTGCGCCCGCTGCCGCGCGTGCCGTCGCACTTCTTCACGCTGGCGCGGTTCGGGATTCGCGGGCTGCCGCCTGCCGAGCTGCTGGGCAGGTTGCTGTTCCGCACCCCCGAGGCCCGCGCGCTGTGGGGCGGCCTGGCCGCGCACAGCGTGCTGCCGTTCTCGGCCCCCGGCACCTCGGCCATGACGCTGGTGCTGGCGCTGCTCGCCCACTCGGTGGGCTGGCCCTTCCCGCGCGGCGGGGCGCAGGCGCTGCCCGACGCCATGCGCGCGTATCTGGAATTTCTGGGCGGGTCCGTGGTCACCGGCGTTCGGGTGACCTCTGCCGCCGATCTGCCCCCCGCCCGCGTGACACTGGTGGACAGCAGCCCCGGCGTGCTGCTGGGGTTGCTGGGAGACCGCGCCCCTGCCGCCTACCGCGCCGCGCTGGAACGCTACCGCTACGGCCCCGGCATTCAGAAACTGGATTACGCCCTGAGCGGCCCGGTGCCGTGGGCCGATTCCCGCGTGGCCCGCGCCGCCACCGTGCATCTGGGCGGCACGCTGGACGAGGTGGCCCGTTCGGAGGCCGCCGCGCCCACCCACGTCTCGCCGCGCCCCTATGTCCTGGCCGCGCAGCACACTCTGTTCGACTCCACTCGCGCCCCCAGCGGACAGCACACCTTCTGGGCGTACTCGCATGTTCCCAACGGCAGCGACGAGGATATTCAACAGCAGATGGAAGATCAGATCGAACGCTACGCGCCGGGCTTCCGTGGCCTGATCCTGGCCCGCCACCGCACCACCGCGCCGATGCTCCAGGCATACAGCCCGGTCTTCGGCGGCGGCGATGTGAACGGCGGCAAGGGCGACCTGTGGGGCCTGCTGGCCCGCCCGGTGCTGACCTCTACCCCGTACCGCACGCCGGTCAGGGGGTTCTACCTGTGTTCCAGCAGCACGCCCCCTGGCGGCGGCATTCACGGCATGGCGGGCTACCACGCCGCACTGGCCGCGCTGAAGGACGAATTCGGGATTCAGGATTCGGAGGCGTGAGAGGGGCGATCAAACCGCCCAACGACCCAACTGTCAATGCGCCAGAACACCTGTTCGCCTCTGCGGTCCTCCCAGCCCAGGCCCCGTCAACGCCGACATTGGCAGCGTGCAGGCGATCGCACTGGACTCCCCCGAATTCCGGGTCAGCGCCCTGGGTGCGCGCGACGCGGGCAAGATCAGCAGCGTGGGAGCCGCCGCCGCTGTCACCAACGCTCATTATCTTGCGATCGGCCAATGGGTGCGCGAGACGCCGATCACGCTGGACAAGCTGTTTTGAGCGGAACTGGAGGGCAAACCCCTTCGCCTGTTTCTCCGCTAGTTCCCCTCAAGTGGAGTCGGGAGAAAACTTGCCTTTCCTTGTGTGAAGGTGGCCTCTAAGGGGGACGGATGGGGTGATCGTGGGAGCAGCCCCCATCCCCTCCCCCACCGCGCTACATTCAGTCCCGCCATGACCCCATCCAACCAGCCCCGCCTGACCGTCTGGAACGAGTACCACCACGAACTGGAAAACCCCGCCGTCAGCGCCCACTACCCGCAGGGCATCCACACAGTAATCGCCGAGGGATTGCGGGCGCACGGCTTCCCGGAGGTCCGGACCGCCACCCTGGATCAACCGGAACACGGCCTGACCGACGAGGTGCTGGAAAACACGGATGTCCTGCTGTGGTGGGGTCACAAGGCACACGGCGACGTGTCCGACGAGGTTGCCGCAAAAGTGGTGGCCCGCGTGCAGGGCGGCATGGGACTGATCGTGTTGCACTCCGGGCATTTCAGCAAGCCGTTCAAGGCTCTGATGGGCACCGGCTGTGACCTGAAATGGCGCGAGGTGGGCGAGAAGGAGCGGCTGTGGGTGGTCCATCCGGCGCACGCAATCGCGCAGGGCGTGGGCGAATACATCACGCTGGAGCACGAGGAGATGTACGGCGAACACTTCGACATTCCCGCGCCCGATGAGCTGGTCTTTGTGAGCTGGTTCGCGGGCGGCGAGGTCTTCCGCAGCGGCTGCACCTTCACGCGCGGGAGCGGCAAGATCTTTTATTTTCGCCCCGGCCATGAGACATTCCCGACGTACCACAACCCCGAAATTCAGCGCGTGATCGCCAACGCCGCACGCTGGGCCATGCCGACAGCCAGCGCGCCGCGCTCCTTCGGGCATCGGCCCCAACCTCTAGAGACACTGCCTCTGAAGACGCTGCCACTGGAAACGCTGCCGCCGGAAAAGCGGTGACCACTGCACTGTCCCAGACTGGCCCGCTGAACGTCGGCATCATCGGCGCGGGGGCCATCTCGCAGCGGCATTACGAGGGCTACAGCCACGCTGGGGCGAACGTGGTGGCCTTTGCCGAGCCACATGGCGGCACCCGCATCCGCCGGGAAACCGAGTGGAACGCGCGGGGCTACGCGGACTTCACGGAGTTGCTGGAGGGCGGCGAGGTCCAGGCGGTCAGCATCTGCACGCCCAACGCCTTTCACGCGCCCGCCGCCCTCGCAGCCCTGCGGCGCGGCATTCACGTCCTGTGCGAGAAACCTCTCTCGCTGGACCTGGCCGCCTGCGAAGAGATGATCGCGGCGGCGCAGGAGGGCGGGGCCATTCTCCAGACCGGCCATCATCTGCGCTCCAGCCCCCTGGTGCAGACGGCCAAACGGTTGATCGACGAGGGCCGCGTCGGGCGCGTGACCTTTATGCGCCTGCGGCAGGCCCACGACTGGGGCGGTGCGCCGGAGGTGCGCGGGGCTTTTGGCAATCTGGCGGCCAGCGGCGGCGGCACCCTGCTGGACAACGGCTGTCACATGATGGACCTGGCCCGGCACTTCGGCGGCGACGTGGGCAGCATCTACGCGCGCATGAGCACGCTGAAGTTCCAGATTGAGGTGGAGGACACCAGCGTCGCCACGCTGGAATTCAGCAATGGTGGACTTGCCAGCGTGGAGAACGCCTGGACCGCCACCGGCTGGGAGGAGAGCTTTGCGGTCTACGGCACCGAGGGCGCGCTGGAATGCAGCAACCGCCTGGGCAAGCCGAGACTGCGTTTCGTGAACCGCGAACACGGCTTCGGGCAGTGGGGCCAGGCCGACGAAACGTGGTACGACTTTGCCACCTCCGACAATGCCCACGTCCGCAGCGTTGTCGCCTTTGTGCAGAGCGTCCAGGACGGTGCGCCCGTCGTCTGTACCGGCGAGGATGGCCGCGAGAGCGTGCGGCTGGTGCTGGGCGGCTATGAGAGTGCGCGGACGGGGCTGCCAGTTCGCTGGTAATCCCGCCCACGCCGCCTGCGGTTACTGACGGTCCAGCCTCAGCGTCTTGCCGGATTTGGTGGTCAGGATCAGCGCCGCACCATTGACGGCATAACCGATGACTTCCGAGAGGTCTTTGAGGAATGCCTGTTCCTGTCCGGCCAGCGCCGCATCGGGGCAGGCGCGGCGGGTCACCCCCAGCGCGCCAAAGGTCAGGCCCGTATCCATCACGCGGTACTCGCCCATAAAGGTGTTGCAGCCCGTGGTGCCGCTCACGCGCCCGACTGTGCCGAACACCACCGTCAGGGCCTCGCTGCCCTGCGTGCCTGCCAGTTTCCAGTCGCCCTGAAGTTCTTTCTGCACCCCGCCTCCCATCTTGCCCGCCATCTTGAAGACCACCTTCGACGTGCCGGAGGTCAGGATGAGCGTGTCGCCGTAGCGTGCGAAGGCACGGGCCTGCATCAGAACGTTCAGGTAACGCGTTTCCAGCGCATTCTGCTCGGGCGCGCACAGCTTGCGGGTGGTGGCGAGCGGCCCGAAACGGAAGGTCTGCCCGGCCAAAGCCCCGGAGGTCATGAACGTGTTGCATCCGGCGGACCCGGAGATCTGATTGCCCTGCACACTCAGCGTGAAGTTCTCCAGGCCAGCGCTGGCCGAGGTTCCCGGCTTGTCGGTCAGACGGGTCAGGGTCCAAGTGCCGTCGGTGTTTGGCGGCGTGGTCTGAGCAGAGGCGAGGGCGCAAAGGCCGAGGGTGGCGCTGAGCATGAGAGGCAGGGGGTTCATTTGTGTCTCCCGGGAAAGGTGGTGTGGAGGCGTGCAGCGTCCTCTTCGGCCTTCCAGATTGCTCCCCCCGACTGACGGTCGGATGATGGGCCGCCTCACGCCGACTCAGACGGATTCCGTTTGTTTCGTGCATGAATAGGGATAGGGACAGCGCCGATTCACCCACTCCACGTCCGGAACCCGTTTTTCTCCTGCTCGCTGTCTTGTCCAGAGCAGCGCCCATGAGGATGCTTGGACGCCCCCTCGGATTTCCAGGTGTTTCCAACACCTTCCAATCGGAGTCCGTATCAGACACAGGTGCTAACGCTGGCCTGATCTCCACGCAAAAGACCCCAGGCCACCGCCCAGGATCTCCATCAACAGGTCAAAAGCGTCAGTCGCCTCTGAAAATCTTTCCAACCTTGTCGAAAAAGCCTTCGTGCTTCTCGTTGACCTCGTCACCCACGGCGCGGGCGTAGGCCAGCAGCGCGTCGCGGGCCTCGGGGGTCAGGTCTTTGGGCTTCGGCACGGTCACGTCGTATTCCACGATCAGGTCGCCGCTGCCGCGTCCTTGCAAGCGGGGCATGCCCTGACCCGTCAGGCGGTGCAGCTCGCCGTGCTGGGTGCCGGGCTTGACCTCTACCACCTGCTCGCCGTCCAGCGTGGGAACGGTGACGTGGCCGCCCAGCGCCGCCTTGGCAAATCCGATCTGAGCCGGAAAGATCAGGTGTTCCTGCTCGCGGCGCAGTTCCGGGTGGGCTTCCATCTCGATATGCACGTACAGGTCGCCGTTGCCCCCCGGTCCCTCGTTGCCCATGCCGGACACGCGAATGCGGTAACCCTCGTCGATACCACGCGGCAGCTTGACGCCCACCTTCTCGGCCTTTAGCGTGCGGCCACGCCCCTTACAGACGGTGCAGGGATCCTGGATGATCTGGCCCTCGCCCCGGCAGGCAGGGCAGGGCTGCTGGGTTTCCACCACGCCAAAGATGGTCCGGGCCTGTGCGCGCACCGCCCCCGCGCCGGAGCAGGTGGGGCAGGTCTTGGCGGGCTTGCCGCCGGGTTCGGTCTTGCTGCCGTGGCAGTGTTCGCACCCTGTCAAGCGGTCCACCACTACCTCGACCTCCTCGCCCGCGCGGGCCTGGAGCAGCGTGACCTGCACCGCTGTTTCCAGATCGTCGCCGCGCGCCGGGCCGCGCCGCCCGCGCCCACCAGCCATGCCGCCGAACAACTGCTCGAAGATGTCCATCGGATCAAAGCCCGCGCCGCCCATGCCGCCGAACGGATCGCCGCCGGGCATTCCCGCATTGGGGGCCGAACCGAAGCGGTCATAGTGCGCGCGTTTCTCGGTGTCGGACAGGACCGAGTACGCCTCGCTGATCTGCGCGAATTTCTGCTGCGCGCCCTCTTCCTTGTTGCGGTCCGGGTGGTACTTGAGGGCCAGCTTGCGGTAGGCAGATTTGATTTCGTCGGCACCCGAGGTCCGGGTCACGCCCAGTAATTCGTAATAATCCATGTGTCGTCTTTCGCCGGGCGCAAGCCTGTGAAATGGCAGGGGCCGGGCCTCCGCCCAACAGGTTAACATGACCACACTCAGGAAAAGTGGGCGGGGCGCAGTCTCAAGCCATCCGTGAAGAGGTTGGCGTCGTATGCAGGACGGGTTGACGGGCCTGACGCGCTCAGGTTTTCCGGGGCAGGAGCTGAACCGGGACTGGAGCCACCGCTGTTGGCCACCGCTCACCGCGCGGCCACCCTGCACCCGGTTCAAGAATGGCCAGCTTGACATCGCCGTAATGAACCCGTAAGATTCAGACGTCCAATTAGTTAGCCATCTAAGTAGTTTCTTGTCCGACCACTGCCGCCCACCCGCCGGAGGTGTCTTTTGACCCCGAGTTCCGCCCCTGCTGACCCACTGAGCCTGAAAGACGTCAACGCCCTGAGCGCCGACGCCTTTACCGACTACTTCGCCGGGGTGCTGGAATACTCGCCGCAGTACGCGCAGGCCGCCGCTGCCCAGCGCCCCTTCCAGACTGCCGACGAGGTAGCCGACGCCTTCAAGGCCGCCGTGCAGGCGGACTCCGAGAGCGCGCAGCTTCGGCTGATCCGCGCCCATCCGGACCTGGCGGGCAAGGCGGCGCTGGCCGGTGAGCTGACCGCCGAGAGCGCCCACGAGCAGGCTGCGGCGGGTCTGGACCGTCTGACGCCCGAGGAGTTTGCCGAGTTCGGACGCCTGAACGACGCCTACCACGAGAAGTTCAAGCTGCCCTACGTGGTGTGTGTGCGCGAAAATAACAAAAGCAGCATCTTCGAGGGGGCCAGGCGGCGACTGGCGAACACCCCCGAGCAGGAACGGCAGGCCGCCCTGTACGAGATCAGCCGGATTGCCCGGCTCCGCGTTCTGGACCTGATCGCCCACGGCGACGGGAAATAAGGGGAGGAAGGATGATGACTCAGACCGAAAGCAAGCAGACCAAGGTGAAAGTGAAGCTGGGCGAGAACAACTACGGCAAGGCCGAAGTCAACCTGATGAAGATCAACCGGAGCGGCAAGCGTCACGAGATCCGTGAACTCCAGGTGCGCGTGGGCATGATCGGCGATTTCGACGCCGCGCACAGCCAGGGCGACAACTCCGAACTGATCGCCACCGACACCGTCCGCAACACCATCTACGGACTGGCCAAGGAAGGCTTTAAGAGCAGCCCCGAGGAATTTGGCAAGGAACTCGTCGCGCACTTCACCAAGACCGGGGCCAAGGTCTCGGGCGGCTTCATGGAATTTACCGAGCACCTGTGGGACCACGTTCAGGTGAACGGCCAGGGCCATGACCACTCCTTCGTGCGCCAGATGCCCAAGCGCACGGGCCGGATCGAGAGCGAAGACGGCAAGACATTCAAGGTGACCTCCGGCATCGCGGAACTGTACGTGCTGAAGACTACCGAGAGCGGCTGGGAAAACTATCTACTCGAGGAGCGCTTTACTACGCTGCCCGAAACGCACGAGCGCGTGATGGCCACCTTCGTGAACGCCAAGTGGGAATACAACACCGACAGCGCCGACTACGACGCCGTGTGGGAAAAGGTGTTCAAGCAGCTTCAGGTGACCCTGACCGACCACTACTCCCCCAGCCTCCAGAACACGCTGTACCTGATGGGCGAGGCCGTGCTGTCCGCCTGCCCCGAGATCTCGCGCATCTGGTTCCGCATGCCCAACATGCACCACCTCCAGTACAACCTGGGCCGCTTCGACATCGAGAACAACCTAGAGATCATGCACGTCGATCCCGAACCCTACGGCCTGATGGAAGGCTGGGTCGAGCGCGCTTAATGGCCGCACACGCCGGACTGAGTACGCACGTGCTGGACACCGCGCGGGGCCGTCCAGCGCAGGGCGTCCGGGTGGAGCTGTGGCGCATTCAAGGCGAGGAGCGCAGGAAGCTGACGGCAGCCATCACCAACGCCGACGGACGCACCGACGCACCGCTGATCGAGCGCGGCAGCCTTCAGGGCGGCACCTACGAGCTGACCTTTGATGTGGCCGACTACTTCTCGGACTTTGACGCCGCCGCCGATCCGCCGTTTCTGGACGTGGTGACGCTGCGCTTCACGGTGGGCGACCCGGACGCCCATTACCACGTCCCGCTGGTGATGACGCCGTGGTCCTACAGCACGTATAGGGGCAGCTAGGCTAGAGGCACCCAAGCTAGAGGCAGCCAAGCTCCAGCCTTCAAATCCAGCAGCGCCGCCCGGAAGACTGACCTCCGGGCGGCGCTGTTTTTCTTGGTCCCGATGACGCGAAAAACCGGCAGCAGTCCGAATGGACTGAGAAGCTAGGCCTCTTCCTCGCCGTCCAGCAGATAGGTCACGATGCTACGGCAGTGGGTAAAACCCATGTGGGCGTACAGGGCGCGGGCAGAGTGCAAGTGATCGTGAGCGCGCACGCGCAGGGTCCGCAGTTCGGGCCTGCTCTGCGCCTCGGCGGCGGCCAGGGCCAGCAGCACGCGGCCCAAGCCCTGCCCGCGCTCGGCGGGGTGAACGGCCAGATACGTCACGTCGGCGCGGCCGTCGTCGGGGCTGAATTCCAGTTCGGCAAAACCCACCGGGTGGTCTGCGCGCCACAGCGCCACCAGCCGCACCGTGTCGTCGGCAAAGTGGGCGGCGTACTGCTCTGGAGTCCAGTCCAGGCGTCCAGCCCAGGCGTCCTCGGCGGCGCGGTACAGGGCGCGGTACTCGGCCACGGGCAGACTCTCCGTGGCGCGCAGACCGTCCGGGACGCGGACCCCACGCGACACGGTTGCCAGCGGCGCGGCGTAAAAGGCGGTGCTGTGTAGCGCCGAAAAACCCGCCGACTCCAGCGCGGCGCGCACCGGCAGGTTATCGCGGGCGCTGAAGGCGTAGACCGGCTGGCCGTCCGTGTGCTGGGCGGCGCGGCCCAGCAGGGCACTCAGCGGGCCGCCCTCGCTCACCGGCCCCTCCAGCACCAGCCCGTCGCGGAAGGGAGACAGGGCGCAGTAGGCGCGCACGCCATCGTCATCCGTCTCCACCAGACACAGGCCGTCCTCACATTCCAAATGCAGTTCGCGCGGATCGCGGGAGTCCGGGGCAAAGACCTCGCGTTCGGGAGAGGCGTCCATCCAGTGCAGCAGCGCGAGAACGTCGGGGATATCGGTGGCCTGCATGGAACGGATCATGGGGGTGTCCTCCAATGGGCGAAGTTGACGGCGGCCTGAACGGTGTCTTCCAGCCTAGAAGGCGGGCGCCCCGCTGTCTGCCCATTGCGTTACGCCCATTTTTGCCGCGCCGTGCTATGCTGCACGCATGCCCTGAACAGGGTACGACGCCTGCCTCCTCCCAGACACGAAGCCGTGTTTGAGGGGCCTTTTCTTTTTTGGGGGGTGCGGATCAGGAGTGGACTCGGCAAAGGAGACAGGGGGCGGGAAGCCGGGGGGCGTTTTTTTTCGGAGGTGTTCGCCGTGACCAAACAGTCCAGCAAGCCGCTTGGGATCAACAGCCGCCGGGGAGGCCGCCACGAGCGGCCCGCCGCGCCGCAGGCGCAGAAGCAGACGCCGCTGCTGTCCGGGGTCCAGACCGGAACCGACCTGCTGGCCCTGCGCGCCCAGCTCGCGCGTGCCGAGAAGGCCAGCCGCCGTGCGCCCACGCCACTGCCTGCCCGCGCCGTGCGTGCGGCCCCGGTCAAGGCCCAGCGCGAGGCCGAACTGGTCGGCATCGCCACCGACGATTTTAGCCTGTCACGCGCCCATACCCGGCTGCGCGACGCCGTGTACGACGCGCGTTACCACCTGTGCCCGCACGCCATCGGCCACGCCCGCGCCGAGGGCTTTTTAGAACACGACATCATCAACGTGTTGCTGTGCGGGCGGGTGCGGGCCGTGTACCCGGAAGACCGGCGCTGGCTGGTCTGCGGCTCCTTCGAGGCCTGCGGCATAGCGCTGCCGCTGCATGTGGTGGTGCAGGATCACCGGGACGGCCATCTGGACATCGTGACCGCCTTTGTGCCCAGGCACCCGCACCACATCATCAGCCGCGCCCGGCTGGCCGTGATGCTGCGCTACGACGACGAGCAGATCCGGGTCCGCACCAGCACGCCAGGGGCAAAGGCAGGGGCGCGCGGGCGGGGGCGCTGGAAGCGCTAGGCATTGGGGACGCAGAGAATTTAGGGCTTATGCGAAACTCAGAGATGGGTTTTTGAGCTGCTGGCGCGTGTAGTCATCAAGAAGACCGAATTTTAGCGCGTATATCGTTTTCTTCGCCTCTTTGGCCTGCTGGTTCAATCGAATCCAGACCAGCATGGCAGTGCCGATGTGATTGCGTTGAGATCGCCCCAGACGGCATTGACAGTCTTCGGTCCCGGTGATCTGCTTCAATTCGCGGTGAAAGATCTCGACAGACCAACGGACGGCGAGCGTCTGGCGCACGTCGTCCGCAGTCTGTAACGCTGGGCCGTTGGTCACGACCCATTCCGTGCGCTCGGTAGAGAGCACCAACCGGAACATCCTCACTTTAGCCTCTTGCGGCCACTCACTCAGGCGCGCTTCCTGTCCCTGTCTCTCTTGCTGGGGT
>NZ_JNIW01000001.1 GCF_000701425.1 Deinococcus frigens DSM 12807 | reverse complement strand
TGAATGGTTCTTGTCCATGACGCTGTCATCGAAGATGACATAGCCCCTGTCGCTGAATTGGACGTGTGGGCGCACCTGCGTCCACAGCTCCGCTGCCGTCAGGCGATCTCCTTGCAAGTACCGCTGAACTGCGTCATGAGCAAAATCGTCGATGTGATCGGCAAAATAGGTTTGCGTTCGGTTGATCTGTGTGGCAGCCAAAAACTCGCAGTACCGTTGCCGACTGACTTTCCGAGGTCTTCCCATCAGCTCAGAATCTCAAATTTGTCCAGTTTCGCGTAAGCCCTAAGTTATGAAATGACTGCGAAACCCGACCAACGGGAGAAGGAAAAGTACGGATTCCAGAATGGTGTTGGCTTTTGGTGCTGTCCCAAAAGATAACTGAATGACCGCAATCCGCATCAGCTCTGTTCGCCTGACATTCTGCGGCAGCGGACGTGCCTTCGCCCATCAGCCTCCGGGGCGCTCAGATGTAGGCGGCCCCGCAGCCCGCAGCAGTTGCAGCTTGATCATGCCCAGGCGGGCCGGACTCAGGACGCCGCGCGCCAGCACCCGTTCACCCAGCGCCAGCACCGGCACGTCGTCGCCGTACTGCCGCCGCCACTCGGCGCGCGAATCCACATCCAGCAGTTGGACCCGGAATTCCAGCCGGGTCAGGTGCTCCTGCGCCTGCTCGCACAGGTGGCAGCCCGTTCGGGTGTAGAGGGTCAGCAGCGGCAAGTCAGACATCGGCAGTTCAGATGTTAGAGCAGGCGCGGGGGAATGCTTGTGCCAGGGAGAGTCGGGGCATGGTCAGGAGCGATTCAGGAGCCTGCGGTGTTGACGAATTCCCGGACCGGACACTGATGGCAGTCTGGGGGCCGCGCTGCGCCGGGACGGCCTCCTCCGCATCCAGTTTCTCGGCCACCGTCTTGCCCGGTGGGGGCGTGGCTGCGCCGATTTGTGGGCGGTCCAGCAGCGTCATGGCCTGTACCGGGGCGTACATGTCGCGGCTGGAGATGGGATCGCCCGCGCTGGAGATGGTCCGCAGCATCTGCCCACCCTGGCGCACCGCGTAGATCTGGCCCTCCGGCCCCACGCTGATCAGCCACGGGGCCGCAGTGGGTTCGCCCACCAGCGTGTCCAGCGCAAAGGTCAAGCCGGGGGTGCCGTCGGCCCCGATCTTGCGCAGTTTCCGGGCCACGCCGTCCACGATGTACACCGCGCCCAGGCGGTCCACGCCCAGGCCCTCCAGGGTACGCAGACCCTCGCTGTGGCGGTCCAGACGGAAGGCGTAGCGGCTGAGGTACTCGCCCTGCGCGGTGAAACGCTGGACCTCGTTGTTGCCGGTGTCCAGCACGTACAGGTGGCCGTCCGGGGAGGCCACCAGGCGGCGCGGCCTGTCAAAGCGGCCCAGGCCTGGCCCGCGCCCGCCGAATCTCCGCACGAACTGCCCAGCGGTGTTGTACACGACAACGTGGTGCGCCTCGCCGTCCAGCACGTAAACGTGACCCTGCGTGAAGGCGATGTCCAGCGGTTGCAGCAGTTCGCCCTCGCCCAGGCCGTAGGGACCGAAGGACAGCAGTTCCTGGCCCTGCGGACCGAGCTTGCGGACCAGCGCGCCCGACTCGCCCTGGCGGTAGTCCTGCAAGGTGACATACAGGTTGCCGTCGGCGTCCCCGGCCAGGGCGTTGGGCACGCTGGGCAGGCCCTGCGACGTGCCGCCATCACTGCCACCACTGCCCCCCTGGTCACACAGGCTGGCGCGCAACTTGCCGTGCAGGTCCAGCAACCTCACGGTGCCGCGCTTTTCCTGCACGCTCAGGACCAGGGCCTGCGGATCGCCAAAGACCTCGTCGCTCAGCAGGCCCGCATCGATGCGGGCGATCACCTCGTCCAGGGTGGGGCGCTGCGCCGGGTCCTTCTCGATCATGTTCAGGATCAGGTCGTTGAGGCGGCCCGGCACCTCCAGCTGGATCTGCTTGGGCGGCTTGGGAGACTCGAAGACCTGCTGGTGGACCACCGCCTCGTAGCTGCCCCGAAAGGCGGTCTGGCCGCTGACCAGCTCGTAGGCCAGCAGACCCAGCGAATACACGTCGCTGCGGGCGTCCACGCGGTTGCCCTTGGCCTGCTCGGGGGCCATGTAGATCGGGGTGCCCACCCGCGCGCCGCTCATGGTCAGGCGGGTCAGAACCTTGCCCACCGCGATGCCAAAGTCCATCAGCTTGACGCCGCCCTCGCGGAGCTGGCCCCCGTGGAAAGCGTTTTTAAGGATCATCACGTTGCCGGGCTTGATATCGCGGTGAACCACATTCTGCATGTGGATGTGGCGCAGGGCGTCGGCCAGCGCGCGGATAACCTGCACCGACTCGCCAAAGGCCAGGCTGCGGTCTTCCAGCATGTGTTCCAGGCTCTCGCCGTCCAGAAACTCCATGACGATGTAGTGCTCGGGGTCCTGCATGCGGTAGTCGTAGACCCGCACGATGTTGGGATGGCTGAAGCGCTTGAGCACCTCGGCCTCACGGTAAAAGCGCTTGACGAATTTGGCGTCGGCCAGGTATTTCTCCTGCGGCACCTTGAGGGCCACGATGCGCCCGTCGTGGTTGCGCCGCGCCCGGTACACGCTGCCCATCCCGCCGATGCCGATGCGGTCCATGACCTCGTACTCCTGGAACCTGAGGTCCGATCTGGTCACCGACAGGGGACTGCGCCGCGTCAGGGTGGGCGTGCGGGTGACCCGCGTGGGTTTGCTGGTGGGCAGCCTGATCCCCCTGCGGCGCGCAGTCTGCGCGTGCAGGCCAGAAGCCTGATGCAAAGAGATCAGGCTGCCGCCCAGAATCACGGCCAGCACGCTCAGCGCGCCCTGCGCCCGGTCCAGCGCGGCGGTCCAGGGTGCCTCCTGCGCCGCGCCGCCCAGTGCCAGCGCCAGCCCGATCAGGGTGCCCACCAGTCCCAGCCCCAGCAGCGCCGCCAGAACGCTCAGGGCACGTTCCGGAAAGCGCACCAGCAACAGCAGACCCACCACGAACAGGGCGGCCAGCAGCAGGGCGGTCACGGGCGCTGGCCTCGGCTGAGCAGGGACAGGACGCGGAAATGGATCATCTCACCCCGTTATACCCTTCGGCTCCTTGCGCCACGCTTACAAATGGGGGATTCAGCCTCCCAGAGCGGGAGAAATCTCGCACCCCACGAGGGCATATAAAAGGCGCGGAAGACAGATCCAGAGTCTGGTACGGATTCCGTTTGTTTCGCGCATGAATGGAGAAAGCTCCGCTTCAGCCATTCCACGTCCAGAACCCTTCGTCCTCCCTCCTACGGTCGTCCAGGGCAATGCCCATGAGGACGCCTGGACGCCCGCTTGGATCTTCGCTGAAGCTGACGGCGGCCAGCAGCGCCTCCGAGCCGTACACGCTGCGGCTGCTGAGCTGATCTTGCGGGATTTTCCCGCCGCCGATCATCGCCCACCAGGGCTGGAACTCCTGGGGCCACCGCCGCGTGCTGGGCAAGGATCAGGCCGAGGCGGGCAAGCTGGTATACGGACAGGACGGGCCGGGCTGACCTTTCTTCCAAGACAGAGTGGGGGAAAAATTCATGCCAGTGAAGGTGCTTCGGCCCCACTGGCATGACCCTCCTTCTGGTAGCTGACCCAAACGCGGGGCAACCCCCTGAACATCAATCCGACTTGCTCTCACTCTTACCGTCCAGCTCGTTGAATTCCCGTTCGGCCCCGCTCTTGATCGGGTTGTGGAGGGTCAACGGGGTCTCGGCCTCGCTGCCGGGAATGGCGTCATCGCCGGGGATGGGGGCGGGCAGGAAGCGGGTGCCCAGCGCCAGCAGATCGGCGGTGAGCTGCGGGGCCAGCGCCTGGGCGTACTTGAGGACGAAAGCAGAGCCGCCGATGGGGGCCTCAGCGTCGCCGCGCACCAGAGCGTCCACCATGCGGCGGGCGGCCACGCGGGCGTCCAGCGAGATCAGCGGCAGGTTGTCCACCGTGGCAAACAGGGCGTATTCCTTCTGGTGCTGTCCCTTGACCTGCGCCTGACGCGGGCTGCCCGTCCGCATGACCGTGGGGCAGACGGTGGTCACGCCGATGCCGTCCCCCGCCAGCTCGGCGCGCAGGGCCTGCCCGATGCCGGTCAGGGCAAATTTGCTGACGCTGTAGGGGGCCAGGTGCGGCACGGCCACCTTGCCGCCCACCGAGGACACCAGCAGCACCCGCCCGCCCCGGCGGCGCAATTCGGGCACGGCCAGCCGGGTCAGGATCAGCGGCGCAAAGGCGTTGACCTCCATGATGTCGCGGAAGTCGGCCTCGGTCATGTTGGCCAGCGGGCCGCTCTGGATCAGGCCCGCGTTGTTGACCAGCACGTCCAGACCGCCGTGAACACGCGTGGCCTCGGCCAGGGCGCGGCGCAGGTCTTCCTGGCGGGTCACGTCGCCAGCCACGGTCTGCACGCGCCCACCCGCGCCGAGTTGCGTGGCCGCGCGCTCCAACTCCGCAGGATCGCGCGCCATCAACGTGACGGCGGACCCGCGTTTCAGGAATTCGGCGGCCAGCGCCAGCCCCAGGCCGCGCGAACCACCAGTAATCAGCACGCTCTTGCCGGTCAGCTCGTAGGGCGCGGTGAACTTGCGGCGCGCGGCGATGGCCGTGATCGCCGCCGCCACCATCAGGCGTTTGGGAATTCGCA
This sequence comes from Deinococcus frigens DSM 12807, assembly GCF_000701425.1. GTDB lineage: Bacteria > Deinococcota > Deinococci > Deinococcales > Deinococcaceae > Deinococcus > Deinococcus frigens. The sequence goes on along the minus strand of NZ_JNIW01000001.1, from coordinate 154,986 downwards.
TTCCCGCATTGTGGGGACTGGCCTGGACGCGTGGGCGGCGGGTGAAGGCCCGCTCAAGAGCCTGTGGCAACGGGGTGAAGTTTGCCTGGCGAGGAGAACAAGACGGATCGCGGTTGAGAATTAATCTCAGCCGCGATCCGTCTTGCCTGCACCTCCTACTTTCTCAAAAGGGCGTCTCGTCTTCTACCACGGCCACCGGCGCGGGGCGCGCTGCCGCCACAGGCTGGGGCCGGGGCGCGGACGGGCGGGCGGCCTGCTGAGGTCCACTGCCTGCGCGGCCCCCCGGCACGGCGTAACGGTCCTGCCGCTTCCCACCCCGGAAGATCGCCAGCGTCACGTATTCAAATTCGCCGTCGGCCTTCTCGCGCACATGTTCGGGATCGGTCCCGCGCGCGCCCCGGCTGTATTTGACGGCGGCGGGCAGCTTCATCTTGCGGCTGTCCACGGCCTCCAGTTCGCGGCGGCGGTAGGCCAGCCCCCGGTGAATGACCATGTCCTCGCCCTCGGCATTGGTCCATTTCCTGGCCCCGATCAAAGACCAGTCAAAGTCGCTCTCGTTGTCCAGCGGGAACTGGTAGCCGCCGCCGGGAACCGCACCACTGGTCCAGCCCAGACGGCCATACTGACGCTGCACGTCCAGCAACTTGTCGGCACCCTCCACATCCACGGTGACCGTCGCGCCCAGATCGGTGACGAATTCTATGTGCAACATTCAGACCTCCTTATGTAAATAACATAACACAGTTGGGAGAGGCGGGTGCTGGGCTGGCGGCTCTGGTGAGGATATGTCTAAAGGCCATGCCGTCGAACGGTCTGACCGCAGAATGAACCGTCTTTTGGCAGGTGGAACGTCTGACCTGTGGATGGTTAGACTGCCCGCGTCAGCACGTAGAACACCCGCTCCCCTTCCGAGGCCAAGTCCGTGACCCCGTAGCCGCGCGCCAGATACTCGCCCAGCGCCTCACGCAGCGCCAGCCGCCAGCTCAGGCGCAGCGCCTCGTTCATCAGCTCGGCCTTGCGGGGCACCTCGGCCAGCACTTGCGGGCTGTTCAGATTCAGGATCGGCGCATCCGGCTCCTCGCCCTCTGGCACGGCGGCCAGGACCACCTCGCCGTCGGGAGCGGGGGGTGGGTGCGAGGCGCGGGGACGTGTCAGGTCCCACTCGATCATCAGGCGGTCTGCCGGAAAGGCGGTGGCCGGATCGTCGCCCAGCGCGTACCAGTCGGGGTGATAAGACACGGCCCGCGCGCCCAGTTTGCCCAGATTCAGGCGGGCGTTGCGGGCGATCAGCGGGTCAAAGGTCCAGGTCATGCGCCCTATCCCCTGCGCCAGCACCCGCTCGCGCTGCGCGTGCTTGAGGGCCACGGCCAGCCCACTGCCGCGCCAGTCGGGGTGAACCGCCAGCAGGTGCGAGTGGTGCCACAGTTGCCCGCCCACCAGCGCCGGAAAGCCGTAGGCCAGCCCGAAGGGAAGCTGCGGCCCACTTTCGGGTGCGTCTGCCGCATAGGCCCCCAGCACCACGCCGCCGCACGCCGAGCTGATGCGGAACATGCTGCTGGGCAGCACCTCGCGGTCCGGGTAGCCCCAGGCGTCCACCTGCACGGCCTCCAGACCACGCATGGCCCAGGGATCGGTCACGTCGCGGATCACGTAGGGCCGCCGGGGCAGCGGGGCTTCTGGCAGCGGGCCGGACGCCTCGCTCAAGGGCGGTGTTCCTCCGTCAGCTCGGCCACGCTTTCGATAAAGTCACGGTTGAGGGTCACGCCGATGCCCGGCCCCTCCGGCACGGGCATCAGGCCGTCCACCGCTTCCAGCGGTTCGTTGATGATGTCGGTGTCCCAGTAGCGGCTGGCGCTGGAGGTATCTCCCGGCAGCGTGAAATTGGGCAGGGTGGACAGGTGAATGTTGTGCGCCCGGCCCACGCCGCCCTCCAGCATGCCGCCGCACCACACCGGCGCGCCGAACGCCTGCGCCACGTCATGCACGCGCCTGGCCTCGGCGTGCCCGCCCACGCGGGCCACCTTGAGGTTGATGACACCGCCCGCACCAATCGCCAGGGCCTTGCGGGCATCTGCCGCGCTGGCGATGCTCTCGTCTAGGCACAGCGGGGTCTGGAGGCGGGTTTGCAGCGTGGCGTGGTCCACCAGGTCATCCCAGGCCAGCGGCTGCTCGATGTAGGTCATCTTGTACTCGTCCAGCGCCCGCAACCGCACCGAATCGGCCAGCGTGTAGGCGCTGTTGGCGTCCACGGTCAGGCGGATGTCGGGGAAGGCCTCGCGGGTGGCGCGCACCGGGGCCTCGTCCCAGCCGGGCTTGATCTTGAGCTTGATCCGGCGGTAGCCCTGCTCGACATGGCGGCGCACGGCGTCCACGGTGGCGGCCTCATCGGCCTGAATGCCCAGGCTGACGCCCACCTCCACCTGCGTCTTGCGTCCGCCCAGCAGCGTTCCCAGCGGCACGTTCAATGTCCGCGCCCACAGGTCCCACGCAGCCATCTCCACCATCGCGCGGGCCATCCTGTTGCCCCGGAATGCGCCCAGGGCGTCGTTCAGCTCCTCCGGGTTGGCAAAGGTCTTGCCCAGGATGCGCGGCAAGAAAACCCCACGCAACAGGTCCAGCGCCCCGGCCAGGGTTTCCTCGCGGTACATCGGGGCGACTTCCATCGTGCCTTCCGACACCCCCTGAATGCCGTCGCCGTGCAGCACCAGCAGCGGCACCGTGCGGGCGGTCTGCACCCCGAAACTGGTCTCGAAGCGGAATTTCAGCGGCAGGCGGACAACCATGATCTCGGCGGCTTCTATTCGCAGCATGGCACACAGTATGGGGGCTGAGACCTAGAATGGGGGCTGGAAAACAGGCGGGCGTGGGATCAGAGAAGACGGGACGACGAACCGGGTTCTGGCCCGCCGCAGCCCGACGGCACTCCAGTCTGGTTGCCCACTTTCGAGGAGAGGCACATGAACGAACCGGATACGAACGCGGCCCAGTCGGCAGCGCAACTCATCACGGACAAAATTGCCGGACTCGGAGACTGGCGCGGCGAGACGCTGGGCAGACTGCGCGGGCTGATTCTGGACGCAGAACCGGACGTGACCGAGACCTGGAAATGGGGCAGGACGCCGGTCTGGGAGCATGACGGCGTCATCTGCACCGGCGAGACATACAAAAAGGCCGTCAAGCTGACCTTCGCCAGAGGTGCGTCCCTGGACGATCCAGCCCGGCTGTTCAACGCCAGTCTGGACGGCAACACGCGCCGTGCCATCGACGTCCATGAGGGCGAGGAGGTAGATGGGGCGGCCTTCAAAATCCTGATTCAGCAGGCGGTGGACCTCAACAGCGCGGGAAAGACACCACCGAAAGGGGCGAGGTCCTGAGCCTCCACCGTCCCCACATCAGTCACAGCCGCCGGGCGGCCAATCGCGCGGACGCGGTATAACTACAGGCACTATGGCGGACATCAAAGTTCCAGTTTTTTCCGAATCGGTCAGCGAGGGCACGCTGCTGACCTGGCACAAGCAACCCGGCGAGGCGGTCAAGCGCGGCGACGTGCTGGCCGAGATCGAGACCGACAAGGTGGTGCTGGAGGTCACGGCGCAGGCCGACGGCGTGTTGCAAAGCGTCGCCAAGAACGAGGGCGATACGGTGCTGAGCGAGGAAGTGCTGGGCGTGATGGGCGACGCGGGCAGCGCGCCCGCCGCCCAGGCTCCAGCCGCCGGTGCGTCCCAAGCTGGCTCCACTGAAGAGGAAACCAGCGGCCCCATTCCCGACGAGAAGAGCGCGGGCGGCACCGCCGTTCAGCCGGACAGCGCGGGAACGCAGCCTGCCGCCCAGGGTGCGGAGCGGCGTGAAGACCTCTCCCCCGCCGTCCGCAAGGTGGTCGCCGAGAACGATCTGGACGTAAGCCAGATTCCAGCCAGCGGCCCGCGCGGCAACATCACCAAGCAGGACGCGGTGGTGGCGGCGCAGGGCGGCAGCACGGACCAGGGACCGCAGAAAGCGGCGGCTCCGGCAGCGGCACAGCCGGCTCAGCCCTCACCCCCGGCGACCATTCCCAGCGGCCCGCGCACCGAGCAGCGGGTGCCCATGACCCGCATTCGCGCCCGCATCGCCGAACGCCTCAAGGAAGTGCAGAACACCGCCGCGCTGCTGACCACCTTCAACGAGGTCAACATGCAGCCCAGCATGGACCTGCGCAAGAAGTACCAGGATCAATTTGTCGCAAAACACGGCGTCAAGCTGGGCTTCATGAGCCTGTTCGTGCGCGCCGCCACCGAGGCCCTGAAAGCCTTCCCGCTGGTCAATGCCAGCATCGACGGCAAGGACATCGTGTACCACGGCTTCTACGACATCGGAATCGCGGTTGCCAGCGAGCGCGGCCTAGTGGTCCCGATCCTGCGCGACACCGACGCCATGGGCCTGGCGACGATTGAGAAAGAGATTGCCAACTTCGCCGGAAAGGCCCGCAGTGGCAAGCTGACCATGGAGGACATGAGTGGCGGCACCTTCTCGATCACCAACGGCGGCACCTTTGGCAGCATGATGAGCACCCCGATCATCAACGCCCCGCAGAGCGCCATCCTGGGCATGCACAACATCATCGAGCGGCCCATCGCGCAGAATGGTCAGGTGGTTATCGCGCCGATGATGTACCTGGCGCTGTCGTATGACCACCGGATTATTGACGGCAAGGAAGCCGTGCAGTTTCTGGTGATGATCAAGAACCTGCTGGAAGACCCGGCGCGGATGCTGCTGGAGCTGTAAAGAGGGTTGATTGGGGGCGGCTTCCGAGGGGTGGAGGCCGCCTTTTCGTTTCTGTTCCGGCATAATGCCCACTGCCACCGCCCGCGCTGCCGTCTGCTGGGCCAGTTCCCACAGCTCCGGGAATTTGGCCAGCGCCTGAGCGGAGCGGGCGCGCCAGCAGCTCCATGGCGGGGCAGGACCTCGTGGGGGCCCTGACGGGGGATAGCCTGGCTGGACGGGCGGACAGTTGCCGTTTGAATGCGGGAGCGTCGGCCCGGTTGACGTCACACTCCTGGTCAGTGTGCAGAGGTTTTACGGTGTTCGGGCTGAATCTCTGAAAACGAAAAAACCCCGGACTAAGCGGGGTTCTCTGTACCTTGGTGCGGATGCCCAGACTTGAACTGGGGACCTCACGCTTATCAGGCGTGCGCTCTAACCAACTGAGCTACACCCGCGCACCTCTCGCACTACCGGCTCAGGACCGAACAGGCGGCAGTCAATGTAGCAAGGGGGCGGCGGGGTGTCAACGTATGCCCGAATGGCCGCAAAAAAGCCCCCAAAGGCCCACAAGCAAAAACCCCCGCCGAGGCGGAGGCTCAAGTTGGTGACCCCAACGGGATTCGAACCCGTATCGCTACCTTGAAAGGGTAGTGTCCTAACCGTTAGACGATGGGGCCACACCCTCAGCATTCACTTTTTTCAGTGTGTCCGCCGCCCTTTCAAGGGGTGCTTTTCAGCACGGCGAGAATCATAGCCCAGCCAGGGTGGTACGTCAATGGGCAGACGCCGTCTGGGCGCGCCCCGGCAAAAAGTGGCAGGGCAAATCCGTGAACTGTGCGGAACGGGGGGAGAGTTGATCTCCTGACCCATCACCACGGTGGTCAGGGCGTTCCTGGCGTCAACGCCCACGCGCAGCCACCGCCGTGCCGTCCCAGTCACAGATTCTCCTTGAAAAAGGCCACGCTGCGGTCCAGGGCCAGCCGCAGGTTGCCACTCAGGTTGTGGTCATCGCCGGGATACTTGTAGGCGCTGAAGCGCTGCCTGGCGGCCCGCAGATCATCAGCGAAGTCCTTTTGAAAGCTGTACGGCACGTCCTTGTCGGCGGTGCCCTGGTGAAGCTGAATGGGCCGTCCATCCAGCTCTTGCAGGGAGGCGTTGGGACTCAGGGCACGCAGGTAACGGCGGTTGAGGTTGTCCAGCGTCGGCTGCTGCTCGCCGCTCGGCGGGTTCCAGTCGGTGGCCAGGATGTCGTAACTGGCCATCACGCCTGCCCACAGCGAGGCGGCCTTGAGGTCCGGGTCCACCAGCATGGCGCGTAAGGACAGTTGACCGCCCATGCTGTGGCCCCACACGCCCATGCGCCCTCGGTTCACGCGCGGGTCTTTTTTGAGGCTGGCGGCGGCGTTCAGCACGTCCACCGTGTAGCCGGGATCGTTGTAGCCACCACGGGCCGTGCCCTCGGAGTCGCCGTGGCCCCGGTAGTCGCTCTTGAGGGTCACGTACCCGGCCCGCGCGAAGGCGTCCTGGTACGCCACGTAACGCTCGGTGGTGCGGTAGACGTTGGGCGGAATATAGCCGTGGTTGAACACGATGGTGGGCCAGCCTCCTTTTGGAACGACGCCACGCGGCACGGTGAGCAGCGCAAAGATCTTGAGTCCGTCGGACTGGTAGCTGATCACCTGACGGCTGTAGTTGCTGCCGGGGTTGAGATTCCGTACCACACCCATTGTGCTGCCCGGATACTCGCGCGCCCGCAGCGCCTGAATGCTGATGGGCTGCCGGGCCACCAGCGCCCCGATGGCCGCGTCGGTGATCTCGCCCAGCGGGCCGGTCTGGACGGTGGGACCAGGGGCTGGCTGGTCAGGTGCCGGAGTCGGCTCAACCTGCGGGCCTGGGGCCGGCGTCCGCCACGGCACCTTGAAAGGCAGGGTCTGCGGCTGCGTCACGGCGAGATACCCGACCCCCAGCACCAGCAGCCACACCACCACATTGATCAGCCGCCTCATGGGTTCAGAGGTGCTCCTTGAAGAACTGCACGCTGCGGTTCAGGGCGGTTCGCAGGTTCCGGCTGAGGTTGTGGTTGTCGCTGGGATAGACGTAACTGGCCGCCGACTGGCCCGCCGCCTTCATCTGCTGACTGAGCGTGGTGTGGAAAACAAGCGGCACGTCCTCGTCCGCCGTGCCGATGTGAAGCTGGAGGGGGCCGCCCAGATCCCCCAGGTAGCTGTTGGCGCTCAGCGAATTCCAGAATTTGGGATTGCTGGCCGGGGTGCCGTATCTGGCGACAGCCTTCTTGCGGAGGTCCAGTACGCGCTGCGGGATGCTGGCGGGCACCGGGCTGTTCCACTTGGTCATCATGTCGCCGTAATCGCCCACCACCCCGGCCCAGATCACCCCGGCCTTGATGCCCGGATCGATGACCATCGCCCGCAGCGTCAGAAAGCCGCCCATGCTGTGGCCCCACATGCCGATGCGCGCGGCGTTGACCCGTTTGTCCTGTTTCAGGCTGCCCAGCGCGTTCATCACGTCGTCGGTGTAGCCGGGCGAGTAATAGCCGCCCAGCGCCTCGCCCTGGCTGCTGCCGTGGCCCCGGTAATCGCTCTTGAGGGTCACGAAGCCCGCGCGGGCAAAGGCGTCCTGGTACGCCACGTAGCGTTCGGTGGTGCGGTAGGCGTTGGGCGGAATATAGCCGTGGTTGAACACGATGGCGGGCCAGCCTCCCCTGGGCGGCGTGCCGCCGGGTACGGTCAGCAGGGCGCGGATGCTCAGGCCGCCAGACTGGTAGGACACCACCTGGCGGCTGTAGTTGCTGCCCGCGCGCAGGTTGGTCAGCACCTTCAGGGCGCTGCCGGGATACTTCTTTTCGCGGGCCGTCTGGATGCCCATGTCGGCCACGTCCACCTTTGCAAGAGCGGCGGCGGACTGTGCCCCGGCCTGTGCGCCCACAACGGGTGCGCCGAACAGCAGGGGCAGCGTAAGCAAGAAGACAGGTTTCATCCCCCCAGGCTAGAGCCAGGTTAGCCCCGCAAAAGCGTCAGGGCCGACGTTATAACCCACGGGCGAAGTCGCGGGCCGGCCCACCATGTCAGCGGCTGATGTCGTAGCCCGTGATTTTCGTGACCGGGCGCGGGTTGCCGTCGCCCAGCGTCTGGGAGCGGTCATACAGGTTCCAGCCGCGCGTGACTTTCATTTCGGGCAGCAGTTCGGCCCCGCCGCCGGGCCAGTTGTCGGGCAGCTCGAAGGGACCGAAGGTGCCGCCCGCCGGGCTGAAGACCAGCCACAGGCGGTTGCGCGCCACCGTCTCGCCGAGGCTCAGACGCGCGTCGTTGTTGGCGTCGTCGTAGGCCACCACCTGATACACGCCCGCCACACCGGGAATGTTCGGCAAATCGAAGCCGTACTGCCAGGTGTTCACTCCCGTGCTGACCACGTTCTGGGCCACGGCGCTGTCATTGGTCACGGCCACCGGCACGCCTGTCCCCACCAGCGCCAGCCGCAGCTTCGGCGAGCTGCCCCAGTCGCCTCCCAGGCTGCCGCTCAGGGGGTAATCGGCAGGGGCTTTGACGCCCTGTTGCCCGCAGGCGGCCAGGGTCAGGGGAAAGAGAAGAAAGCCGGGCAGGAGCTTACGCATGGCCTCAGGATAAGCTGCGCCGGGGTGAGAACCAGCCCGTCACTTGATGAACACATCATGCCATTTACAGCGGTCAGAAGTTGGCATTTGCACAGCCCACAGGAGTTCTCTGTCGCATTTGTTAGCAAAGGCCCAGGACGCCAGTAGATGAGACATTGCGAGACGCTTGCTCACCTGAACTTCACGCGCTATCTTGCGCCCGTCCCACAAACAGCTTGATGCCGCAGTCAAGCGCCTCAGTCTCAGAGGAATGCCCTCACGCGTTCATTGGCCTGTGTTCATTCTTCATTGCACCTAAGGCCCCCCACCGGACCACGCAAACCACTCGGAGACTGGTCCAAAGGAGATCACATGAAGCGATCCTCACCCCTCGCATTGCTGGCCCTCACCGGGTTGCTCCTCACCGCCTGTGGCGGCTCGGACACCCCCCAGCCCCAGCCCGGCGACACCACCAAGCCCACCGTCACCCTGACCGCCGCCCCCAAAACCGTGCAGGCCGGCGGCACCGTGACCCTGACCGCCACCGCCGACGACAATGTGGGCGTCATCAAGGTCAGCTTCTACCGGGGCAGCACCCTGATCAGTGAGGACACCGCCGACCCCTACACCGCCACCGACACGCTGGGCGCAGGGATCGGCGGCCCCCTGACCTACCGCGCCGTCGCCAGTGACGCCGCCGGCAACACCGCAGAAGCCACCGACTCCGTGACCGTGAACCAGGTCACGAGTACCGTGGGCAGCGGCAGCGCCACGGTTCCCGGTTATCTGGCGAACTCGCAGGGCGGCGCGGTGGTGCCGGGCAGCGCCATCACGGTCCAGGGACCAGGCGGCACCCAGAACGGCGTCACCGATGCCAGGGGGCAGTTCACCCTCAAGCTGGACCCCGGCACGTACAGCATCGAGTTCAAGAAAGCTGGCTACGCCGCGTCACGCATCGAGGGCTTCAAGGTGGTGGCCGGCACCAACGAGACCCTGCAAACGATCCAGAAAAACGCCTTTGCCACCACGCTGCCCACCACCGCACCGGCTGTGAGCGTCAAGCAGCTCGTGGGCGCGGACGCCAAGGATTTTGACCCCGCCAAGCCCGCCGAGTTCAAGGCCAGCGCGGGCGTGCCGGTGCAGGTGACCAACACGGCCACCAACGCGCAGAACAGCCCGGTCTACACCTACGTCGGCGTGGGCGGCGTTCCCGGCGCAGGCTTCTTTGGCACGCGCGCCATCGCCACCAACGATCCCAAGAACACCTCCTTTACCACCACCGTCACGCTGGCCAAGAACAGCCTGCGCGGCGTGCGCGGGCCGACGCAACTGTACGTGGTGGCCTACGACAGCAACGAGAACCGCACCGAGGTCCGGGTGCCCATTGTGATCACCGACGACCAGCCCAACGACACGCCGCTGGCCAGCGTCAGGGACGCCAAGGCCCGCGCCGTCACCATCGCCCAGAAGGTCGGCTTCAACAGCCCGATCCGCCCCACCGGCGCTCCGACCGAAATGAGCACGCTGTGGGTAGACCTGACCTGGAATGCTCCCTCGGGTGTCCTGGGCGGTCCGCTGGGCGCGCGCATCTGGAAAAGCGACGACAACAAGACCTTTATGGTGTACAAGACCGTGCAGGGAACGGCCAGCACGGCCCGCGACGGCAGCGCCAGCCTGGAAGTCGGTAAGCCGGTCTACTACCAGATCGAGGTCTTCAACAGCACCCAGAGCGTCCGCAGCGACGTCCTTCAGACCACACCGCTGGACAGCTTTACCCTGACCAACATCAAGCCCAGCGAGAACAGCACCGGGGTCTCGCGCACGCCCACGATTTCCTGGGACGTCAGCAAGAAGGTGGGCGATGTGCGCAACTTCTACGTGATGGTCAACGATTACCCGCAGCAGAGTGCCAACTGCTTCTGGGGCGACCTGCTGTGCAGCGGCGAGGCCACCGACAACATGTTCACCGACGACGGCAAGACCCCGGCCCTGATGAACACCGGCAACAGCTATTCGGTGGCCTTCAATGTCAACAAGACCGCGCTGCTGCCCGCGCTGGAGAGCAACCACGCCTACACCCTGGACTTCTCGGCTGCCGCTTACAGCAAATCCGGCGACGCCGTGAGCATCGCGCAGGATTACCACAAGGTCTTCTATGATCTGGATCTGTGTAACTTCGGCGGACCGGTCTGCGAGGGCCAGGTCAGCAACTTCACCACAGGAGACAAATAATGAACCGACGCCTCGTTTTCGGCGCTCTGAGCGCGGCGCTGCTGCTCGCGGGCTGTAACACGGCCAGCACGCCCCAGACCACCACCGCAACGCCCCCGAAGCTGGACCTGAGCAGCTACCGGACCCTGGGCAGCGCGCTGGGCCAGACCCTGCCGCCGGTCAGCAGCATGCTCAAGACGGGCCAGGAGGGCGACAGCTCGCAGGAACTGGTCATCGCGTACCAGGACCGCGCCTTTGTGGACCGCCTGGCCGCCCATCTGAGTGCCCGTGTGGGGGGCGACCTGCCACAACTGGGGCTGGCGCTGCTCGCCTTGCCGGAGCAGTACAGCGCCAAGCGCGCCGCCGCCGCCCTGAGCCTGTCGCCGCACAGCGGCCTGCGCTTCGCCGAGGCCAACAACTACGACGCCAAACTGCCCGAGATTCCCCAGTCCAGCGAGGCGGGCAGCAAGCTGTCCGCGCAGGCGACGGACCCCGATCCCCTGAGCATCAAGCAGTGGTGGATCGCGCAGGTCAGTGCCGACAAGGTGCGTGACCTGGCCACCGGCAAGGGCGTCATCGTGGGCGTGGTGGACGACGACTTCGACCGCCAGCACGAGGACCTCAAGGCGGCGGGCAAGATCGTGACCGGCATCGACACCAGCACCGGCAAGGAACTGACCCCCGACATGCCGCTGACCAACGGGGCGCACGGCAGCGGCTCGGCGGGCACCATTGCCGAACGCCTGGGTAACGGCGTGGGCGGCGCGGGGATTGCGCCCGACGCCATCCTGATGCCCGTCCGTATCTTTTCGCCGGGCTTCAGCGGTAGCTTCAACGTCGCCAGGGGCCTGGTCTATGCGGTGGACCACGGCGCACAGGTGCTGAATAACTCCTGGGGCGGCGGCGGCTACACCCAGATTATCAAGGAAGCGGTGGACTATGCGCTGAGCAAGAACGTCGTGGTGGTCGGTTCTGCGGGCAATGATTACCGCGCGCAGATGAGCGGTCCGGGAGCCTACACCGGAGCCATCAACGTCGGGGCCAGCGCGGGCGACGACATGAAGGCCAATTTCAGCAACATCGGCCTGCGCAACGACATCTACGCGCCCGGCGACAACGGCCTGACCACCTACATCAACGCGGGCCTGAAGTCGCCCGAACGGGAGCAGAGCTACGGCCTGTTCAACGGCACCAGCATGGCGGCCCCGGTCATCTCGGGCGCAGCGGCGCTGCTGCTGGAGGTCAACCCCAAGCTGACTCCCTATCAGGTCAAGAAGATTCTCGCCGCTACCGGCGATCCCATGAAGGACCCCAGAACGCAGGGCTTCAACCGGGTCAATGTCCTCAAGGCGGTTCAGGCCGTCAAGGCCGGGCAGATCCCCGCCGACGGCGGCAGCGTGGAGGTCGTGGTGGTGGACAAGGCCGAGGCCTCACCGATCACGGGAACGGACGTGAATCTGGTGCCGCTGGACGGGCAGAACCGGGGCATGCCCTATCTCGGGCGCACCGGCAACGGACGACTGGCGGCGTCCCTGCCCGGGGCCTTCGATCCCAGCGGCGCGGCGCGCTTCTTTGGCGTCGAACCGGGCCGTTACCGGGTCACGGTGGCCGGACCCAGCGTCAATGTCTTCGGGGGAACCCGCGACAATATCGTCGGCGAGATCAACGTGCAGAGCGGGAAGAACCAGCAGCTCAGCTACACGCATCAGGTGGATTTCTACGAGTACAGCCAGGACGCCAAGGGCAACGATGGCCGCAACAACACGCCCGCCCTGGCGACGGATCTTACCTTTATCCCAGCGTCGGCCTTTGCCCAGGGCCTGCTGTTCGGCGGCACCTTTGACAACGCCAACTATGTCTACGCCCCGCCCACGACCGGTAAGGACGTGGACCACCTGAAATTTGCGGTGGGGGCCGGGCAGACCCTGACGGTCGAGGCCCTGGCCCGCGCGCTCGGCTCCTCTGCCGTGGTGCAGGCCGATCTGCTGGACGCCAGCGGGGCCGTCGTGGCGACGGGCAAACCCAGTGCCGCGACTGGCCGCGATAGTGTGGTCAGCTTCAAGGCACCGGCCAAGGGCAATTACATCGTGCGGTTCAGCAACCAGACGGCCAACGAGGGACTGGGCGCGTTCTACACCAGTATCGTCGCCATCAAGTAAGCCTGGCCGGGCGCTCTGTCGCCCGCACTCTGCACCAGCAACAGAAGGGGGCCGCCAACGTTTCAGGCGGCCCCCTTCTGTTGCTGGTGATTTGCCGTGGTGACCATGCGAAGGAGCTATCAGTCCGGCGTCATCAAACGCAGGCAGGATGGATCCATGTCCACCCGTCTCCTTCTGGGCGTTTCGTGCTGCGCCGCGCTGCTGCTCGGCGCGTGGCTGCCTGCGGCTCTGGCGCAGGGACCCTCGGACCTGCCCACCGCACTACCGCCCATCTATCGGCCCGCACCGCCACAGCGGGGTCCGGGCGCTGGAGAGGTGCGTCCGCCCTCCCTGCCAGTTGAGGCGGGCGTCGTGGACCTCACGCCTGTGCCCCGCCTGATCCGGGCGGCGCAGGGGGGACGCGGCACCCTGCTGGCTGAATCGGGGCTGGCCGAACTGGGGTTGGTTGAAGCGGGGCTGGCCAGAGCGGGCCTCTGGCAGGTGCAGTTGCTGAGCAGCGCGCTGTCCCGTGATCTGCGCAGCGCCCGCCTGACCTTCCGTTTTCGGGCGCTCGGCGGCAGCCCGCCCACGCTGCCGCAAGTCCACGCGCAGGTATGGGGAGAGCTGGGGTCCCGGCTGCCGACGCGCTGGGAGACGCCGGAGCCGGGCGGCACCGTGGCCCTGACCGTCTTCCTGCCCAGCGAGGGCCAGGGCGCACGCGAGATTCGCGGGGGCGAGCGGCCCAGCCGGCTGATCCTGTACACCGGACGCTCTGGACTGGTCCTTCAACTGTCCTTTTAGCCTCGACTGTCCTTTTGGGCTGCTGTCCCTCAACACCTTGCCCCAAGAGGCGATACCGTATCTTGCGGCGCGAGTCAATCCGGAACTCCAGACATCGAACCGGCCCTCCGTTCCGCCCTCCCAAAGGAGTTTCCATGCCGCGCCCCCACTCCCCCCTGCTGCTGCTGGCCCTGAGCGCCGTGCTGGCGGCCTGCGCCGACACCCAGCCGCCACCGCCGCTCACAGCCAGCGAAACCGAGCCAAACGACAGCGCCGCCGCCGCCAACGCGCTGAGCATCGGCACACCGCTGAATGGGCGGATTGCCGGGCAGCCGCGCGACGTGGACTCCTTCAAATTCAGTGCGGAGGCCGGCGCGAGGTTGAAGCTGACGGTCAGAAGCGTGGGTGTGGACCCGCAAAGCACGCTGGACCCCTACGTGGAAGTGCGGCTGCCGGATGGATTCACTGTGCTGGAACACGACGACGACGGCGGCGCGGGCCTGGAATCCGAGCTGCGTTTTAATGTGACGCAGGCGGGAGCCTACTTTGTAACCGTAACCAGCTTCAAGATTCACGACGACGAGCGGGCCAGTGACGACCGGGCCACCAACACCTACCAGATTGCCCTGACGCGCCGATGAAAGGAGACGCCATGAAAGGTCCGCTCAGAATCTCGCTGCTGGGGCTGACTGGGGTGCTGGCGGCCTGCGGCCCAGGTCAGGGCACCACAGCGCCCATACCGCCCACGGCAACCACCGGACCTGGCATCAGACTTCCGGGCGGCGCGGCCCCGGCCAGCGACAGATGGTTCGTGGAACTGGCCGGCGATCCCACTAACCTCAGCGCCCAGGGTCTCGGCGCGCAGCAGACCAGCTTCCGGGCGCAGGCTGCTGGCAGCGGGATCGAGTACCAGGAAATCGCCAGCTACCGCACGCTGTTCAACGGCTTCGCGGTGGGGGCCAGTCCGGCGGAACTGGGCCGTCTGTCGCGCCTGCCGGGGGTGACCGGCGTGTACCCGGTGCGGCAGATCGCCCCGCTCAGAACTGTCCGGCGGCCCAGTGATCAGCCCAGTGGTCAGCCCAGTGATCAGCTCAGTGCCCAGGCCCTCAGCCCCGACGTCCTGAGCGCGCTGGGCATGACTGGCGCGGACCTCGCCCAGTCGCAACTGGGGTTGAGCGGCAAGGGCGTCCAGGTGGGCATCATCGACACCGGGCTGGACCTGAGCCATCCGGCCTTCCGGGGCCGCGTGGTGGCCGGATACGACTTCGTGGGCGACAGCTACGACGCCTCGCAACCCGGCTCGCAGCCAGCGCCGGACAGCAGTCCGGACGACTGCCAGGGCAACGGCACGAATGTGGCGGGCCTGGTGGGCGGGAGCGATCCGGCAGGGGGGTTCGTGGGCGTGGCCCCCGCCGTCAGCCTGGGCATCTACAAGGTCTTCGGGTGCCAGGGGACCACCGACAGCGCCACGCTGCTCACGGCGATGGAACGCGCCGGGGCGGACGGCATGCAGGTGCTGAACATCAGCCTGGGCGTGCCGTTCCAGTGGCCCCAGTACCCCACCGCGCGGGCCGCCAGCCGGCTGGTCAAGCGGGGCGTGGTGGTCAGCGCCGCCGCCGGGGACAGCGCCAGTGACAGTGCCGGTAATAGCGCAGTGGGCGCAGTGGCCGGGCCGTACAGCGTTGGCGCACCCGCCCTGGGCGAGAACGTGCTGGCGGTGGCTTCGGTGGAGAACACCAGAATTCAACTGGGCAACTTCACTCTGAGTTCGGGGGGGGCGCCGGTCGGCTACCGGCCCGTCAGTGGCGCACCCCTCCCGCCCGTGGGCCTGAGTCTGCCCGTAGGCAAACTGCCGTCCAGCACGCCGGGAACCGACAACGACGGCTGCTCCATCGACGGCCTCAATCCCTTTGCGCCAGGCAGCCTGAATGGGCAGGCCGCGCTGATCCGCCTGGGCAACTGCCCCGCGCGCGAGAAGACCATCAACGCCCGGAACGCCGGGGCGCGGGCGGTGGTGCTGTACAACAACCAGCCGGGCTTCGCCAGCGTGACCGCCGCGCCGGTCAATCCAGGCGACAGCACGGCCATCGACATCCCCGTCGTCTCGGTCCTGGCCGGGGACGGCGCGCGAATTGACGCGGCCATTGCGGCGGGCGTGCGGCTGACCATTGGCGCGGCCCCGCAGACGTTTGACAACCCCGGCGGCAATACCCTCAGCCGGTTCTCGGCACTGGGCGCGTCGCCGGACCTAGAACTCAAGCCCGATCTGGCCGCGCCGGGGGGCTGGGTCCGCACCACCACGCCTCTGAAGACAGATGCCAGCGGGTACGCGGTCCTCAGCGGCACCGGACTGGCCGCGCCGCAGGTGGCCGGAATCGCCGCGCTGCTGCTTCAAGCCCGGCCCGGCATTCCGGCCAGGGACATGGCGGCGCTGCTGATGAACAATTCTTCCTTCCGCACCAGCCCAGACGGCAGCGCACCGGCCCCCGTCCAGCAGCAGGGCGCGGGGATGGTGAACGTGCTGGCAGCTTACGGCAATCCGGTCACGGCCACCCCTGTCAAACTGAGCCTGGGCGCGAGTCAGACCTTCGGCACCCGCAGCAAGGTGATCGTGCTGAGGAACAGCGGCACACAGCCGGAAACGTTCACGGCGAAGAACGTTGTGGCCCAGACGCTGGACCGCCTGGGCAACGTCATGCCACCGCAGCCCACCGGCATGACCATCAACGGCCAGAACGCGAACGGCGGCGGGGTCAGCGTGACCGTACCTGCGGGCGGCCAGACCGAGTTGAATGTGGTGGTGACGCCGCCCACCCGCCCCACTCTGGGACAGTACGGCGGCTCCGTGTCGCTAAACAGCGTCGGCGGACACGCGCTGGTCATCCCCTACAGCGGTTTCGTGGGCAACTATCAGGGCCTGACCGTGCTGGGCGACGTGAGTTTCGACGGGGGCCGGACCTTCAAGAACTTCCCGGCGCTGTACGATCCCAAGACCTTCGAGTTCTACCCGGAAGGCCTGAACATCGCCAGTCCGCCCGCCTATACCCTGAAAGACGTGCAGGTCTTCGACGACAACGGCCAGAGGATCACCGTGCTGGACGCGCCGCAACTGCTGGTTCACTTCGGCCACCAGGCCCGCCGCCTGACGCTGGAGGTGCTGGATGCGGGCGGCGGGAGCCTGGGCAGCGTGTTCACGCAGGAGTACCTCGGGCGCAGCGCCACCGACATCTACACGGACCCCAACAGCGACGCCTTCGGTTTCGTGGGCTGGGACGGCACGCTGGCGGGCGGTCAGCTCGCCCCCGCCGGAACGTATCAACTCAGGTTGAGGGTGCTCAAGGCGCTGGGGAATCCCGCCGTTGCCGCCGACACCGAGACGTATCTGAGCCAGAAGTTCACGGTGGTGCGGGAATAGAGCGTCTGTCAAAAGAGCTGTCCACCTTTGACCGAACAAAGTGACTAAACGACCCTGCACTGAAAGTGCAGGAGTTTGGGAGCGACTGAAAGTCGCCGTCAACGCCACAGCACTCCGCCTATCAGCACGTCATATCTCTGGCTCGATGCTCTTTTGACACGCCAAGCTTCCTCTTCTTACTGCCCAGCCGCTCAGTTTTTCGTGACGGCGCAGGTCTGAAAGACTTGCACTGAAGTGCATGGCTTCGGACCAGCGCGCTCGGAGAGTGAATTTTACCGGGTATTCGGGACTGGCACAGCTCCGTAGGAAAGAGTGGAAGCATCGGGATTCTCCTTTTCCGCTGATGTCATTCGGACAAATGCTCTGGTACAGCGTCAAGCGATCAAATGAGAGGTTGGGATGAGGCGATACGCGCTCTGAGCGAAATCAGCTCCTCTTAGAAGATCGGTGGACCGTTTAGTAGACGGGAGTGGCCCGCCCAGAAACCTGCTTTTCAGACCACAGTCCTTCCGGCAACTCGGCCAGGATGGTCTGAATCACGCCGTCCAGGGTCAGCGGGCCGGTGTCGATCACCACCGCGTCGGGGGCGGGCGCACTCTGCACGCGGTCCAGGGCGTCGCGGCGGACCAATGCGGCCTCGATGGCGGGAACATCTTCCGGGCGCTCGCTGGCGCGGCGCTGGGCGCGGATGTGGGGGCTAGCGGTCAGGTAGAACTTGGCCCCCGCGTGCGGAAAGACATTGGTGCCCATGTCCCGGCCCTCGGCCACAAAGGGGGACGGCAGAGCGCGCAGTTGGGCGTCCACCCAGCCGCGTACCTCGGGCAGCGCGGCCACCACGCTCACGCCCGCATCCACGCGCGTGGAGTGCAGTTCGCCGGTCAGCTCGCGCTCGCCCTGCCAGATGCGGTTGCCCCCGGCCAGCGGTTCCAGACGCAGCGAATGGGCCAGAAGGTGGACCAGCAGGCCAGAGGCGTCGTGCAGATCCAGCGCGGCCTCCAGGCCCAGCAATGTCGCGGCGCGGTAGAGCAGGCCGCTGCTGACATACGGCACGCCCAGCGCCCGCGCCACGCCCGAGGACACACTGGATTTACCGCTGGCCGCCACGCCGTCAATGGTCACGATCATCAACTGGGCAGTGTACAGGAGGCAGGCTGACGCTGGGGCCGGGCCTTCAGGACAACTTGCCGGAAGAAAAGTCTGCCAGAGCGGGACAGCGGCGCGCCGGACGGCCCGTTTTCCCGGCCCACAGCCCAGCGCCGCCGCAGCGATGCCCTAGAATGCCTCCCAAACGCCCGTTAGGAGGCCCGTATGGACCGCAACAAGAGTGAAATATCAGACCGCCGGATACGGGTCCTGATCGCCAAGCCGGGCATGGATGGGCATGACCGGGGCGCAAAAGTGGTGGCCCGCGCCCTGCGCGACGCCGGGATGGAGGTTATTTACACTGGCCTGCGCCAGACCGCCGAGATGATCGTGAACGCCGCCGTGCAGGAGGACGTGGACGCCATCGGCCTGAGCGTGCTGTCCGGCGCACACATGCACTACTTCCGCGACGTGATGGCCCTGCTGAGGGAAAAAGACGCCACCGACATTATCGTCTTCGGCGGCGGCATCATTCCCGATCAGGACCTGCCCAAGCTGAAAGAACTGGGCGTGGGCAAAGTCTTCACGCCCGGCGCAAATACCGGCGACGCCGCCACCTACCTTCAGGAAGCGGTCACCGAGCGCTGGCGGGCGCAGGGGGAAGGGTGAGCGTACCGCCTTCACCTCTGTGCGGCCCTCGCCCATGAGTAAAGCCGCGCCCGCCCCCCAGCAAACATCCCGCATTGAATTGGGCCGTCTGGTGCCGCTTTACGCCGCACAGGCGCTGGCCACCGGGGCCACGACGGTCAGTACCATCCTGGCGAGCATCATCATGGGCACGCTGGGCTTTGGCAGTTTGTCGGGCCTGCCCAGCACGCTGATCAGCGTGTCGGCGGCGCTGTCGGCGGGGTTCTTCGGGGCGCTGATGCTGCGTTCGGGGCGCAGGCTGGGGCTGGGGCTGGCCTTTGCGCTGGGCACGCTGGGCGCAGTGCTGGGCTTTTTTGGCGGCAAGCTGGGCCTCACGCCGCTGTTTCTGGTGGGCGCGTCGATGATGGGCGCGGCGCAGGGCGGTTACCAGCAGGCACGTTACGCCGCTGCCGAGAGCGTGCCGGACAACCGGCGCGGCACCGCTCTCGGCGCACTGATGCTGATGAGCGTGCTGGGATCGTTTTTGATGACCGGCTTCTCGCGCCCCATCGAGCGCCTGGCCGTCACCTTCGGCACCACGCCCGAAATTGTCGGCTGGCTGGTGGGCGGCGGCCTGCTGGGCGTGGCCGCGCTATTGATGCTGTTCTGGACCCCGGTGCGCGAACCCGTCGCGGCGACAGTGGCCGGGGCCACGCGCAAGACGCCAACTTTCTCGGAGGCGTTCCGCACGCCGGGCGTTCGCAGCACCGCGCTGGCACTGGCCACCGCACAGGGCCTGATGGTCACGCTGATGAGCCTGACGCCGCTGCGGGCGCACAACATGGGCATGGACCACACGGGGATCGCCGCGCTGATCAGCGGGCATATCCTGGGCATGTTCGGCTTCGGCTGGCTGACCGGGCCGCTGATTGACCGCCTGGGCGTGCGCGTGGGCTACGTGGGCGGCGCAGTACTGCTCTGCGCGGCAGCCCTGACCGCAGCGCAGCCCGGGGCAGGGGCGCTGGGCCTGAGCATGTTCCTGCTGGGGCTGGGCTGGAACCTGGCCTTTGTGTCGGGCAGCAAGGCGCTGACCCACTTTCCCGCCGTGCAGGGCGTCACCGATGGTCTGGGATACATCACGGCGGGCGCGGGAACGCTGCTGGGCGGTTTCCTGATCGCCCGCGCGGGCTTTCCGGCGCTGGCCTACACCTGCGCCGTGCTGGCCGTGCTGCCGCTGTTCAGCGCGTGGCGGGCCGGAAAATCTTCTCAGCCCATGCAGAAGGCCGCATGAACGCCGCCGAGACCCGCACCCTGCTGGACGCCCTGAACGCCGCCCACGCCAGAGGCCAGCGCGCCGCCATCGCCACCGTCGTGGGCGTGCAGGGCAGCGCCTACCGCCGCGAGGGAACGCGCATGCTGGTGCTGGACGACGGCGCGCAGGTGTGCATGCTCTCCGGCGGCTGTCTGGAGGCGGAGGTGGTGGAGGTGGCCCTGGAAGTGATTCGCACTGGAACGCCCACCATCACCCATTACGACCTGTCAGAAGATGCCACCTGGGGCCTGGGCATCGGCTGCGGCGGCAGCGTGGACGTGCGGGTGGAGCGGGTGGATCGGGATGACCCCGTGATGGGCGCGTGGCTGCGAGCGCTGGCGAACGGGGCGCTAGCGGCGCTGGCCGTGCCGCTGAAGGGCGAGGGCCGCCTCCTGATTAAGCCGGATGGGGAAACGACAGGCCACCTCTCCCCCGCCCCGCTGCGCGACTTTGCCGTTCAGGCCGCACGGGAACGGCTGGGCCAGCTTGAGCCGCGCGCCGTGACGCTGGCCGCGCCGGACGGAACACCCATGTTCATCGACATCAGCACGCCGCCGCCCGTGCTGGTGCTGTATGGGGCGGGACATGACGCCATGCCACTGGCGCGTGGGGCACATGACCTGGGGTACGAGGTGCATGTGATCGACCCGCGCGGCGCGTACCTCACGCCCGGACGTTTTCCGGGGGCCATCCTGCATGACCTCGCGCCGGAGGAACTGGGGCAGTTCACGCCGCCCGCCCGCGCCAGCCTGCTGATCATGAACCACCACCTGGACCGGGACCGCACCTGCTTGCAGCACGCGCTGAATTCTGGCGCACCCTACGTGGGCGTGCTGGGGCCGCTGAGCCGCGCCCAGGGTCTGCTGGACGAATTAGCGGCAGAAGGCGTGACCTTCGGCAACGCGCAACGCTCCCGCCTGCGCGCCCCAGTGGGCCTGCGACTGGGTGCCGAGGCCCCCGAAGAGGTGGCCCTGAGCATCCTGGCCGAGCTGATGGCGTGGCGGCGCGGCTACGACGGCGGCTTCCTGAGCGGCCACAACGGGCGCATCCACGACGCCCACACACACGCAGCCAGTCCAGCACTAGGCGCGTCCCCGGAACAGTAACCGCCTCTGTGCCTGCCCAACAGGTTCAATGCAGCATGACCCCCTTCACGCCCACCTCTGACCTGTGCGACGCCCACCCGGAAGCGCAGGTCTTCGCGCCTGTATTTCAGGATTTTGGAGGACAGGCGCAGTTCAGTGGCCCTGCCCTCACCCTGCGCGTTTACGAGAACAACACGCTGGTGCGCGCCACGCTGGAGACACCCGGCAAAGGCCGCGTTTTGGTGGTGGACGGCGGCGGCAGCCTCAACTGCGCGCTGGTGGGCGATCAACTGGCCGGGCTGGGCGTGCAGTACGGCTGGGCGGGCATCATCGTCCACGGCTGCGTGCGCGACACGGCGCAGTTGGCAACCATGCCCATCGGCATCCGGGCGCTGGCCGCCCATCCCCGGCGCAGCGGCAAGGCGGACGTGGGGGAGCGGGATGTGGTCCTGACTTTTGCGGGCGTGACGGTGCGGCCCGGCGATAGGGTTCACACCGACGAGGACGGGATTTGCGTGCTGCCCCAGAGCTGAATCAGTAAACGCAGCTAAACTGACCCCATGAGCGAGCCTGCATACCAGCACATGACCGAGGAGGAATACCTGGCGAGCGAGGAACTCAGCCCGGTCAAGCGCGAGTATGTCGGCGGTTACGTGTACGCGCTGCACGGCGACACGCTGGCGCAGGCGGGGGCCAGCAGTCGGCACGGCGAGGTGTGCGTCAATCTGATTCTGGCGCTTGGCCCCAGCACGAAAAAACGACGCTGCTCTATCTACCAGTCCGACATGCGCGTGAACTGCACCACGCCCGTGGGCAAGCGGGTCTACTACTACCCCGATGTCGTCGCCACCTGCGAGAAGGTGGACGGCAGGGCAGCGAGCATCAGCGCCCCCAGCCTGATCGTGGAAGTCCTCAGCCCACGCACCCGCCACACGGACCTGACCGACAAGATCTGGGCCTACACCAGTCTGGCAAGCTTGCAAACCTACCTGATCGTGGAAACCGATACCCGCCTCGTCCGGGCCATTGAGCGGCAGCCGGACGACAGTTGGGGCGAGCGGGAATTGAGCGACGCGGGTGAGATCGAGTTAGCGTATCTGGGCACGACTTTAACGCTGGATGATGTTTACGACGGAGTTTTTCAGAGCAACGCATAGAAAAGCCCCTCACCCAGACCATCGCAAAGATGGAGTTGGGTAAAGGGTCTTTCAACTGCCTGGGGTTTTAGCTCAGGCCCCGCAAAGCCTCCCGCATAATTTCCAATCCCGTCTCCGCATCCTCGCGCGTCAGGATCAGGGGCGGGCTGACGCGGATCACGGCCTCGCCGCAGTCCAGGTTGAGGAGGCCGCGCTCGAAGATGG
Source organism: Deinococcus frigens DSM 12807 (assembly GCF_000701425.1). Lineage (GTDB taxonomy): Bacteria > Deinococcota > Deinococci > Deinococcales > Deinococcaceae > Deinococcus > Deinococcus frigens. The sequence continues at coordinate 132,624 of NZ_JNIW01000001.1, read as the reverse complement.
CGGTGCTGGCGCGGTCCCGCAGTTGGCCGTCGGGGCTACCATCGGGCTTGACGAATTCCATGCCGATAAACAGCCCCTCGCCGCGCACATCGCCCAGGAAGGGGAATTCGGACTGCATGGCCTTCAGCTCGGACAGCAGGTAAGCGCCCACGTCGGCGGCGTTCTTCATCAGGCTCTCGCCGCAGCCAGGGTGTTTGACCACGCCTTCAATCAGGTCCAGGGTGGCGTGGGCCGCCGCCGCCGCCACCGGGTTGCCGCCATAGGTGCTGCCGTGCGAGCCGACAGGCCAGGTCATCACCGATTCCTTTGCCAGCAGCGCGGAAATGGGCATCCCCGAGGCGATTCCCTTCGCCACCGTGATCATGTCGGGCTGAACCTCGCCGTAAATTTCAAACTGCTGATAAGAGAACATCTTGCCGGTGCGGCCCATTCCGGCCTGCACCTCATCGTAGATAAGCATGATGCCGTGTTCGTCGCACAGCACCCGCAAGCCGGGCAGGAAGTCGGCAGGCGGCACGATGTATCCGCCCTCGCCCTGCATGGGTTCCACGATGATGGCGGCGACCTCATCGGCGGGAATGACACCCACGAATAACTCGCGGATGTGGTTCAGCACGGCCTGACCGCAGGCTTCGGGGGTGGACCCCAGCGGCGGGCGGAAGGGATTGGGATACGGCACATGCGACACGGCGGGCAGCAGCGGCCCAAAGCCGCGCTTGTACTTGGTCTTGCTGCCCGTCAGCGTGATCGCGCCGTAGGTGCGCCCGTGGAAACTGCCCATCGTGGAGATGATGTGGCTGCGTCCGGTATGGTTGCGGGCCAGCTTGACGGCGGCCTCCACAGCCTCCGCGCCAGAGTTGCCGAAGAAGACACGCCACTTCTCCGTGCTTCCATCGGGCAGGGGCCGCTCCACATGTTTGACCAGACGCTCCGCGAGGCTGGTGGTGATTTCCTGCGGGTAGTCGGACAGGCAGACGTGCGTGAACTTGGTGATCTGCTCCTGCACGGCCCTCACCACATGCGGGTGGGCGTGGCCGGTGGTGGACACAGCGATGCCCGCGAAGAAATCCAGCATGGTATTGCCGTCCGGGTCAGACAGCCACACGCCCTCGCCGTGGTCCGGCACGAAGGGATACGGGCGCGTGTAGGAAGTGGACAGGTGCTGGGCGTCGCGGTCCATGATGGCCTTGGTCTTCGGGCCAGGGAGGGCGGTTTTGAGGATGGGTTGGCGGGCTTTGGTGGCAGTGGTCATGGCTGCTCCTTCGGAGGTCTAAAGGTCTGAGGGTCAAGGGTCTAAGGGAACGACAGGAGAAATGAGCTGAAGGGTAGGGTTTGGAAGTAGATGAAACGTATTTTCCGTTTGAGGAGCTGGGTGTTTATTCACTGGCACTTGATTTCGCCGCTGAGATTTACCGCGTATCCGAGGGGTTTGCAAACCATGAGCGGTTCGGACTGACCAATCAGATGCGGCGGGCGGCTGTGTCCATTTCTCTAAACAGTGCTGAGGGCCGGGGCCGGGGGACAGACCGTGAGTTCATCCGGTTCCTGATGATCTCGCGTGGCCGCCTGTTTGAAGTGATCAGCGCCTCTCAGATCGCCCACCGCCTCCACTATCTAACCGCAGATGATCTGGCCCATATTCGCCAGCAGGCCAAAGTCCTCTCCGCCAAACTGATGGCCCTTATCAAATGTCTCGGTCCCGTCCCTAGCCCTTAGACCCCTTGGCCCTTAGACAGCGGCAAAGCCGCCCTAATCCCCGCTATGCACCGGAATCGGCACATTGACCTTCCCATCCGGCGAGGTGTCGCTGACGCTGGCCGCGTTCGGTGCGCCCACGCCATACGCCGCCCATTTGTCCTCACGGCTGTTCAGGCGGTGGCTCACCTCGCCGGGGCGGTGGTGCGTCTCGCTGAATCCGGCGGGTTCAATGGAAATGCGCTCGCCCTGCATCAAGCCGTAAATGCCGCTCTGACCGGGTTCCTTGCGCTCCCAGTCTTCGGGAACCATCATGTCCGGCCCGGTGTAGTCGGTGGGTTCGGTGTACGCGGCGATGTAGCCCTCAAAGTTCCGCAGAATCAGCTTGTCGGGGCTGTGCGAGAGGACATAATTGGGCGCAACCGGAATCTTGCCGCCGCCGCCGGGTGCGTCCACCACGTAGGTGGGAATGCTGTAGCCGGAGGTATGCCCGCGCAGGCTCTCCATGATCTCCAGCCCCTTGCTGACGGTGGTTCGCAGGTGGCCCGCCCCGTGAACGAGGTCACACTGGTAGATGTAATACGGGCGCACCCGAATCTTGACCAGCTCGCGCAGCAGCTTTTGCATGATCACCGGATGGTCATTGATGCCCCTCAAGAGAACGCTCTGGTTGCCCAGCGGCACGCCTGCGCGGGTCAGGCGGTCACAGGCGTCGGCCACTTCGGGGGTGATTTCCTTGGGGTGGTTGACGTGAATGTTCATCCACAGCGGGTGGTTTTCTGCCAGCACGTCGCACAGTTCCTCGGTCACGCGCATGGGCATAAAGACCGGAACGCGGGTGCCAATGCGGATGATCTCGATATGCTCGATCTTGCGGAGTTCCGAGAGCAGCCGCCCCAGCACTTTCGGCGCGAGGGTCAGCGGATCGCCGCCGGACAGCAGCACGTCGCGCACCTGGGGCGTGTTCCGCAGGTACTTCAGTTGTGCCTCGTACTCGGCGGGATTAAACGTCTCGGTGGGATCACCCACGATGCGGCTGCGGGTGCAGTAGCGGCAGTAGCTGGCGCATTGTGTGGTCACCAGCATCAGCACGCGGTCCGGGTAGCGGTGGACCAGGCCGGGGACGGGGCTGTGCTTGTCCTCGGCCAGCGAGTCTTCCATCATGGACATAAACGGCTCTAGCTCGTGGTGCGTGGGGATCACCTGACGGCGCACCGGGCAGGTGGGATCATCGGCGTCCATCAGCGAGGCAAAATACGGCGTGATGTCCAGCCGGAAGATGCCCTCGGCGCTGGCTCCAGCGTGTTCGCTCTCGGTCAGGCGGATGACTTCCTCCAGCTCTGAGACGGAATTGATGCGGTTCTTGAGCTGCCATTTCCAGTCGTACCACTTTTCGTCAGGAACGTCGGCCCATTTGGGGGCGCGGTGGCCACGCGGCAGCATCTGCTGACTGCGGGTGGTGGCCTGCGGGTGTCGGGGGGCATGGGACATTGGAGCCTCCTGGGAGAGAGAAACGTGGGGTGCTTGACTCCCATTCTTGCCGCTCAAGCACCCGCTTTGGAAGGCGCATAGGCCGTCAAAGTGATGGGGTCAGGTGGACGTTTCTTGAGCAAACGCCATGTCTGACCTTGCATATGCCAACTGCGGTGCTAAGCTGGGCACATGAGACAGATTGGCGGCTCCCTGGATTCGCTGGACCACCGGATTTTGCAGGAACTCCAGACCGATTCGCGGCTCTCAATGCGCGAGCTGGGCCGCCGGGTGGAGTTGTCGGCCCCCGCCGTGACCGAGCGCGTGCGGCGCTTGGAGGACGCGGGCGTAATTCTGGGCTACGGCGTGCGCGTCGCCAGCAAGCCGCTGGGCCGCACCATCACCGCGTTTATTGGCGTGCAGGACAGCGGGCGCAACGATCCCACGCTGGTGCGCTGGGCCACCGCCCACGACAGCGTGCTGGAATGCCACAGCGTCACTGGCGACAACTCCTGCATCCTGAAGGTGGCCGTGCCGGACGTGGGCGCACTGGAAACCATTCTGGGCGACCTGATCGGCATGGGCTTTACCTGCGATACCAGCATCGTGCTGAGTACGCCACTGGAAGGAAAATTACTGCTGCCGCCGAGGTAGGAACTCAGGAGCAGGATCTAGAGAGTGCGGCGAGACAAAAGGCAGACCCCTCAATCGACTACGCCGCCAATTCCCTTCAAGAGGAGGCGAGAAGCGCGCCTGGCCGGACAATTCCGCACCCCTTACTTCCTCCCCACGGAGAGGTGGCCCCCGGGGTTGGACTTGCAAAGCTGCGAAGCCGAGGGGTCAGACCGTGGCGGCAACCCCGACACCTCACGTTCGATCCTCAGCCTCCCGCGTTCCCTCTTCTCCCAGGAACAGGTCCAGCAGATCACCCACGCGGCGGTGCGCGTCCAGCGGGTGCCGCAGCGGGCGGTTGGCCTCGATCTGGTAGGTGTTGCGGCGGCCCACGCGCTGGCGGGTCAGGATTGCGGCGTCCTCCAGATCGCGCACGATGCGCTGCACGGCGCGTTCGGTGATGCCCACATCCAAGGCCACCTGACGCAACGTGGCGTCTGGCTGGCGTTTTAAGCACAGCAGAACGCGGCTGTGGTTCGACAGAAACGTCCACGAGGGTTCATGCGGGGGCAGGGGCTGGGTCATGGCGGGTTGAACCGAGTGTAGCGGAGAGGGCAGGGCAGACATGGCTAGACCTCCAGATGGAGAGGGCGGCGGGGTGCTTGCAATCCTGATATACGAACTCTAATATGCGAAACGTAGTTCGTATATTAATAGACCAATACCCAGGAGACTGCCTATGCCTACCACCAAAGAGCCTGTCCAGACCGCTCACGCCCAGACTGCCAACACCCAGACCGCCCTTATTCCCATTTCTGTCGTCCACGGCGACGGCATCGGCCCCGAGATCATGGACGCCACCCTGCGGATTCTGGCGGCGGCGGGAGCGCGGATTGCCCCCCAGGAAGTCCGCATGGGCGAGGCGCTGTACAGGGAGGGCTTTACCTCCGGCTTCGTGCCCGATGCCTGGGACACGTTGCGGCAGACCGGGGTGATGCTCAAAGCGCCGATTACCACGCCACAGGGCGGGGGCTACAAGAGCCTGAACGTGACCCTGCGCAAGACGCTGGGCCTGTACGCCAACGTGCGCCCCTGCCGCGCCTACGCGCCGTATGTGCCGACGCACCACCCCGAGATGAATCTGGTGATCATCCGTGAGAACGAGGAAGACCTGTACGCGGGCATCGAACACCGCCAGACGCGCGAGGTGATGCAGTGCCTGAAGCTGATCACCCGCCCCGGCTGCGAGAAGATCGTGCGTTACGCCTTTGAATATGCCCGTGCCAATGGCCGCAAAAAGGTCACGGCGCTGACCAAAGACAACATCATGAAGATGTGCGACGGGCTGTTTCACACCGTCTTCGATGAGATCAGCGCCGAGTACCCCGACATTCAGGCCGAACACCAGATCATCGACATCGGCACGGCGCGGGTGGCGGCCAAACCCGAGCAATACGACGTGATCGTGACCCTCAACCTGTACGGCGACATCATCTCGGACGTGGCGGCAGAGGTGGCCGGTTCGGTGGGGCTGGCGGGCAGCGCGAACATCGGCGAGACTTTTGCCATGTTCGAGGCCATCCACGGCTCGGCCCCCGATCTGGCCGGGCAGGACGCAGCCAATCCCGGCGGCCTGATCTCGGCGGCGGCGCTGATGCTGGGGCATCTGGGCCAGCATGAGATAGCCGCGAAAGTTCAAAACGCCCTGCTGTGCGCGCTGGAGGACGGCATGCACACCCGCGATATTGCCGGGCCGCACACGAAAGGACTGCTGGGAACCCAGGGCTTTGCCGACGCCGTGATCGAACGGCTGGGACGCGTGCCGCAGCACCTGCCCGCCGTCACCGCTGATACACAGGCAAAGGCGATGCCTATCCGGCAGCCCGTGGAACCGGCCTACATCGACAAGCAGCTCGTCGGCACCGATGTCTTTTTTGAGTGGACCGACTCGGGGCGTGACCCGGACGCGCTGGCCGCCATCCTGCAAGAAGCGCAGCTCCGCAACGTGCCGCTGAAGATGATCACCAACCGGGGCGTCAAGGTCTGGCCCGGCGGGTTGCCCGAAACCTTCAAATCCGATCATTGGCGCTGCCGCTTTCTGTCCGAATCCCCGGTCACGCACGCGGAGCTGCTGGCCCTGCTCACACGCATCCACGAAAAGCATCTGGACTTCATCAAGACTGAACACCTGTACACCTTTGATGGGCAGCCCGGTTACAGTCTGGGGCAGGGGCAGTGAATGCCCGGCAAGATCACGGAGGCAACCGCTGAACAGAGCCTGCTCTGAACCACCCCACAAGGAGACACCATGTTTAATCTGGATACCGTCAAGCACCTGCAAACGCTGACCTCGCGCCCCAGTGTGACCCTCACGCTGCCCACGCACCGCACCGCGCCCGACAATCAGAAAGACCCCATCCGCCTGGGCAATCTGGTCAAGGAGGCCGTGAACCGCCTGGAAACCGAGTTCGGCAAGCGCGAGACGGCGGAGCTGACCGCACAGCTTCAGGAACTGGCCGACGGCATGGACCACGAACACAACCAGAGCGGGCTGGTGCTGTTCGTCAGCAAGGACTACCACAACGTCTTCAAGGTGCCGTACCGCCTGCCGGAGCGCGTCGCCATCGACGATAACTTCCTGACCCGCGACATCGTGTTCGCCATGAACCGCTCGCCGCTGTACTGGGTGCTGATGCTGTCCGAGAAGCCCACCCGCCTGTATCTGGGCCAGCGCGAGGAGCTGACCGAGGTGCGCGATCACGGTTTCCCGCAGGAGTACAGCGGCCCCGGCGCGGGTTCGGCGGTCAACAGCGGCATCGGGGCCAACCCCAGCCAGCAAAAGGACCGGGCGCTGGAAGCGTTCATGCGCGACGTGGACGCCAGCCTGCTGAACGCCGTGCAGGAGGGGCCGTTCCCGGTGCTGCTGGTGGGCCTGCCCCAGAACCTGAGCGCCTTCCGCGAGGTGACCAAGCACGCGGACTTCATCATGCGCGAGATGCCGGGCGGTTACGACAGCCTGAACGCGCACGAACTGGGCGAACTGGTCTGGCCCGAGGCCCGCGCCGCCCTGCGCGAACGCCGCCGCGTGATCTTCGAGCAGCTTGAGACGGCGCGGGGCCAGAACCGCGCCGTCAGCGATCTGAACGAGGCGTGGCAGGCGGCCATCGACGGACGGGTGGACGTCATGGTGGTGGAAGAAAGCATGAGCTACCCCGCCCAGGTCAGCCCCGACGGGCGCAGCCTCACCGCCCTGCCCACCGGCAAGGAGGAGGGCGCGGACGCCTACGCCGACGCGGTGGACGAGATGATGGAAGCCGTGATGCAACACGGTGGCCGCGCAGTCTTCGTGGAGGACGGCGAGCTGAAGGAGTACGGCGGACTGGTGATGCTGACCCGGTACTGAAGCGCTCCATTGCAATGCCCCTTTCCTGCATGGAGAGGGGTTTTTCCTACCGCGTCAGCGCCGCGTACTTCTGCAACACGTCCCAGCCCTGCCCGCCGCGCATGATCTCGCGGGCTTGCTCGACGCCCTCGCGAATGCTGTCCACCCGGCCCGCCGTCCGCAGCGCCGCCCCAGAGTTAAGGGCCACGATGTCCTGCTGGGCAGGAGTGCCGCCGCCGGTCAGCAGGGCGCGGGTGATCCCGGCATTCTCGGCGGGGGTGCCGCCCACCAGCGATTCGCGCGGATGCACGTTCACACCCACCTCTTCGGGATGCAAGGTGCGGTCAATAATCTCGCCGCCCCGCAGGCCGGAGACGGTATTGACGCCGCAGACGGTGAATTCATCCAGTCCGTCGCCATGCACAACAGTGGCTCCCTTCGCCCCCAGCAGCCGCAACACCTCGGCCAGCGTGCGCGTCAGCTCCGGCTTGAAGACGCCCACCACCAGATGCGTGGCCCCGGCAGGGTTGCTCAGCGGCCCCAGGATGTTAAACACTGTGCGGGCCGCCAGATCGGAGCGGACGGGAGCGGCGTGGCGCAGGGCCGGGTGATAATTGCGGGCGAACATAAAGCCCACGCCCAGCGTGTTCACGGCGTCTGCGATGACTTCGGGGGAGGCGTCCAGATTCACGCCTAAAGCTTCCAGCACGTCCGCACTTCCGGCGCGGCTGCTGGCGGCGCGGTTGCCGTGCTTGGCGACCGGCACGCCCGCCCCCGCCACCACAAAAGCCGTCGTGGTGCTGATGTTGAAGGTGTGCGCCCCGTCGCCCCCGGTGCCCACCACGTCCAGCAACACCTCGCGCGGGCGGACATTGACGCGCACGGCGTTCTCGCGCATGGCTTGGGCAAATCCGGCGATTTCATCCGCCGTCTCGCCGCGCACGCGCAAGGCAGCCAGCGCCGCCGCCATCCGCACGCCGCTCATTTCCCCGGCCATGACCTCGCGCATGAAGGCTGCTGCCTCCGACTGGGAGAGGATTTCGCCGTTCATCAATCGGGCGTGGATCATGCCCCCACTGCCTTGACCTGCGCCGCCCGGCGCTGTTCCACTTCATTCAGGAAGTTGCGAATCATGGTTTTGCCGTCCTCTGTAGCGATGCTCTCGGGATGAAATTGCACGCCGAACACCGGGTAATCGCGGTGGCGCAGGGCCATCAGGGCGCGGTATTCACCCGCTGACGTCTGATCGGTGGTCCAGGCAGTGGCCAGCAGTTCCGGCGGCAGGTCTTCCACGATCAGGCTGTGGTAGCGGGTCACGCTGGCCTCGTGCATCAGACCCGCGAACAAATCCTGGCCGTCGTGGGCAACTTTGCTGGTCTTGCCATGCACCGGAATCGGCGCACGCTTGACGGTGGCCCCGAACGCCTCCCCGATGCTCTGGTGGCCCAGGCACACGCCTAATATTGGATATTTCGGCGCGAAGGCCTTGATGACCTCCACGCTCATCCCCGCTTCCAGCGGCGTGCAGGGGCCGGGGGACACCACGATGGCGTCTGGATTCAATTCCTGCACATCTTGCAGCGCAAAAGCGTCATTGCGCCAGACGGTCAACTCACAGCCCAGCTCACCGAAGTATTGGACGAGGTTATAGGTGAAGGAATCATAGTTATCTATCAGGAGGATGTGGGTCATAGCTGATCTCCAGGCGCATCAATTTGAGGGGAATATTTGACGCTTAGAAGTTGCGTCCAATAGACACTGCACAGGGCACAATACAGACCTACCTGACTTTTCCGAGTCATCACAAGCCCCCTGCCGCCCGTTCCGCCGCCCGCATCAACGCCGCCGCCTTGTTGCGCGTCTCCTCTTCCTCGGCCACTGGATCAGAGTCGGCCACAATGCCTGCCCCGGCCTGGATGTGCAGCCTGCCGCCCGCGATCACCATCGTCCGCAGTGTCAGGGCCATATCCAGGCTGCCGTCGAAGGCGATGTAGCCGAATGAGCCGCCATATGGCCCGCGCCGCACGGGTTCCACCTCGTCGATAATTTCCATCGCGCGGATTTTGGGTGCGCCGGATACCGTTCCCATCGGGAGCGTGCTGGCGAGGGCGTGCAGCGGCGTCTGCCCCGCGCGCAATTTGCCGCGCACGCCGCTGACGATGTGCATGACATGGCTGTAGCGCTCGATGGTAAAGGCGTCCTCCACGGTCACGCTGCCGTACTCGGCCACCCGGCCAATGTCGTTGCGGCCCAGGTCCACCAGCATCAGGTGTTCGGCGCGTTCCTTCTCATCGGCCAGCAGTTCTTCGGCCAGAGCCTGATCCTCGGCGGGCGTCTTGCCGCGCGGGCGGGTTCCGGCAATCGGGCGGGTCACGATGCTCACGCCGTCGCTCCGCAGCAGGCTCTCGGGACTGCTCGCCACCAGCGTCACCTCGCCCAGATTCAAAAAACCCAGATACGGGCTGGGATTGATGCCGCGCAGCGCCCGGTACAGCGCGAACGGCTCCACGGTCAGGTCTGCCGAGAACCGCTGGGACGGCACCACCTGAAAGACGTCTCCGGCATGGACGTACTCAATGCAGCGGCTGACGGCGGCTTGATAGCCCTGGGGCGTAAAGTTGCTGGAAAAGGTCATCTGCTCGGCTTTCTCGCGCCCTGGCACATCTGGCAAAGGCCCCCGCAGATCAGCTTCCAACGCGGCCACGATGCGCTCTGCCTCAGCCTCGGTTTCCGAAATCGCCACCGCATACAGCTTGTGCCGCAGGTGGTCAAAAATGACGATGCCTTCGGGGACGATGAACAGGGCGTCGGGAACCTTCAGTTCATCAGGGTTGTTGTCGGGCAGCTTCTCGTACACGCGGATGATGTCGTAAGCGGCATAACCTACCGCGCCGCCGAAGAAAGGAGGCAAACCGTTGAACTTCTCGGCGGGCAACTCCACGGGGCGCAACACGCGGCTGTAAAGCACGTCCAGCGGATCGTCGGTTTCCAGCGTTTCGTCGCCCAGCACGCCGCTGAGGGTGGCGGCGCGTCCGTGCAACGTGAAGCGCCCCACCTCGCCCACGCCGATGAACGAGTAGCGGGCCTGGCGTTCGCCGCCCTCCACGCTTTCGAGCAGGAAGCTGAGCTTCTTCGCGCCATCCGTGACTTTCAGGTAGGCGCTGACGGGCGTGTCCAGATCGGCATTCAATTCCTGCACGGCCACGGCGGTCATGGGTTTGGGATGGGCGGTCTGGGTCATTGCACTCCTGTCAAACGGGATGGGGCCAAAAAAAGCGCCCGGCGGTGTAGAAACCACCTGGGCGCGTCGGACACGGCAAAAAAGAGAGCAGCAGCGCGTTAGACCCAGGCGAAACTGGGCCACCACCACGCGCGGCGAACGGTCATGGGATAGAGCATAGCGCGGGAAGTGGGGTGATGGCGAACAGATCAGCTCCTTTAAGCCTCTGGCGGTTAGACGGTTGGACCGTTTGACGGTTAAACCTTTTCACCCCTTCACGCTTCCCGCCAGCAGCCCGCGCACGAAATACCGCCCCAGCACGATGTACACGATCAAGGTGGGCAACGCCGCCAGGATCGCCCCGGCCATCGGCAGATTCCACGACACCGCCTGCCCCCCCGCCAGTTGAGACAGCGCGTAGGTCACGGGCTGGCTGCCGGTGTTGGTCAGCGTGGCCGCGAACAGAAATTCATTCCAGACCTGCGTGAACTGCCAGATGATGACCACCACGAAGCCGGGAATGCTGATGGGGAAGATGACGCGGGCGTAGATTTCCCAGAAGCCCGCGCCGTCAATCGTGGCGGCCTCTACCAGCGCGTCCGGCACATCGGCATAGAAGTTGCGGAAGATCAGCGTGGTGATGGGAATGCCGTACACCACATGCGCCAGGATCAGGCCCCAGATGCTGCCGTATAGGCCCAGCGCCTTGATAAATTGAAACAGCGGAATCAGCACCGCCTGATACGGAATGAACATGCCAAACAGCATCAGTGCGAACAGGGTATTGGCCCCCCGGAAGCGCCATTTGCTCAGCGCGTAGCCGTTCAGGCTGCCCAGCAGGGCGCTCAGGATGGTGGCAACGACGGCCAGGAACAAGCTGTTGAGCATGTTGCCGCCCACCTTGTCCCACGCCTCGGCAAAGCTGGCCCAGTTGAGCTGTGCGGGCCAGTGCCACGCCGTCGGCAGCGCGATGGCGTCCGGCGTCTTGAGGGCAGTGGCGAACACCAGATAGATGGGAATCAGGAAGAAGAAGGCGGCGACGACGAGCAGGAAGTAGGTCAGGGCGCGGCCCGCAGCACCCGCCCGGCGTGAGGGAGCGGTGGAGGCCGTGGGCTGGGGAAGGGCGGTCATGGCTGCCTCCGAAGCAGGAAGGGAAGGGACGCGAGGGTCAACCATTCACAGGCAGCCTTCACGCGTGTCCCTCCTCGCCCTTAAATTGATTCGCCAGGTACGGCACGATGACAAAGGCCACCAGAATCAGCAAAATGGTGCCAATCGCCGCGCCCAGCGCGAACTGGTTCTGCCGGAAACTGGTCAGGTACATGTTCAGTGCCGGGACGCTGGCAGCGATGTTGTCGGAGCCAGCCATCGCGTACACCAGATCAAAAATCTTGAGGCTGATGTGGCCCAGAATAATCATGGCGCTGAGGGTGATGGGCGACAGCAGCGGGAAGATGACATAGCGGTACATCTGGGCGTCTCTCGCGCCGTCTACCTTGGCGGCCTCGCGCAGTTCCTCGGGGATGCCGCGCAGCCCGGCCAGGTACAGCGCCATGGTGTAGCCGCTCATCTGCCAGACAGCCGCGATGATGATGCCGATCATGGCGAGGTTAAAACCGTGCAATTCGGGCGCAGCCAGCAGCCTGACATTCGGGCCGATAAAGACCGCCCACAGGATCAGCAGCGCGGCGCAGGCGGCGGCCACCAGGGTGCGGGTGCGCTGGCCTTCACGGGCGGCGCGCACGGCCACCACGATCAGCACCGCGCCCACCACGGCGGCGGTGATCAGGGGTAGAGCGTTCCAATCGAATTTGAGAACAGAGTCGTTGCTGGATAGCCACGCGAAGGTAGAGGGTTGACCGCCCAGCAGCGTGGGGGCCTGATTCACCCCGCCCTGCGGTTGCAGCATCCAGCGCCAGATGGTGCCAGTCACGATGAACGACAGGCTCATGGGAAACAGGAAGATGGTGCGCCACAGCCCCTCTCCCTTAGGGTTGCGGTCCAGAATCAGTGCCAGCCCCAGGCCCACGCCCAGACAGCCCAGGATGAAAAACACCGTGAAAAAGAGGGTATTGACCAGCTCCTGCCGGAAGCGGCCTTGCAGAAAGCCGGTGAACAGTTCCTGATAGTTTTGCAATCCCACCCAGCGAATGATCGGGTTCAGCGCCAGCGCCTGCGCCGGATCATTGCCCCAGTCGGTCAGGCTGACATAGATCGTGCGCCCGATGAAGTAATAGACGAAAATGCCCACCAGGATAATGCTGGGCGTCAATACGGCGATGGCCCACAGGCGGTCTTTGCTCAGGGATTTCACAGACGGGGCCTCCTTGTCTCGGACAGACCATCGGCGGTGCGCGGTACGCAGTCGTTCTCACCGCGTACCGCGCACCGCCAATTGTGGCTGCGGGTTGTTACTTGCCGAAGCCCGAGCGGACGGCCAGCGCCTGCGCGGCGGCGGCGGCCCCAGCGCTGTTCCGGGTGGACACGAACTGATCAATCACGGCCCCGAAGGCGCTGGTAAAGCTCTCGGGGGCGACTGCGCCGTGCGCCATGCTGCCCACGATCTTGCTGTTCTTCCAGTCGGTGGCCGCGCTGCGCGAGTAAGTGTTGTACTTGCTCAGATCGCTGTCGGTGCGGGCGGCGATGCTGCCCTTGAGCGGATTAAAGGCGTCCTGACCCGCCTTGCTGCCCAGCAGCCTGAGCCAGTTCGTCGCCTCGGCGCGGTTCTTGACGCCCTTGGGCAGCCCGAAGGAGTCGGCCAGCATCACAAAGGTCTTGGCCGTGCCGGGGGCGGTGGCCCAGCCGAAGCCCTTGCCGGGAGCCAGGTTCTTGGTGGTGGTGAAGTACCCGGCGGCCCAGTCGCCCATGATGTTAAAGGCACTCTGGCCGCTGACCACCCGGTCACTGGCCTGCTGCCAGCTCAGGCCGCTGGCGTCCTTGTTGGCGCAGTCCATGACCTTGCCGAAGGTGGTAAATGCCCCCACCACCTTGGGATCGGTGAACTTGGTCTTGCCCGCCCACAGGTTTTCCCAGCCCTGCGCGCCCAGCGTGCCGATCATCACGTTTTCCCACAGGTGCTGCTGGGTCCAGTTCTCGCCCACCACCAGCGGTGCGGCCACGCCCTTGCCCTTCAGCGTGGCGCAGGTGCTGATGAATTCGGGCCAGGTCTTGGGAACCGTGACGCCCCATTCCTTGAGCTTGGCCGGGTTGTACCACATCACGTTGCTGCGGTGAACGTTGACCGGCACGCTCCAGATGCCGCCCTTGGCGCTGATCAGCTTGAGGACGTCGGCGGGAAACGCCTTGCTCCAGCCCTCGGATTTAAACAGGCTGCTCAGGTCTTCCATCCGCCCGGCCACCACCCAAGTGCCGATCAATTCCTGTCCGGCGTGAACCTGGAAGGAGTCGGGCGGGGTGCCGCCCAGCATGCGGGTCTTGAGCACGGCCCGCGCATTGGTCCCCGCGCCGCCCGTGACGGTGGCGTTGTCCACGGCCACCGTGGGGTACTTTTCCTTGTACAGCTTGACCAGGGCCTCCAGCGCCGGACCCTCATCCCCGGCCCACCACGAGAAGATTTCCAGCTTCCCGGCGGCCAAGGCGCTCGTGGTGGTGGCGAGGGCGGCGGCGATCAGCAGTGCTTTCTTGACGGGTACTTTGCTCATGTATTCCTCCGTGGAAGGTGGGAACAAAAGGAGAAGGAGGCGGCGCACTCAGATGCGGAAGCCTCGTGAACTGGCTGTGTTCGGTTGTCTGTGAAACAGGTACGCCCGTCATGCTGCGCCAATCATGAAGGGTTTGTCAATTGACCGGGCTTGTTTTGCATGGTGATCGGGTCAAGTTCGGACGTCAGACAGCAAAAGCAGGAGCGCTCGGCACATCAAAACTGGCCAGTCCGGGCACGCACACGGACTGGCCTTATATGAATTGAGTTCAGGCTTCTGCGTCGGCCTCGCCCGCCTGCCCTTCGGGGCGCAGCAGCGGGAACAGCAGCACGTCGCGGATGCTGTCACTGTCGGTCAGCAGCATGGCGAGGCGGTCCATGCCCATGCCCATGCCTGCGGCGGGGGGCATGCCGTATTCCAGGGCCAGCAGGAAGTCCTCGTCCTGCTCGTGGGCCTCGTCATCTCCGTCGTCACGCCTCTGCGACTGGGCCTCAAAGCGGGCGCGTTGATCCAGGGCGTCGTTCAGCTCGGAATAGATGGGGGCCAGCTCAAATCCAGCCACGAACAGATCGGCGCGCTCGGCCAGATCGGGGCGGCTGCGGTGCACCTTGACCAGCGGGCTGATCGCCAGCGGCACGTCGATCACGAAGGTGGGCTGGATCAGCTTGTCTTCCACGTACTCGCCGAACAGCTTATCCAGCAGCTTGTAATCCGGCACATTGCGGAGTTCGGGGTGCCTCGCGTCGGTCCACTCGCGCAACTTCGCAAGATCAGTCGGCTCGAAGTCCAGTTCCGCCGCTTCCTTCAAGGCGGTCACAAAATCCAGACGCTTGAACGGCAGCGCGAAGCTCACTTCATTTCCCTGATACGTCAGCCTGTCCGAGCCAGTGACTTCCTGCACCAGACCCGAGAGCATTTCCTCGACCAGCCGCATCATGTCCCCGTAGTCGCCGTAAGCGAAGTAGGCCTCCAGCATGGTGAATTCGGGATTATGGGTGCGGTCCACACCCTCATTGCGGTAGTTGCGGCCAATCTCGTAGACGCGCTCGAAGCCGCCCACCAGCAATCTCTTGAGGTACAGTTCCAGGCTGATCCGCAGGCTGAAATCGTGCGACAGGGCGTTGTGGTGCGTCTTGAAGGGCTTGGCCTCGGTGCCGCCCGCCACCACTTGCAGGGTGGGTCCCTCCACCTCCATGAACTCGCGCGTGTCCAGAAAATTGCGGATGTAACGGATGGCCTTTGAGCGGGTGCGGAAGGCCGCGCGGCGCTCCGGGTTGATCATCAGGTCCAGGTAGCGGCGGCGGGCGCGCAGTTCCTCGTCCTGCAACCCGTGGAACTTGCTGGGCAGCGGGTGCAGGCTCTTGACCAGCGGCTGCCACGAGGTCACGCGCAGGGTCAGTTGCCCGGTGCGGGTCACGAACGGCACGCCGCGCACGCCAATGATGTCGCCGAGGTCAATCTTTTTGGTGGGGTCAAAGTTCTCGGTTTCCTGCTTGGACAGGTGCAGTTGCAGGCTGCCGTGTTCGTCGGTCAGATCGGCAAAGGCTGCCTTGCCCATGTGCCGCAGCAGCGTGACTCGTCCGGCCAGCGCATAGATTTCCCCCGGCCAGTCCTGCCCGGCTTCCAGATCGCCGGGATGGGCCGCCAGCACGTCGCGGGTGCCGTGCGTGCGCGGGTAAGAGTACGGAGAAGCCTCGAAACCCGCCGCCACCTGCGCGTCCAGATTGTTCAGGCGGCTGACCGTCTGCTCATGCAGGTTGTCGGGGCGGGGCGGCCCACCAGGGGCAGCGGAAACGGGAACATCAGACATGGGGGCGAGTATAGACGCCGCCGCAAAGGGAACAGAGTTTGTGGCCCTGGGTGCATCCGTGAAACGGGCCTGGGGCCAATACTCCGCCCATGAAACTGAGCGATGACCTGCTGGTGCTGGAATTGACCACCGATTTCGGAACCGGCCCCACCGTCCTTCACCCCGTCCTGATCCTGGATTCGCAGGCCGGACATACCTTGGTGGACACCGGAATGCCCGACATGGAAGGTGCGATTGAGGCAGCGCTGGCCGAAGTCGGAGTGACTCTTAAAGACATCAGGCAGGTCATCATCACCCATCACGATCTGGACCATATCGGCAGCTTGGAAGCCGTGGTGAAGGCCAGTGGCACGCAGGTGTGGGCCTCGGCACGAGAAACCTCGTTTATTCAGGGCGAGGAATGGCCCGGAAAAATGCCACCGCAGGAGCAGGTGGCCGCCCTGCTGGCCGATCCGCAGACGCCGCCCCGGATGCGCGCCATGCTGGAAAAGCCGCGCCCTGCAAGGCGGCGAGGTGCTACCCCTGGCCGGGGGCGTGCGGGTGATCCTGACGCCAGGCCACACTCCCGGTCACCTGAGCCTGTATCTGGAGCGCATGAGAACGCTGATCACCGGAGACGTGCTGGTGTCTGACGCCGTGCTGGTGGCTGATGCCGGGCAGCTCCACGGCCCCAGGGCACAGATGACGCCGGATATGGCGGCGGCAGGTCAGTCCGTGAATAGGATGGCTGAACTGGACGTGCAAGCCATCGTGACCTACCACGGCGGCGTGGTGCGCGAGGACGCCAATGGGCAATTGAAGCAGGTGGCGGCGGGAATGACTGCGGGCTAACGAGAAAGGCGAAGGGCAGAAGGCTTTCTTTCACGCCCTCTGCCCTTCGTCTTTCACCCTCTGCCCTAATACTCGATGCTCTTGACCTTGTATTTCATCTGTTTGCCGTTGTCCAGGTTGACCACGAACGCCTCGCCCTTCTTGCGGCCCATCAGCTCCTTGCCCACCGGGCTGTCGTCGCTGACGCGGGGCAGGCTGCCGCCGGTGACGGTGGCCTCGGGGGCGCTGACCACCATCACCTTCATGTCCTTTTTGGTGGTCTCGTTACCCAGCACCACGATGGCCCCCAGCTCCACGCGCCCGGCGTTCTCGTGGTCCTCGATGATGGTGGCCTGGCTCAGCGTGTCCTCTAACTCGTCGATGCGCGCCTCAATGTTCATCTTCTCGCGCTTGGCGTCTTCCAGGCCGGTGTCCTCGCTGTCGGCGCTGGTTTCCATCTGCTCTTGCAAAATGCGGGTGGCCTCGGCCAGGCGGCCCTGCTCCTGATCCAGGGCGCGTTGCAGGCGCTCGAAGCCTTCGCGGGTCAGTCGGACGGTCTTGGTTGCTTGGGTCACTGTGGAGCCTCCGTTACGCCGCTGGCCTTGACCGGCGGGACTGGGTACAGATCGGGAATGGACGCATGAATGTGAGAAGTAGCGCGCATTGTGACACACCCCCCCCGAAGTGGCAATCCATTTTCACGCTGTGAAAGCAGATGGTGACGCCGGACGGGTGACGCGCAGGGTTCCCCAGACCACCGCCACCAGTGAGGCGGCCAGCACCGCGAGGGCCAGCGGAATCGCGCCGGGGCCACAACGCGCGGCCAGCACACCCAGCACGTAGGGGGCCACGATGCCGCCCACACTGCCGGAAGTGAGCAAAAACGGCACCAGCCGCGCGGGAAGATTGCGGG
Source organism: Deinococcus frigens DSM 12807 (assembly GCF_000701425.1). GTDB lineage: Bacteria > Deinococcota > Deinococci > Deinococcales > Deinococcaceae > Deinococcus > Deinococcus frigens. Next base: position 115,050 of record NZ_JNIW01000001.1, on the reverse strand, counting down.
TGGACCACACCAGCGCCGTGGGGAACATCGGTCCCATGGCCAGTCCAACCAGAATATAGGCAGTCGGGGCCAGCGCCGCCTGTGTTGCGGCCAGCCCGGCCAGAGTGGTCAGAACCGCGCAGACCAGCACCAGCCGCTCCGGGCGCACCCGCGCGCCAAAAAGCCCGGTCAGAATCCGGCCCATGGTCAGACCACCCCAGTATCCGGCCACGATCACAGCAAACGACGCATACCCCAGACTTTGCAGGTGACGGCCCGCCCACGCGCCAAAGCCCACCTCCAGGCCCACGTAACACGCGATCAGCACCAGAAAAAAAGCCACCTGCACCCCGGCCCGGCCCGGCGCAGTGGGCAGCTCCGGCTCGCGCATCGCCGGAAAACCCCAGATCCGCGCACTCATCAGGGTCACGCCGCACAGCGCAGCCACGGTCAGGAAAGGGATGGCGAGGTTGCCTGACACCCCGGCCACCAGTAAGGGTGACAGAATGCTGCCCACCCCAAACACCGCGTTGACCAGATTGACCGCCCGCGTGCCGATGCTGGCGTAGGCCGCGTTCAGGCCGCCGCTGACGCCGCCCAGGCCAAAGCCGCCCAGCAGCGCCCCGGCAATCGCCAGCGGCCAGGTGGGAGCAAACGCCACCAGCGTGACCCCCAGCGCCAGCGTAACCAGCGCGGCCACCACCACCCGGCACAGGCTCAGGCGCAGCAGCAGCAGGCCCACCAGCGGCGGGGCCAGCGCCGAACCCACAAAATGGGCGCTGGCGATGATGCCCACCCCTGCCGTGGAAATGCCGTAGCGCGTCTGAAACAGCGTGAAGGCCGGGCCGTACATCGCCTGGATCACGCCCAGCGTGAAAAACGCCGCCGTTCCCGCCGCCAGAATACTCAGCGTCAGTGGGGGATTGGAAGAGATTCGGGCGGTCATGCGGCAGTCACGGGGCCATCACGGGGGAGAAGGTAGCACGCCGAATATACCGAGGTGGAATGCTTTGCCCGCTCTCCTTTCCACTCCCTCACACCTTGACGTTCACCACCGTCACCCCATGTCCGCCCTGATTGGGTTCGGCGTCGTGGTACGACTCGACTTTCTTGTCGTTCTTGAGATACTCGCGCAGCAACCGGCGCAGCACACCCTGGCCCTTGCCGTGGACCACCCGCAGCGGCGTTTCCTTGAGGGCCGAGGCTTCCAGGATGGCGGTGCGCAGCTCCTCCACGGCTTCCTCCACGCCCAGGCCGCGCAGTTGCAATTCGGAGGCAAAGTTGCTGGGGGTGGTTCCCGCGAAGCCGCTGCGAAGGCCCCTGCTTTTGGGGGCCGCGACCTTGACCTCGGGGCGCAATCTCACGTCACGCCTCTTGACACCCACCTTCATGACGCCCAGTTGCACCACCAGATCGTCACCGCGCAGCTCCAGCACCTGCCCCCCCGCGTTGTAGGTAGGAACGTCCACCACGTTGCCCACCCGGATCGGATCGCCGCGTTCCTCGCGCACCACGGGGGCAGGGCGGGATTTCTGGGCGGCGACGCGCAGTTCGCGCAGCTCCTGCATCACGCGCGGGCGGGCGCTGTCCTCCTGGGCGCGGGCGCGCAGGGTACGAACGCGCTCCACGGCGTCGGCGTACAGCGATTCGGCCTTCTGCGAGGCCTCGGCCAGCATCTCGCCCCGGCGCATGTCCAGAGATTCACGCTCGTGGCGCACGCGGCCCAGTTCGGCCTCGGCCTCGCGGCGGGCGGCGGCGGTGCTGTCCAGTTGGGCAGCCAGATCGGCCCGCTCACGCTCCAGCCCCTCCAGCATGCGCTCCATGATCCCGGCGTCCTCGCCCAGCAGGGAAGTGGCCCGCTCCAGCACGTCTTCCGGCAGGCCCATGCGCTGGGCGATGGCCAGGGCGTAACTGCGGCCCGGCTGCCCCACTTGCAGCGCGTAGGTGGGGGCCAGCGTCTCCAGATCGAAGCCCATGCTGGCATTCTTGAGGCCGGGGGTTTCCAGCGCAAACAGTTTCAGCGGTGACAGGTGCGAGGTCACAATGCCGCGCGCGTCCTGCGCCAGCAGCGTTTCAATGATGCTCTGCGACAACGCTGCGCCCTCGTTGGGATCGGTGCCGCTGCCCAGCTCGTCCACCAGCACGAGGGTGTCCGGCGAGGCGAAGCGCAGCACGTAGCGCAGGTGCTTGAGGTGGGAGGCGAAGGTACTCAGGCTGGCCTCGATGCTCTGCTCGTCGCCGATGTCTACCAATACATCCGACACGACGGGCAGCTTGGCGCTGGCGGCGGCCACGTACAGCCCGCACTGATGCATCAGCACGGCCAGCCCCAGCGTTTTGAGGGTGGCCGTCTTGCCCCCCATGTTGGGTCCGGTAATGAGCAGAACTTTGGTGTCGCCCAGCCGGATGTCGTTGGGAACGGGGTTGTCGATCAGGGGATGCCGCGCCTCGCGCAGATCATAGGTGCCGTCCGTGACGGCTTCGGGGCGGTTCAGTCGCCAGTCGCGGGCCAGCCGGGCGCGGGCGGCGATCAGGTCCAGCTCCCCGATGGTGGTCAGGGTCATCGGCACGTCGGCGTCGGCGGCCAGCAGGCCCGACAGCTCGATCAGGATGCGCCGGACCTCAGCCTCCTCGTCCAGAATCAGGCGGGTCAGCTCGTTGTTCAGTTGCGTGACGGCTGCTGGTTCCACGAAGTAGGTCTGCCCCGTTGCGGAGGCGTCCACGATGATGCCCTGCACCTGCCCCACGCGGCTGGCCTGCACCGGCAGCACGTAGCGGTCCCGGCGAATGGTGACGATGTTTTCCTGAAGGATGTCGGCCCATTTTTCCAGCGTGGCGGCCAGCTTCTCGCGGATGCGCCCCCGCAGCGGCTCGATGCGCTTGCGGAGATCTCGCAGGCGGTGGCTGGCCTCATCGCGCACGCCGCCGTCGCGGTCCAGGGCCGACAGCACGCGGCGGATCAGCTCCGAGTGTTCGCCCAGGCCCAGCGCCACCTCACGCAATGGCCCGCGTGAATTGGCGTTGATGGCGCGTTTGACGGTCATCGCGCCGTCCAGGGAATAGGCCGCCAGCAGCAATTCCTGACCACTCAGCACCCGTCCGTCCTGCGTGCGGGCGTGCAGTTCGCGGATGTCCTGAATCCCGCCCAGGCTCAGGCTGACGCCGAAGAGGGCGTCTTCCACCTCGTCCAGCTCGCGGGCAATGCGGCCCGGATCGGCAGAGGGCGACAGGCTCCGCGCCCGCTCTGCGCCCAGCGAGGTGCTGCTGCGCTCGGCGAGGGCGTCGCGAATGCGGGGGAAATCCAGGGCGGTCAGGGCGCGAGCATCGAACGGCATCTTAGGGGGAGCATAACAACGCGGGGGCCAGGAAATCGTGCGCCTTGTGGCTTAGGTGGGGGTTAAGTGTCGGGAACCATTGCAGGAACGTTCACGTAACGGGCAGCATCCCAGCCAAGCAAAGGAGATTGCATGTCCCGGTCCGCGAAAACCCCCAGGCAAATCAAGATCAAGGTTCCACCCTTCGTCGGTTCAATCTTGGACCGTCTGTTTGCCGCCTCCACCGTCAAGCCGGGCGCAAGCGTCCAGCCACCACACGCTGCTGTACTTCAAATCAGAGGGCTGTGTGGGCTGCGACAGGCTGGATATGTTCATCGGGCGGCTGGCCTCAGCCTCCGGGCTGGATTTGCGGGTCATTGACGCCCGACGCGGCGAACTGCCCGAACACGGGTACGGCGAACAACTGCTGCTGGACGCGGGTGGCAAAATTGGACGAGCCTACAGCGTGCGCTCTTTCCCACACTTGTCCTGACCACGCCAGCAGGCGAGATAGAAAGAGTGATGGTGGGCGGCAGTTCGGAGGAAGGGGCGATACGGGCAGAACTGGGGCTGGCCTGACGCCGGACGACAGCGCCTTACTGTGGGTGTATGAAACTGGCTGAAGCCCTGATTGAACGCGCCGACTTACAAAAACGCGCCGCCCAGCTTGAGGAGCGCATCGTCAGAAATATGCTGGTGCAGGAGGGTCAACAGCCTCCCGAAGACCCGCAGCAATTGTTGAAGGAATTTATGGAAGTGACGGCTGCGCTGGAACTCCTGATCCCACGCATCCACCGCGCCAATCTGAGCGCCACTCTGCCCAGCGGCCTGACCCTGACCGACGCCCTGAACCGCCGCGACATGCTGGACCTGCGCCTGAAAGTGCTGCGCCGCGCCGCCGCCACCGCTTCCGAGCGGCAGAACCGCTACAGCAACAGCGAGGTTCGGACCCTCTCGGTGTTGCCTGCCCGCGACTTGCAAAAGCAGGTGGACGCACTGGCAAAAGCCCGCCGGGAACTGGAAACCCAGATTCAGCAGGCCAACTGGTTGACGGAATTGCCCGGCTGAGCGCACATTAGGGATGGGTGCGCGTCTGTGCGGGCGGAAACCTACCTCGCAGCGGGGATCATGCTGCACCTCATGGTGACGTCTGGGGCGACGTCTGGGGTTCGACTCCTCACCCCTTCACCGGGCAGGCCCAGCACCTTTCACCACTGACACCGCACATTTCACCCCTCACTTCCACGGCTTCGGCGCACACCGCGCACCCCCACCGCCACTTCTTCGGGGGTGGCGTCGTGGTGTTCAGCCCTCCTCCAACCGCTCCACCAGACTGAATTCCCCTTGCTTGATTTCCCCGCCCCAGGCGCACGCCCCAGCCTCAGCAGTTCTTCAAAGGCGGCAAGGTCTCTATCCATGCCCATGCCACTGGCCGCTACCGCCTGACCGTCCCTGAAGGCAAATTCAATGAACTTCAACTCGTCCGGGTCACCCCAGAGGTGGGTGTCGTCCAGGCTCTCGGCGTGGCCCACGTAGCGCAGGCTCTTGCCGTACTGCTGGGTCCAGAAGAAGGGAACGCGTTGATCCATCGGTTCCAGATTGGCGGACTCCAGGATGCTTTGCGCGGCGGTCATGCCCTCCTGCAAGGCCACGCGCCAGTGTTCCACGCGCATCTCGCCCAGCACGGTGGGGGCCAGGGCGATGTCGCCCACGGCATATACGTTCGGCGCGGCCAGCAGATGGGCGTCCACGGGGACGGCCCCCTTCTCATTGGCGAGGTCAGCCAGCAAATCAGAATTGGGCTTCACGCCAATGCCCAGCAGGACCAGATCAGCCTTGACAGTCTCGCCACTTTTCAGGCGCACGGCCTCGGCCTTCCCTGAACCCTCGATGGCCTCCACCTCGGCATTCAGATGGAATTTCACGCCCTTGTCCTCGTGCAGCTTGCGGATGGCGCGGCCCACTTTCGGCGTCAGGGCGCGGCTTAGGACCTCGGCATCCTGGCCGACGACGGTGACCGATGCGGCCCCCTCGATCAAGCTGGACGCCGCCTCCAGGCCGATGAAGCTGGAGCCGATGACGACGAGGTGCTTACCCTGCGCCGCGTCTTTCAACTGTTCGGCGTCGCGGAATGAGCGCAGTTGATAGAGGCCGTCCAGTTCCGCTCCGGGAACTTTCAACTTGTTCGGCGTGGCTCCGGTGGCGACGATAACCGCATCAAAACGGAGTGAATCGCCGTCCAGACGCACCTCGCGGGCCTCCCGGTCCAGTTTCGTGACCCTCACGCCCTCGCGCAGATCAATCCTGTTTCGCTGCGCCCATCGAACGTGTGCATACCGCCGTCGGTCACGTCGCTGGCTTTGAAAGTCAGGGTCATGGTCTTTCCTCCTTGGCTTGAAGTAGAGAAATCACGGCGTCCGGCTTCTCCAGCGGAATCAGGTGGCCGCTGCCGCGAATAGGAACCGCTGCTGCCTGTGGGAAACGCGCCAGCACTTCCGAGCGGATGGTGTCAGGCGAGATGGCCGGGTCATCCTCCGAATACAGGACGGTGATGGGCAACTTCAGGCCGTCCAGCTCACCGGATATATCCTCGCGGCTGCCCACGTCCGTCTAGGCGGTCCAGGCGTCGCGGCTGGCGCGCAGGCCATCCTGAATCAGTTGCTCGAAATCCTGATCGGGGATGGATTGATGGGTGATCTCGTGGTACTGGGCATTCAGGGCGTCCCGGTCACCGTAAGCGGAGCGGAGTTTGGCGCGGCCTTCCGGTTTCATCGGCTCGGGGGTGGGTGGCGAGAGGGCGATTAGCAGCAGCTCCGAGACGGGTTCGGGATTCCGGGCGGCCAGCAGCAGGGCCACCTTGCCGCCCATTGAATGCGCCTCGACGCGATAAGGTCCGCCGCCTGCCCCGCGCAAAGTCCCGGCCAGCGCCTGCGCCATGTCCCCCACCGTCTGCCCGGCCCGGCCCGCCTCCGCCGCGTCGCCAAAGCCGATCAGATCAACCGCCTGCCCTTCCACACCCTCCAGCACCCGCCGCCAGAGGTGACGCGAGGTGCCAAAGCCGTGGACTAGGGCGAGTGGCGTCATCTCAGGCCCGCTCGGCAAAGTCCTGATCCGGGGGCGAACCCCGGAAGGCGTCCTTCCCCTCTATCTTCTCCAGCTTGACGGGCCTGCCCTCGCGCGCCGACTGGTAAATCGCGGCCATCAGTTGCTGGTCCTGCAAGCCCTCCTCGCCGGGGGTGAAGGGCTGGCGGTCTTCCTCAATGCAGGCCGAGAAATGGTCAATTTCCAGCGCGAACTGATCGGTTTCGGGCAGGCGGTGTTCGGTGATGGTTTCCAGGGTTTGCACTGTCAGGCGCAGGTTGGTGTAGTCAAAGGCGGGGTCCAGCGTCAGGCGGGCCGCAGCGCCGAACACGTCCAGCGTGCGGGCATGCGCCGCGCCGTAAGAGCAGGAGCAGTGGGCGATCACGCCGCTGGGAAAGGTCATCTGCCACGCCACGGTTTCCTCCACTTCCCCAAAGCGCTCGTCGTCAGGGGTGCTGAAGGTCTGCGCGTAAACGGAAGACGGCTCCTCGGCCAGCAGAAAACGGATGGTGTTCAGGCAGTACAGGCCCACATCCAGCAGCGAGCCGCCGCCCGCCAGTTTGTCCGTCAAACGCCACTGGCCGTCATTCGGCTCCACCTGCACGTTGACCGAGTGGATCAGTTTGACCTGGCCCAGCTCGCCATTCTGCATCAGGTCACGCGCCCGCCAGTGGTGCGGGGTGTACTGGCAGCGGTAGGCGGTCATCAGCTTGACGCCGTACTTGGCGCAGACCCTGACCATCGCCCCGGCGTCTTCAGGGTTCGCCGCCAGCGGTTTCTCGCACAGCACATGCTTGCCAATTTTGGCGGCCCGCCGGGTGTATTCCAGATGGAGACTGTTGGGCAGCACGATGTAGACGGCGTGGACGTCCCCGCGCTTTTGCAAGTCTTCAAAGCGGTCATAGTCGTAGGCGTCGTCTTCCGTCAGGCCGTAGGCGAGGGCGGTGACCACTGCCTTGTCATGGTCATCGCTGACCACCGCCGCCAGCCTGGAGCGCTGGCCCACGGCGAAGGCGGGCAGCAACTCGTCGATGGTCAGCGTACCGATGCCCAGCACGGCGTACCCGATCTGCGCTTTTCTGGCCTCAGGCAGAGGCTGAAGGTCCTTGCGTTCGGCGGTGTTCTGATGGGTCATGTGAACTCCTTTGAAGGAAGGTTATTCGGGTGGCGCGGGGCGGATGTTTGCGGTTCGTTCCCTTCCAGTCTCTCCCCTCAAAGTGGAGGGGTCAGGAGCGCGGCGCTTGCCCTTTCAAGTCGCCCAGCAGGGCGTCCGCCGTCCGCAGGCTCAGCGCCATCTGGGTCAGGGCGGGATTGACGCTCAGGGAACTGGGGAAAATGGAGTTGTCGCAGATCCACAGGCCCGGCACGTCGTGGGTGCGTCCGGAGGGGTCCACCACGCTGGTTGCGGGATTGCTCCCCATACGGGCCGTTCCCAGGGTGTGCGCGGCGCGGGGCAGCGCCCACACGTCCCGCGCGCCAACGCGGTCCCACAGCTCACGCATCAGGGCCTCGGCGTGGGCGTTCATCTTCTGCTCGTTCTCGCCGAAGGAGAAGTGCACGCGCGGCTTGGGCAGCCCGCGCCCGTCCAGCTCGTCGGAGAGTTCCAGACGGTTGTGTTCGTAGGGCAGGCACTCGCCCAGCACGTTAATTCCGGCCACATGATTGTAGCCGCTGAGATGCTGAACCAACTCCGGCCCCCACTTGAGTGTGCCGCGCGCGTATTGCGTGGCGTAGGTCACCGGCATCACGCCCAGCGATTGCAGCAGGTAGCCGCCGATCAGGCCGGGAACGCGGTGGGTGTCCTCGCTGATCAGGCCGCCGGGAATGCCCTTGTAGGGGCGCAGATCGTCCTCTACCTGCCCCCACACCTGAATCCCGACATGCGCCATGAAGTTGCGCCCCACCTGCCCGCTGCTGTTGGCGAGGCCGTTCATCAGCAGGAGGCGCGGCGTTTCCACCGCTCCAGCGGCGAGGATGACGGTTTGGGCCGAGAGATGCTCCACCTCTCCCCCGCGCATGAATTCCGCGCCGGTCACGCGCCCATTCTTCATCGTCAGCGCCGTGACCTGTGCGCCGTCCACGATCCGCGCGCCGTGGGCCTCGGCCAGTGCCAGGAAAGTCACGTCCATGCTGGCCTTCGCGCCTATGGAGCAGCCCGCCTGACAAAAGCCCCGGTTGGTGCAGGTGTGGCGCGTGCCGTATCCCTCCTGCTCCTGCGGGCGGCTGAGGGCGGCGTTGGCGGCGGGTGAGGTCTTCATGCCGATCTCGGCGCAGGCTTTTTGCATCAGCCGCGCGGCCCCGTTCAGCGGCAGCGGCGGGTGGCGGTAGGCCCGCTTGCGCGGCGGCCCCCACGGGTACTCGGCGGGACCGGAGACGCCCAGAAAATACTCCAGCTCGTCGTAATACGGCTCCAGTTCGGAGAATTCCAGCGGCCAGTCCTCGCCCACACCGAACTCGGTTCGCAGCTTCAGATCATCTGGCTGGGCGCGTGGTGTGTAGGCGGTGTAATGCAGCGTGCTGCCGCCCACGCCGCGCCCGCTGTTGTTGCGCCCGAAGGACACCGGATCGTTGCCCGCCGACAGCCGCTCATCGGTCCAGAACAGGCCCAGTTGCGCGACTTCATCGGTGGCGATGCCTTCCGGGGGATGGCGCACACCCGCGTCCAGCGCGGCCACCTTCAGACCCGCCGAGGCCAGCCGCGCCAGCAGCGGTGCGCCGCCCGCCCCGGTGCCGATTACCAGGATGTCTAAATCAGTCGGCAGGGAATCAGCGGGGGCCATACGCAACCTCGCGTGGTTCCAGCTCGTTCGGGCCGACGCGGGGCCATTCGGGCGCGTCCGCAAAGCCCGCGTAGCCAAAGCGGTACTGCGTCAGCGGATGCGCCATGAAGGCTTCCGTTAACTCGGCCAGCAGGTCTTCAAAGGCGTGCGGGTGGGCAGACTGAACCCCATGAATGGCGGTGTCCTGAGCGTCGCCGTCCAGCGTCTCAAACCCATCCGGCAGGGCGGCCAGCAGTTCCCGGTAGGCCTCCCCGTCCGGCAGCGCGTCGGCGTAGCGCCAGCCATCGCCCACGCCGGAGTGCAGGCGGTGGTCCACCGTTCCGGTCAGGTTCAGCTCGGCGGGATTGTGGGGAACAAGGCGCAGGGCCAGGGCGCGTAGCCGCTCAAATTCCGCCTCACCAAAGAACTCGCGCTCATACCGGACGTCCAGCCGTTCCAGCAGCGCCCGCCGCGTCGGCTCTGTCACATGCGCCGAGTTCAGCAGGGAGAGGACGGCGCTTCTTTCCTCCACCGTCACGGTGAAGACCCCGGATTGCCAATCAAATTGAACATAACATCCAGTCTAGGGACGCGGCCTGACCCGGCCTGCGTGAATGCCTACGGGGAGGCTTTATCGGGCGTCAACCGATGTCAACAAAAAACACCGCCCGGAAGCGGTGTCGTCTCCTCAACTCTCCTCTAGCGCCCGGCCAGCAACTGCCAGATGGCCGGATTCGCCACCCAGCCATACCAGACGTTCGGCAAGATGCCCAGCACGGTCACGCCCGCCACGCCTAGTCCGATGGTGAGGGTGGTCGGGAAACGCTCGCCGCGCGTGTATTCCTTCGCGGGCGTGCGGTCCGGCATGAACATCAGCATGGCGGGGCGCAGGTAGTACACCAGCGCGGCCACACTGGTCACGGCGGCCAGCACCGACAGCCACACGTAGCCATTCTGGAACGCCGCCTGGAACGCCAGATACTTGCCGAAGAAGCCCGCGAAGGGCGGCAGACCTGCCAGCGACGCCAGACACACCGACAGCGCGATGGCGTAGCCGGGGTGGCGGTAATACAGCCCGCGCATGTCGTTGATCTCGAAGCCCGTCTCGGTGCGCTGAAGGGCGGCCACCACGGCCAGGGCGGCGGCGGTCATTAAGGTGTAGACCAGCAGGTAATAGCCCAGCGCCGCGCCGCCCAGCGCCTGCGTACCCAGCAGGCACATCGCCAGGAAGCCGGTGTGGGCCACCGCCGAGTAGGCCATCATCCGCTTGAAATTGAGCTGAAGCAGCGCCGCCGTGTTGCCGATGATCAGCGTGGCTGCGGTCAGAATCTGGAGGACCCCCGCCCAGCCGGGCGCGTCGGCCAGCGCGCCGCCAAACACGCGCAGCATTCCGGCAAACGCCGCCACCTTGACCACCGTGCTGAGGAACAGCGAGACGGTGGTGGGTGCGCCGCTGTACACGTCCGGGGTCCACTGGTGAAAGGGGACCAGGGCGATCTTGAACGCGAAGCCCGCCAGCAACAGCAGACTGCCGCCCACTAGAATGCCCGTATTCTCGGGCGTCAGGTTGCTCACGCTGCCCACCTTCGCCGCAATCGCGGCGTAATTCAGGCTGCCGGTTGCGCCGTAGACGAAGGCGATGCCGTAGATCAGGATGGCGCTGCCCGCCGCGCCCAGCAGGAAATACTTCAGGCCCGATTCTTCGGCGCGGCGCGAGTCCTGCAAGGTGGCGAGGACGTAGCCCGACAGGCTCATGATCTCCAGGCCGATCAGCATGACGATCAGGTCGCCGGAGAAGACGATCAGCAGGCAGCCGGTCACGGCATACATCAGCATGGCGTCGAATTCGGGGAACGAGACCCGCGCCCGCCACGCCGTATCCAGCGACACCAGCAGGGTCATCAGGGTTCCCACCAGAATGGTCAACCCCAGCAGAATGGCGGCGTTGTCGGCCTGCAAGCCTCCAGCGAACGAACTCAGGCCCTGATTCCACAGGAATATCATGCCCGCGCCTGAAAGGATCACGGTGACGATGTTGATGACGGTCAGCGTGCGGCGGCTGACCCAGAAGCCCAGCAAGGTGCTGAGGAGCGCGCCCGCCAGCACCAGCAGGATGGGCAGCAGTGGAAGAAGGGCGACATCGGGAGCTTGCAACATGTTAACTGCCTCCCAGGGCAGCGAGAACGGATTTCACGGCGGGTTGCATCAGGTTCAGGGCCGGGGCACTGTACACGCCGAAGAAGATGGCGATCACCAGCGGCAGCCCCAGGATCAGCCATTCGGTATGGACGAGGTCACGCACCGCGATCCCGCCAAGGGGCCGCGCCTGCCAGAAGGTGGTCTGAAAAGCAGTGAGGGCGTAGGCAGCGGCGGCAATCGTCGTGAGGCCCGCCGCGAAGGCGACCCACGGCGACACCTGATACGCGCCGAGCAGCACCGAGAACTCGCCGATGAATCCGGCCATTCCGGGAACGGCGATGGACGCGAACCACAGCGCCATCGTCATTCCGCCCAGAGCACCGGCCCCGGTCATCAGGCCGCCCACGCGGGTATCCAGGCTACCGATGCGCTCCTGCACCATGCCCACGCTCAGGAACAGCGCCCCGGTGTAGAGGTTCTGGAAGGCCAGCAGGTACATCGCGCCGATCACAGCCGTTTCGTTCAGAGAAAAGACACCCAGCGCCACGAAGCCCATGTGCGAGAGGCCCGCGTAGGCCAGCAGCCGTTTCCAGTCTTTCTGCCCAAAGGCCACCCAAGCGGAGTACAGCGCGGTGAAGGCGGCCAGTCCCATCAGGATCGGGCGCAGTTCCAGCGAGGCGTCGGGGAACAGCGGAATGGCAAACGTGAACAGGCCGTAACCGCCCACCTTGTACAGCGTGCCCATCACGTCGGGGACGCCGCTGTCGTGGTTCTGCTCGTGAAAGTCGGGCAGCCAGGCGTGCAGCGGCCACAGCGGCAGCTTGACCGCCATCGCCGTCAGGAAGCCCAGGTACAGCCAGGTCTGCGCCGGACCAGTTACTAAGTTCTGCTTCAGATCAACGAGGGCGAACGTCGGGCTGCCGCCCAGGTAGCGCACGCCGATGATGCTCACCAGCATCAGCAGGCTGCCGAACAGCGTGTAGGCCGCGAACTTCACCAGTGCGCGCATCCGGTGGGCCTTGCCGTAGATTGCCAGCATCAGCAGGGAGGGCAACAGGGCATCCTCAAAAAAGACGTAAAACAGGATCAGGTCACGCGCGGCGAAGATGCCGAGCAGCCCGGTTTCCATCGCTAGAATCAGCGCCAGCATGGTGCCGGGGTTAGGAATGCGCCGCGCCGCGTACAGGACAGCGATGAACGACATGAACGCGGTAACAAGCGCCAGCGCCAGACTGACGCCCGACAGTTCCACGCTGTAGGTGATGCCCAGCGCCGGAATCCAGTTCAGGCCCAGCAGCCCGGAGCCGCCCGTATACCAGATCATCAGGCCGAGGCCAAGGGTCAGCACGGCCACGAATCCGGCCAGCTCGTCGCGCCAGCGGTTCGGGGCCAGAAAGAGCAGCAGACTTCCCAGCAGCGGCAGGAAAATCATGATGGTGGGAAGCCATTGGGGATCAAACATGGGGGGCCTCCGGGGTGAGGGGTGAAGGGTGAGAATTAGAGATCAGCGGGAGAGGGTTGAAAAGGTTTGTCCAGCACAAAGACGCCAGCCCCCTCACGCGCCACTCCCCACCATCTTCAGCGCCCAGTACCCAATAATCGCCGCCGTTCCCAGCAACATGCTGACTGCGTAGGCCCGCACAAAGCCGCTCTGCCACAGGGTAAACAGGCCGCCGGGAGCCGCCGCGTTGCTGGCAATGCTCCCGATCAGGCCGTCGGTTCCCCGGTCCACCGTATCCAGCGCCCCGGCAATCCCCCGACTGGGTGCGGCCACCAGACCGTCGTAAACATTGTCCAGATACAGAGCGCTACTGCTGAACTGTCCCAGCGGGCCATTGTCCAGTTTTTTGGCGCGGTGCTGAAGGTACGCCCAGCCCAGCCCCACCACGCCCGCCAGCACGGCGAAAATGGTCAGGCTCCACTCGGTAGAGGGCAGGATTTCATGCGCCTCCTGCGGGATGGCGCGGCCCAGGTAGCTGTCAAAGGCGTGGCCGCCGCCCAGGAAGGTGGGAATGTTCAGGAAGCCGATCAGCGTGGCCCCAGCCGCCAGGATGCCCAGCGGAATCTTGGTGATGGTATCGGCCTCATGCGGGTGAGCGACGCCCGTGGCCTCTGCTCCCCGGTACTGGCCGCGCCACACCAGGAAGTACCAGCGGCCCATGTAGAAGGCGGTCAGCAGCGCCACGATCAATCCGATCAGGTACAGCAACGGCTGCGTCTCGAAGGCGGCGGCCAGAATCGCGTCCTTGGAAAAGAAGCCGCTCCAGATCGGAATGCCGCTGATGGCGAGGACGCCCACGGCGGAAACGATGTGTGTGAATGGCATGAACTTCCGCATCCCGCCCATGCGCCGCACGTCCTGTTCGTTGTGCAGGGCGTGAATTACCGCGCCCGCCGCCAGGAACAGCAGCGCCTTGAAAAAGGCGTGGCTCAGCAGATGGAACACGCCCGCCGAGTACGCACCCACGCCCACCGCCAGGAACATGTAGCCCAGTTGCGAGACGGTGGAAAAGGCCAGAATCTTCTTGATGTCGTGCTGGTTGAGAGCCGCCAGCGCGCCGTACAGCGCGGTCAATCCTCCCACCCAGGCCACCCACAAGGAGGCATTCGGGGCCAGTTCGTACAGGAAGTGGCTGCGCGTGATCAGGTACACGCCCGCCGTGACCATCGTGGCGGCGTGGATCAACGCGGAAACTGGCGTCGGCCCCGCCATCGCGTCGGGCAGCCAGGTGGTCAGCGGCAACTGACCGCTCTTGCCGATTGCGCCCACCAGCAGGAACAGGCAGGCCAGCTCCACTCCGGCGGTGGCGACATTCACGCCTTCCACCCGCGTCGCCAGTTCGGGAATGCTGAGGGTACCGTACAGCTTATATAGCAGGAACATGCCCAGCATGAAGCCCAGATCGCCGATGCGATTCATGATGAACGCCTTGCGGGCTGCGTTGGAATTGTTGACGCCCTCCTGCTCGCCCGCCGCCCGCAGATCCTTATCGCTGGACTCGCTGCCGCGCCCGCTGAACCAGAAGCCGATCAGCAGGTAAGAGGCGGTCCCCACGCCCTCCCAGCCGACGAACATCAGCGGGTAGGAGTCGGCCAGCACCAGAATCAGCATCATGGCGACAAAGAAATTCAGGAAGGCGAAGAAACGCGTGAATCTGGCGTCGTGGCCCATGTAGCTGATGGAATACAGGTGAATCAGGAAGCCGATCCCCGTGATGATGAGAGCCATCAACGCGCTCAGTTGATCCAGATAGAAGCCGACGCTCAGATTGGCATTCAGCGCCATATTGGGCAGCCACGTCCACAGCGTTTCCTGTGCGGGAGTGTCGCCCTGGCCCAGGTAGCGCAGGACGGCGACGACAAAGGCCGCGCCAATTAAACCAGTCGCCAGCCAGCCGCCCGACTTGCCGGGGAACAGGCGCGGGAAGACCATCAGCAGGGCGAAGCCGATTAAAGGCAGCAGCGGAAGCAGATACAGAAGGGGCAACACGCTCGCCACTCAGCCTTTCATCGCCGCGAGATCGTCCACGTTGGTGGTCTCGCGCTTGCGGAAGATGGCGACGATGATGGCGAGGCCAATCGCCACCTCGGCGGCGGCCAGGGTCATCACGATAAATACGGCGGTCTGCCCGGTCAGGTCTCCCCACGAGCGGGCAAAGGCCACCAGCGCGATGTTGGCGGCGTTCAGCATCAGCTCCACGCTCAGGAAGACCATGATCGCGGTGCGGCGGGTCAGCACGCCGATCATGCCCAGGGCAAAAAGAATGCCCGACAGGGCAATGTAATAACTCGTTGGAACCATTAAGCCCTCACCTCCCCTTCGTCGTTGCGGTGTTGGAGACTCTGGTGCTGGAGGACGGGCTGACTGCCGCCTCTGGAAATGGCCGAACCCACCGGCGGGGTCAGCAACTCGGCCTCGCTGTCCGGCACGTCGTCCGGCTGCGGCACGGGCCGTTGCACCAGCGCCACCGCGCCCACAATGGCAACCAGCAGCAGAATACTGACGGCCTCAAACGGCAACAGGAAACGCGTGAGCAGGGTTTCACCGATCACCGACGCCGAGCCTCCGCCCAGCGCCAGCGTCGCCTCGGCCACCGGGCGCGGGTCCTTGTAGGACACTGCCAGGATGGTGAACGCCCCGGCCAGCACCACGCCGCCCAGCCCCGCCAGCTCGCGCACGAAGGGAATCGGATCGCGCCCGGAGATGGGCTGGTTGGCATTGAGCAGCATGATCACGAACAGGAACAGCACCATGATCGCCCCGGCGTACACGATCACCTGCGTGGCCGCCAGGAACGAGGCGTTCAGGGTGGCAAACAGCCCCGCCACGCTGATCAGCGTCCCGACGAGTCCCAGCGCCGCATGCACGGCATTGCGCGCCGCGATGGTAATAACGCCGCCGACCAGGGTGAGTGCGCCGAGGAGGATGAAGGCGATCATCATTGGGGGCCGCCTTTGGCTTGCCGTAGAGGAGCAGATGGAGCATTCAAATATCCAGATTTTTGACCCTTATTCAAGCAATTCACGGATACTCCACCCCCTCCAGTTCCGCGCGTGGCGGGCCGTCCAACTGGAAGCCCAGGCGGACGGGCTTGCCACTCTTGGCAGCCTCGCGGCGCTGGGGAATTGATCCGGTCACGCCCACCAGCATGTCTTCCTTGGCGTACACGAAGTCGCCGTAACGGTAGTCGGCCATTTCAAACTCGTTGCCCATGACTACCGCGCCCGTGGGGCAGGCTTCCTCGCACATGCCGCAGAAGATGCAGCGCAGCATATTGATCTCGTAGACCTTGGCGTAGCGCTCGCCGGGGCTGTGGGGCGAGGCCGGATCGTTCTCGGCGGCCTCCACGTAGATGGCGTAGGCCGGGCAGGCGGCGGCGCACAGCGAACAGCCGATGCACTTCTCCAGACCGGTGCCGGGGTGGCGCGTCAGGACGTGCCGCCCCCGGAAACGCGGTTGCAGGGTGGCCCGCTCTTCCGGGTAACTGACGGTCACGGGCTTCTGGAACAGCTTGCCCAGCGTCAGGCCCATGCCCTTGGCAATGTCAAGAACGCCCATATGGAACTCCTTCGGGGGGTGAGGGTGGAGAGGTCAAAGCGGATTGGGGAGAGGAAACGGAACGCACGAAGCCATCCATCTCAATCGCCTCCCACAGGACGCGTCGCCTTGGCTGGCACTTTTGGCGCGGCGGGCGCACTCCACAGCGAACGCACACGGTCACCCATCACGAACAGGACCAGCAACGCGGCCAGGCTCAGGAGTCCCAGGAACCACAGGCCCAGGCCAGAGGGACGCAGGAACGCCAGGTGAAACGCCACCAGCATGGTGTTGCCCAGCGCCAGCGGCAGCACCAGCTTCCAGCCGAAACGCATCAACTGGTCGTAGCGCAATCGGGGCAACGTGGCGCGCACCCAGATGAACAGGAACAGGAAGAAACCGATCTTGACCACCAGCCAGATGATCGGCCAGCCGCTGATGCCGGGAATAAGGCCGTCCAGAAACACCGGCCCCCGGTAGCCGCCGAAAAACAGCGTCGCCATCAGCGCAGAGGCCGTCATCATGTTCACATACTCGGCCATCTGGAACAGCGCCCACTTGATCGCGCTGTACTCGGTCAGGTAGCCCGCCACGATTTCCTGCTCGGCTTCGGGCAGGTCAAAGGGGGTGCGGTTGACTTCCGCAAAGGAGCTGACCAGAAACAGGGCGAAGGCGAAGACCTGGAACAGAATGGTCCAGCCCTGAAGCGCCTGCCACTCCACGATCACGCGGAAGTTGGTGCTGCCGATCAGCATCAGCGTTCCCAGCACGCTCAGGCCCATGCCCAGCTCGTAGCTGATCATCTGCGCGCTGCTTCTCAGTGCGCCCAGCATCGGGTATTTGCTGCCGGAGGCCCAGCCGCCCAGGAAGATGCCGTACACGCCCATAGAGGTCAGCGCCAGCAGCGCCAGCAGTCCGGCGTCCAGGTTGTAGACCCACGGATCAGCGCCGAACAGGCTGCCCGCCGGACCCGCCGGAATGCCCCCAAACGCCGTCAATGCCGTGCCAATCGCCAGAATCGGCGCGAGGGTGTAGACCAGCTTGTCGGCCATCGTGACCTGAAGGTCTTCCTTGAAGATGCTCTTGATGGCGTCCGCGAGGGGTTGCAGCAGGCCCATCGGCCCCACGCGGTTCGGCCCCCAGCGAATCTGCATGCGGGCCAGCAGGCGGCGCTCCACCAGGGTCATGTAGGCGAAGGCGGTCAGGAGTGCGAGGGCCACCAGCACAGCTTTGAGTAGGGTGATCAGGGCGGGAATCAGCCAGTCGGGCATCAGTCATCCCCTCCCACGGGGGCCGCGCCCAGCATCGGCAGCGGCTGGAGGTTGGCGGGAATCAGGGTCTGGATGGAGGGCTGCATGCGCTCGGTCCACAGGTGCGGAACGTGCGTCTGCTCGGTGGGAGCGACGTGGGAGCTGCGGAAGGCGTGAATGACGCCGCGTTCGGGCAACTCGCCCAGCCTGAGACCCAGTTTCTGCTCCGCCAGCGCCTGCGCCGACTTCAGGCCACGGACGGGGGCGCGGACGCCCAGCGCTTCCGAAACGGCGGTCAGCGTGCGGATCAGATCGGCGGCCTCGCCCGCGCTCAGGGCGGCCTGTTCCAGTTCCAGCAGGCGGCCTTCCAGATTGACCGTCGTGCCGCGCTTCTCGTAGTTGGTCACGGCGGGCAGTACCACGTCCGCCAGCCGCGCGGTGGCGGTCAGGTGCGAATCGTGAACAATGGTCAGTCCCCGCGCCCGCACGCCAGGGTCCAAGCGGCTGATGAACGCGGCGGGAGCATCGGCCACGCGGGCAAACGGCAGACCACCTTCACGCGGCACCAGATTCAGCGCCGCCAGTCCCTTGCTGTTGGCCCCGGCGGGAATCGCCAGCACCTTCGCCCCTGTGCGGGTTGCCAGTTCGCTCAATTGCGCCGCGAACGAGCCGGAAGCGCCGTTCAGCACGTCCGCCCCCAAAATGATGATCACCTTCTCGCTGTCGGTGAGCAGCTTCAGCGCGGCCTGCAATTCGGCGGTGTCCGGGCGGCTCAGGCGTTCCAGCGCGTTGTGGCCGTTGGAGGAGGCGCGGATTCCGGCATGCTGCCACAACCGCGTTTCCTTCCCGATGACCGCCAGCTTTTCCGGCTTGCGGGCCGGACGTTCCACCAGCCGCAGGTCTGCAATCGCCGTGCCATGTGCGTATTCAGGTGGGAGGAGGCCGCCGCGCAGCATTTCCAGAATGCGGAGTTCCAGAATCGGGGCTTCCTCGCCCAGATCGGCTCCGATGACCACCACGGCGTCGGCAGTCGCCACGTCGCTCAGGGTAGCCGCGCCGTTCGGCATGGCGTCCAGCGAGACCTCATAGCGGGGCCAGTGGTCCACATGGGGGCTGCCCACAGCGTCGGCCAACGCTTCCAGCGCCACGCCTTCTTCCAGCGTGCTGTCGGCGTTCAGGTACAGGGCCAGATCGGTGGCGTTGTGACGGGTCATGCCCGCCCGGATGGCGGCGATGGCCACGTCCCAGCTCGCCTCCTGCAATTCGCCGTCCACGCGCACCAGCGGCACGGTCAGCCGCCGCTCGGAGGCGAAGGCGTGACCAAAGCGGCCCGCATCGCAGATCCACGCCTCGTTCACCTCGCGGTTCTCACGGGCCACGATGCGCTCCAGACGGCCATTGCGGGCGTCCACAGTGATAGAGCAACCCACCGAGCAGAGGGTGCAGGTGGTGGGCGTGTGGTCATACTCCCAGTTGCGCCCCCGGAAGCGGGCCACGTTGTCCAGCAGCGCCCCCACCGGGCAGATGTCGGCGATGTTGCCCTGGAATCCGGTGGGCAGGCCGCCCTCCTCGGTGTCAATAAAAGTGTGCCCGCCGCGCTCGATGAAATCCAGCACTTCCTGGCCCGGCACTTCCTCGAAGTAGCGCACGCAGCGTTTGCAGTGAATGCAGCGTTCCTGATCCAGAATGATGAAGTCGCTGAGTGGGTAGTGCTTGTCGGCGTGGCGGCGGTCAAAGCCGAAGCGACTCGCGCCGTAGCCGTATTCAAAGGCGCGGTCCTGCAACTCGCACGCGCCGCCCTTGTCGCAGGTGGGGCAGTCCAGCGGGTGGTTCAGGAGGGTGAATTCCATCATCCCTGCCTGCGCCTTGGCCACCACCTCGCTGCTGCGGGCGGACTTGATGTGCATGCCCTCGGTGGCCTGCATGGTGCAGGAGGCCATCGGCTTGGGGAACCAGAAGATTTTCGGCTGCCCCGTCGCGTCGTCCAGCACGAACGAGCCGTCCTTTTCCTTGCGCGGCGAACCGGTTTCTACCAGGCACATGCGGCACGCACCCACCGGACTCAGGTACTTGTGGGCGCAGAAATACGGCACATCCCCGCCCGCCTCGAACACCGCGTCAATGGCAGAGGTTCCAGCCGGGAGTTCGAGTTCTACGCCGTCTACATGGACTTTCATAGTGCGCCTCCAGCGGCGCGTCTAACCGTCAAACCGTTTAAAGGTCTAAAGGCAAAAAAGAGAGCGGTTAGACGGTCAGACGTTTTGACTTTTAGACGATGAGCGCGGCGAATCATACGTCCTTCCAGCGGTTGCGGGGCGGATAGGTGGGCGTCTGCAACTGCGCCAAGGAGTCGTACTCTTCGCGGAACAGTTCAATGCTGCTCAGCACTGGCCCCAGGCAGGCGTCGGCCAGGGCGCAGAAGCTGCGGCCCCCGATGTTCTCGGACATATCCAGGATCAGTTGCACGTCGCCGGGCTGGCCGTGGCCGCGCACCAGTTTCTCGTACATGCGGGTCATCCAGCTTGAAATGCCCTCACGGCAGGGCGTGCATTTGCCGCAGGATTCGTGGCCGTAAAAGCGCACCATGTTCCAAGTGGCGTTCACGATGCAGTCGGCCCTGGGGATCACGGTGACGCCGCCCGTGCCCAGCATGGACCCGCCAGCGGCGATGCTCTCGTAATCCATCGGCGTGTCCAGGGTTTTATCGTCCCAGCGCATCAGCGGGCAACTGGAGCCGCCGGGGATGATGGCCTTCATCTCCTCCAGGGGACCGCCCGCCCAGTCGTAGATCAGCTCGCGGAAGGTGGTGCCCAGCGGCAGCTCGTACACGCCGGGCCGCGCCACCGGGCCGGACACCTGAAACAGCTTCATGCCCTTGCTCTTCTCGGTGCCCATGCCCGCGTGCCACTCCGCGCCGAACTTCAGAATCTGGGTGGCGGCGCAGAAGGTTTCTACGTTGTTGATGGTGGTGGGCAGCCCGTACAGGCCAGCGGCGGCGGGAAACGGGGGCTTCAGGCGAGGATTGGCCCGCAGCCCTTCCAGGCTGTTCATCAGCGCCGTTTCCTCGCCGCAGATGTACGCGCCCGCTCCCCGGTGCAGGTGGAGCTGGAAGTCAATACCGCTGTTCAGGACGTTTTTGCCCAGCAGCCCGGCGGCCCGCGCCTCGTCAATCGCGACCTGGAGGCGCTCGGCGGCATGAACATACTCACCGCGAATGTAGATATAGCCCACGCTGGCGCGCATGGCGTACCCGGCGATCAGCATGCCCTCGATCAGTTGGTGTGGGTCTTCCGAGAGCAGGTAACGGTCCTTGAAGCTGCCCGGCTCCGACTCGTCCGCGTTGCAGATGATGTAGTGGGGTTTGCCGTCGTTGAGCGGCATGAAGGACCATTTGAGGCCGGTGGCAAAGCCCGCGCCGCCGCGCCCGCGCAGACCGGACTGCTTGACCTCGTCGATCACGGCGTCCGCGCCCATGCCGAAGGCGCGTTCAAGGGCCTCGTAGCCCCCATGCCGGCGGTAATAGCCCAGCGTCCAGCTTTCCGGCTGCCCCACGTGGGCGTACAGCGTGGGCGCGAAACGCGGGTCTTTGCCGCTGGTAATCGGCTTGGGAGGAGTGGGAGCAGTTGCGGGAAAGGCAGCGGTCATGCTTCACCTCCTGGGGTGATAGGCGGGAGCTGGCCCAGGCCGGTGATGCTGGCCCCGATCGCCTCGCCGCTTGCCAGCACCTGACGGCCCTCGGCGTTGACGGTCACAGGAACCGGATTGTCGGGCAGCGGCTGAAGGTCCGCATGCAGCGATTCCAGGATGCGGGCGCATTTGCTGGGAGTGACGTTCTCGTAGTAGCCGTCGTCGTTGATCTGCATCATGGGCGCGGTGCCGCACGAGCCGAGGCATTCCACCTTCTGCACGCTGAACCGCCCATCGGGGGAAACCTCGCCCGGCTGCACGTCCAGCGTTTCCACCAGATGGTCCCACAGCTCGTCGGACCCGGCCAGCGAACACATCACCGTGCTGCACACCTGAAGGTGATACTTGCCAGTGGGCAGCGTGTGGTACGTGGAATAAAAGCTCATGACGCTGCGGACCTCGGTGGCGGTGGTGCCGCACAGGGCCGCGATTTCATCCAGGCGCGTCCCGTTCACAAAACCTTCGGCGTCCTGCACCTCGCGCAGCAGGGGCATCAGCGCGCTGCGGCGGCCCTGCGGGGAATCGGGGTAACGCGAGAAAATATCCGCGACGAGGGATTGTTTATCGGCGAAATAGGTCAACCTGATTCTCCTGACGAGCGAAATACATTATTATCTTGGCTACCACAAGCAAAAAATCCCCTATGATATTGATAGCAACCTGAATGCATCTTTAAACATTGCCTGACAGAAACTTGAATCATTGCTTCGGCCTTTTGAAGAAATACTGCGTACTGTCTAAGGTTCCATGATCATTAACAACTTTTACCAATTTCCAGCCCTGATTTCCGATATTACTCATGATTAATCCTAAAATAGACTCTTCTTTGCTAATTTGACGTCCTATTAACTTTTCACCTAGCTCATTTAAATCTATAGCATTGAAGCTTTTATCTGGAAAGCGTAAGTTGTAGTTTTTTATCAGTGCAGTAACAAATGTCATAATTGAATATTCCCACTTCTGCGCTCCTGATTCTGTTTGTGCCAAAGAGTCAGCAGGATAAATAAATACCAAAAGAATGCCTACACTTAGAAATTTTCCTGCCAGCGACTGCCTGAGAGTATTCATCGGTCCACATCCCCAAGAACGGGGTCAATGGTGGCAAGAATGGTGATCAAATCGGCGAACTGTGCGCCCACACAGGCGTATTCCAGGGCTTGCAGGTTTACAAAGCTGGGGGCACGAATCTTAACCCGGTACGGCATGGAGCCGCCGTCTGACACGATGTAATACCCGACTTCGCCGCGTGCCGATTCGGTAGGCACATAGACCTCGCCCACGGGCGGGTGAAAGCCCTCGGTGACCAGTTTGAAGTGGTGAATCACGGCTTCCATGCTGGTTTCCAGCTCGTGGCGAGGCGGCAGCGAAATCTTGCGGTTGGGATCGCTTACCGGGCCGGGCCGCAAACGCTCCAGCGCCTGCCGGACGATCTTGATGCTCTCGCCGAACTCCCACAGCCGCATGTTGAAGCGGGCCAGGCTATCGCCGTCGGGGCTGGTCACCACCTCGAAATCATAGGTTTCGTAGCCGCAATACGGGTTGTCCTTGCGGTTGTCCAGCGGCACGCCGGAAGCGCGCAGATTTGGCCCGGTCAGGCCCAGATCGAGGGCCACGTCGGGCGGAATGATGCCCACACCGCGCGCCCGGTCCTGAAAGATGGGGTTGTTGGCGAACAGCGTGGTGTACTCCTGCACGCCCTTTTCCATCTGGACCAGAAAGCGCGAGACCATCGCTGGCCAGCCGTCGGGAATGTCGCGGGACAGGCCGCCCACCCGGAAATAGCCCTGGTTCATGCGGTAGCCGCAGACGGCCTCGAACAGGTCCTGAAGGGACTCCTTCTCGCGGAAGGCGTAGAAAAACGGCGTCAGTGCGCCCAGATCCAGCAGCCCCGTTCCCACGAAGACCAGATGGCTGTGCATCCGCCCCAGCTCGTGCAGAATCACGCGGATGGTGGTGGCCCGCTCCGGCACCTCGGCCTGAAGCAGTTTTTCCACGCTCAGCACGTAGGACAGCTCGTGGCTGAAGCAGTGCAGGTAATCGGTGCGCGGCGCGTAGGTCACGCCCTGCTGATACGTGCGGTTTTCAAAGGTCTTCTCGAAGCCGGTGTGCAGGTAACCCATGTGCGGCGTGACCTTGACGACATATTCGCCGTCCATGTCGACCACCAGGCGCAACACGCCGTGCGTACTGGGATGCTGCGGCCCCACGTTCAGCGACATCATCTCGGTGTGCAGCAGCGCCCCGGTGCGCCCGTGCAGCCGCTCATCTATGGTGGATTCCTGGTGGTCCGGCGTCATCTGGCGGCGCGGCAGGGTGCCGGAATCCGGGTCCTGCCGCAGGTCACGCAGGGTCTCGCGCTCCTTGACGGCGGTGCGGTCCTGGTCTTTGAGGGTCATGTCAAACCTCCTTGGGGACGGCCCAGAACTGGCTCGCCCATCACTTCGGTCCCCCCTCCGGCATCACCGGGGGCAGGCGGTCCTCGCCGCGCCCGCGCCGCAGTTCTCCCCGGTAGCCGGTCAGGCCGGACTGCTGCCCGGTCACGCCCGCACGGAAGGCGGCGGGATCCAGAAAGCGCCCGTCGCGGAACAGCGTGGGCGTCTCGCCCAGCGGGAAATCTTTGCGCAGCGGGTGGCCTTCCAGATCGTCCGGGGTCAGTACCTTGCGGAGGTCTGGATGCCCCACGAATTCCACGCCCATCAGGTCATAAACCTCGCGCTCCAGGTAATTGGCGGCCTTCCAGACCGGGTAGAGGCTGTCCAGCGGCTGCCCCTCATCCAGCCACACCCGCAGGAACAGGCGGCGGTGGTCGCGCGGGTGGTAAATGTTGTGCAGCACGGCAAACCGCTTGGGCCGGGGCTGGGTGTAGGTCAGGTAATCCAGGCCCACCGTGTCCATCAACATGAAACCGCGTGCCTTGAGGGCCTGGGCCACCTCGCGCAGCCGCTCTGGCAGAACGAGGGCGGTGGGTTCCGCCGAGTCGTCCTCGGTCAATCCCAGTTCGGCCATCAAGCCAGTCACGTCGCGCGGGTCAGCGGGCGGTGTGGGGGCGGCGACAGGCATCCGGCCCACCGCCGCGCCGCCCTGCGTGACCTCCACGGTTACGGGCAGGGCCGGATTCGGTGTGACCGTGATCGCGGGCGGATCGGCGCGGACAACGATCTGTGCTGGTTTCACCTGGGCCTGATCCGGCGAGGATTGCCTGCCCGCGTCCGGCCCGGTCAGCCGCTCGGCTTCTGACGTGACCTTCTGTCCGTCGTTTTTGCCCGTCACCGGGTCCACGCATCCACCATCGGCAACTGGTGGCCCAACTGGTCAAAGGCCTCGCCGCGCACCTTTTTCTGAAGCTGCATCACGGCGTAGATCAGGGCTTCAGGGCGCGGCGGGCAGCCCGGCACAAAGATGTCCACCGGCACCACGCTGTCCACATTCTGCACGATGGCGTAATTGTTGAACATGCCGCCCGAACTGGCGCACGCACCCATGCTAATCACCCATTTGGGATCGGGCATCTGGTCGTACACGCGGCGCATGATCGGGGCCATCTTCTTACTCAGGCGTCCGGCGACGATCATCACGTCGGCCTGCCGGGGACTGGCGCGGAAGACCTCTGAGCCGAAGCGGGCCATATCGTTGCGTCCGTTGGTGCTGCTCATCATCTCGATGGCGCAGCACGCCAGCCCGAAGGTCGCGGGCCACAGGCTGTTGCTGCGGCCCCAGGCCACCAGTTTCTCCAGGCTGGAAAACAGGATGCCTTCGGATTCCAGTTCCTGCCAGTCGCGGTCGATCAGTTCTTTCAGGGGCATGATGGCACCTCCGTTTCACGGCTTTTCAAGTCCGGTGCAGGGCTAAAGGTCAAAAGGTCTAACGGTCTAAGCGCACCATCTTTAGCCGTTAGACCGTTAGACGGTTTGACGGTTAGACGGCGCACAGCGCTTACGCCCATTCCAGCACCCGCTTTTTCAGCACGTACACGTAGCCCACCAGCAGCAGCAGCACGAAGGTTAGGGCCTCGAAAAAGGCGAAGGGAATCAATTTCTGGTAGGCCACCGCCAGCGGGTAAAAAAAGGCGGTCTCGATGTCGAAGACGATGAACAGCATCGCCACCAGATAGAAATGCACCGGGAAGCGCTGGCCGGTGCCGACGCCGCCGCCTTCCGGGTCGTTGCCGGATTCGTAGGCCATCAGCTTGGCGCGGGTGGCTTTTTTTGGCCCCAGGATGGCGCTGACGATGACGGCCAGCACACCGATGCCCACGGCCACCAGTAACATGATCACGAAGTTGAGGTATTCGATAACGATGCTCCTTTGTGCCCCGGTTTTCCCTGATCCCAGACAACTCGTGAAAAACAGCACGAGCAGCATCAAAAAAAGAGAGGCAAACGAATGAGACGGGTGGGTTATGTTACCCCTCTGTTTTACCACGTTTACGCCCAGCGGGCGCGGTTCTTTGACCCTGTTGAGCGCCGCCGGACTCTTCTCTATCAGAACGCGGGAAGGCCGCCACGGCGCGGGCTGCTGGATGGTCACGAGGCCCGGAGCAGCAAGCTGGGGAGAGGCCCGGCTCCTGGCCATCGCAACAGGGGGTGCCACCGGATCAGCAGCTTTGCCCGCGCCGCCGTCAGTTCACCAGTTCCACGAAATCGTCATCGTCGGCATCGTGGGCCAGCGGCAGCGAGAAGGTAAAGGTGGCCCCGTGGCCGCGCTCGGACTGCACGCCGATGGTGCCGCCGTGTTCCTCGACGGCCAGTTTGCAAAAGGCCAGGCCCATGCCGGTGTCGAAACGCCCGTGCAGGGTCAGGCGCGACTGCTCGAAGGCGGCGAACAGGTTGGGGATGTCTTCCTCGGGAATGCCCTCGCCGTCGTCCTGCACGCCAATCTGCACGGCGTCCCGGATGGCGCGCACCGTGACGGCGATGTGGCCGCCGCCGGTGGTGTGCTTCATGGCGTTGCTGATCAGGTTGGCCATCACCCGGCGCAGGATTTCCGGGTCGGCGCTGGCCGGGCTGAGGTTGCTCTCCACGTCCGTGCGGACCACGCGGTCGTGCAGGCCGCTGCCCACGTCGCCGCAGGCCAGGGTCAGCACTTCCCCGAACATCGGCGAGAACATCAGCTCGCGCCGCAGGTTCATCTTGCCCGCCTGGATCTTGCGGATATCGAGCATGTTGACCGCCAGATGCAGCAGGTGCTGGCTCTCGTCGCGGGCCACTTTTAAGAGTTCGCGGGAGTCGTCGGGGACGCGGGCGTCGTCCTGCACGATTTCCAGCAGGCCCATCACGGCGGCAATCGGGTTTTTCAGGTCATGCACCAGCATGTGGACCAGTTGATCGCGCACCCGTTCCTCGTGTTCCCAGCCGTCGCTGCGGCGTTGCAGGGCAGCCACCCGGCCATGCAGATCGTGATGCTGCCGCGCCCGGGCCAGCATGTTGCCGACCTGCAAGGCCAGCGCATTGGGGGCGGTGGTGTCGCTGATCAGCGCGTCGGCCCCGGCAGACAGCAGCGCGCCCAGGCCGCGCGTGCCCACCGCCAGCCACTGGGTCCCGGCCAGTTCGGCGCGCTGGCGCAGTATGGGCAGCACCTGGGCAAGTGGCACCCCCGGCAGATCGGTGTACAGCAGCGCCACGGCAGGCGGCTGGACATGTGCCTCGCGCAGCAGGGTTTCGGCGTCGGCAACGTGCACCACCGCAGCCTGCGTGAGCAGCGGCGCAAGCTGCGAGGCGCGGTCGCGGTCGGCGGAGACCACAAAGACAGTCTGGACATCGGTGCTGGACATGGTCTGAGGGGCAGTGTACCCCGCAGGCCGGGTCAGCCTGGGTACCTCAGCAGACACCCCGAGACCGTCAGTGGCGGGGAAAGCGCTGAGGGCATTGGTCCGAATGACAGCGTCAGAAAACAGACCGCTGCTGCTTTCAGTCTCTTCAATGCCCGGCAAAACTCACTCACTGTCCTGGGCAGCACAGACTGCCGTCGTGGACAGCCGCCCGGGAGGCCGCCCTTCCTCCCCAGGTGGACGCTCGCCCGCCCCCTTCGGTCGACAGCGAACAGCTCTGTGGACCACTGCTCTGAAGGCGGGCAAGGCCCACTCCTCCTTCCCCGCGCTAAGGAGCCATCAAGTCCCGCGCCGCCGTCTCCAGATTGCCGCTGCCCGCCAGACTGCTGCCCACCAGCACGGCGTCGGCCCGCCCACGAATCTGCGCGATCTGCTGCGGGCTGCGGTAGCCGCTCTCGGCCACCAGGACGCCGGAAAACCCGCGTTGCCGGGCCAGCCGGATCAGGCGCGGACTGACCGCCAGATCGATGTTCAGGGTGGTCAGATCGCGGTTGTTGACGCCGATGATGCGCGCCCCGGCGGCCAGCGCCACCTCCAGCTCGGCCTCGTCGTGGACTTCCACCAGGGCGTCCAGCCCCAGGTGGTGGGCCAGGTGCAGATACGCGCCCGTCGCCGCGCCCAGCACGCTGACCATCAGCAGCGCCGCCGCCGCGCCCCATTCGGCGGCCTCGCGCAGCATGGCGGGGTGGACCACGAAGTCCTTTCGCAGGACAGGCAACCCCACCGCGCCCAGCACGCTGTGCAGCGCCTGCGGGTTGCCGTCGAAATGGCGGGGTTCGGTCAGCACGCTGATGGCGGACGCGCCGCCCGTCTCGTAGGCGCGCGCCGCCGCCGCCGGGTCCAGCGGGGCAATCGCGCCCTGGCTGGGGCTGGCGCGCTTGACCTCGGCGATCAGGGCCAGCACCGGGCCGCGCAGCGCCGCCTCGAAACGGCGGGCGGCGGGGCGCGCGGGGCCGAGGTCCGGGCTGGCCTGCTGGTAATCCCCGGCCCGCTCCTGCACGATGCGGCCCAGGACACCCGGCACGGACTTCAGATCAAGAGGAGGCAGGCCATTCACGCGCCGGAGTATACGGGGCAGCCGCCCCCCAGGAGAACGCGAAACCAGGGGGGCGCATGTTAGCCTGACGGCCATATGAGTTCCCCTTCCGCTTCCGGCCTGGCCCCCGGCCCCGGCCCCGTGCAGATCACCAGCGAGCAGATTCAGGCGCGCGTGCAGGAACTGGCCGCCCGAATCCGCCAGGACTACGCGGGCCGCGAGCCGCATCTGATCTGCGTCCTCAACGGCGCGTTCATGTTCCACGCCGATCTGGTGCGCGCGCTGGGTGTGCCCTGTACCATGGACTTCTTGCAGGCCAGCAGTTACGGCAACGCCAAGCAGAGCAGCGGCGAGGTGCGGTTGGTCAAGGACCTGCAATTTCCGATCAGTGACCGCCACGTCATCCTGGTCGAGGACATCGTGGACACCGGCATCACCATGAATTACCTGCTGCACTACCTGGAAGGGCGCGGCCCGGCCAGCCTCAAGATCGCCGCCCTGCTGAGCAAACCCAGCCGCCGCAAGGTGGAAGTGCCGGTGGAATACCTGGGCTTCACCATCCCCGACGCCTTCGTGTACGGCTACGGGCTGGACCGTTCGCAGTACGACCGCAATCTGCCGTTTATTACCAGTCAGGAATAAAGGTCTAGGGGGAGGATATTTTTGCGCCTCTCTCCCCGTGCGAAAGGGACGCCGCGAAGGCAGCGGGGGTGAGGGGGCCACCGGGCAGGCCGGAGTGTCCGCCAGTCCGCCCCCCGCGCCCCGCCTGTCTGGGCCGCCCGGCCCCCTGACCTGACGCCAGCGCTACCCTGTGGGCATGACCGACACCGCCAAGAAGCGCAAGCTCAACTGGAACTCTCACCAGGTCACCCAGGGCGACGAGCGCGCCCCGAACCGGGCCATGCTGCGGGCGGTGGGCTTCACCGACGGCGATTTCGAGAAACCGATCATCGGTGTGGCCCACGCGCAAAGCAACATCACGCCGTGCAACAACGGACTGGGCGAGCTGGCAGGCCATATCACCGACGCTATTCAAGAGGGCGGCGGGATGCCCCAGGTCTACGGCACTATTACTGTGTCGGACGGCATTTCAATGGGCACCGAAGGCATGAAGTGCAGCCTGGTCAGCCGCGAGGTGATCGCCGACAGCATCGAGACCGTCTCGCGTGGACAGTCGCACGACGGCGTGATCGTGGTGGGCGGCTGCGACAAGAATATGCCGGGGGCCATGATCGGCATTGCGCGGCTGAACATCCCCGCCATCTTCGTCTACGGCGGCACCATCAAGCCCGGCCATTACGGCGGCCAGGATCTGACCATCGTGAGCGTGTTCGAGGCCGTGGGTGCCTTCGGCGCGGGCAAGATCAGCCGCGAGGACTTCACGAAGATCGAGAAGAAAGCCTGCCCCGGCAACGGCTCGTGCGGCGGCATGTACACCGCCAACACCATGAGCAGCGCATTCGAGGCGATGGGCATGAGTCTCCCCTTTTCCAGCACCATGAGCGCGGTGGACGCCGAGAAGGCCACCAGCAGCGCCGACAGCGCCCGCGCCCTGCTGGGGCTGATCGAAGCGGACATTCGCCCGCTGGACATCCTGACCCAGAAAGCCTTTGAGAACGCCATTACCGTGATCATGGCCGTGGGCGGCAGCACCAATGCCGTGCTGCACCTGATGGCGATTGCGCACGCCTGCGACATCGACCTGAGCCTGGCGGACTTCGAGCGCATCCGCGAACGCACCCCGGTCTTCTGTGACCTGAAACCCAGCGGGCAGTATGTGGCCACTGACCTGCACGAGGTGGGCGGCATTCCGCGCGTGATGAAGATGCTGCTGAGGGAAGGCCTGCTCCACGGCGACTGCCTGACCGTGACCGGCAGGACGCTGGCCGAGAATCTTGAGCACGAGCAGGACACCCCCGACGCCGGACAGGACGTGATTCGCCCTTACGCCCAGCCGCTGTACACGCAGGGCCACCTCGCCATCCTGCGCGGCAACCTGGCCCCGGAGGGCAGCGTCGCCAAGATCAGCGGCCTGAAAAGCATCAAGATCACCGGCCCGGCGCGTGTTTTTGAATCCGAGGAAGCGTCGATGCACGCCATCATGGCGGACCAGATCAATCCCGGCGACGTGCTGGTCATCCGCTATGAGGGGCCGAAGGGCGGGCCGGGCATGCGCGAGATGCTGTCGCCCACCTCCGCGATTATCGGCAAGGGCCTGGGTGACAGCGTGGGTCTGATCACCGACGGGCGTTTCTCAGGCGGCACCTTTGGGCTGGTGGTGGGCCACGTCGCTCCCGAAGCCTATGTGGGCGGCCCGATTGCCCTGGTGCAGGAGGGCGACACCATCGAGCTGAACGCTGAGACCTGTGAACTGACCCTGCATGTGGATGACGCCGAGATCAAGCGCCGCCGCAAAGAGTGGGTGCAGCCCGAACCGCGTTACAGGCGCGGCGTGCTGGCGAAATACGCGAAACTGGTCAGCAGCGCAGCGGTAGGGGCGTACACGGATTGAGGTCAAATCCCCAGAAAGTGGGGCCAGCCGGGACTGACGTGCAGGAAAAACTCGTGGGGACGGAAGAGAGCAGGATGGGCCAGTATCGCGCCCATCCTGTTCTCTTCCCTTGGCCCTATGCTTCAGCGCCTGTCGGCCTCAGCTCCGCCGCCAGCTCCCGCACGGCCCGCAGCATCAGCCCGCCTTCAATGGTCTGCACGCGCGCCTTGAGCTTTTCCAGCGTGTCGCCGGGCCGCACCACTACCTCTTCCTGCACCAGCCGCGGCCCCTCATCGATGCCCGTCGTGACCAGATGCACCGTCGCGCCGGACCGGGTGTCGCCCGATTCCAGCACCGCGTGGTGAACGCGGTCCCCGTACATGCCGCGCCCGCCGTGTCTGGGCAGCAGACTGGGGTGAATGTTCAGCACCCGCCCCGCAAAGGCGTTCAGCACGAGCGGCCCCAGTTCGCGCATGTAGCCGCTGAGGATCAGCAACTCGGCGTCGGCCTCCCGCAAAAACTGAAGGATGGCCGCGTCCAGCTCATCGGCGTCCGGATACCTGGCGCTGCTCAGGTGGGCCGTCTTTAAGCCTTCCTGCCGCGCCCATTCCAGTGCGGGAGAGCGGCTGTTGTTGCTGATCAGGGCGACGGGCACGGCGTCCAACTCCCCGGCCTGGCACGCCTGGGTCAGGTGCCGCGCCGCGCTGCCGCCGTGGGAGGCGAGAAAGGCGAGATTCATGGGCGGCCCGCTTCCGGCTTTCCGCCTTGCCTCACTGCCCCAGTTCCTCCAGCAGATAGGCGCTGGTCAGAATCCCGTTGTGGTAGTCCTGCACGGCAAAACTCTCGTTGGGACTGTGGGGGGCGTCCTCGTTGAGGCCCAGATCCACGAACAGCACCGGGCTTTTCAGGATGTCGGCAAAGTAGGCCACGATGGGAATGCTGCCCCCGGTGCGGGCAAAGATGGCGGGCCTGCCGTACACCCGCTGAAGGGCACGGTCCGCCGCCTGCACATACTCGCTGGAGGTATCGAACTTGATCGGCTGGCCGCCGTGGTGATCCATCACCTTGACCGTCACGCCTTCCGGGGCGATCTGCGGCACGTAGTCCTGAATCAGCCTGGTAATCCGCTCCGGGTCCTGCCCCGGCACCAGTCGCATGGAGACTTTCGCCCCGGCCTTCGCGGCGATCACCGTTTTGCTGCCCTCGCCCTGGTAGCCGCCCCAGATGCCGTTCACGTCCAGCGTCGGGCGGCCCCACAGCCGTTCCAGCACGCTGAAGCCCTCCTCGCCGGGCAGGGCGGATACGCCGATGCTCCCCGCAAATTCGCCGTCGTCCTGCGGCAGACCCGCCCACATTTCCCGCTCCTCGTCGGTCAGCGCTTCGATGCCGTCGTAAAAGCCCGGAATGGTCACGCGGCCCCTGTCGTCTTTCAGTTTGGCGATGATCTCGCACAGGGCGTTGATCGGGTTGGGCGCGGCCCCGCCGTAGCTGCCGCTGTGCAGGTCCCGGTTCGCGCCCTGAACGTGAATTTCCACGTAGCTCAGGCCGCGCACGCCGTAGGTGATGGTGGGCACGTCTGGCGCAAAACGGCTGCCGTCGCTGATCACGATGACATCCGACTTCAGCTCGTCCGCGTGCGCTTTCAGGTACGGCACGATGCTGGGACTGCCGATTTCCTCCTCGCCCTCGATAAAGAACTTGACGTTGATGGGCAATTCGCCCTGCGACAGCAGCAGTTCCACGCCGCGCACATGGGCGTAGACCTGCCCCTTGTCGTCGGTGCTGCCGCGCGCATAGATGCGCCCGCCGCGTACCGTGGGTTCAAAGGGGGGCGTGGTCCATTCCTCCAGCGGCGCTTCGGGCTGCACGTCGTAATGGCCGTACAGCAGCGCGATGGGCTGGCCGGGCGCTTTCAGGTGTTCGGCGTACACGGCGGGATGCCCGCCCGTCTCGTCTACCCGCGCCGTGAAACCCAGCGATTCCAGTTTGGCGCGCAGAAATTCAGCGGCCTTCGCCATGTCTGGCTTGTGCGTGGGATCGGCGCTGACGCTGGGAATCCTGAGCAGCTCGAACAGTTCGGCATTGGCGTCGTCGCGGTTCAGGGCGGCACTGAGATCGGTCTGGGTCATGGGGCCGATGATAGAGGGTGGGCGAGGTAGAGGGGTTGGCCCCACGGCATGACCCCTCAGTCGGCCCCGCCGCCAGCTCCCGTTCAAGGGTGCCAGGGCATTTGTCAAAAGAGCTGTTCACTTTTGACCGAGCAAGGTGCGTGAATTGAGTGAATTTTGCCTAGTCTCAGGGAAAGCGGTCCGAGGGGCCGGACCTGCAAAGCTGGGGTCAAGCCGTGACAGCTTTTCCCTTGCCCCCCAGCACAAGTCATCCTTTTTTCCTGTGCACAGCCATGCACCACGGTCCATTCTCATCAACCTTGCTTCGGGTATACTCAGGCTACGTTATGGCCTCGGACTCTAAACATCGCCCAGTGTATGTGATCTCGGTGGCGGCGGAACTGGTGGACATGCACCCACAGACACTGCGCCTGTACGAGCGCAAGGGTCTGATCCGTCCGGGCCGCAGCACCGGCAGGACCCGCCTGTACTCCGAGCGCGACATCGAACACCTGCGCGAGATCCGGCGGCTGACCCAGGAGCTGGGCGTGAACCTGGCGGGCGTGGAAGAGGTGATGCGCCTCCAGCATGAGCTGGATGACCTTCAGGGTGAGTTCGAGGCCGAGATCACGCGCATCGAGGACGAGCTGCGGGACCGCGCCCGCGCCCTGCCCAGCAGCGAGGGGCGCGTGGACCCCAGGGACCGCCCGGTGTACGTGATCTCCATCGCCGCCGAACTGGTGGACATGCACCCGCAGACGCTGCGCCTGTACGAGCGCAAACAACTGATCAGCCCTGGGCGCAGCAGCGGCAAGACGCGGCTGTACTCCGAGCGCGACATCGAACACCTGCGCGAGATCCGGCGGCTGACCCAAGAGCTGGGCGTCAATCTGGCGGGGGTGGAGGAGATCATGCGCCTGCGCCACGAGCTGGACGGTGCGCGCTCCAATCTTGAGGGCAATGTGCGCCGCATCCAGGACGATCTGAGCGAGCGCATGACCAAGCTGCGGACCCTGCCCTCGCCGGAAGCGGCAGAGGAAGACCGCTAGGCGCGTGTCGGTTCCTGCGGTCCAGAACAGGGGGGCGGGGATCGCCGTCGTTCGGGGCGGTCCGGTGCTCCTCGTCCGCCGCCGCGACAATGGACTGTGGGACATTCCCGGCGGCGGTGTGGCAGTGGGCGAGCACGCGCTGGACGCGGCACGGCGTGAAGTCAAGGAAGAAACCGGTCTGGACGTCACAGACGTTACACTTCTGGATGTGTTCAGTGGCCCGACTTACCAGCACATCTACCCCGACGGCAACGTGGTGGAGTGGGTCACGGCGCTGTCTCTGGCACGCGATTTTAGCGGCATGCCCACAGCGGGCGACGACGCCGGGGTGCGCTGGTGGCCGCTGATCCGGCTGCCCACAGACGTTTCTCCAGCCACCGCAGCCTATTTTGCCGCCCTGCGCGCCCACCCTGAGGCCACGCCTTGAGGGCACTGTGGGTCATCGGGGACATTCACGGCGCGTATGGCAAATTGCGGGCCACCCTGTGGCAAGCGGGCCTGATCGACTTCGATGGCGGCTGGACTGCCGCAGACGCGCACCTGGTCTTTCTGGGCGATTACGTGGACCGGGGGCCACAGGGCACCGAGGTCATCCGGCTGATCCGCAGCCTGGAAGTGCAGGCCGCCGAATTCGGGGGCGCGGTGACGGCGCTGCTGGGCAACCACGAGGTCATGCTGCTGGCGGCGCTGCTGTTTGGCCACAGCGACCTGGACGACGCGCTGGGCTTCCGCGAGTACTGGCAGAACAACGGCGGGCAGGCGCGCGACCTGGCGCTGCTGGACCCCGGCGACCTGGCCTGGCTGGAGGCCCGGCCTGCGGTGGCCCAGATCGGTTCCTGGCTGCTGGTCCACGCCGACAGCCCGATGTACCTGCGCCTGGGCGAGAGCACCGGGGCCGTCAACGCGCATGTGCGCGCCCTGTTGCTGGAGCGCGACGCCGATGCCTGGGGCGCGTTCCTGAATGCCTTTGCCGACCGCCTCGCCTTCGCGCTGAACGGCGGCGAGAAGACCGCGCGCCGGATGCTCAGGACCTTCGGGGGGGACCATCTGGCGCATGGCCACACCCCCGTCTACGTGCTGCTTGACGAGTACCTGCACGGCCCGGCGCTGGACGCGGGCGCACCGATCCTCTACGCGGACAAACTGTGCGTGGCGATGGACAGCGGCATGGCCTACCGTGACGACGCCGGATTCATCGCCCGGCTGGACGAGGACGGGATCGCCGAGGTGATCTCGAATCCGGGCGGCAGCCAATCGGACTGAGCGGAGCGGGCGTCATCAGGGCTGGCAGAGGATGAGGAGTTTTTGCGCCCTACGGCTGATGGTCCGCGTGGTCGCGGCTGGCAACACCGATCACACCCCCAAGCTCTACCCCGGACTGGGCCACAGCCTCGGCCCAGCAAAGGACATCACGCTGGACAACTTTGCCCCGACGGCGCGGGGACCGATGGACGACATGGCGGCGTGGCTGCGGGCAAGGGCGCACTGAACAGTTCCAAGCCTGGGCAAGGTCATCCTGATCAGCCACAACATGCCGCACGTCTTTGAAGTCGCAGACCGCATTCACGTTCACCGCATGGGCATGCGCGCCGCCGTGCTGAACCCCAAAAAGATCAGCATGGCCGATACGGTGTCGGTGATGACCGGGGCGCTACGGCCCGAGGACCTGAGCGCGGAGATGCTGGATCACTGAGCATCAGTGTCATGCTCAACCCGCGCCCCAGTCCGCCCCTACCTCGGCAAAACGCTCGTGCCCATCAGGTACTGATCCATGGCCCGCGCCGCCTGCCGTCCCTCGCGGATGGCCCAGACCACCAGGCTCTGCCCGCGCCGCATATCGCCCGCCGCGAAGACGCCGGGAAGGTTGGTCACGTAGCCGCCCTCTTCCTCGGTTCCGGCCATCGCATTGCCGCGCGTGTCCTTGTCGATGCCGAACGCGTCGATCACGCTGCCCACCGGACTGACAAAACCCATCGCCAGCAGCACCAGTTCCGCCGGGTGGATTTCCTCGCTGCCTTCAATTTCTTTGAGGTGACCGTCCACCAGCTCGATGCGGACGGTCTTGACCCCAGTGACCTTGCCGCCCTTGCCCACGAATTCCTTGGTGGCAATGGCAAATTCGCGGGTGACGCCCTCCTCATGGCTGGAGCTGGTGCGCAGCTTGAGGGGCCAGTAGGGCCAGACCAGCGGCTTGTTCTCATGTTCGGGCGGCTGGGGCATCACCTCGAACTGGGTCACGCCCGCCGCGCCGTGGCGGTTGCTGGTGCCGACGCAATCGCTGCCGGTGTCGCCGCCGCCGATGACGACGACGTGCTTGCCATCGGCGCGCAATTGCTTCTTGAGCCTGTCGCCCGCATTCACGCGGTTCTGGCCCGGCAGGAATTCCATGGCGTAATGCACACCGTCCAGCTCGCGGCCCGGCACCGGCAGGTCACGGGGCTGTTCTGCGCCGCCGGAGAGCAGCACGGCATCGAACTCGGCGCGCAACTCGTCCGGGGTCATGGTCTGTGTGGCGAGGTTGGTGACGGTACTTTTCTTATCCCA
This sequence comes from Deinococcus frigens DSM 12807, assembly GCF_000701425.1. Lineage (GTDB taxonomy): Bacteria > Deinococcota > Deinococci > Deinococcales > Deinococcaceae > Deinococcus > Deinococcus frigens. The sequence goes on along the minus strand of NZ_JNIW01000001.1, from coordinate 78,748 downwards.
CGCGCCCACCAGCACGCCCGTCTTGAAGGTCACGCCCTCGGCTTCCATCTGCTGTACGCGGCGGTCAATGTGGTGCTTTTCCATCTTGAAATCGGGAATGCCGTAGCGCAGCAGGCCGCCCACACGGTCATTCTTCTCGAAGACCGTCACAGCATGTCCGGCGCGGGCCAGTTGCTGCGCCGCCGCCAGCCCCGCCGGGCCGCTGCCGATCACGGCCACCGTCTTGCCCGTCTTCACCTGCGGCGGCTGCGGCCTGACCCAGCCCTCCTGCCAGGCGCGCTCAATGATCGCCAGCTCGATGGACTTGATGCCCACCGGATCGTCGCTGATGTTCAGCGTGCAGGCGGCCTCGCACGGCGCGGGGCAGATGCGGCCCGTGAACTCCGGGAAATTGTTGGTGCTGTGCAGCGTTTCGATGGCCGAGAGCCAGTCGTTCTCGTACACCAGATTGTTAAAATCGGGGATGATGTTGTTGACCGGGCAGCCGTTGTTGCAAAACGGGATGCCGCAGTCCATGCAGCGCACCGCCTGTTTCCGGGCAGAGTCGCCCGCCAGCGGCAGTACGAATTCAGCGTAATTCTTGAGGCGCGCGTCCACGGGCTGGTACTTCTCTTTGACACGGGGCTGTTCGAGGAAGCCGGTGATTTTGCTCATGGATGCCCTCCGGGCGGGTTGTGGGCTGTGGGTTGTCGGGTGTGGGGAGAGGGGGGAAACGAGGGCTTTTAGCCCCTCCCCCCTTGCGGGGGAGGCTGGGAGGGGGGAAGTTTGGCAAGTTTCCCTGCCACTAGACGAAGCAGCTCCGCCCCTCTCCATCAACCATCTACTTCGTCAACGTCCCCTGTCCGCCCTTGCGGCTCGGCCCCGTTTGCATGCTCGTCGTATCGGCGGCCTCCACGGTTCCGGGCGCGGGCTTACGAGTGGCCTGCTCCTTCAGCGCCCGCTGATATTCCAGCGGGAAGACCTTGACGAAGCGCTTGCGGGCGTTGTCCCAGTCGTCGAGGATGTCGCTGGCGATCACCGAACCCGTCCAGCGGTGATGGCTCTCGATTAAAGTACGGAGCTGGGTCTCATCGGCCTCACCGCTGTGCAGGCTGCGGGCGTCCGCGCTCTGCATCTGTTCGTCGGCGGGCTGCACCCTATGCAGGCTGACCATGCTGTGGTTGCACTTCTTCTCGAAGCTGCCGTCCTCATCGAACACGTAGGCCACGCCGCCGCTCATGCCCGCCGCGAAGTTGCGCCCGGTCTGGCCGAGTACCACCACAGTGCCGCCGGTCATGTACTCGCAGCCGTGATCGCCGGTGCCTTCCACCACGGCTTTCGCCCCGCTGAGGCGCACGGCGAAGCGCTCCCCGGCCACGCCGCGCAGGAACGCCTCGCCCGCCGTCGCGCCGTACAGGGCGGTGTTGCCGGTGATGATGTTCTGCCGCGCGTCGCCCCGGAATTCGATACTGGGGCGCACCACCACGCGCCCGCCGGACAGGCCCTTGCCCGCGTAGTCGTTGGCGTCGCCGATCAGGTACAGCGTCAGGCCCGGAGCCAGGAACGCGCCGAAGCTCTGGCCGCCGGTGCCTTCCATCTGGATAAAGACGGTCTGATCGGGCAACCCCTCGGGGCGCACGCGGATCAGCTCGCCGGACAGCATCGCGCCCACCGAGCGGTTCACGTTTCGCACGTCCTGAAGGAAATGCACCCGCTCGCCCTTCTCGATAGCGGGGCGGCACTTCTCGATCAGCACGCGGTCTAATGCACCCTCCAGGCCGTGATCCTGCGTGCCGGTGTGGCGGTGGCCCACGTCCGGCAACTCGGCGCGGAAGAACAGGCGGCTGAAGTCCAGGCCCTGCGCCTTCCAGTGTTCGATTCCGGCGCGGGTGTCCAGCAGGTCAGAGCGCCCGATCAGCTCGTCGAAGCTGCGAATGCCCAGCGAGGCCATGATGGCGCGCACTTCCTCGGCCACGAAGAAAAAGTAGTTGATGACGTGTTCAGGCTTGCCGGTGAAACGGGCACGTAGCACGGGGTCTTGAGTCGCCACCCCTACCGGGCAGGTGTTCAGGTGACACTTGCGCATCATGATGCAGCCCTGCACCACCAGCGGCGCGGTGGCAAAGCCGAATTCGTCCGCACCCAGCAGGGCGGCCACCACCACGTCGCGCCCAGTCTTGAGCTGTCCGTCGGTCTGCACCCGCACGCGGTCACGCAGGCGGTTCAGCACCAGCGTCTGCTGCGTTTCCGCCAGCCCCATTTCCCAGGGTGTCCCGGCGTGCTTGATGCTGCTCCAGGGGGACGCGCCCGTGCCGCCGTCATGCCCGGCGATGACGATGTGATCGGCCTTGCACTTGGCGACGCCCGCCGCCACCGTGCCGACGCCGACTTCCGACACCAGCTTGACGGAGATGTCGGCGCGTGGATTGACGTTCTTCAAATCGTGGATCAGTTGCTTGAGGTCTTCGATGGAATAGATGTCGTGATGCGGCGGCGGGCTGATCAATCCCACACCCGGAACGCTGTGCCGCAGGAAGCCGATGTACTCGCTGACCTTGCCGCCGGGGAGCTGTCCGCCCTCGCCGGGTTTCGCGCCCTGCGCCATCTTGATCTGGATTTGATCGGCGCTGCCCAGATAGCCCGTGGTGACGCCAAAGCGCCCGGAGGCCACCTGCTTGATCTTGGAACGCAGCGAATCGCCGGGTTCCAGCGGGTAATCCACCTCCACGCGCCGCTCCCCGTTGGCACTGACTCCCAGGATTCCGGCCAGCGTCTCGCCCTCGCCTATCGTCTCGCCGCGCAGCTCTCGCTCGTAGCGCGCCGGGTCTTCGCCGCCCTCGCCGGTGTTGGACTTGCCGCCGATGCGGTTCATGGCGACGGCCAGGGTGGTGTGCGCCTCGGTGGAGATGCTGCCCAGCGACATCGCCCCGGTAGCAAAGCGTTTGACGATCTCGGCGGCGCTCTCCACCTCCTCAATCGGCACAGGTGTCGCGCCCTCGGTCCTGAACTCGAACAGGCCGCGCAGGGTCATGTGGCGCTTGCTCTGATCGTTGATGATGCGGGCGTATTCCTCGTAGGTGCTGGCCGAACCGCTGCGGGTGGCGTGTTGCAGCTTGGCAATCGCGTCCGGCGTCCACATGTGTTCCTCGCCGCGACTGCGCCAGGCGTATTCGCCGCCCGCGTCCAGCCCGCGCGCCAGCACCGGGTCAGCGCCAAACGCCGCCGCGTGCGTCCGCAGGGCTTCCTCGGCCACCTCGAAGATGCCGATGCCGCCAATCTGCGTGGCGGTGCCCCGGAAATACTTCTCCACAAAATCGATCTGGAGGCCTATCGCCTCGAACAACTGCGCGCCGCAGTACGACATGTAGGTGCTGACGCCCATCTTGGACATGATCTTGCTCAGGCCCTTGCCGATGGCCTTGATGTAATTCCGCATGGCCTTGGCCGGGGTGATGTCGCTCAGATTGGGCATCCCCGGAATCTCGGTGTGCAGGTCGATCAGCGTTTCCAGCGCCAGATACGGGTGAATGGCCTCCGCACCGTAGCCCGCCAGCGCGGCGAAGTGGTGCACCTCGCGGGCGTCGCCCGTTTCCACCACCAGCCCGACTTTCATCCGCAGGCCCGCCTTGACCAGATGGTGATGCACGCTGGACAGCGCCAGCAGCGCCGGAATCGCCACCCGTTCCTTATCCACCCGGCGGTCAGAGATGATGATGATGTTGTGGCCGCCTTCTATGGCGTCCACCGCCCACGCGTTGATGGTGGCGATCTTGGCCTCGATGCCGCGTGCGCCCCAGTCGGCGGGATAGGTGATGTCCAGCTCGTAGGCGCTGAACTTGCCGCGCGTGTGTTCGCTGATGGAGCGGACGCGGGCCATGTCGTCGAAATCCAGGATGGGCTGCGAGACTTCCAGGCGCATCTGCGGGTTGACGGCGTTGATGTCCAGCAGGTTGGGGCGCGGCCCCACAAAGGACACCAGGCTCATGACCACCGATTCGCGGATCGGGTCAATGGGGGGATTCGTGACCTGCGCGAACAGTTGCCGGAAGTATGAGTACAGCGGCTTGCTGCGTGCCGACAGGACGGCCAGCGGCGAGTCGTTGCCCATTGAACCCAGGCCCTCCTCGCCGCTTTTCGCCATCGGTCCCATTAAAAACTTGAGGTCTTCCTGGCTGTAGCCGAACGCCTGCTGACGGTCCAGCAGCGTTTCGCTGAACGTTCCAACAGACCCCATTTCCTCCGCGTCGGCCAGCGGGACGCGGGTATTGTCCACCCACTGGCGGTATGGCTTGGCCGAGGCGTACTGCGACTTCAGTTCCTCGTCCTCGACGATCCGCCCGGCTTCCAGATCCACCATAAACATCTTTCCAGGCTGCAAGCGCCACTTCTTGACGATCCGGCTCTCGGGAATCGGCAGCACCCCGGACTCGGAGGCCAGGATCACCAGATCGTCGCGGGTCTGGATGTAGCGGGCCGGGCGCAGGCCGTTGCGGTCCAGCATCGCGCCCACCTGCCGCCCGTCCGTGAAGACCATCGCGGCGGGGCCGTCCCAGGGTTCCATGAGGGCCGCGTGGTACTCGTAAAAGGCGCGGCGGCGGTCATCGAGCAGGGGGTTGTCCTCCCAGGCTTCGGGAATCATCATCATGGCGGCGTGGGCCATCGGGTAGCCCGCCAGGGTCAGCAGCTCCAGCGCGTTGTCGAAGGTGGCGGTGTCGGACTCGCCCTCGAAGGACACCGGGTAGATCTTCTTCAGATCGTCGCCCAGCACCGGGCTGGACATGACGCCCTCACGCGCCCGCATCCAGTTGAAGTTGCCCTTGACGGTGTTGATCTCGCCGTTGTGCGCCACCATGCGGTACGGGTGTGCCAGCGGCCATTCTGGGAAGGTATTGGTGGAAAAGCGCTGATGCACGAGGGCCAGCGCCGAGACGACGGCCCCATCCTGCAAATCCAGGTAATACTCGCCCACCTGGGTTGCCAGCAGCAGGCCCTTATAGATCACTGTGCGGCATGACATGCTGGGGACGTAATATTCCGCCCCGTGCGTGAAATTCAGCGCGCGAATGGCGTTGCTGGCGCGGCGGCGGATCACGTACAGCTTGCGCTCCAGCGCGTCGGGAACCAGGGTATCTGGCCCGGCCCCGATGAAGATCTGGCGGATCACCGGCTCCTTGGCGCGCACGGTGGGACTCATGGGCATCTCGCGGTTGACGGGAACGTCGCGCCAGCCCAGCACCAGTTGGCCCTCAGCCTGCACCGCCCGCTCCAGTTCCTGCTCGCAGGCCCGGCGCGAGGCGATTTCCTTGGGCAGGAAGATCATGCCCACGCCGTAATCCCCGGCGGGGGGCAGGGTCACGTCCTGGAGCGCCATCTGCGCGCGGTAAAACTCGTCGGGAATCTGGATCAGCAGGCCCGCGCCGTCGCCCATTAAAGGATCAGCGCCCACCGCGCCCCGGTGATCGAGGTTTTCCAAGATCTTGAGGCCCTGTTCGATGATCGAGTGCTGCTTGTGGCCCTTGATGTGCGCGACAAAACCCACGCCGCAGGCGTCATGCTCGCGGCCCACGTACAGACCGTGCTGCTGCGCCGCCTCGATCTCTTCACGGGAGGGCGGCAGTGAGGGAGACCCGCCCTGCGGAGAAGTTTGAATTTGAGGCAGGGCCGGAGTGTTCCGGTCAGTGTTGTTCGGCATAGGCACGCTCCCATTTGTAGATGACTGGCCCGCCCGGCTGGAGCGGGGCTTGATGGAAATCACCATACAATGGAGCGCATTTTCATGCAGGACGTTGTTTATAACGCGCCTGGCACACAGTTAGGCTGTCGAATGCCAGGTGGCGGGCTGGAACGCCGTAGGACGCAGTGACAGCCCTGTTCCGGGATCACGGTGACGTTCAGCATTCCGGAGCGGGTTGTCAGCAAGAAGGCAGCCACGCCGAGCGGGGCCAGCGCACCTGGAAGCGTCCAGCAGACCTTCCAGCTTCGCTCAGCGCGACATTGCTTGATGATGCCTGCTCTACCGGGTGGTTTCGGTCCACCGTCGCTTTCGAGGGGAAAGGCCCATGCCCAGGACTGGACTGAACCCACTGTATTGAACCCGCTGTCCTGGCGAAACCGCAACCTGCCTGGCCTTCAGAGCGCCTCAGCTCTATAAGTCCAGCCGCTGCACGCTGCTGCCGGCCACACTTTTCGTCACCAGCAGGCGGCTGGGCAGGCGTTCGGACAGGCTTTCCACATGGGTGACGATGCCCACCATGCGGCCCTGGGTTCGCAGGCTCTCCAGGGCGCTGGCCACGGCTTCCAGCGCCTGCGGGTCCAGGGTGCCGAAACCCTCGTCCAGAAACAGTGCGCCCAGAATCTTGTTGCCCGCCAGGTAGTCGCTCAGGGCAATCGCCAGCGACAGGGAGGCCAGGAAGGTCTCGCCGCCCGACAAGGTCCTGACGCCGCGCACCTCGCCCGCGTTCCACAGGTCCTGGACCACGTAATCGCCGCCTTGCAGCGCCAGACGGTAGCGCCCGTCGCTGATCTCGTGCAGCAGCAGTCCCGCGCGGGTCAGCAGTTGGGCTTCCACCTCGGCCAGCAGGAATTGCTGGAATTCGTTGGCCTTTAAAGAATTGGTCAGCGTCTGCCAGGTGTCGAAGGTGCGGGCGGCCCCGGCGGCCTGCGTTTCGATCTCCGCCTTGCGGGTCAGGCGTTCGCGTCCGGCGCGTTCCTGCTCGGCCAGGCTTCCGGCGCGTTCGCGAGCGGCGCTCAGGGCGGCGTCGGTGGCCGTCAGGTCGCGGCTAAGTTGCGACAGTTCCGCCGGATCGAAGGGGGCCGCGCCGAGCTGGCGTTCCAGTTCGGCCAGGGCCTCGGCCAGTTGCGCCCGCTGGGCGGCCTGGGTCTGGGCGGCCTCCTCCAGCGCGGCGATGTCGTGTTCGGGCAACGCGGCAGCGCGGGCCTGGGCGGCGTCCATTTTTAATCCGGCGAGCGAAGAATCCAGCGCCGTCCGCGCCTCCGAGAAATCAATCTCCCGGCCCGCCGAGGCGTTCTGGGCCGCCGCCAGCGTGGCATTGGCCGCCGCCAGATCGCCCGCCGCGCGGGACAGGGCCGCGCCCGCCTCCTGCACGCGCTTGCGGATGGCCGTGACCTCGTTCAGAAGCTGGCGGCGTTTTCCAGCGGGGTCCGTGCCTGCCGCGCGCACCCGCCCCGCCAGTCCGGCCAGCAGGCGCAGCGCCTCGGTCTGGGGATCGCCGATGACCAGCGTCTCAGCCGCCCGCAGATTGACTTCGCGCTGCTGGGTGGCCTCCTGCCAGTTGCGGTTCTCGGCCTCCTTGTCGGCCAGCCAGGTCTTGCGGGCGTTCAGGGCGGCGCGCAGGTCGCTGAAGCGGGTGCGGCGCTCGTCCTGGGTGGCGCTCAGAATCTTGACCTGATCCTGTGCGGCTCCCAGATCGGCATGCGGGGCGTCGGGCAGTTCGCGCACTTCCTGCAAACACAGCGGGCAGTCCTCGCCCAGATGCAGGTGCGTGCGGTACGAGGCCAGCCCGGAGGTGAGGCGGGCTTCTTCCAGCGCCTTTTGCGCGGCTTCCAAATTCGCCCTGGCTTCCGTTCCCTCGCGCCTGACGCGCTCCAGCTCTGCCGTTTCCTGCGTCTGTGCCGTTTCCTCGGCCTTGAAGCGGGCCAGCGCCGAGTTCAGGCCCAGCCGCTCGGCCTCGATCTGCACGCGCTCCTGCCTGTTCTTCTCGGCCTTTTCCGCTCCGGCGCGGGCCACCAGAAAGGCGTCCTCGTCCCACTCCAGCGGCTGCGCGTGGGTGGTCTGGGGCGTGCCGCCGGAGCGTTTCAGGCGGGCGGCGTCGGTCTCGGCCTCGCGCAGGTTGTCGGCGCGGGCTTCCAGCTCGGGGATACCTGCCTCGGCTTCCTGCGCGGAGTCCAGATTGGTCTGAGCGGCCCCGGCAGCGCGGCTGGCCCCGGTGGCGGCCCCCTGCGCCCCGGCCAGCGCACGGGCCTCGCGTTCGGCGGCAATCCGGGCGCGTTCGGCGGCGTCCAGCAGGGGCAGCACCCCGGCCACCCGGCGGGCCTGCACCGCCCGCACTGCACCGGCCTGCACCCCGGCGGCGCGGGCGTCCAGCGTGGCCAGGCGGCGGCCCGTGTCCTCGCGCGCCTTCCAGACCTTTTCGGTCTCGCGCAAGCGGGCCTGGCTGTTCTGCAAAGCCTCCAGGCGGTCCCGCAGCCCCTCGGCGTCGGCGTCGGTGCGCTCGCGCTCGGCACGCAGGTTCGTTACGGCCTCTGCCGTCACATCTGCGTATTCGTTTTCCAGCACGCTGTTCAGGCTGAGTGCGCGGTGTTTCAAGTCCCTGGCACGGTCAGAGGCGACGCGCTGCATGGCGGCGACGTGTTCCAGCCCCGTCAACTCGCCCAGAATGGCCTGCCGCTCCTTGCCGCTGCCGTGCAGCAGGCGTGCAAATTCCCCCTGCGGCAGCATCACACTGCGGGTGAAATTCTTGAAGGTCAGCCCCACCACCGTCTGGATGCGCTCGTTGACGCCCTTCACGCCGCCGTCGCTGAGGTTGGCCCAGCGCCCGTCCTCATCTCTACGCTCGAAACGCACCTCGTTCTCGGCCTGCTTGCGGCCCTTGGTGCGCGAGGCGCGGTAGGTCACGCCCCCCGTCTCGAAGGTCAGGCCCACGCTCATGCCGCGCTCGCCCTGCGAGATCAGCGCGTCCAGCCCGGACCCGCCCAGCCGCTCGGTATGCCCGTACAGCGCAAAGGTCATGGCGTCCAGCAGGCTGGATTTGCCGCTGCCTGTCGGCCCCACCAGGGCGAACAGTTCCAGATCGCCAAAGTCCAGCTCGGTGAACTGGCGGAAGGCGGTGAAGCCCTGGACTTCCAGGCGGAGGGGCTTCACTGGTGGGCCTGGGGGGGTTTAAGGGTTGAGAGTTGATGGTTGATGGAAACAGCGCTGTTCTCCATCAACCATCTCCCTTCTCCTTTCAACCCTCTCACGCCACTTCCTCCGTCCGGGCTGCCTCGTCCGCTTCCTTGAACGCCGCGCGCAAGTCATCGGGCAACTCGCCGCGCCGCTCGCGGTAGTACTGCTCGTAGAGCTGGGTCAGGCTCAGGCCCTCGCGCTTCAGTTCGGGCAGGGCCAGGTCTTCCTGGGTGGCCTCCAGGTCCACCGCCAGGGTGTTGGGGGCCAGCTTCAGCACGCGGTCTTTCAGGCCGGGCAGGGCGGTGCCGCTGGGGGCGCGCACGACAACTTTCAGCAGGCCGTCAAAGTCGCCAAGCGCTTTGATCCGGGCCTCAACGCTGTCCAGATCGGCGCGCAGGGTCTTCAATTCGCGGCCACTCGCCAGCGGCAGGGCGTGAACACGGGCCGGGCGTCCGGCCTCCACCTCGATCAAATTGACCTGTTTTTTCTCGCCGCCCTCGCCGAAATCCAGTTGAATGATGCTGCCGGGATAGCACGCCAGCGGGGCCTCTGAAATCTGCTGGGGCTTGTGGATGTGGCCCAGCGCCACGTACTGCGCGCCGGGCGGCAGTTGCAGGCCCGAGAGCGTGTAGGCGTTGGTCAGGTCAAATTGCAGCGTGCGTTCGGAGCCGCTGGGCACCGCGCCGTCCATCGTCGCGTGGGCCATCAGCATATTCACGCTGCCCGCGCGGAAGCCCTCGCCCAGGCGGCGCAAAAAGAAGCCCATGCCCTCGCGGTATTTCTGCCGCCACGCGCCGGTGTCGCTGCCCAGCAGGTCCGCCGCCTTGACCAGCCGCCGCTCGGACAGGTAGGGCAGCGCGCCCACGGTCAGGGTCTCGCCGCCTTTGGTTTCAATCGTCCGCACCATGTCCTGCGGGTTGCTGCTGGGCTGGGCCACCGCCTGAATCCCCACCCAGCCCAGCAGGCCCGTGACCGACTCCAGCCGCGCGGAACTGTCGTGGTTCCCGGCGATGATGATGCCCGGAATGCCCGCGTCGCGCAGACGCAAAAAGAAGTCGAACACGGCGGCCTCGGCGTCTGCCGACGGGTTGCCGGTGTCGAACAGGTCGCCGGACACCAGCACGGCGTCGGCGCGTTCGCTGCGGGCCAGCGCGGCGATCTCGATTAACGCCTCGTGGATTTCAGGGGTCCGGTCATAGCCACGCAGGTTGCGGCCCGCATGGAAATCAGCGGTGTGAAGTACGCGCATAGCGGAAAATTTAGCACGGAGAGGGCAAAACAGCCCGCCTCAGTTCGCACTTTTTCTGGGCAGAGCCGCGTCCAGCTAGCTCAGCAATCCCTCTATCGCCTCATCCACCCGCGCCATCAGCCCCAGCGTTCCGGCCAGTGCGCCCAACGTGCGCTGATAATGCTGCACGTCCTCAAAACTCAGCACGCGCCCACGCCGGTCTTTCAGCCACTTTTCGGCCACCTGATAACCGCCTACGCGGAAGGCCCAGACCTCCGGCGGCACGCCCGTAAACCACTGGTGCGGGCTGATCATCACCTTGCCCACGCTTTCGCCTGTTTCCGGCGGCGTGAATCTGGGGTAGCCCTTGACCACCTCGTTGTCTCCGGCTTTCGGGAATCCGCCCAGTTTGGGGGCGGTTTTCAGCAGATGCAGCCCGGCCAGTTCTGCGCCCAGCGCCGCCAGCGCCCGGAACCGCGCCGCCGTATCGGGCAGCGGCACACGCGGAAAGTCCGAGCGCAGGAAGTCCGCGTAGCGCGTGCGGTAGCTGGGGCTGTGCAGCACGGCGTAGATGTAATGGAACACGTCTTCGGGGGTATATTGAGTTTTATCGCCGCCTGTTTCGCCATCTGGGGCAAATTGAAGCTCAATCGCCGCCGAAAGAGCTTCAATGAACGCTTTAGAGAGGTTGGGTGTGCGGCCTTTTGCATCTACTGGGAAGTCGTAGGCGTGCAAGCCTAAACCTTCTGAGGGAGGTGGGTAGAGATAAAGGGGAAAGAAATAATTTGCTTCTTTTAGAGAAAGTGAGTGAAGATCAGTTATTTTGTCAGTTACAAACACATGATTGAAGCCGCAGCTAGAGTCTTCAACGGCACGATTGGCTAAAAGGGCAATATTAGGATGTCGCATATTGCGACTAGTTTCTGGTCTGGGCATGCACATTATGCCTCTAGTGTTCCCTGTAAAAATCGTATACCTGGTGTCAAAAGGGCGATAGTTATACTCAGTAATTTCCAAATGATGAGCCGCACCCTGTACGTCTGACTGTGCTAGCTTCACCTGCCAATCACGAGAGTCTTTCCCCAGTTCAAATTTCTCTCTTGCCACTTCTATATCCATTTTTGAAAATTCTAAAATCTTTTCCAAATATCCGTTTGAGTCTATCGCCACAACAAAGTCATCGCGAGCAGTTGCAATTCCAGCAGATGCCGCTCCAAAGATTTCTGCTATCGATGTTCCCAGCGGAGTTTGACGTTCCTCGACCCACAAATACATCGGCTTACTCGGTTTCAATTCCGCATAATTGGCCGTCATCACATCTTGCTCCGCCAGCCATCCATATTTGCCCTCCCGTTCTCCCCACAAGTCGGCGCGGTGAATCTGGCCGGTGCGGGGGCCGGTTGCGCCGGGCTTGCGGACAAACAGGCCAATGGCAACGCCCGTGCGGATGTCAAAGACGTTTTCATCCTTGCTGCCGTCCGGGGCTTTTTCCTTCTTGTTGGCGTTGCCGTGCAGGTCCAGCACGTAAATGTCGTCGAAGGTGCGGCTCAGGCTCTGGCGCATACCGCGAAAAGTGGGGTTGTTCAGGTAGCCGTGCGGGGTGATAAAGGCGACGATACCCGCCCCGGTCTGTTCCACGCGCCACTGCGCCCAGCGAATGAACTTCACGTAGTCGTCCTGCAACCATTTGGGATTGCGTTCGCCCAGCGGCTGCCCGTCCACCTCGTAATAATTGCCCTCGATGCGTCGGCCCTTCATCTCTTTGCCGCCTGCATCGCGGCGAATCCCTTTCAACAGGTCATCAATCCACTCGTTCTTGTTGGCGCTGTTGCCGCTGTACGGCGGATTGCCCAGCACCACCATGATCGGGTAATCGGCCTTGATCTTCCCGGCGGCCTGCGCCTCGTCGCTGATGGCGCGGAAGGGGCCGGAAAGCTGCTGAATCTCGTTCTGCGGGTCTTCCAGGGTGTTGGTCAGGTACACGTTCAGGCGGCGTTTCAGGTTGACGCTCAGGGCCTGTCGTTCCTCCTGCTCCTCGGCGGTGTCATCGGGCAGGTCCAGGCCGCCCAACTCCATGCTCAGTTTCAGGTGGGCGATGGCGTAGGGGGCCATCATCAATTCAAAGCCATATAGAGCGTGAATCAGGTGTTCGCGGACGTAAGCGGGCCACTGTCCGGCGTTCTCGCCCGCCGCGTACCGCTCGCGCAACAGCTTGATGATCTGGTACGGAAAGGTGCCGGTGCCGGTGGCCGGATCGGTAATGAGCAGGCGTGGGGCGCTGAATTGCCGGGGCTGACCGCTGGCGTCGCTGGTGGTGACCGTGGTTTTCTGGGTGTCGCCCAGGCCGTCGCTCAGGCCAAAGTCCCGTTTCAGCAGCGCGTCCACGCTCCGCACGATGTAATCCACGACGGGGGTGGGGGTGTAATACACGCCGCGCTGTTCGCGCAGTCTGGGGTTGTACTGCGCCAGAAACGTCTCGTAAAAGTGAACGATGGGGTCTTCTTCGCGCACCTGCGTTCCAAACTCGGCCAGAATCTGATCGATGGCGGCGTGGGCCAGCAGCCCCGCCAGATCGTCCACCAGCGTCACGTAAGGTTCCTCATCCAGTTCCGGGCCAGTCAGGGTGTAGAACAGCTTTTGCAGCAGCGGATTGGTTTTGGGAATGTTGTGGGCGGCGTCCCGGCGGGTAAACAGTGTTTTGCCAGGAGTGCGGGCATGTTGCACCCGCGCGGCGAACAGGCCATACGCCAGGGTCTGCGCGTACATATCCGCAAAATCCTCGTGGGTCAGGCCCGGCAGGATGGTCTTGCGAAAGGAGTCCAGCAGGTCTTTCAGCGTCTGGCTGGCCTCATTTTTGAGCAGCACTCCCAGCGTGATCTCGCGAATCAGGGCGGTCAGCCGGGCCATGCGTTGCGCGAGTTCTTTGGCCGTGCCAATTTCCAAAGGTGTCTGGGCGGCGAATCCGTCTAGCACGGTTCGCAGCCTGGTCAAGCCGTCTTTGGTACGGCTCAGCTTGTGGCCGTCCCAACTGCCCAGCGTGGCCGCCTCGTCCCGCTTCTCACTCTTTACGTACCAGCGGAAGTCCAGATAATCGGTTAGCAACAGGTTGGGCAGGGCGTCGCGGTAACGCCGGAGCTGTTCCGTCTTCTCGGTGTCGTTCAGGCTGACGCCCACATCCTTTGCTTCGGCATAACCCAGCGCAAGAGTTGCCGAGTCGTCCTCACGGGTAATCAGGTAATCGGGCGCACCGAACTTGCCGCGCTTGGGTTCGTTGGTGGCGGTGGTGCCGGGCATCAGCACATCGAGCAGGGTGCTCAGCGCGGCTCGGTGGGTGTGTTCGGTGGCGTGTCCCGCCTTCAGATCCTTCTCTATGCGGTCAAGATAGACAGTGACGGCGGTCTTGGCGTCCGCGTCGCTGAGTGGGGAAATTGAGGCCATGTCCCGCAGTTTATGACTTATCTTCGCCAGCGCCCGTAGATTTGGGGATGACCGTCGTACCCTTTATCCATGTCTCCCGCGTTGCACGGCCCGATGAGCAAGGCACAGTATCTACGAAGCGAACTGGCAAGCGAGTTCCGGCGCGAATGCGTGGGCGGCTTCTGGTACGGCCTGCACGGCGAATCGGGAGAGGAGGACGGGACAAGCCGGGCGCACGCTGGAATCGCCGGAAATATCCTGTTTCGCCTGCATGGCGTTAGCCGCAGCCTCGGCTACGAAGTTTTCATCTCGCAATTCAAGCTGCATCTGCCCGCCAGCAACTGCTTTTTTTACCCGGACGTGGCGGTCTACGCCCACCAGTCTGCCGAGGAATATTACGGAACAGAACCTTGTTTTCTGGCTGAGATCATCTCCGAACGGTCTCGCGAGATGGATCACTTCATCAAATATCCTGCCTACACCTCCATTCTCAGCCTCCAAATCTATTTGATTGCCGAGCAGACCGAGCGGCGCGTGTACGTCTACAGCCGCGAGGATGGGGAATGGGTTCTGGCCGAATACGTCGGTCACGGCGAGATTCCACTGCCCTGCCTGAACACGGCCATCACGCTGGCCGAGATTTACGACGGGGTGCTGTGAGGGCGGCTAGTCCACGCTTTCCCCTGTCATGCGGAGTAGCCCGGGCCGCAAGCTGAGGCATGACCCCCTCCGGCCTGGGAACGGAAGCCCCGACAACCCTCTGGAATCGCAATTTCGTGATCTGGTGGCTGGGCAACGCGCAGAGTGCATTGGGCAGCGCGCTGGCGGGCATCGCCACCAGTTTTCTGGTTCTCGAACAGACCGGCAGCTCCGGGGCGATGGGGGTCAATCTGGCACTGGCGCTGCTGCCCGCGCTGCTCTCGCCGCTGTTCGGAACGCTGGTAGACCGCCTGCCCGTCAAGCTGCCGCTGATCGCCGGGAATCTGCTGCGGGCGGCCCTGCAACTGGGCGTGGGGTTCTGGGCCTTGCGCGGCGCTGTGCCCATCGAGGTTTTGCACGGCGCGGCGCTGCTGACTGGCCTGATCGGCGCGTTTTACGGCCCGGCCAGCATGGGCATCACGCCTCGGCTGGTGCCGCCCAATCAACTGCAACGGGCAGGCGGGCTGATGCAGGGCATGAGTCAGACCATGCAGATGGTGGGGCTGGTGGGCGGCGGCCTGCTGATCTCGCAGGTGGGCAGCGCCCCCGCCCTGATCTTCGACGGCGTCGCGTTTCTGTTGTTCAGCTTCTTACTGACGCTGGTACGCTTTCCAGCCCACAAAGCGGGAGCGGCGGGCGAGGGATTCTGGCAGGCGTTCTCGGCGGGACTGCGCTACATGCGCGGCAGCCCCATGTTGGTTGGCCTGCCGCTGATGGCCCTGCTGGTCAACGCCAGCATCGCCCCCATGGAAATGCTGCTGCCCAAGCGGATGCTGGCGCTGGGCGCGGGTGCGGCGGGGTACGGGCTGTTCTTCGGCGTCATGCTGGGCGGCATGGTGGTGGGCAGTCTGGGCATTGCCTGGCTGGGTGAGCGTGCCAGGCCGCGCGCCATGAGCATCCTGGGTCTGAGCGGCCTAGGCGCTGTCGTGCTGGCCCTGTCGTTCACGCAGACCGCCATGCAGATGTATGTTCTGGCCGCTGTGCTGGGGCTGGCGAGTGCGATGACGAATGTGTCTATCGCCGTGCTGTTCCAGAAGCGCGTGCAGCCGGAGTATTACGGGCGGGTGGGCAGCCTGCTGAACATGGTGAGTACGGCGGGCATCCCCATCACCTTGCTGGCGCTGGCTCCAATTGCGGATCGGCTGTCCACCGCCTTGATCTTTGGCGTGGCGGGCGTGATTACGCTGCTGGGCGCGCTGGCCTGGGCCGGGGTGCTGCGGCAGGAGCCTGTGCCTCCTACTTCTCCAGTCCTCCCAGCGTGAACAGGAGGACGGCGATGCAGTCCTGGGCGTCTGCTAACTCCGGGCGCTGAGCGTCCTGCTCTGCTATCCATTCCCTCAATTCCCGCATTCGCCGTTCCGCCTCTTCCCTCGCTTCCTGGCTCAGACGAATCTGCACGCAGGTGCCGTACATGCCCCGCAACCCCGATTTGTATTTGTTCCGGCTGCCGTCCAGACTGATACTGATCTGCTTCCGTGCGTCCAGTGCGACCAGCACGTCACGGTCTATCTCGTTCTTGAACAACTGGCCGATGGCTTCCAGAGAGGCGGTGACATAGGGCTGAATCATCCCAGTGGTCAGTTCGGTGACCGTCGCCGCTTCGGTCAGCTCGAAGGGAACCCGGTAGACCTCAGCCAATGCGCGGTACACCTTGACCGGACGCCCGCCACGTTTGCGCTCGCCTGTAATCTCGATCAGCCCGGCACCTAGCAGCCGCGTCAGGCGGTGATGCGCCTGCTTGAGCGTGATTTCGGCTGCCGTGGCAACCTCGCCCGCGCTGGCCTCGCCGTGCAACAGCGCCCCCAGCACCGGGGCATAGGGCGGGTTCAGAAGCAACCGCGCCTGCTCGGCGGTCTGGGCGACAAAGTGAGCCGTGGGAGCTGCGTTCACGCCCCCAGCCTGACACACGCTCTGGATCGGGTGAACGGGGTGCTGCCACCGCAGTCCTGACCCTGCCCCGGCGCTAGACTAAATCCGTGACTGCTTTTTCGCCCCCTGCCGAAGCCTTCCGCGTGACCGGCGGGGTCAACCGTGTGCGCTACCGCGCCGAATCCGGCTTTACCGTCATGACCGCCCGCATCGTCAATGACGACGGTGAGGACCCCGACGCCACCGTGATCGGTGTAATGCCCCCGCTGGACGCCGGGGACACCTTCAGTGCCGACGTGCTGATGGAAGAACACCGCGAGTACGGCTATCAGTACCGCGTGCTGAACATGGTGCTGGAGGCCGTGCCCGCCGACCTGACAGAAGCTGGGATCGCCGCCTATCTGGAGGCCCGCGTGGGCGGCGTGGGCAAGGTGCTGGCCAAAAGAATTGCCGGGATGTTCGGTCCCACCACCTTTGACGTGCTGGAAAACGATCCGAACAGGCTTTTGCAGGTGCCGGGCGTTACGGCGTCCACCCTGCACAAGATGGTCAGCAGTTGGTCCCAGCAGGGCCTGGAGCGGCGTTTGCTGGCCGGATTGCAGGGGCTGGGCCTGAGCATTTCTCAGGCACAAAGGGCGGTCAAGCACTTCGGCGAGGCGGCGCTGGAACGCCTGAGCGCCGATCTGTTCGCATTGACCGAAGTGGAGGGCATCGGCTTTCTGACCGCCGACAAGCTGTGGGCCGCGCAGGGCGGCGAAGGTGACGATCCGCGCCGCCTGACCGCCGCCGCCGTCTACGCGCTTCAGCAGGCCGCGCAGCAGGGCGGGCATTCCTTCCTGCCGCGCCACCGGGCCGAGCGCGGCGTGTCGCATTACACCCGCGTCAGCGCAGCGCAGGCGAAACTGGCGGTGGAAACGGCGGTGGAACTGGGCCGCCTCTCAGACGATGAAGCTCCGCTGTTTGCCGAGGAAATGGGCGAGTCGGAACGCGCCGAGAGCCGCATCTACCTTCCGCACGTCCTGCGCGCCGAGAAGAAGCTGGCCTCGCTGATCCGCACGCTGCTCGCCACGCCGCCGGGCGGGGATGAGTGGACCGTCCCGAAAGGCGCGGCGCAGGACCTGTCGGGCGAACAGGCAGGGGTGTTGGACCTGCTGGCCGAACACCGGCTGGTGGTCTTGACGGGCGGCCCCGGCACCGGCAAGAGCACGGCGACGCGGGCGGTGGCCAATCTGGCGGAGGGGATGGGCCTGGAAGTCGGCCTGTGCGCCCCCACCGGCAAGGCGGCGCGGCGACTGGGCGAGGTCACGGGGCGGAGCGCCAGCACCATTCACCGCCTACTGGGCTACGGCCCCGCCGGATTCCGGCACAATCACCTGGAACCGGCCCCCTATGACCTGCTGATCGTGGACGAGGTGAGCATGTGCGGCGACGGCCTGATGCTCTCGCTGCTCTCGGCGGTGGGTGCGGGCGCGCGGGTGCTGCTGGTGGGCGACACCGATCAGTTGCCCCCGGTGGACGCAGGGCTGCCCCTGCACGCGCTAACGCAGACCGCGCCCACCGTGCGGCTGGAAACCGTGTACCGCCAGGCCGCGCAAAATCCGATCATCCGCGCCGCCCATGACCTGTTGCATGGTTCCGCGCCCCAGTGGGGTGATCCCCGCCTCAACCTGACCGAAGCCGATCCCGACGGCGGCGCGCGGCGGGTGGCCCTGCTGGTGCGCGATCTGGGTGGCCCCACGCAGGTCCAGGTGCTGACCCCCATGCGCCGGGGACCGCTGGGCATGGAACACCTGAACTATCACCTCCAGGGCCTGTTCAATCCTGGCGAGGGCGGTATCAAGATCGCGGACGGCGAGGCGCGGGCCGGGGACATCGTGGTGCAGACCAAGAACGACTACACCAACGAGGTCTTCAACGGCACGCTGGGCACGGTGTTAAAGGCCGAGGGCAACCGACTGACGGTGGACTTCGACAACAACGTGGTAGAGCTGGCCGGGGCGGAACTGTTCAACGTGCAACTGGGCTACGCGCTGACGGTCCACCGCGCGCAGGGCAGCGAGTGGCACAGCGTCCTGACCGTGCTGCACGAGGCGCACATGCCGATGCTGTCGCGCAATCTGGCCTACACCGCCCTGACCCGCGCCCGCGAACGCTTTTTCGCCGTCGGCTCGGCCTCGGCGTGGCAGAAGGCGGCGGGGCGGCAGCGCGAGACGCGGCACACGGCGCTGCTGGAACGGGTGCGGGCGCGCTGAGCCTCTGCCGGGCGCGTTACAACATAAAGACTGACAACTCTCTGACTTACCCCCACTTTGGGGTGAAGTTTTTCGCATTCGTCCTGCATACTGGCTTGATGCTTGCCTCTTCCCGCGCTGCGGCCCGATCCACCGAGGGGGCCACGCTGATCGTGTCGCTGCTGTTCGTGATGCTGCTGCTGGCGGTGATCATGTCGGTGACGGCGCAGGTCACGCTGTCCTCGCGGCGTTCCAGCGTGGACCAGCACTCGCTGCTGAGCGCGCGCTACGCCGCTGAATCCGGGGTGGCGCGGGTGCAGGCGCGGCTGACCGTGATGAAGGCGCTCCTGGAAGACGCCAGGATGGATGCCACGGTCAGCAACTCGGAACTGGCAACAGAGATCGCCGCGCTGTGCGGGATTGGCGCACTCCCCGCAGCCAGCCCTGATCTCAAAACGGTGTGTACCTTTGGTCCAGAAGGATTGAGGACCGGTCCGGACGACGCCAACCCGCGTGTCAGTCTATTTCTGAAGGCGGTCAACGCCCAGGCGTTCGGTGAAGCGGGCTTCCAGAACGTCAGTGACGCCACCCGCTCCCGGTTCTGGTCCCAGATGTTCGCCGGGACCGCAGGCTACGCCTATGCCGGGGCGCAGGATCAGTCCAGTGCCAGCGCGTATACGGCCAGCTTCGGGCTAATTCCGGCGCGGCTGGACCGGCAGGCCAACATCTACCGGCTGTACTTCGACGTGCCCCCGGCGGCGTCTGAGGGAAGAGCCGGACCAACCACCCAGAACCTCAGCGCCCGCGCCGCCGTGGGCGGCCATGCCAGCTACTTTCTGCTGATCAGCCGCGACACCTTTGCCAAGTACGCGCTGTTCACCAACCACCACTTCCAGAGCGCGCAGGCGGAGGCCGACAACGACCCCATCAACTTCACCAGCCGGACGCTGTTCAGCGGTCCGGTGCACACCAACGGGCAATTTCTGTTCAACGAAACGCCCACCTTCTGGGGTGAGGTCACCTCTGCGGGCTGTCCCAGAACGCA
This sequence comes from Deinococcus frigens DSM 12807, assembly GCF_000701425.1. GTDB lineage: Bacteria > Deinococcota > Deinococci > Deinococcales > Deinococcaceae > Deinococcus > Deinococcus frigens. The sequence goes on along the minus strand of NZ_JNIW01000001.1, from coordinate 59,375 downwards.
GATGGGTACGAATCCGGTGACGGGCGAGCCAGGGTGCGGCGTGGACCTGGAGCCCGGGGCATTCTTCGGGGCGAACGAGAACAAGTTCCTGTCCCAGGCCGAAATGACGGGCGTGCCCGGTTCGTCGGAGTCCAGCCCGGTGTGGGGCGACAACCGCCCAGTCTTCAGGTCCTCGGTCAAGTGGGACGCCAGATACACCAGGCTGCCGACCAACTCGCAAAACCAGCAGTTGGACGCGGCGGGCTTCCGGGTCAATCCGCAGACGGGCACCCTGGAAGCTGCGCCGACCGGCGGCCTGCTGCTCCAGGGGGACGTGCAAAAGCTTCAGCTCTGGCGCGACGAGATCGGTGGGCAGGAGCGCCAGCGGATCAGCTACACCCAGGGCGATCAGACGGTGGATCTCTCCTTCGGGGCGGACCGTCAGCTTTACATTCTGAACGGCGAAGATTGGGTGCCCGCCGGGCGCAACGCTGCCGGGCAGCTCAGTGTGCTGGGCGGGGATTTTGCGATCAGCAAACCCTTCAACGGCGTGATCGCGGTCCAGAACGGCTCGGTGGCCGACCTCAACGGCGGCCCCAACGGCAACAGGAACGGCAAGGCGGGGGCCAGCATCGCCACATTCGCGGGTGTCACCGTCGCGGCCACGGGCAATATTGCAATCACCAGCAGCCTGAAGTACACCGATCCCCCCTGCTCCGGCCAGAACACCACGGCAGCCGCCGCTCCCTGCGACAACCCGCAGGCCCAGAACATCCTGGGCGTGTACTCCAGCGGCGGGAACATCGAGCTGGTCAGTCCCCGGAGTTGCCCGGACGGGAACGACACCTGCCCCAACGTGGGCACGGACCCGACGATTCATGCGGTCCTGATGGCCAGTCAGGGAGCAGTTCAGGTGCGCGGCTACGATCAAAGCCCCGCCGACAATTCGCTGGGCAGCGTCAACCTGATCGGCGGCCTGATCGAGAACTATTACGGTGCCTTCGGCAAGACCGATGGCCGGGGCTACGGACGAAACTTCGTCTACGATCAGCGCACCTACGACGGTTACAGCCCCCCGTCCTTTCCCACCCAGGAAGACTGGACCATCGAACTGCGCCTCAAAAACGGGGACCAGTTGGTCAGCGCTGGCCTGGGCATCCGCCTTCAGGGCGACGCCGTGAGCACTGGCAAGGGGGGCCAGTAATGCGGGCGCGGACGAATGCAAACCGCATTCAGGCAGGCTTTACCCTGCTGGAACTGCTGGTGGTTATCGCTATCCTGGGCATCATCGCAGGTGCGTTCGGCCTGTTCCTGATTCGCAGCCTCCGCCAGAGCGAACTGCGCGACGCTGCCTACCAGATGATCGGCGACCTGCGCCGCGCCCGCACCGGGGCACAGAAAATGGGTGTGGACAATGCCGTGGCGATCACACCCAACACCTCCGAATACCTCTTGGCCGTGGGGGGAGGCACTGGCCAGGTCCGCACCCTGCCGCACCGCGTCAAGGTCAGTCCAGTGGGCAACACAAATCTCTTGACTTACAAGCCGCCCTTCGGCACCCTGGACACCATTGGCGTTTCGTGGAAGCTGACCAGTCCCGCCGATCCCAGCCTGAACTTGTGGGTCAAGGCCATCGGCATCACGGGGAAGGTGATGCTCAGTGCAACCCAGGATTAAGCCCCACCATGCGGCGGGCCTGACCATCATCGAGGTGCTGGTCAGCATTGCCCTGCTGAGCGTGATCGTGCTGGTGGTCCTGACCCCCCTGACCGGCTTTTTTGGCCTGGCCCGCCAGAGCAACCAGCAGGTCAGCACCACCCAGGCTGCCCAGCGCGCGCTGGAATCCCTGCGCGGCGATTGGCTGAATCAGGGCAACTACGACAAGAATTGCCTGACCAATCCGGCGGTGCTGGACCATCTGGACATTGAGATCACAGCCCTGGATGTGGACAACCAGGCCACCGGCACCCTGGGCAAGCCTGGCAGTTGCGCGGCGGTCATCAGTCAGCCGCCGCTCAAGCGCGTGCGGATCACCCGGTCCAATGCCCAGGGCAGGCTGCTGGCCGATCTGACCGTGGTGGTGGACCGCCGGTGACGCGCCGCCCACACCTTCAGGGTCTGACCCTGATCGAATTGCTGGTCGCCATCGCGCTGGGGCTGATCGTCTTTCTGGTGGCCGCCAACCTGCTGGAGTCCTCGTCGCGCAGCGCCACGGATTTGCAGGGCCGCAGCGAACTGCTCGAAGAAAGCCAGATCGCCCAGAACTATATGGCCGCGCAGCTCAGGGAAGCGGTGTACGTGTTTCCGGCGGGGACGACTTTTGATTTGGGCGGCGGTGAGACGGTGAAACGCCCAGGCGGGGGAGCCTGGAAGGTTGGCGAGGTCGATAAACCTTCTATTGCCGCCTTCGTTCGTCCGCCGCAGCTTTTGCCTGCGGCCAACTGCTCCGGCGATGTCAGATACTGTTATCAGTTCTTTGCCTATTACCCGATGTTGCGGAGTTCCTGGGTGGCTCAGGCTGGGCCTCAGAACAATCCCGGTGCCGATCTCGGCAATGCCAATCGTTGGGTGTTGGTGGAACTGCGCCGGAAGTACGCGTCTGCGCCGCTCCTCTCCAGCTTGCAAGTGAACGGCTATACGCCGCCCTACACCAACGGTGAATATGGCCGTCTCCTCCTCGATTACGTCCAGTCTCAGCCGCTGGCCCTGCCCGACACGCCGCCGCTGTTTGAAGTAAAGACCGACACGCCGCAGGCCCCAGGCAACACCTCTGTCACCATCAATCTGGCCCTGTCGCGGCAGACGCGCGGGCGGGCCATCACGGTGCCGGGGCGCGATGCCGCAACCACCGGCCCGCAGAGCGTGACGCCGCTGGTGGTCACGCCGCGCAACGTGGGCAATCTGGCTCCCTGAATGCCCACACCTGGGGCGTGATACCATCAAATCCCGGAGGCCGAGCGCCCCGGTTTTTCTTTTCTGGCCCCGCCAGCAACGCGCACAGGCCGCGTGCGGGGGTCAGGCGCTTGGAGATTTGGGCAGCATGAAATATATCTTTGTCACGGGCGGCGTGGTCAGTTCTCTGGGAAAAGGCGTGGCGAGTGCCAGCCTGGGCGCGCTGCTGCGGGCGCGCGGTTACCGGGTCACGGCGGTCAAGATCGATCCATACATCAACATCGACGCGGGGACCATGCGCCCCTACGAACACGGCGAGGTCTTCGTGACCGCCTCCGGCGCGGAAACCGATCTGGACATCGGCAATTACGAGCGCTTCCTGGACCTGGACATTCCACCGGGCAGCAACATCACCACCGGGCAGGTCTACCAGGAGGTGATTCGCAAGGAGCGCGCCGGGGATTACCTGTCACAGACCGTTCAGGTCATCCCGCATGTGACCGACGAGATCAAGCGCCGGATCAAGGTGGCGGGCGAGAACGCGGGCGCGGAGATCGTGCTGATCGAGGTGGGCGGCACGGTGGGCGACATCGAATCGCTGCCCTTTCTGGAGGCCATCCGGCAGTTCCGCTTCGACGAGGGCGACGAGCACGTGCTGTACCTGCACCTGACCCTGGTGCCGTACCTGGGCACCTCCAACGAGTTCAAGACCAAGCCCACGCAGCATTCGGTGGCCACCCTGCGCTCGGTGGGCATCAGTCCCGACATCGTGATGGTCCGCAGCAAGGAAAAACTGCCGTCCGAGATCACCCGCAAGATCGCCCTGTTCACCTCCGTACGCGAGAACCGGGTCTTTAGCAGCTACGACGTGTCGCACGTCTACGAGGTGCCGCTGACGCTGGAGGAGCAGGGGCTGGGCAAGGCGGTGGAGGACCTGCTGGGGCTGGAGCGGGTGCATCCCAATCTGGGCGTGTGGGTAGGCGCGGTGCGGACCATCAAGCAGCCCACGCACGCCGTCACGATTGCGCTGGCGGGCAAGTACACCGCCATGCCCGACGCGTACCTGAGCCTGCTGGAATCGCTGACGCATGCCGGAATCGCCAACGACGCCCGCGTGAATATCAAGTGGATCAATGCCGAGGAACTGGACCCGTCCAGTGGGGAGGAGGGCAGCGGCGAGGAGGGCATCGGGCAGGAGGGCGGCCTGGAAGCGCAACTGGGCGACGTGGACGGCATTCTGGTGCCCGGTGGCTTTGGCATCCGGGGCATCGAGGGCAAGATTCATGCCGCGCAGTACGCCCGCGAGGGCGGCGTGCCGTACCTGGGCATCTGCCTGGGCATGCAGATTGCGGTGATCGAGTACGCCCGCAACGTGGCCGGATTAGAGGGGGCCAACAGCGCCGAGTTCGACGAGTACGCCCCGCACCGGGTCATCGATCTGATGCCCGAACAGGTAGAAATCGCCGGGCTGGGCGGCACCATGCGGCTGGGCGACTGGCCGATGGACCTGCGGGCCGGAACCAAGATCGCCGAGTTATACGGCGTCCCCGAGGGCGGCACCGTGCGCGAACGCCACCGCCACCGCTTCGAGGTCAATCCGGCCTACACCGAGCGCCTTCAGGATGCGGGCCTGACCATCAGTGGCGTGACGCCAGGGGTGGCGGGCCGGGGCGCGGGACTGGTGGAGAGCATCGAGATTCCTGGCCATCCCTTTTTTGTGGCCCTGCAAGCCCACCCCGAATTCAAGAGCCGCCCGATGCGCCCCAGTCCGCCGTTCGCAGGCTTCGTGGCGGCGGCGCTGGAACGGCAGAAGGCCAAACGGTCCAACCGGCTGACGGTTTAGAGTATTTGTCCGAATGGAAGCATCGGAAAGCAAGACTCCCGATGCTTCCATTCTCTCCTGCGGAGCTGTGCTATTCCCACATACTCGGCAACATTCACTCATCGTCTTGGGCAGAACAGACGGTCATCACGAACAGCCGCCCATGAGGACGCTCTTTCTCCCAATGTGAACGCTTGCTCGCCCGTTCCGTCAAAAGTGAACAGCTCTTGTGACAAATGCTCTAACCGCAGAGCTGGACATTCACGCGATGCCCAGCGCCCGCAGCGCCGCGTCCACCTGGGCTTCCAGTTCGGGCAGGCCAGCGCCGTTCTCGATCACGACCGTGGCCTTCTGCCGCTTCTCGGCGGCGGGGGTTTGGCGGGCGTCTCTGGCCAGCACCTCTTCACGCGAGAACCCACTACGTTCCATCACTCGCTGCACGCGCAATTCCAGCGGGGCGTCCACCACCAGCACGGCGTCCATACCCGTCTCCAGGCCGCCCTCGAACAGCAGGGGGATGTCCTGTACCACCCAGCGTGCGCCCGCGTACGCCGCCTGCTGTTCCAGCGCCGCCATGCGGGCGCGCACGCGGGGGTGGACGATGGCGTTCAGCTCGGCCAGGCGAACCGGATCGGCGAAGGCGACGGCGGACAGGGCGGGGCGGTCCAGCACGCCGCCCCTGACCGTGCCGGGAAAGGCGGCCCCGATCCGGGCCAGGGTCTCCGGCTCCTCCGTGACCAGGCGGGCCTGGGCGTCGGCGTCCAGCACCCTCAGTCCGCGCTCACGCAGCAGCGCCGCCACGGTGCTCTTGCCCGCGCCGATGCTGCCAGTCAGGCCCAGGCGCTGCGGCGGGGCAGATGAAGGTTTGGAGCCAGCCATGGCCGTGACTATACGGGGCAGGTGGACTGTGCAGGGCAGGTGGACTGTGCGGAGCAGGTGGGCCGTCAGCCCCGCGTCAAACTGGGAGTGGACACTGCGGCCAGATGAAACCATTGCGCGCTCCGCACCTTCTTCCGCCGCTCTCACTGGTGCTTCACCCCCACGTGCCCGGCGCTCCGGTATCATGCCGGGCGTGTCCCATGACGGTCAGGACGTGGTTTTGGATGGGCGAGGGGGCCAGCACAGTATGAATGGGCGAGGGGGCCAGCACAGTATGATCTGTGAAACTCACCCCACCATTGCCAACCCACGGAGGTCTTCCAAGTGAATCGACGCACGAGTATTCCCGGTCTGCTGTTGCTGGCCGCCACCCTGCTGGCCGCCACACTGGGCCGCGCGCTGGCCCAGGACCAGACGGCACCGGTCCAGCCGCCCGCCCCGGTGCAGCCGCCGCCCGCGCAGACTGCGCCTGCCACGCCCGCGCCTGTCCCGGCCACGCCCTCTCCCACAGAGGCTGCGCCCGCCGCACCGCGCACCATTCCGGCGGCCAATTACGTGGCCCAGGGCGTGTTCAATTACGAGCAGGGCAAGTATGACGAGGCGTATGTGGCCTTCCGCGCCGCTTCCGAGCTGGACTCCAAGAATGTGGAGGCGCTGCTGGGGCTGGGGCGCTCGCAGGTCAAGCTGCGCCTGTTCGGCCCGGCGCTGGAGACGCTGAAAAAGGCGCTGGAGCTGGACTCGCGCAACCTGAACGCCTTTATCTACCTGTCTCAGGCTTACGTGCAGCAGTACATCGGCTCGGGCGATCCGCAGGCCTTTGTGGGCAACCTGCCCGAGGCGTTAAAGGTGCTGGACAGCGCCGTGGGTTTTGCCAAGGCGCAGACCGGCAAGCCGGGCGAGGTCAGCCTCAGCCGGATTTACAACGACCGCGGCTACGTGTACAAGTTGCAGGGCGACGCCGGCAGGGCCATCGAGGCCTTTAAGCAGGCCAACACCCTGAACCCCGACAACAGCGTGCTGCTGTTCAATCTGGGCGACATGTACTACGCCACCGGGGACCTGAAGGCAGCGCTCGACTACCTGCAACAGGCCGTGATCGCCGATCCGCGCGATCCCTACAACCGCGCGTACTACGCCAAGCTGCTGGCCCTGAACGGCGACGCGGGCGCAGCCAAATCCGAGGCTGCCCAGGCCGCCCGGCTGGCCCCCGCCAATGCCTACGCGGTGGGGCAGTACGGCGTGGTCAGCTACCTGGCCGGGGACCGCGCCACCGCCAAGACCCAGCTCACCCAGGCCGTGACCCTGGACCCGCTGCGCAATCCCGAGTTCTACTACTACCTGGGCCGCCTGAGCCTGGATGTCGGTGACCTGAAAGGAGCGCGCGACTCGCTGACCCGCGCGGCCTCGCTGGGCAGCCGCACCCCCGAGTACCTGTACTACCTGGGACTCAGCTACGAGCGCGGCGCAGGGGCAGTGGCCCCGGACCGCCTGAAGGCCCGCGAGAATTACGACCGCGCCCTGCAACTCAGCCCCACATACAAGGCCGCGCAGGACGGGCTGGCCCGCGTGCGCTAGAGCATTTGTCAAAAGAGTTGTCCACTTTTGACCGAACGGGCGGGCAAGCGTCTTCATGGGCGTCTGTCCTGCCCAAGACAGTGAGTGAATTTTGCCGAGTATTTGGGAGAGTGGAAGCATCGGGAGTCTTTTTTCCCGATGCTGTAATTCGGACAAATGCTCTAGAGCGTCAGGAGGACAGGGGAAGCGAGAGGAAGAGGCCAGTGCCGCGTGCATCTGGCCCCTTTTTCCGCTGGGGCCATGTTGACTGACCGAGAGCGGCGTCAGAGATTCCCCCTTCATCCCCCCTGCCGTCACCCGCTGGCAGGACTCCGCGTCCTACTTTGCAGGTTCCTTGACGACGATCCCTTGAGGCATTCAACTCTCGCCGTTCAAAAGGTGGCGGCGCACAACCGTTTTGCACGCGTCTCGCCGGACGGGTTCAGACCACAGGACCGCACCAAGAAGGCGGGCTACACCGGCGGCCTGAGCAGCGATCAGGGCCACGGCGAGGCGCTGATGAATCCAGCCTTCAAGGAAGTGGGCTTCGGCCAACCTCCCAGCACAGGCGGCGACCACAGCGCCGACTGGGTGCAGGATCTGGATACACACTCAAGGTCTGGGCAATGACGGCTCCTCGACTCAGCCCCGCGCCGCCCGCTGCCGCGCCACGAAGTCCAGAAACTCTGCCTGACCCAGCGTGTTGATGATCTGATCGGCCCTCAGCCCCGCCTTGCGCGCCACCGCCACCCCGAAGCGGGCATCCGCCAGGCCGCCGGGAACGTGGGCGTCGGTGTTGATGGCGAAGGTCAGGCGCTCACGCCAGCGCAGGGCCTCGCGCCAGTCCAGGTCCAGGCGGGCGGCGTTGGCATTGATCTCCACCACCGTGCCGTTCGCCTCGCAGGCGGCCAGCACGGCGTCCAGGTCCAGCGCGTAGCCGGGGCGGCGCAGCAGCAGGCGGCCCGTGGGGTGGCCCAGCACCGTGATCAGCGGGTGCGAGGCGGCCCGCACCAGCCGCTCGGTCTGCCTTGCGGGGTCTAGCGTGAACAGGCTGTGGACGCTGGCGACGACGTAATCCAGTTTCAGTAGCTCCTCGTCCAGGTAGTCCAGCGCGCCGTCGTCCAGAATGTCCACCTCGGCCCCGGCCAGCACCGGCAGCCCCTCGGCCTGCAAGTCCCGGATTTCTGCAATGTAGGCGTGCAGGCGCTCGATGCTCAGGCCATTGGCGTAGTGCGCAGCGCGCGAGTGGTCCCCGGTTCCTAGATAGGCGTGCCCCAGCGCCACCGCCGCCCCCACCATGTCGCGCACCGTCGCCGCGCCGTCGGACCAGACCGAATGGGTGTGCAGCATGCCGCGCAGGTCTCCCACGGTGACCAGTTGCTCTGGCTGCGGCAGCGTCTGCCAGATGGCGTCGTGTTCGGGTTCGCGGTACTCGGCGGGGCGCAGGGGCAGGCCCAGTGCGTCGGTCACGTCCTGCTCGGCGGGGGCGGGGATCATCTGCCCGTCCTTCTTCAGTCCGCGTCCGCTGAGATCGAAACCGCGCGCTTTGGCCTCCGCCCGCAGTTCCTCGCGGTAGCCCGCAGCGCCGCCCATCATTAGGTCCAGTGCGCCGCGTGCCTCGGCGGGGGCGTAAGCGATTTCCACGGGTACGCCGTCCACCCGGCCCGCCAGCACCGGCTTCTTTTCTACCGGGGCGAGGTCTTCCACCACGCCCGCCAGCCGCGCCTCCACTTCCTCCGCCATTCCCGTCACCGTCACGCGGGCCACCCGCACGGTGTCCAGGCCTCGCCGCGCGTCGCCGGAGATGCGCCCGTCCAGATCGGCCAGCCGCGTCGCCAGCGCCTGCGAAACGTCCAGCCCGCTGCTGAGGCTCTGGCGTTCCTGGGAGGCCAGCGCGAAGTCCACCGCCTCCAGAATGGTGGCTGCACTCCTGGCCCCGAAGCCCTTGGTAGAGGCTACCCCGCCATTCTGTGCGCCCTCGCGCAGGCGTTCCAGCGAGTCGAAACCGGCGTCCCACAGGGCACGAATCTTTTTTGGCCCCAGCCCGCGCACGCGGAACAGGCCCAGCACACCGGGCGGAATCTGGCTGGCGGCGTCCTCCAGCGGGCCAAAAGTTCCGGTCTGCATGTACGCGCCCAGTTCGGCGGCGATGTTCTTGCCCACCTTGGGAATGCCCGCGAAGTCTTTTGCCGCAAGATCGGACGCTTCGGCTTCCAGCCCCTCCAGACTGCGGGCGGCCCCCCGGTACGCCTGCGCGCGGAAGGCTTCCTCGCCCAGCAGGTCCAGCAGATCGGCGGTGGAATTGAGGGTGTGGACAAGGGATTTGCGGGTCAGGTCAGCCACAGGGGCAGTTTAGTGCGGCCTGCCCTCATTTTCTGCCGCCCCTTGCAGAGTGACGTTCATCCCGGGCCAACGGGAGGCAAAATACAGTCATGCCCCTGACCCTGTCCCAGTTGCGAAAAACTGTCGCCGAGATGGACGCGCCCGAATTGTGCGGCCTGATCGAGGAATTGTTCAGGGCCAACGTCACCAACAAACGTCTGCTCACGGCGCTGCTGGAAGGCGACAGCAGTGACCTGCTGGCCAAGCTGGACAGCGAACTGCTCAGAGCCTTCCGTGACGAGGGCCGCCTGCCCACCATGCGGGTGGGCGGGGCCAAAAAGGCGCTGGCGGCCTACCTGAAAGTCGCCTCGCCCGTGCAGGCGCTGGACGCGGAGCTGCGCTACGTGGAGGCGGGGATTCGGTGCCTGAACGCCTACGGCGACTGGCCGGAGAACAATTACAGCAGCATGGAAAAGGTCTTCGAGTCCGCCCTGAACCGGGCGCGCACCCTCAATGCCGAAGCAGTGCCGCAAGAACGTCTGGGCCAGCTCGTCCGGGACGGCGACGGCTTCGGCTACGGTTTTTCCGATCAGCTCCAGTGGCTTTACGACGAGTTTATGGAGGAGCTGGAGGAAGATTAAAGAGGGTAGGAAGCATCAAGCCTCCCACCCATTTTCTATTTGAATTACTCAGTCCGCAAAGCGCTTCAACACGTCCCGGCTGATCACCAGACGCTGCACCTCGTCCGTGCCCTCGCCGATGCGGGTCAGGCGGTTGTCGCGCCAGAAGCGCTCGACGGGGTATTCCTTGACGTAGCCGTAGCCGCCCAGCATCTGAATGGCCTCGTCGCAGGCCTCGACGCCCACGGTGGTGGCGAACAGCTTGGCGCGGGCCACAGGCGTGGTGAAGGTCTCGCCCGCGTCCTTGAGGTCGGCGGCCTTGCGGATCAGCAGGCGCGCGGCCTCCAGCTTGGTGTCCATGTTCGCCAGCCGGAAGGAGATGTCCTGGTTGTAGGCAATCGGCTTGCCAAACTGCTCGCGGCCCAGCGTGTACTTGGCGGCGAACTCGAAGGCGGCCCGGCCCAGGCCCAGGCCCATCGCAGCGATGCCCACACGCCCGCCGTCCAGCACCTTCATCACGTCCCTAAAGGCATTGCCGCGCTCGCCCAGCAGGGCGTCTGCGGGCAGGTGAATATCCTCAAAGATCAGTTGGGCGGTGTCGCTGCTTCTCAGGCCCAGCTTGTCTTCCTTGCGGCCAACGCTAAAGCCCGTGACCTCATCCCTGTTGAACACGAAGGCGCTGATGCCGTCGTTCTTGCTCTTTCCCTCGCGCGCGGCGTCGGTGCGCGCCAGAATCACGTAGGTGCCGCCCACGCTGCCCTGCGTGATGAAGTTCTTGGAGCCGTTCAGCATCCATGAGCCGTCTTCTTGCTCTACGGCTTTGGTCTGGAGGCCGCCGCTGTCGCTGCCGCTGCCCGGTTCGGTCAGGCCCCATGCGCCCAGTTTCTTGGCCGAGGCGAGGTCCGGCAGGAACTTCTGCTTCTGTTCCTCAGTGCCGCCAATTAAAATGTGGCCCTGGCACAGCGAATTGTGACTGGCGACGGTCAGGCACAGCGAGCCGTCCACCGCTGCAATTTCCTCGATGATCATGGCGAAGGTGGCGGTGTCCAGCGCCGAGCCGCCGTATTCCTCGGGCGTCTGCGCCCCCATAATGCCCATCTCGCCCAGTTCCCCCACGATCTGCATGGGAAATTCCCCCGTCTGGTCCCGCTCGGCAGCGCCCGGCTCCACCTTATTCTTGAGGAAGGACTTCAGGGCGCTGACGATCGTGCGCTGATCGTCGTTCATGGGCTGCACGTTGGGGCTGATGGCGGGGGTGGTGCGGTCAAGGGTACTGGTCATGGGTGTTACCTCCAATTGCTTCCAACGGATTTGATGGGTGTCTGTTTTTGAGATTCGAGGTCTGATTTTCCTAAACCTGAAATACACCCACCCGCAGTTCATCCTGATGCGGATTGCCCGCACAGGCGTCCAGCGCGCGGATCAGGCGGTCACGGGTGTCGTTGGGCGGGATGATCTCATCCACCCACAGGCGGGAAGCGGCGTAACGGGGATCAAGTTCGGTGTCGTACTTGGACTTGACCTCATCGTAGAGGCGTTTTAATTCCTTGTCGTCCGGTTCATGTCCAGCACGCTTCAGGGCCGCGAGTTGAATGTCCAGCAAAGTCTTGGCCGCCGCGTTGCCGCTCATGACGGCGTATTTGGCGCTGGGCCACGCAAAGATGAAGCGCGGGCCAAAGGCCTTGCCATTCATGGCGTAATTGCCCGCGCCAAAGCTGCCGCCCGTGATGATGGTGATCTTGGGCACCACGCTGTTGCTTACGGCGTTCACCAGCTTCGCCCCCCGGCGGATGATGCCCTCCTGCTCGGAGTCGCGGCCCACCATGAAGCCGGTCACATCAGACAGGAAAACGAGGGGAACCCCGGCCTGATTGGCGTCCAGGATGAAGCGGGCAGCCTTGTCGGCAGAGTCGCCGTAAATCACGCCGCCCACCTCGATTCGCGTTCGCAGGCCCGGCTCACCGCCCGCCTTGAGCTTCTTCTTGATTACGGTGCGCTGATTGGCGACAAAGGCCACCGGATAGCCGCCCACCCGCGCGAAGCTGCACACGATGGTCTCGCCGTATTCCGGCTTGAACTCGTGGAACTCGCCGCCATCCGTCATTGCGGTGATCAGATCGCGCACATCGTAGGTCTTGACGCTCTCGAAGCCGACGATCTCCTCCAGGTCACGCCCGGACGCCTCCCGCACCTCTGCGCGGCGTCTGGCCCACGGGGCGACGTCGCCCTGCGCGTACAGATCGGCCAGCGCCCGCACCCGCTTCAATGCCGCATCATCGTCCGGCTCCTTGTAGTCCACGGTTCCGGCAATGGCGGCGTGCATGTCGGCCCCGCCCAGTTCCTCGGAGTCCACCACCTGTCCAATCGCGGCCCGCACCAGCGCAGGCCCGGCCAGATACAGGCCCGAACCCTCGGTCATGATCAGGGTGTCGCACATGACCGGCAGGTACGCGCCGCCCGCCACGCAGTTGCCCATGATGGCCGCGATCTGCGGAATGCCCCGCGCGCTCATGCGGGCGTTCAGGTAAAACACGCGCCCGAAGTCGTCCTGATCGGGAAAGATCTCGTCCTGCATGGGCAGGTAGACGCCCGCGCTGTCCACCAGATAGATCAGCGGCAGATGGTTTTCCAGCGCGATAGTCTGCGCCCGGATCACCTTTTTGGCGGTGATGGGAAAGAATGCGCCCGCCTTGACGGTGGCGTCGTTGGCAATCACCATCCACGGACGGCCCGCCACGGTCCCGATGCCGGTGACCACGCCGCCGCTGGGGCAGCCGCCCACATCGGCGTACATCTCCCACCCGGCGAAGGTCATCAGCTCGTCGAACGGCGTATCGGTGTCGGTCAGGCGGGCGATGCGCTCGCGGGCGGTCAGGCGGTTCTTGTCGTGCTGGCGGGCTTGGGCCTTTGCCCCGCCGCCCGCGCGAACCCTGCCCTGATCGGCTTCAAGGCGTGCCAGGGCATCAGCCCAGGCTGTATTGGCCGGGCCGGAGCTGGCGGCAGACTGCGCCGGGGCGCTGGTGTCGGTTTCGGTCATCTGTAATGGGCAGTCTAACAAACGCTCGTTAGGTTGTGGGGCAAGAGGAGGCACACTCCAGCAAGAAAGCCGGGTGGTGAGGGCACGGTGAAGCTGAAGCGAGCGAGAGGCAGACTTCCTCAGTGAGGGTTGCCCAGGACGTCAGCCAGCCTCACGGCCATAAACCTGCCGAATGAGAGGCCAGAATCGCCCGTGTCGCAGGTCCGGAGGCAACGCTGCTTATGACAACTCCAGCTCGCCGGGTCAGTATTGAAGGCCCATAATCCCAACCCTCACTTGGTAAACTGAAGCATGACCGTTACCGACCCGCCCGTTCCCGCCGAAAGCGGCATGACCAGTGGCATGGGGTTTGCCCTGAATGACGACAGCCGCATGATCGTGCAACACGTCCGCGACTTCTGCCGCGCCGAGATCGCGCCGCACGCCGCCGAGTATGACCGCAGCGGCGAGTTTCCCCACCCGCAGTTGCGCGGCCTGGCCGAGATGGGCCTGCTGGGGGCCACCGTCCCCGAACAGTGGGGCGGCGCGGCCCTGGACAGCGTGACCTACTCCCTGTGTCTGGAAGAAATCTGCGCGGCGGATGCCAGTGTGGGCGTGATCGTCAGCGTGCAGAACGGATTGCCCGAACAGATGATCCTGAAATACGGCACCGACGCACAGCGCGGGAAGTACCTCAAGCCCCTTGCCAGCGGGGAAAAGATCGGCGCATTTTGTCTGACCGAGGCCAGCGCGGGCAGTGACGCCGCCAGCCTGCGCCTCAAAGCGGTGCGGGGCGGCGACGACTGGGTGCTGGACGGCGCGAAAGCCTGGATCACCAGCGGCGGTCAGGCCGAGACGTATCTGGTGATGGCCCGCACGGGCGGCCCCGGTGCGCGCGGCGTGAGCTGCTTTATCGTCGAGAAGGACATGGGCGGCCTGAGCTTCGGCAGGCCGGAGGAAAAGCTGGGCATGCACGCCGCGCACACCACCACCGTTACCTTCGATGGCGTGCGCGTTCCCGCTGAAAATATGGTGGGTGAGGAAGGTCAGGGGCTGATCGTGGCCCTCGCCAGCCTGGATGCCGGGCGGATTGGTATTGCCATGCAGGCCATCGGCATTGCCCGGGCGGCGCTGGAACACGCCAGCAAGTATGCCAATGAGCGCGAGCAGTTCGGCAAGAAGCTGCGCGAGTTCGAGGGCGTGTCGTTCAAGATTGCCCGCATGGCCGCGCGCATCGAGAGTGCGCGCCTGGTGGCCCTGAAAGCCGCGTGGCTCAAGGACCAGGGCGCTCCCTACGGCAAGGAGGCCAGCATGGCCAAACTGCTGGCCTCCGAGGCAGCGGTGGACTGCGCGCGCGACGCCATTCAGATCTTCGGCGGCAACGGCTACAGCCGCGATTACCCGGTGGAGCGGTTGTTCCGCGACGCCAAGGTCACCGAGATCTACGAGGGAACCTCCGAGATTCAGCAATTGGTGATCAGCCGGGCCGTGTTCGCGGAGTTGGACGGCTGAGCCGGTGCTGATGGCGCTGGCGCTGGGCTTTACCCTCCAGACCGCGCAGGGTCAGCCGTGGTCCCTGGCAGACGTGCTGAGCAAGGAACGCCTGCTGATTTTAAGCGACCCGCCCGCCTCTTACCTGGCCGAAGTTCGGCGGCAGGACGCGGCCTTGCAGGTGCGTGATCTGCGCGTGGTGGCGCTGCTCCCGCCTGGCGACGCGCGGTTAAATGGCCCGGGCACGTTGATGGTGACCCTGCTGGCCGATCCCGGCGGCAGGGTGGGCGCGCCATATGGCCGCGCCGCCTTGATCGGCAAGGACACGGGCATCAAGGCCAGATACACGACCTTTCCAGCCCTGAACACCGTGGCCGCCCTGATCGACACCATGCCCATGCGACAGCAGGAGCGGCGGGCGCGGGGGCGTTAAGACAGGGGCATTAGGGAGAAAGCCTCCTGATGAGCTTGCAGCTTGCCATGTCACGGCCATCAGCAGACATGAGCAGCCTCAGATCGCAGGTGATCACGGTAGAGGCCACCCAGAATGGAGCGGAACGGTCTGCATGCTGTGGCGCGCGGAGCAGCACTCGTCAAAACGCTGAGCACGTCGCCAAGCCTGCTCCTGTTCGTTCCTGGTGGGGTGGGCGGGCGGCAGGAAAATCTCACCACCGGAACTTGTTTTTAACCTCGTGTCAGCCGCGCCCGCGTCCGCCCCGGCCCCGTGCGGGCTGCGGTCCCACGCGGCCCGCCCCTGTGCCAGCCGGTGCGCTGCCGCCCGAGTCCGAGCGCCGCTGGCCGGACGGCTGCGCGCCGCGCCCGCCCCGATCCGAATGTCCGGCCTGTCCACGGGCCTGAGACTGACCGCGCGACTGGCCGACACCCTGCCCACCCCGGCCCTGTCCGCCCTGACTTCTGCCACGTCCGCCACCGCTCTCGCCGGGCATCAGACCGTTGCCGGAGCCGCGTCCCTGCTTCTCCTGAATGGCGCGGTCCACCTGGGCCTCCTGGTTGGTCAGTGGCGGGTGCAGCGCGGGCGGCAGATTGCGGCGCACGGTCTGCCACAGGCCGCGCTGTTCGGGAATCAGCAGCACCAGGTTCACGCCGGGACGGCCCGCGCGGGCGGTGCGGCCCGAACGGTGAACATGGTCCTCGGCGGTCTGCGCCACGTCCATGTGGATCACCAGTCGCACCTCGGGGAGGTCGATGCCGCGCCCGGCGATATCGGTGGCCACCAGCACGCGGGATTTGCCGTCGCGCAGCAGGGCCATGGTGCGCTCGCGCTTCTTCTGGTCCATGTTGCCCTGCAAGGGACTGACGATCTCGCCGGGCAGCATCCCCTCCAGGCGTTCGGCACGGCGTTTGACCAGGGACTTGGTGCGGCTGAAAATCACCACGCAGCCGCCCGGCGCACGCAACGCCTCGCGGGCCTGCTCGGCGGCCACGTCCATCACGTCGTCGCGGGTGGTGTGGACCAGCAGGTGCGTGGCCCCGGTCGCGCCGCCCAGGATATCGTCCTGATTGGTGTTCTCGGCGCGGGCAGCGGGGGCGATGTCGATGCGCTCGGGGTTGACCATGAACTGCTGGGCCACCGTGCGAATCTCGGCGGGAAAGGTGGCCGAGGCCATCGCGATCTGGAGTTTCTGCCCCGATTGAGCCTGGCTCTGAGTCTGGGCCGAACGCAGAATGTCGCCCACGTCTTTCAGGAAGCCCAGCGACAGCAGCTCGTCGGCCTCGTCCAGCACCACGTAACGCAGCCCGGAAAGGTTCAGCTCGCGGCGGCTGATCAGGTCTTTCAGGCGGCCCGGCGTGCCGGAGATCAGGCCCTTGCCCGTCGCCTCGCTGCGGGTCTGCCCCGGCGTGATGCCCCCGGTGATGCGCCCGGCGGTCATGCCCAGCTCGCGGGCCACGTCGCGGATCTGCACGGCCAGTTCGCGGGTGGGCGTGACCACCAGCACCTCGGGGCGCATGCCGCGCACGGGATTCATGCCGATGCTCCGCACGACGGCGGGAATGAGAAAGGCCAGCGTCTTGCCGCTGCCGGTGCGTGCGGTGGTGATCACGTCGCGGCCACTCAGCAGCGCGGGAATGGCCCCGGCCTGCACCGGGGTGGGCGTGTCGTGACCCAGCATGCTGTGCCAGTCGGTGGTCTGAGCGGCGAACTGCGGGGCGGCCTGCCGGGTCTGCGGCTGGGCGTCGTTCTGGTTGCGGGGGCGGTCTGGGGTACGGGTTCGGGTCATGGATATCCTCTGGGTGCGTCCACAGGTGAACGCGCCGAAAATCGGCTGGGGAAGAAACGTTGGAATGAGGGGCGGGAGGGCCGTGTCAGACTGCGTGACGCTCGCGAGCTTGCAGTCCAGGCACCTCCGGCAAAAGGCACCAGCAGGCTTCAGAGGCCCGCGTTCGTCCCCACTATGCCGCATTTGTGTGAGTACAACACCAACCCAGCCCACTGCCGATACGAAGGCAGTGTCACAGGGCTGGGGACGGGCTGGGAGAAAACCCCTCAGTCCGCTTCACTGCCAACCTCCCTCAGAGGGGAGCCAGGGGGCACAGAAGATCGTTTAGCACGAGAATTTTCTCGCCTTCCTTTCGAGGGAATTCAACCGGAAGGGTGAGACGGGTCTAGCAACCCCACAATCTCAATCTGGCCCTGCCCCTACCCGTGCCGGGGTTTGATGATCAGCCGCCGCGACGCGCCCTCGCCCACGCTCTCGCTCATCACGTCGGGGTGTTCCTTGAGGGCGATGTGGATCACGCGGCGTTCGGCGGCGGGCATGGGTTGCAGCTCGTGGGCCTCGCCGCTCTTGGCCACGCCGATGGCCAGTCTCTCGGCCAGCTTGGTCAGGGTGTCGGCCTGGCGCTTGCGAAACCCGCCGATGTCCACCCGCACGCGGGTATCGCCCCGGCCCTCTTGCTTGGACAGCACCGTATAGGCGATGACCTCGATGGCCCCCAGCGTGCGCCCGTCGCGTCCGGCCAGTCGGGCCGCGTTCTCACCGCTGATCTCGGCCTCGATGGCGTCGTCGACCTCACGGACGGTCACATTCAGTTCGGGATCGATGCGCGCGATCAGCCCGCGCAGAAAGCGTTCCAACACGGCTCTGGGGTCCGTGGCGGCGGCCTCCAGCGTGGGCATGGTGCCGGGAGTCTCGGGCGCGGGCGGCGGCGTGACGCTCTCGTCCGCCTCGCTGATGCCCAGCTCCGCGAGGTAATCGTCGAGATTCGTGCGGTTGTCCATGCCCCGCAGTCTACCGCGCGCCTCTCACCAGTTTCCCACATGACCCCAGAAAGCTTCAGTCCGCCCGTTTGCGTTGCGCCGCGAAGGCCTGAGCGCTGCGCTCCAGCATGGCGTACACGGTCTCAAAACCGCCCAGACCATCGGAATCGGAGCCGCCGTAATAGGGGTCCGGCACATCCGCGCCGGGGGCCTGGGCATCCCACTCGCGCATCAGGTGGAGGCTGGCCCGCGCGTCTACCGGGGCCAGTTGGCGGGCGTCGTGCAGGTTCTGGGCGTCCATCGCCACGATCACGTCGAAGTCCGTGAAATCCTGCGCGGTCAGTTGGCGGGCGCGGCCATTCAGGACCAGACCATGTGTGCGGGCCACCTCGGCACTTCGTGGATCGGCGGGGCGGCCCACATGCCAGTCCCCGGTCCCGGCGCTGTCCACCGTGGCCCGCACCCCGGCGGCCTCCAGCTCACGGCGCAGCAGCGCCTCGGCCAGCGGACTGCGGCAGATGTTGCCCAGACACAGTGCCAGCACGCGCAGGGGTGGGGTGGGGGAAGTCATGAATCGGATTGTGGCATGGCAGAGGGACGGTCAAACCGTTACACGGTCCAACTGCCCGGCATCCTTTTAGAGCATCAGTCAAAAGAGTTGTTTTAACCGAACGGGTGGGCAAGCGTCCTTATGGGGAGGAGCGGCGTCCTTGTGGGCGTCAATTCATGGCGACAGTCTGTTCTGCCCAAGACAGTGGGTTAATGTTGCCGAGTATCTGGGACTGGCACAGCTCCGTAGGAGAGAATGGAGGCATCGGGAGTTTCTTTTCATGGTGCTGTAACTCGGACAAATGCTCTAGACGCTTAGACCTCTCATCACTTCCAGTACACCACCCGCCGCACCAGCCATTCCAGCGGACCCGTGCCGAAGCGGCGCAGCCACCACACGCTGATCGGCAGTTGCAACAGACCCACGATCAGCGCCAGCCCCACCGACAGCGCCGCGCCCCACTGACCGAACTGCGCGCCCGCGTAGGGATAGAAGATGGCGGTCATGATCAGGCTCTGGGCGATGTAGTTGCTCATGGCGACGCGCCCGCCCGCCGCGAAGGCGCGCAGCGGCCCCAGGCGCTCCCGCACGGTCAGCAGGCCGATCACGCCCACGTAGCCCAGCGCCGAGGCCAGCCCGCCGCCCATGCGGACCGGAATGGCCAGCAGGCCGCTGGCATAGTCGCCCCGCGTGTTCAGCCACGCCAGCAGCGCGCCCAGCGGCAACCCGGTCAGCAGGCCCCAGAGTGCCAGCCCGCGCAGCAGCCGGGGGTGGTCGTGCGGGCGCAGCAACACGCCCGCGCGCCCCGCCGCCGCGCCCAGGCTAAGCAGCGACAGCAGCCACGCGCCGTTGTAGAGGCCGCCCCCAATCAGATCACCCAGGAACTCGTCGGTCCGCCCGGAAACCACCTCTGGATAGGTCTGACCGGCGAACAGGGCGGGCAGACCCGTGAATCTGGCCGCGCCCAGGCCCTGCGCCAGCGCGGCAAAACCTTCCAGCAGGCCCAGGCCCAGCCACCATGCGCCCAGCACCGCTGCCAGCGTGACCAGCCCCCGCGCCGTCAGGCGGGCGGTGGCCAGCAGCAAAAAGGCCAGCACCGCATACAGCGAGATGATGTCGCCATGCCACACCAGCATGAAATGCAGCGATCCCACCGCCAGCAGCACCAGATGCCGCCGCAGGAAAATTGCGATGCCCTGCCGTTGCAGCAGCCCCGCCGCGCCCCAGCCGAACAGCATGGCGAAGATGCTGATGAACCGGCCATTGGCCAGCACATCGGTCAGGACCTGCACGGCGCGGTCCAGCCCGGTCTGGGTCCACTCGCGGAAGCCCGCGAAATCCTGGGCGTTGACCAGCAGGATGCCCAGCAGGGCCAGCCCCCGCAGCACGTCCGGCAGCGGGGCGCGCGTCCTGACCGGGCCGCGTTCGCTGTGGGCGGGCGGCGCGGCGTCCGGCGGCAGCGGCGGCGGGGCAGTCATGGGATCTAGGCTAGCGCGCGCCCTGCTGATGTGCGAAGACCGAAGAGGCACTCATTCTGCGTGGTGTTCACGACTTTCCCATGCCGCCCGGAGGCCCGGCCCCGGCCCCTGCTCATCTCAGATTGTGGCTGGAGTCCTCACTGTAATCCGGCTGGCAGGAGAAGCAAAGAACACGCGTTGCGTGATCTGGAAGTACAGACGGCGCTTTCCTGTGCATTCTGGAATGGAACGCAACGCATATCACCCTTCATCCCCCTGCCCGATTTTCCTGAACTGGGCAGTGGAATCTGCGCCCGAATGCGTGTAGCCTGCACTCAACTGAAGGGAGAGAAGGGTGGCGGGTGCCTCAGCTTCCCTGTTGCCCTCCTGTCTACACCGAGGTCCCCTTGCAAAACGCCCCGATTCAAAACGCTCCACACCACAATGCCGGACCACAGGATGAGTCGCCGCTGATCAGCGTGGTGATTCCCACCTACCGGCGTCCCGAGCTGCTGCTGAGCAGGGCACTGAAAAGCGCACTGGACCAGCGTTACCCGAATCTGGAAGTGCTGGTGGTGATGGACGGCCCCGATCCCGAGACGGCGGCGGCGCTGGAGACCATCGACGATCCCCGGCTGCGCCCGCTGACCCTGCCCCGCAACCAGGGGCCGTCTGCGGTCCGCAACTACGGCGTGCAGCACGCGCGCGGCGAGTGGATCGCCTTTCTGGACGACGACGACATCTGGCGGCCCGACAAGCTGGCCCGGCAGATGGAGGTGGCGCAGCGCTCGGAGTACGCCCTGCCGGTGGTCCTGAGCGGGTACATCGAGCGCACCCCTTACGGCGACCGCCTGTCTCCAGCGCGCCCCAGGGAAGCGGGCGAGCGGCTGGGCGATTACATGCTGGCCCAGCGTTCGGCCAGGCAGAGGCCGTGCGCGCTGATCTGTAGCCTGTTCCTGGTTCCCCGGCAGTTGGCGCAGCGCGTTCCGTTTCGTCCGGACCTGCGCAACAACGAGGACTGGGACTGGCTGCTGCGCGCCGAGGAGGTTGCGGGCGTCGGCTTCGAGCAGCTTTCCCCGCAGGAGGCCTCGACGCTGGCGATCTACCATGTGGGCGAGGACCGGGCCAGCGGCAGCGGGGTCTCGGTGTGGCGACCCATGCTGGAGTGGGCACAGGAGCACCGCCGGGCCGGGCGGCTCTCGGACCGGGCTTTCGCCGGATTTCTGCTGGCGCAGGTGGTGCCGCGCGCCGTGCGGGTGGGCGATTTTGGCGGCCTGCCGGTGCTGGAGCGGGCGCTGCTGTCCACCCGCCCCAGTGCGTACGAGCTGGCCAGCTTCGTCCGGCAATGGGCCGTGCCCGCAGCGCTGCGGCGCAGGCTCAGGCGCTGGCTGAACACCCGCCGTCCGCCGGTCCGCCTGGACGCCGCCGTTTCCCTGAACGACACTGGCCCCCCGGACATCGTTGGCCCTCTGGACGCCGCCGCGCCGGTTCCGTTTCCGCTGGCCGCCCCACCCGCAGTCCAGGCCACAGAGCAGGGGATCGGCAGCGCCATTCCCGCCGTCAAGGTCACCTTTTTAATCGACTCGATGGCCGGACGCGCGGGCATGGAGCGGGTCACGGCCACCGTGGCGGGCGGCCTGGCCGGGCTGGGGCTGGACGTGCAGATTCTGACCCTGCGCGGCCAGACCGTGGCCTTCGAGCTGCCCGAGGCGGTCCAGGTGACCTCGCTGGGATTGCCGGAGGGAGACCTGCGGATGCGGGGGCAGACCGTGCCGCTGGCGCGCGGGGTGCGCCGTGAGCTGCTGCGGCGGCGGCCCGACGTGCTGATCACGGTGGACACCTTCCTGGCCGGTTTCGTCTTTCCCGCCGTCCTGGACCTGCCGATGCTGCGGGTGGCCTGGGAACACTTCAATTTCCGCACCACCCTGAACATGCGCTCCCGCCGCCTGGCCCGCGTGATCGCCGCCCATCTGGGGCATCAGGTGGTCACCCTGACCGGGCAGGACCGCGAGTGGTGGCGCTCGGCCTTTCCGCGTGCCCGCGCCGAGATCACGGTCATCGCCAATCCGCTGACGGTGGAGCGGCCCGCCGCGAATCCCTACTCGCCGTGTAGCCGCGTGGTACTGGGTCTGGGTCGTCTGGACCCCCAGAAGGGGTTTGACCTGCTGCTGCGCGCCTGGGCCAGGGTGGAGGCCGACGCGGTCAATTCTGACGGCCCCGGCTGGCAGCTCCAGATTTACGGCGACGGCACTGAGGAACAGCGCCTGCGCGATCTGGCCGCAGAACTGGGGCTGCGCCGCTGGGCACTGCGCTGCGCCGTTGCTGAGGTCACGGAGATCTACCGGACTGCTGGCATCTATGCCCTCAGTTCCCGGCACGAGGGGCTGGGTATGGTCCTGATGGAATCTCAGGCCTACGGCGTGCCGGCAGTGGCCTTTTGCTGCCCCACCGGCCCCGCCGAACTGCTGGCGGCGGGGGGCGGCGTGCTGGTCCCGCCCGGGGATGTCACGGCCCTGGCCGCGGCCCTGCGGTCCCTGATGGAGCGCCCCGACCTGCGCCAGGAGCTGAGCGGGCGGGCCTACGCCGGGGCCGAACGCTACCGCCTGGAGCCGGTCCTGGGCCAGTGGCTGCGGCTGCTGGCGGCGGGGCGGGGCCGGGCCACAGACCAAGACGCCCCGACAGCCTCCAGCGGCCCCCACCGGGACACCAGCAACCGCCAGGACACCAGCAACCTTTAGAGCACCGGCAACAGTGCCGCCACTTCAGAATCCGTCTCTCAGCCGCCCATACCTCCGCATCACCTCCAGCGTGCGCACGTGCGGCAGGGCGTGGACGGTGCGCCCATGCAGGCCAGTCATGGTCTCGGCGGCGAACAGGGCATTCACGATGGCCTCCTCGGTGGCCTCCACCGTCGCCCTGAACAGCGGATCGAGGCTGGCGTTTAGCAGCGCCCGCCAGCGCTCCAGGCCGCCCTGCACCTCCGGGAACGCCGTGGAAAAGGCCAGGAACAGGTCACCGGAGCCGTTGTGGGCCACGCTGCCGGTGCGGGCCAGTCCCAGGGCCGCGCGCCGGGAGAGACGCTTGAGTTGATGCGGCAGCAGCGGCGCGTCGGTGCCGACCAGAATGATGATCGAGCCGTCGCGCCCGCCCGTGTTCTCGCGCTCGGGGAGCAGATCGGGGATGTCCTGACCTAGCGGCACGCCCAGGATGGTCAGGTCCTCACGCGCGCCGAAGTTGGCCTGGACCAGTACGCCCACCGTGTACGGCAGCGGTTGCTGTAGCACCCGCGAGGCCGTGCCGATGCCGCCCTTGAAGCCGGAGACGATCATGCCCGTGCCGCCGCCGACATTGCCCTAGGCCACCGGGCCTCCTGAAGCGGTGTCCAGCGCCGTAAAGGCATGTTCGGCGGTGACGTGAAAGCCATGGATGTCGTTCAGGAAACCGTCGTAGGTCTCGGCCACCACCGGCAGACTCCACTGCTCGGCCCAGCCCCGCGCCCGGCCCCAGGCCACCACCGCGTCGCGCACCACGCCCACCGAATGGGTGTTGGTCAGCATCACCGGACCCGCCAGCCCGCCGGATTCGTCGATCCAGGCGGTGCCGGTCATCTCGCCGTTGCCGTTCAGCGAGAACCACGCGGCGGGAACCGTGTGCGCCCCACTTGTGCCGCAGGGCAGGACGGCACTCACTCCGGTTCGGACGGCGTGCGCTCCCTCGCCGGAGATCAGCGTGACGTGGCCAACTTCCAGCCCCGGCAGGTCGGTGATGGCGTTGAGGGGGCCAGGTGTGCCAGGAAAGGGCAGGCCGAGGTCGCGGGGATTGGGCATACGGAGAGTGTAAGCGGGAGCGTGCGATCCGCGTTGCGTTTCCTTCCAGAACAGCCGGGCAAGCGCCGATCATCGTGCCATGCCACGCGGCGCGTCTTCTCTGCCCCTGCCAGCCGGGCTGAAGTCCAACCCCAGTCCGTATCATCTGGAAAGGGTGGTCGGGAACGCAGGAAAAAGTGGGTTGAGGCGTCTTAGCACCAGGTGGGGGCGCAACGGGACCACGGCGCTGGTGGTGCTGGGTCCGTTACCGTGCCCTTACCGGGCCGGGACCGCGCCCAGCACCTCGTCCGCGATCTTGAAGGCCGCCTCTGCCGCCTGGCCTACCAGTTCCGGGTCCAGCAGCGTGTCGCCGGGCTGATGGTAATTGGCGTCCAGGCCCCGGTGGAAGAACAGCGTCGGCACACCGGCCTGCCGGAACGGCACCTGATCGCTGCTGCCGGATGTCCTCTCGCTGGCCTCCACCCCCGCACGCCGCGCCGCCGCCACCAGCGGGGCCTCGCCGCTGATCATCAGGGGCATGACGTTCACGCCCACCATGTCCAGATTGAGCATGGCCTTCAGGCCCCTGACGGTTTCCGGGTTGTCCTTGACAAAGGCGCGGGACCCCAGCAGGCCGTCTTCCTCACCGTCGAAGAGCGCAAAGAAACTGCGGGCCGCAAGCGGCGTGCCCACCGCCCGCCGCGCGATCTCCAGCACCGCCAGGCTGCCCGACAGGTTGTCGTTGGCCCCCGGCGCGCCCTGCACCGAGTCCAGATGCGCGCCGAACAGCACTTCGGGTTTGCTCATGCCCGCTTTAAAGGCGATCAGGTTGACGGCCTGTACCTGGCCCTCGCGCACGCGGACGCGCAGGGTCACGGGCTGGCCGTCCTCAATGGCTGCGCCCACCGTGGGCGATACGCCCAGGACGGGCAATTCCACCCGCACGCCCAGCGTTCCCCGGAACCCACCGGACGCGTTGTTGACGATCACCACGCCCGCCGCGCCTGCGGCCAGGGCCGCGCGGACCTTGTCGATAAAGGGAATCTGCCCGCGCTGAACCACCGCCACCCTGCCGCGCACGTCCACCTGCGCGAAGTCGGCGGCGGTGCCTGGCCCCGGCACACGCACGGCAGGCGCGGACACCTCGCCCCCGGCAGAGTCCTGCAAGGCGCTCCCCCCCAGCACCTGTTCACCCACCCGCACGTCGGATCCCAGATCGTCGAAGCGCGGATACGTGAAGCTCTCGCGCCGCGTCTGGTAGCCCAGCGCCCGGAACTGCGCTTCCAGGTAGGCCCTGGCCTGCTCGCCCGCCGCGCTGCCCGCCACACGGGGGCCGAATGGCAGGATGGCCGCAGCGTGGTCCCCGGTGCTGACGGCAAGTCCGGGACTGGAGACCGTCAGCACCAGGAGCGCGGGCCACAGCAGAAGTTTCATGTGGGGAGTAGACCACGGCTGGGAGGGCATTACGGTGGGGGTCGCCGCCTTCTTGGGCCGTACAGGAACAGGTATGGAAAGACCCGCCGACTAGGGCGGTTCTGATGTGGTTCTGAAAGGCTCAGCCGCAGCGCGTGACGGCAGAGCCACGCTGCCTGAAAGTGCGATCGGTGCCAGCACCGACATCGACCTGGAGCAGGGCACCCGTGCTGATGGCTTACACGAATTCCGATTGAAAGTGTTGAGAACGCCTGAACATCCAAGTGGGACTTGCAGAGCTTCAGACAGGAGGAGCAGCGTCCTCATGGGCGTCTGTCCGCGACGAGAGGAGAGCGAGCAAAAGAAAAACGGGCTGCCGGACGTGACACGGAATCCGTAGTACAGCGTGCCGCCCGTCCGCACCATGTCGGTGACTGAGGCGGACTTTGACAGACCGACTTCTTTCTCATCGCCGCCATCCCTGTACAGGCCGGTCGCGTGCAGGGCATTGAAGGTCACGGCACAGGCCCACACACTTTCGGGCGGCGGATTCCCAGGACCGCCCCCACCGTCCTCTTCCGGCGGGGGTCCGTTTCCCCCGCCCCCACATCCGACGGGCGGGGCGGCGCTGAGGCCAGACAGCAGGAACAGTTTTTTTATGGGCCATCGCCGCCGCTCGGCAAACATCGCCGAAAAGAAGGGGATTCAGGTGGCCTTGATCACACTCGCCGGACCACCAGCGGCCCCCTCGGGCCCAGCGTGATGCCGGGGACCGGACTGTCGTCGCCGCGCACCGCCCGCAATGGAGGCAGCGCCGAGAGCACGTCCAGAATCAGCATCTGCGCCAGGTGCATGCCCAGGCACAGGCGTTCGCCGCCGCCGAAGGGCAGGTAGGCCCAGGCGGGCGGTTTAGCCTCCCAGCGCCCAGGCCGGAACTGACCGGGCGCGTCCCACAGTTGCGGATCACGGGCCGAGAGGTACGGCGCGTACAGCGCCAGCGTGCCGCGCGGGAGCCGCACGCCGTTCCAGTCCAGCTCGCGGCTCAGGCGGCGGCTGCCCATCCAGCCGGGCGGATGCAGGCGCAGGGTTTCCTTGAGGACGGCGGCGTGATGTTCTGGCGCGTGCCACTGCGGATGCTGGGCCAGATGCCAGACCGCGTAGGCCAGCGCGTGCGTGGTGGTGTCGTGCGCGGCGGCCAGCGACACCCGCGCTTCTTCCAGCCCGCCGGGAATGGGCGCGAGAACCGCGAGGAGATCATCTCCGCCCGCCGTGAGCCGCCGGGTGGCGAGGCGGCGCAATTCGGCGTCCACGCGCAGGAACAGCAGCGGACGGGGCAGGGCCGGAACCGGAAAGGGGCGGCGCAACGGGGCCAGAAAGGAGTGGAGCAGATGCGAATTGAACTTGCCGCCAAAGTACGCCGCGTTCAGCAAGCTCAGCACCGCGCCGTCCGCCCAGGCCAGGGCATCGAATTCGCCGTCCGGGATGGAAGGCAGGGCCGCCTGCGTGCGCCCGCGCAACGTTTGCAGATGCTTCTTTCCAAAGCCCGGATTGATGGCCTGCCGCCGCCGCCGGTGCATCGGCGCGTCGGTGAGGATCACGCCGCCCGCCAGGTACGGCACCACCGCCGAGAAGCCCCCCGCACTGCGGAAGGTGTCCAGATCGCTCAGCAGCCGCCGGTTCCAGGCCGGGCTGAAGCCGACGACGCAGGGGATGCCCAGCCGCAGGCGGAACAGGTCCGTTCCCGCCGCCCGCGCCCGCCGCGCGCCGTCCTCGATCAGCGGCAGCGGCGACAGCGCCCAGTCCTGAAGGTGGCCGTTGCCGGGGCGGGTGGGCGGCTGGGGCAGCGTGGAAAAGGAGATCAGGGGCGGCAAGCGGGGGCCTCTGACATCTCGCTTTCGTTTATGGCCTGCCTGGTGAACCCCTTACCCCGCCCCTTCGCAACGCCCTTCTCA
The DNA here is from genome assembly GCF_000701425.1 of Deinococcus frigens DSM 12807. Lineage (GTDB taxonomy): Bacteria > Deinococcota > Deinococci > Deinococcales > Deinococcaceae > Deinococcus > Deinococcus frigens. The sequence continues at coordinate 32,402 of NZ_JNIW01000001.1, read as the reverse complement.
CGCAAGGATAGAGAGGCCAAAAAACTCAAATCTCTCCTCCCTATCCTCACGCCCACGTCTCCCCCACTTCTGGCACGTCCAACCCGCCCAGCGCGTCGTAGCGCAGGCCCAGCAGTTGCCCCGCGCCGTTCCAGCCGCTCAGCATGCTCAGCGGGACGCCGCCGCCGGGATGCACCGTGCCGCCCACCTGCGCCAGGTTGCGAATCTGCGGCACGGTCCAGCCGGGGCGCAGGCTGCCGCCCAGCCCGTGTGGGGCGCGTCCGTACAGTGCGCCGCCCTGCGAGACGCGGGCGTACTCGGCGGGACCCAGGGGCAGCCAGTCCTCGATTTCCAGCGGCTGCAACTCCGGGGGTAGGCGATCTTGCAGCAGCTTGAGCAGCAGCAGGCCGTAGGCGCGTGGGGCGTCTTCCAACTCCGGTTTGGGGGGCGCATTGACCAGCAGAAAGGCACGCTGGCCGTCCAGATGCAGGTACAACGTGGGATCGCGCGGCAGGTGTCCGGCGCGGATGTCCTGCCACTCGCGGGCGTACTGCGCGGGCCAGAAGATGTGGTGGGCGCGGCCCCGGTCCTCTTTCAGGTGCAGTTGCAGCGCGAAGCCGCTGACGCCGCGTGGGGTGGGTTTCTCACCCACGCCCAGCCAGCCCAGCGTCAGGGCGCGGTCCGCCGCGCTGACCCAGGCGTCGGCGGCAAAGGCCCCCCGGTCGGTGTGCGCCCCCAGCACACGCCCGCCGTGGACCATCAGATGCCGCACGCGCGTGCCGTATTCGAAGCGCACGTCCAGCTCCAGCGCCTTTTGATGCAGCCGCCCGGCCAGCGCCAGCAGGCCCCCCTGCAGGTGCCACACGCCGTAGCCCAGTTCCACCCAGGCGATGTTGTGCAGCACGGCAGGAGCGCGGTAGGGGTCCGCGCCCAGATACGTGGCGAAGCGCAGCCAGAACGGCGTCATGAACGCCCCCGAACGCACGTAGCGCGCCAGCGAAGTTCCGGGCGCGGCCCGCAGCCCGCGCGTCAGGGCGTAGCGGGCCAGCCGCGCGGACGTGGGCGGCGGCGCGAACAGAAAGGTGGGCGCCGCGTCCAGATACATCCGGCGGGAGGCGGCCAGCAAGCTTGAATAACGTTGGCCTTCAGTTTTCGAGAGCTGCGAGAGCGTCGGCTCCAGACTGCCCGCCACATGCAGGGCTTCGGGCGCAAAGGTGCGGCCCTCGCCGGGCCGGGCGGCGTGCGCGTGGTAGGTGGTGGTGGGCCGCGCGGCCTCCAGTTCGGGAGCGGGCAGGTCCAGGCGCTCGTGCAGCGCGCGGAAAATCTGGGGCATGGTGACCACCGTGGGGCCGCTGGAGAAGTCCTCGTAGCCCAGGGCGGCCTTGCCTCCGGGCCTCTCCAGCGCGTCCAGCACGGTCACCTGCGCCCCGGCCTGTGCCAAACGCAGCGCCGCCGCCAGCCCCGCGAAGCCCGCACCGATCACCGCGACGTGTCCTGGAGCGTGTTTCAACCCCGCGTTTCCCGCTTAATCCTGCCGTTCATGGTTTAAGGATAATGCGGACGGCGGGGCGGGTCCGTCACTTCGCCACACTCAGCGAATAGGCCAGCAGCTCCTCGCGGCTCAGGACCTGTCTGCCCCTGAGCACGCTCAGGCTGCCGCCCGGCTGAGCCGCCTGGCCCAGTTGCAGCACGTATTCGTAGCCCGCGTTGGTCCAGACGTAGCGTTCGCGGCCTGACGCAGTGTGCGCGCCGCCCGTGAGCTGAATGCCCGGCGTGCCGTCGCGGTTGCGGCTGGCGTAGGTGACCCTGCCCTGCGCTTCCCAGACGATCACAGAATGTTTTGCAGTGGCGGCCAGCACGGTGGCCTGCGGCACGTAGCGGCACTGGAACCGGCCCGCCGGAACGACATATGCATTGATGTGGGTCATGCGGTAGTGCGGATCATCGGTGTTTTCCACATTGCTGCTGTGGATGAAGTCTCTGGATGCGTTACTGGCCCTTCGGCGTGCCTGATCCTGGGCCTGGCCCAATGGAATCAGAGGCGTGTAGATCTGGCCCGCTCCAGCATCGGGCAACCCCAGTTGCCAGTCCCGCGCGGTCAGTTGACCGCCCATTCCCGGCTCAGTGTTCCACTGCACCAGCGTGACCAGACTCGCTGCGCGTTTCGGAAATGACAGCGCCAGCATCCGCCGGGGCGTGTCGCACCACGACTGGACCGTTTGCCAGCCGCCGATGTTGGCGTAAGAGGATTCCCGCCACTGCGCCTGCGCGTCCGCGCCCCCGGCCAGGGCCAGGGCAACTAAAACCGTGCGCTTCATGTCCCCAGCCTCGGCCTGAGCGCTGAGGCGGATCTGACGACAGGGTGATACAGGCTTGAGCAGCAGGAATGGTTGAGAGAACAGCACAGATCAGCACCGCCTGACATTGATTGGTGGGGCGGCGCTGCGGTGGCTTAGAGCATTTGGGAATTTGAAACTGCGGGACAGCTCAGGAAATGAACTCTACCTTGCCGTCGTCCAGATCGTAGCGAGCGCCCACGATCTTGAGTTTTCCCGCTTGCAACGGCTTTTCCAGCAGTTCACCCGAAATTTTCAGGCGGGCCACCACGCGGCGCACGTTCTCGCGCACGGCGTTGTCCAGCAGGTCGCCGGATTTGCCGCGCACGCCCAGCACGGCGGGAATGATCGGCTCGCCCATGTCGCCAATGGCCCCCGGATACACCGTGTTGTTCTCTACAATGTCCACGGCGGCCACTGCGCCGCATTTTTCGTGGCCAAGCACCACGACCAGCGGGGTTCCCAGCTCGGCCACGGCGTACTCAATGCTGCCCAGCGCGGCGTCGTCCACGGTGTTGCCCGCGATACGGATGGTAAACAATTCGCCCAGCCCGCGCCCGAACAGGATTTCGGGGGCTACCCGCGAATCGGAGCAGCCTACCACGATGGCAAGGGGTTTTTGGCCCTTGGCAATTTGCAAGCGCCGCGCATTGTTGGACAGCGAGGCGTCGTAGCTGCCTGCCAGATAATCGGTGTTGCCCTTACGCAGCATGGCAAGCGCCTGATCCGGCGAAACCTGCGGCCCCTCTGCGCCGCCCGCCTTGGCCAGCGACGTGCCAAAACCTGTAGCAAGCGCCGAAGCGCCGAGCATGCCCAATACACTTCTTCTGGATACGGTCATCTATACCTTCTGAGAATGAAAAGGTGGAAATAAAAAAAGTGCTGCAAATCCCCAAATTTACTGTAACGGACTTGCCCTCCCGGTTTTTCTAACTGAGCAGCTTCAGACTTGAACTATTGCTTATATTCCCGGCCCTTCCAGCGCACCCGCCGCCGCGCCGCCCGCAGGTAGACCGGCAGCGCCAGCAGCGGAGTCAGCGGCCCCAGCAGGCCTTCCAGCAAGTCGGCGGGCGTGCGGCGGCCCGCAGTCAGGGCCACGGCGGTCCGCTCCAGCAGCCCCAGCACGCGCAGCGCCCGCGCCCCCGGCACCGGCCACACCCACGGCAGCGTATACACCGCCAGATGTGCGGCAGCGCTCAGCAGCAGCAGCGGGCGCGAATGCAGGTGAATGGGTAGCACGTTCTTGGAAAACCCGCGCACCGAATCCGGATAAGAGCGGTACATTCGCACGCCGATGGCCCCGCGCCCCATCGCCGAGGCCACCCGGCCCCCACGGGCTTTCAGGCGGCGGGCGAGCTGGGTGTCTTCCAGCAGCTCCCGGCGCACCAGCGCGTAGCCCCCGGCCCCCTCCAGTGCTGGGCGGCGAAAGGCCATCACCTGCCCGTTGGCAACCGTGGCGGCGGGCTGCGGCAGCGTGATAAAGGGATAGGGAAAATACGACAGCACGGCGGCGTCCACCAGCGGCGTCAGCAGGCGCTCGCCCAGGGTGCGGTTGTCCTGGCGCGGCTGGACGCTCAACAAGTCGGCGTCGCTGGCCGTCAGTTCGTGCAGCACGGCCCCCAGCGCGCCCGCATGCCACGTCACGTCCGCGTCGGTGAAGATCAGGATGTCGCCGGAGGCCAGCACCGCAAGTTGCTGACAGGCCCACGGTTTGCCAAACCAGCCGGGGGGCAGCGGCTGGCCCCGGACCACCCGCGCGCCCATTCCATACGCGATCTTTGCCGTGTCGTCGCTGCTGCCGTCGTCCAGCACGATCACCTCGTCGGCCCCCTGCGCCAGCACGCCGGGAAGGGTCAGGGGCAGGTTGGCGGCCTCGTCGCGGGCGGGAATCAGGATGGACACGCGCGGGCCGCCCTGCGGCGTGGGGCGGGGGCGCAGGCGCGGAAAGGTCACGGCGTTGATCAGGAGCACCGCCGCCTTGCTCGCCAGCCACGCAAAGGCAAAGGTGTGGTACACGCGGGCGGCGGGTTTCACCGGTCACCCGTGATCAGCGTCAGCAGGCGGGCGGGCCAGTCCACCGCATCGCTGCCGCTGGACCGCCCCCGCATGACGCGCAGGTATCCGGCCAGGGGTTGCTCCGGGTCACTGGAGGCAAGTTCAGCGTCCAGCAGGCCCAATTCGTGGACCAATGCCCCGGCCAGATCGGTTGTCTGCTTCCCAATCCGTAGATACGCCTCCGGCCACTGCCCGCCGCGCATCACCACCCGCAGGGCCACGGGAATCAGGGGAACGCCCGCCGCCCGCGCAATCCAGGCCGCGCCGGGGTGCAACTCGGCCAGGGGTCCGGCACTCTGCACGGCTCCTTCGGGAAAGACGGCCACCCACGCACCGTTCCGCGCACCGCGCGCCGCCTCCCGCACCCGGCCCGCTTCCAGTGCGCCCACGCGCCGCAGAAAGGGAAAGCGCCGCAGTTGCCGCGTCACCGTCAGGATTCGGAAGTCTGCACCCGCCCACCACGCCAGCTCCCGCAACACGTAGCCGTCCCACCAGGAATTGTGGTTGGGAGACAGCACCGCGCCGCCCGACGGCAGAAAACCGCGCACCCACACGCCGCCCAGCCCGGTGTGGAGGCTGCGGCGAATGCTGTGCCTCAGAACCGGAGTGGCCCACGGCGCACGGTCAGGCACGGCCCCTCACCGCCCGCGCCAGACCCAGCCCCAGCAACATGGCCAGCAGGGTAACGGCGGCTTCCGGGTAGCGGCCCACAAGGATTAACCCGCCGGGAAGGAAGAAAGTTTCAATGGGATAGGCGACGGCAAAATTGAACGGAGCTGGGCGGATTGGATGCTGAACGTTCTCCACGACAGGAGAAGGGGAAAAGACCTGCGGCCCGATTTTCAGCAGCACCCACGAAATGCCGCTGCCCACCGCCCACCAACCCAGGAAATTCTGGATGGGTGCGCCTGCCCACAGCGGGTTCGGATCACTCCACAGCCAGTAGCGCTGGGCGGTCATCAATGGCTCCAGGCCCACGTCCCACAGCGCCAGCAGCAGCCCGGCCAGCCACGCCCGCCCGCCAGACAGCAGCAGACCCGCCAGGGTCAGGGCAAACCAGCCCAGCGGGACCATCAGCGGCACGCCCAGAATCAAAGGCTCGGGGGCAGTGGCATACGAATAGATGCCAAAGGGAAAGCCGGTGCGGGTGCCGATGACCTCGGCGCTCAGGCCCAGGCCACAGGCAAAAGCCGCCATCAGCCAGGAGCGGCCCCAGCCTACCCGCTCGGCGGCGTAGAGCAGCGCGCCCACGAACAGCGCCGCCGTACTCGCCAGCCCCAGTATGCCGAAGCCTTGCGGCCACAGCGGAACGGGGACGTGCAGAACGGCATAGAGGGCAATCAGCCACATCCACGGGCGCGTTTCGGAAATTAGAACCTGGGTTCGTCTTTGAAGCGTTGTGGAAAAATCGCCGCCCAGCGCGTCTCCCGCCAAAGCCAGCACACCGGACAACGGCAGACCAATGGCGATCAGCGCCCAGCCTGTTTTCTGTTCCGCCAGCACCAGCAAGGCACCTAAAAAGGCCACCCCCAGAGCGGCGAAGGCGAGGCCGGAGCGGAGAAGGGTGGGCGTCATAGAACGGGCGGAGGCTGACGAGGGGCAGAGCGCCTAAAGTCCATGCGACCTGCTGGCAGTGTGGCCTGCCCGGTGGCCCACCCTTCCAACCTCCCCCGCAGGGGGGGAGGAGAAGAAGGTGCTGGACCCTTAGACCCTTTGACCCTTTGACCGCGCCCCACACATTCCCTCACTTCCACCCTCTCCGGGTCAAGTCCTTGACCAGCACCTGCGCGGCGTTGCGGCCACTGGCCCCCATGATTCCGCCGCCGGGGTGCGTACTCGCTCCGGTCAGGTACATGCCCTTCAGGCCCGGCCATTTGTACTGGCTGGCACGCATCCACGGGCGGAAGGAGAACATCTGGTCAAAGCTCATTTCCAGATGCATCACGTTGCCCCGGTGCAGACCCAGGTTGGTTTCCAGCCACTGCGGCGTCTGCACCAGCTCGCCCACGATGGTGTCGCGCGTGCCGGGGGCGTAGTGTTCAAAGGCGTTGAGGATGTTCTCGCGGGCCTCGGCAGTGCGCGTTTCCCAGCTTCCAGACGACAGCTCATACGGGTAATACTGCGCCCACAGCCACAGCGCCTCGCCGCCGGGAGGGGCCAGCGAGTCGTCCACGGCGCTAAAGCTCATGGCGATTAAAGGCGGATCGCTCGTCGGCTCTCCGGCCAGATATTGACCGTAACCCTTCATCAGTTGCTGCTCGCTCTTGATCAGCAGGCCCAGGCCCACGCGGCTGTCCGGTTCAGTGTGGTGGCGGTACTTGACCTGCTCGGACAGCGCGAGGCGCAGCACCATCCCGAAGCCGTTGCCCACTCGCACATTGCGGGCAGAGGCAGGTACGAACTCGTCGGGCAGCGCCCCGGCGGTGGTCAGCACATGCGCCCCGGACACGACGGCGCGGGCGGTGTAGGTCTCGCCGTTCTCCAGGCGGATGCCCTGTGCTTTGCCATCCTTAACGAGGATGTCTTTAACGGGCGCGTTGACGAAGACCTCGCCGCCATTGGCCTCAATCGCGCGCTTGAGCGCCTGGGTCAGCCCGCCGCTGCCGCCCTTGGGCCGGGCCACGCCGCCCTCGTGATACAGCGGGTGCCACAGCAAAAACGGCGCACTCAGCGGGTCAGACGGCGGCGGCCCGCTCTGGGCGGCCATCCAGGTCAGCGGCGCACGCACGCGCTCGTCGCTGAAGTATTCCTTTGCCACCTCGCCGTAGGGCTTGAGGATGCGTGGAAGCTGTTCCATCCAGTCACGGCCCTTGCCCGAACTGACCACCATTTTCCCCATGTCCAGCGGCCCCGGCGCGGAGTTGAACAGGTCTGCCACGCTGCGGGCGAACGGCGTCCAGTCGTCCAAAAAGCGGGTGTACGCCTCGCCCTGGCCGGGAAACAGCGCCTCTAACTCGCGGGCGGTGCGCCCCGCGTCGCGGTGGATGAACCACGGCTGATCGCCGTCGTAGGCGTGAAACATCGGGTCCACTTCCAGGTAGTGCAGGCCGTGGCGGGTCAGCTCCAGCTCGCGCACCACCGGGGTCATGCGAATCAGGATATGGGCGCTGCCGCCGTAGTCGAAGCGGTAGCCGGGGACCAGCTCCTCGGTGCTCACGGCCCCGCCGACGATGTGCCGCCGCTCGAACACGCCCACTTTCAGTCCTGCTTTGGCTGCGTAGGCCGCCGTTACCAGCGCGTTGTGGCCCGCGCCCATCACGATCACATCAAAATCTGGCATTGGGGCAAGTCTGTCATGAAGACGGCGGGAGAGAGGGGAAGGAATGCGCCAGAAGGCCGATGCGTGCGGCTTCCCAAACCCTTCACACTGAAGCCATGCCTCCTTTCACCGTCCGCCGCCTCGGTTCTGGCGATGAGCAAGCCCTCGCCCTCGTCGCCCACGATGAAACCGACTTCACGGGCGAGGAACCCAGCCCGCCGCTGACCCCCAAAGCTGCCCGCGCTTACCTGTCCGATCCCGCCGTGTGGCACTGGCACGCTGAAGCGGACGGGCAACCCATCGGCTTTCTGATGGCCTACGTGCAGCGGCAACGACACGGCGACGCCCAGCACGTCATGTTCTACGAAATTGGCGTGCGCGAACTGTGGCGGCGGCGGGGTGTGGGCCGCGCACTGGTGGCCGCCCTGCATGAGCAGATGCGTGTTGAGAAAATAACAGAAGTCTGGGTGCTGGCCGACAACCCGGAAGCTCAGGCGTTTTACGAGAACTGCGGGTATGCGGTGGACGAGTTGCAGGGGGTGATGCTCTCGCGGGAGGCATAGTTCAGAGCAAACACAAAATCCTCTCACTTGACTTTCTGTTGTATTTCTACAACAATACGCAGCATGGTAGCGAAGTCTTCCGGGCGTTCCCCTGCGCCTCCCCTGCACAACCGGCTGCCCGTTTTGCGGGCCGAGCGCGGGCTGTCGCGGCAGGAGCTGGCAGCCGCCATAGACGTGAATTACCAGACCATCGGCTACCTGGAACGGGGCGAGTACGCGCCCAGCCTGGACCTCGCCCTGCGCCTGAGCGAGTTCTTTGGTCTGCCCATCGAGGCGATCTTTTCGCGCACGCCGTTCACGCCGCTGAGCGAGAAAGTGTATGGAGGTCCGTCATGAATGCTGCCGTGAGCCGTTCCCGCCCGCTGCCCAGTCGCCAGTCCCGCCGCCGCATCGTTGTGATGTACGGCGTTGGAGTGTCGCTGATCGCCGTAATCAACCTGCTAAGTCTGGCCGTTCACCCACAAAGTTTGCTGTGGATCGCCTTGCTGCTGCTTTACGTGGTGGGGGTCATCCTGACCATTTACGGCGGTCTGAAGCTCAGCCAGCCCGCGCTTCAGGGGCTGCCGCAGCAGGCAGGGGCCACCCTAGACGAGCGCCAGCGTGAGCGACTCTCGTGGGCCATGGCCGCGTCCTACCGCGCGATGTCCTTGCTGCTGATAGCAGCCCTACTGGGCTTCCTGTTCGCCAGCGACGACGTGCTGGGCCGACTGCGAAATACAGCCGTCGGCGGCGGTGTGGCCGTTGCATTTTTGTTGCTCATTCCCTTCCTGCCCAGCGCCATCCTCGCCTGGACCGAACCTGACATAAGCGAGTAAGAACCCCTCCCCTATCCTGCCCCCATGTTTCGCAACCGCCGCGTGCCGCCCCACCTCGTCCTGACCTTCAGCGTGCTGCTGGGGGCGCTGTGCACGGTGGGGGCACTGTGCGCGGTGGGGGCCTTTTTCGCCGTGCGTTCGGCAAGCTGGCTGTGGGCCGCGCTGGCTCTGGTGCTGGCGGTGTGGTTCAGCGTGGACGCCGTGCGTTCCTACGGCTGGAAGGAGAATAAGAAGCGTCTGGCCGCAGAGAAAGTTGATCTGAGCTGACCTGTACTTAGGAGTACTTAGGAGTACTTAGGAGCTGAACCGTACTTGAGAGCTGGCCCGTACTTGAAACCGTCTCGCTCTGAGCCAGCATCGGTTTCCTCGCCCCTCGTCGCCAGCCTCCAAATACGATGACCGCTCCGGCCCGCACCCCGTCTTTATTTCAAGGCTCAGCCGCCCACCTGCCGGGTCCAGTCCTGGAGGTTGTGGTAGCTGGTCACACGGGTGATCAGGCCGCCGTGAACCTCGAAAAACGCGCCTACCGGCAGCGCGTACACCTGGCCCCTGGCGGTGGGCAGATCGGCGTCGGTCTTGAGGTACTCGCCGTGAATCACAAACTCGGCGGCGGCGCGCACGCCATCGGGGCTGACCATCACGGTCAGGTCGCGGGCCTCCTGGCGGTAGTGGGCGTTCATGTGGGCCAGAAAAACGCGGAACGCGGTCCGGCCCAGCTCGGTGCCGCCCTGGTTGACGTCGTGCTGCACGTCATCGCTCAGCAGTTCCAGCAGGCCCTGCGAATCGGCAGCGTTAAAGGCGGCGTAGTAGCGGGTGATCAGGTCCTGCGTGGTGGCCCGTGGCGTGGGCGGCGTCTGGGGAGCCGGGTGGGGTTCGGGGGTCCGGGAACTCATGCCCGCCAGGATAGAGGGACCGCCCAAGCGCCTCATTCGCCTGGCCGAGGGTCAACTTGAGCGTCACTTTAGGGTTGCGGGTCCGCCTGGCCTGGTGGGGGGAGGTCAATGGGGCATTGAGAAAAAACCTGTGCCCCGCAGGCCGCCGCGTTCTGCTACTTTAGAGACAATTCAGACCGCAGCACCACGCGCCGTTGGCCTGCCAGGCCAGGTGCGTGCGTTTAAATGGAGGTTTTCCGCATGAGATCAATGCGTTACATCGTGACCCGTCCCTGTTTGCAAGAAGGCAGCCTAAGCATCCTGAAATACCTGCAATCCACCTTTTCCCAGAGCGGCCCGGCGGTGTTCGTGGACGACAAGGGCGACGAACACAGCGTGCAGGTGGACACCGAGCGCGCCCGGATCTGGGGCCTGGGCGGGCTGTACCACACCCAGCATCTGGGTGTGAACGACGTATTGATCCTGACCAGTCTGGCCCCGGCGCGCTATCAGGTGGAGGCCATCGTCAAGCCCTACGCGCCGCCGCCCTCGCCCCGCCGCGAGGCCAATAAGGCCCTTGAGACCCGGCGCGTGGTGGTGGCCTCCACCGCCCACGTCCGCGAGGTGCGGATGCAGGAAGTGCCGCAGCCCCAGCCTGCCAAAGCCCGTCCAGCCCAGCCTGCCGAGGCCCCCGTGCCCGACACTGGCGTGGGCGAGATCCGGGTGACCGAGGTGCGGGCGGGCGCGGCGGAGACGGCAGACTGGATCCAGACTGAGCGGACCCAGACTGAGCGCATGCAGACTGAGAAGTCGGGCGAGCGCAGCCGCGCCGGGTGGACCGCCGCGACCATCCCCAGTGCGACCGCGCCCTCCAACACGCAATCTGGCGGCGCGCAATCCGGCAGCACGCAGGCTCCCAGCGCCGTGGCGGAAGAACCGTTCATGTCCGCCCCGACGCCGCGCCCCGCTCCCGCCACTGAAATCAGGAATGCTGCGGAGGCCGAGCGGCCAGCGGGCCAACTGGCCGAACTGGCCCGATTGACCGGTTACCGCCTGGACGATCTGGGCGGCGGCGTGCTGCGCCTGAAGGCCGAACTGGGCGCGCACGGCTACGCGGTGCTGGTGGCGCTGGACGGGCAGGCCATGACCTCGCCCGCCTGGAAGGAGGAAGAGGGCCACCGCGTGCTGCTGTGCGGCGAGGGAGAAGAGCCGCAGGGCGTGGCCCGCCTGACCCACGAGGCGCTGGCCGCTTTAATCGAACACGCGCGGCTGGCCCCGCTGTCCCCGGTGGATCTGCGCGGGTACTGGAAGGCCGGGCACGTGGACCTGGAATCTGCCGCCAGCGTCGCTGAACTGGTCAGCGCGCACCTGGCTCAGCGCGGCGTCTTTAGCTTCGTACTGCTCACGCTGGCGCAGCAGCCCGCCCACAGCGTGGTCAGCGTGGCGCGCCTGGCCGAGAAACTGGGCAGCGGCGTCAACTACGCCGAGCTGGGCAGCATCCTGGAAACCCTGACCCGCGCGCCCTTCCTGGCCCTGACCCCGCTGCCCGGTGGCCAGTTCCTGCTGCGCGTGGGCGTGACCGAGATCCTGACCGATCTGGCCGCCTACGCCGATGGCGTGCGCCGCCGCGTCCGCACCCCGGCCACACCGGCGGGCAACAGGGCGCAGGCGGCCCAGCGCGAGGGCCTCCGGGCCTAAAGCTGATCTGGACAGAGCTGAGCTGGGAATTCCCACCAAAAAACACTGTTTTCCCGTCACCGCGCCCCTACACTGGCGCGGTGACTGCTGTTCCAGACCCCATCCCCAGGCTTCGCAAGGCGCTGCTGGCCTGGTTTGACGCCTCGGGCCGGGCGCTGCCGTGGCGGCTGGGCGCGGAGGGGCGGCGCGACCCCTACCGCGTGTGGGTGGCCGAGATTCTGTTGCAGCAGACCCAGGTGGCGCGCGGGCTGCACTATTACGACCGCTTTCTGGAGGCGTTCCCTGACGTGGGGGCGCTGGCTGCCGCGTCCACCCACGCCGTGCTCAAAGCCTGGGAAGGCTGCGGCTACTACGCCCGCGCCCGCAACCTGCACCGCGCGGCGGGCATCATCGCCGCAGACGGCTTTCCCAGCGATTATGGCGGCTGGCTGGCGCTGCCGGGGGTGGGGCCGTACACCGCCGCCGCCGTCTCCAGTCTGGCCCACGGCGAGGCCCGCGCGGTCAACGACGGCAACGTGCGCCGGGTTCTGGCGCGGCTCTACGGCGAGGCCCGCCCCACCGACGCTTGGATTCAGGCGCGGGCCGACGCCCTGCTCTCCCCTGTCCGCCCCGGCGCGTGGAACGAGGCGGTCATGGATCTGGGCGCAACCGTCTGCACGCCCAAGGCTCCGCGCTGCGCCGCATGCCCGCTGGCGGCCCACTGCGCGGCGCTGGCAACGGGCACCCCTACCGCCTTTCCCGCGCCCAAGGTCCGGGCGGCAGTGCGGGCGGTAGAGGCGGTGGCCGTGCTGATCGGCAATGGGCAGGAGGCGGTGCTGGAACGGCGCGGGGGTGGGTTGCTGGGCGGCCTGATGGGGCTGCCGACGCGCGAACTTGTCCCGCAGGAGACGGCGGCGACGGCGCTGGAGGCCCTGTGCAAACGGCTGGACGCGCGGCCCGGCGAACTGCTGGGCCAGGTCCAGCACCGCATGACGCACCGCCAGATCACGCTGCACGTCTATGCGGCGGCCTCCAGCCTGCCCCGGCAGGTGGTGGCGACGGCGGCCCTGTCCCGGCTGGACCACAAGGCGCTGGGGCTGCTGCGAACGCGGCAGGACAGCCTGTTTGCCGCCCCACTCATGGGCCGTTCATCCATTTGAATGATGGCCTGGCCGTGGGGCAGCGCGCTACACTACGGCGTTTATGAAGTCCAAACCCGCCGCCGCCGCCGTTCGCACGTTCCAGAAAACGCGCACTGCGGCGCGTGGGGCGCTGCTGTGGAGCTATGAACAGCGCCTGGCCCGCGAAGTGGGCAGCGGCGGCAAGCTCCCGCGTCACCTGGGATTGATCTTGGACGGCAACCGCCGTTACGCGCGGGCGGCGGGCGTGGAGCGCGAACTGGGCTACGAGTTCGGCATCGACAAGGCCCACGAGGTCTTGCAGTGGTGCCTGGAACTGGGCATAGGGGCCGTGACCATCTGGGTGCTGTCCACCGACAACGTGGCCCGCGACCCCGACGAGGTCCGGCACCTGATGGGCCTGTTTGACCGCGAGGCCCGCAACCTGGCCCGCGATCCACGCATCCACGCCAACCGGGTCAAGGTGCGCGCCATCGGGCAGCACGGCAGCTTTCCGGGCCATGTGCTGGACGCTCTGCGGGAATTGGAAGAAAAGACCGCCCACTACGACGGCATGAGATTGAACATCGCCGTGGGCTACGGCGGGCGCGAGGAGATCGTGGACGCGGTCAAGATGCACCTCTCAGCCCAGGCCGCCGCCGGGGTCACGCTGGAGCAGGCCGCCGCCGCGCTGGCCCCGGACCACATCAGCGCGCACCTGTACACCACCGACACGCCGGACCCCGACTTTATTATCCGCACCAGCGGCGAGATCCGGCTGTCGGGCTTCATGCTGTGGCAGAGCGTGTATTCCGAGTACTACTTCTGCGACGTGTACTGGCCGGGCTTTCGCCGGGTGGACTTCCTGCGGGCGCTGCGGGACTTCCAGGGCCGCGACCGGCGGTTCGGCAAGTAGCCGGAACGGAGGTGGGACTGAGCAACTGGGGAGCAAAAGCGAAGGGAGAAAGAAAAGGGTCGCTGGAAGGGCGGCCTTAATTACTGCTTGCTTCTTTGCGGGCATAGACCCAAACAGCCTCAAGCTTGATGGCTCCGGGCGCATCTATTCGCACCAGTCGGACTTCCGTCAAGACATCGGCAGCAAAGTCGGCGAGGATTTCTGTCTCGACAACGCTCATCTCTTCACTGAGGCTCTCGCTTGATGCGCCGTCATAAATGCAGAATAACTGAATCTTTCGCCCATCCAGCAGAAAGCCTACCCGACGCATTTCCGGCGTAACTGCACCCAGTAAGGCACGAACAACGCTTAGAGCGACGTTTTCTCTTCCAGGGGCATTCCCTGCGAGAGCATCCATGTCCTTACGCCTCGCGCACGCCCGTGACCCAGTAGCGCACGCGTTCGGCGACGTTTTCCATGTGGTCGCCGACGCGTTCCAGGCTGCGTCCCACCCGCATCAGCATCAGCGCCTTGCTGATGTTGCGCGGGTCCTCGAGCATGTAGGTCACCAGCTCACGCTGAATCTGCTCGTACAGGTCGTCGACCTCGTCGTCCATCCCGATGGTGGTCTCGGCGCGGGTCACGTCGCGGTCCGCGATGGCCGTTCTCAGGTTCTGGCTCATCTCGCCCAGGCGGGCCAGCATGCGCGCCAGGTTGACGTATTTCTTGAGGGCCGGGGCCTGGGCCAGCTCCGCGCCGTCCTCGGCCACGTGAACCACGTAGTCGCCCATGCGCTCGATGTCCGACAGACTTTTGAGGATCAGCGCCACCAGCCGCAGGTCACGCGCCACCGGCTGATACCGCGCGATGATCCGCAGGCATTCGGCCTCGATGCGGGCCTCCTGCGCGTCCACCTCCAGGTCCAGGGCGCGCACCTCTGCCAGACGCTCGGTCTGCTCGTGCAGCAGCACGTCGGCGGCCACCGGCAGCATCTGCTCGACGGTGCCCAGCATGTTCAGCGCGCCGTTCAGCACGCTCCGCAGATCATTTTCAAGCACTTCACGCATGGGAACTCCTGGGGGCGGTCATTGGGGGGCAATGGAACACCGGGGTGTCAGGGGAGGGTCAGGGGCGTCTCCAGGTCACCAGGGCCGAGGGTCTGAACGCAAGAGCCTCGCCCACGTTGAGACCTTCAGACGGTACAGACGTTCAGACATTCTCTCATCCCAGCCCCCCCACACCCGGCAGCGTGAAGCAAAAGGCGTTGCGCCCGTCTGTGCGCGTCGCCCAGGCCTGGCCGCCCCAGCCGTGGACGACGCTGCGGACGATGTACAGGCCCATGCCGCTGCCCTGGCCGCTGGCCCCCGCGCCGCGCGTGTGGGCCTGAAACAGCGTGTCGGTGTCGGGGATGGGCGGGCCGTGGTCCAGCACGCAGACCTCGACCCAGGTGCCGCGCCCGGCGGTCTGGACCTCGATGTCCTGGCCCGGCGGGCCGTATTTCAGGGCGTTCTCGATCAGGTTCAGCAGCACCTGGAGCAGCTTGTCGGGATCAGCACGCACCAGATGGTCCGCCCCGAAACTCAGGTGGGAGCCGCGCAGGGTCAGTTCGCTGTCCAGCAGGCGCTCGGCGCGGGCAAAGGCCTCGGCCAGCGGCAGGGTGCGGGCGCGGGTGGGGCGAAAGCCCACGGCCAGGTCCTCTACCAGCCGGGCCAGGCGTGCGGTTTCCTGGAGGCCCTGGCGCACGAAGTTCTGCGACAGCTCGCGGGGCATGTCGTATTCCAGCGCCTCCAGCACGCCCCTCAATGCCGTGACCGGGGTGCGGAACTCGTGCGAGAGGACGGCGGTGGCCTCGCGCAGTTCGGCCTCGCGGCGGTGGTGATCGGTGATGTCCTCCACGATTAAAGCCGCCGCGTCGCCGTCCCGGGTGGCCGCGCAGCGCAGGGTGCGCCCGCTGACCTCCAGCTCCAGCTCGCCGCCACGCTCGATCAGCGCCTCCAGGGTATGTCGCCGCACCACCTCTAACACCGGACGGCCCGCTGCCCGCGCCTGCGTGACGCCCCACAGCCGCGAGGCCGCCGCGTTCAGGCGGTCCACCTTGCCCCCCTGGCACAGCAGCACGGCCTGGGGCAGCGCGTCAATCCAGAAGTCCGGCGCGGTGGTGCCCGCCCGCCCCTGCGCCGTCACTTGGCCCCGGTCCACGGGCGCATGCGGTAGCCCTTGCCGCGCACCGTTTCCAGAAAGGCGGGCTGGCCCACCGTCTCACCCAGGTGCGAGCGCAGTTGCGTGATGTGCTGGTCCACCGTGCGCTCGCCGCCCAGGAAATCCGCGCCCCACACCCGGTCCAGCAGCTCGGTGCGCGAGTACACGCGCCCGGTGTGCTGGGTCAGAAAGGCCAGCAAGTCAAACTCACGGCGGGTCAGGTTCAGTTTCTGCCCGGCCACCTGTGCCTCCGCGCCGCCCATATCGATTGCCAGCGGGCCGTTGGTCAGCGTCTGGGGCGTGTCCGGCTGGGTGCGGCGCAGCAGGGCGCGCACGCGGGCCACCAATTCAGCGGCGCTGAACGGCTTGGTCAGGTAATCGTCCGCCCCGGTTTCCAGGCCCTCCACCCGCTCGGCCTCGGCGGCGCGGGCGGTCAGCATCAGCACCGGCAGGCGGCGCAGCTCGGCGTCGTCGCGCAGCCGGCGCAGAAAACCCAGACCGCTCTCGCCGGGCAGCATCCAATCCAGCACCAGCGCGTCGGCCCCGGCCAGCGCCTCCAGCCCGCCCGCCGTGGATTCAAGCGCGGTCACGCGCAGCCCGGCACGTTCCAGGTGGAAGCGCAGCACATCCCGCACGGTTCCCTCGTCCTCGATGACAACGACGTGGCTCATTGCCTCTCATTGTGGAGGGTCAGGTCAGGGAGATGTCAGGCGCAGACGGGGGGAGGACTGTTTCCTTCCCACCTCTCCTGGCCTGCCAGAGTCCAGCCGTGACCACCCCGTAGCGCCCCGTTTCTGCAAGCCTGCTTACCAACCCCAATGAACTCGCAAGCCCAATTGAACCGAACCTTTAAGCTGTGAGTTTTCGTACCTTATGAGTAGCGGCTGTTTTGAGAGCCAGCTTACTGTTCCGCCTGAAATCGGTTGAGGCGGAGGGGGGTGAGTCTGGCTTGAAAGTTCACCGTGTAAAGGGTGACGCCCCGAACGCAGCCGCTTCAAGGAGAAACATCATGAGGAAATTGCTGCTTTTCGGTTCTCTGGCCCTGACGCTCGCCGCCTGCGCTCCCGCGACGACACCGACGAACATGTCTCAAACCTTCAAGGTGCGCGTTCAGAACGTCTCCACGCCCACCACGCTGGCCACGCCGGGCGGTCCCAACGCTGCCGTGCCAGCGCCGCTCTCGCCCGTCGTCTGGATCGTTCACAGCGGAAGTAACCCGATCTGGACGCTCGGCACCAAAGCCAGCGCAGGCCTTGAAAGTGTGGCGGAGGACGGCAGCCCCATGACGTTGGCGGGCGAACTTAAGGGCAAGGGCCACAGCAGCGGCGTGGCCAGTATTCCTGTCGGTGCCTCCGCACCCGGCCCGATCCTCCCCGGCGACGCCTACGAATTCACGCTCAGCGCGGTGCCCGGAGACCGGCTGTCCTTTGCCACCATGTTCGTGCAGTCCAATGATCTGTTCTACGACTTTTCCGGCGCGGGCCTGAACCTGTTCGGGGCGGATGGCAAGCCGGTGTCCGGCGACGCGACTGGCGGGGTGGTGCTGCTGGACTCGGGAACCGAGGTCAACGAGCAGCCCGGCGTGGGGCCAGCTCAAAAGCCGCGCCAGCCGAGCGACAATTTTGGCCCCAGCGAAAACGACGTGGTGCACCTGGTCAACGACGGTTACGTTTACCCGGCGGCCAGCAGCGTGATCAAGGTGACGATCACGCCCACTCAGTAACGGGAGGCCAGGCCAGGACCCTGGCAACCCACCCTGGGACAGACTTCGGCGGTTGACCACCGAGACCGTCCTGCGGGTGGGGCCAGAAGCGCGAAAGAGACGAGATGCAATCAGCCGATATGACCGCTCCGTCGCCGGGCGTACCGTTCGCTGGCCTGCCGCAATCTGTGCCGCAGTCCGTGGGGGCCAGTTCTTGCCATGTCGCGTGGCTGGGTCACGGTCTTCACGCCTCTGGTGTTTGGAGCTGTGGTGGCCCCGATCTACAGGAGGTTGCAATGCCCAGGACCCCTCTCCTGACAGCTTGATCCAATGAGGACGGGCGGCTCTAGCACTTGGGGGAGCCGTTGCCCCAGTTCAGTACCCCAGCTCAGTATTAGCCCGATTCAGCATGGGCCGGAGGTCCAGATGAAAAAAAGCATTCTCTATTCCAGCCTGCTCGCCCTCATCACGCTCGCCGCCGCGCAAAACGCCGGGAATGACAGCACGATGGGTGGGACGGGTCTGAGCAACGCGCACGCCGGAACGGGCGGCCTGAACGCGCAGAACGTGGGCAAGCTGAAACTGGCCTGGAAGTTCCAGGCTCCCGGTTATGTCTCGCACAGCCCGCTGGTTGAAGGCGGCCAGGTCTATTTCGCCGACTGGAGCGGCAACGCTTACGCGGTCAACGCCACGAGTGGTCAGCTCACCTGGAAAAAGTCGCTGGAGCAGCCGGTCAAGGCTTTTCCGTGGCACGGCTTCGCCGGAACCGGCGCGCTGGGTCAGGGCATGTTGTTTGAGGCCAGCGTGGAGGGCTACGCTTTTGGCCTCGACCAGACCACCGGCGAGGTGAAGTGGAAGACCGATTTCGTGCCGGAAAGTCAGTACGGCGGCAGCATCAGCACGCTGCTGTACCACGGCGGCCTGGTG
Organism: Deinococcus frigens DSM 12807; assembly: GCF_000701425.1. Taxonomy (GTDB): domain Bacteria; phylum Deinococcota; class Deinococci; order Deinococcales; family Deinococcaceae; genus Deinococcus; species Deinococcus frigens. The sequence goes on along the minus strand of NZ_JNIW01000001.1, from coordinate 14,005 downwards.
TACATTGGGGTGTCCTCGGTCGAGGAAGCCGTTGCCGGGGCCATGAAACGGGCGGGCAAGCCCTTTGCCCCCAGTTTCCGGGGCAAGGTGGTGGCGCTCGACGCCGCGAGCGGCAAAATCGTCTGGGAAAAGTCACTGGTGCCTGCGCCCGGCAACGGGGTTGCCATGTGGGGATCGTTCGCACTGGACCCCGCCAGCAACACTCTGTTTTTTGCAACGGGCAACAACTACAGCGGCAAGGCCACCGATCTGTCCGACAGCATTGTGGCAGTGAATGCCAAGACCGGCGAGACGGTCTGGGCCACCCAGGCCACCGCCTTTGACGTGTGGACGCCCGCCACACCGACGGGGCCGGATGTGGATTTTGCCGCTGGGCCGAACTTGTTCAGCGCACAGGTGGGGGGGCAACCCCGCGACTTCGTGGGCATTGGGCAGAAAAACGGCATTTACTGGGCGCTGGACCGCAGCAGCGGCGAGGTCATCTGGAAGCATACCGTCGGCTACAGCGGCGTGGGCGGCGGCGTGCGGGCCGAAGCGTCGGTCGCGGGCAGCAAGGTGTATGTCTGGAGCAACAACAGCTTTGACGACACCACCCAGCTCAATCCGGCGGAATTTCCCATCAATGTCAAGGCCATTGACGCGGGCAGCGGCAGGCTGATCTGGGCCAAGCCCAAGGTCATGGCGGCGGGGGCCACCGGGGCGGGTTACCTGTCCAATGACATTTACCTGGTCGGCACCCTGAGCGGCTTTATCAAGGCGTTCCGCGCCTCGGACGGACAGGTCGTGTGGACCAGCGGCGGTCATCCCTCAATCGCGTCTTCGCTGGTGGTGTCGGGCGATCAATTGTTCTTCGGCACCGGCGTTCCCAAACGCTTCAGCGGCCAGGGCGAGGGCATGGTCTACGCCTATACCACCCGCTAGGCCCTAGCCCGTTGCCTGATGGGCAGCGCAAGCCGCCAAATATTCCCGTCCCGAGAGTGGTCTTGGGGCGGGAGGCTTCGTGCTGGCTCCAAGCGGCGCTTTACAATGCCCGGATGCTCACCCGGCTGTTTTCGCTTTCTTGCCGTCGCCGGAGTCTCCTGCTCTCCTTCTCCCTTCCCAAAACCTCCGCTTGACCACTCCGCAACTCCTCGTCTTCGCCACCCTGTTCGGCGCGCTGGTGCTGTTCGTGTGGGGCAAGTGGCGCTACGACGTGGTGGGCATGCTGGCGCTGCTGACTCTCACATTGACCGGCGTGATCAAGGGCAACGAGGCGTTCCGGGGCTTTTCGGAACCCGCCGTGATTACGGTGGCCGCCGTGCTGGTGATCAGCCAAGCGCTGCAAAAGACCGGGCTGGTCAATGTGCTGGTGCGCGGGCTGGGACGGGTCGGCACCAACATGACCGTGCAGGTGCTGGCGATGTCGGGCGTGGTGGCCTTTCTCAGCTCGATCATGAACAACGTGGGCGCGCTGGCGATCATGCTACCGGTGGCGATCACGCTGGCCAATCGCGCGGGCCGTTCGGCCAGCACGCTGCTGATGCCGCTGGCCTTCGCCTCGTTGCTGGGCGGCATGACCACCCTGATCGGCACGCCGCCCAACCTGATCATCTCCAACCTGCGCCGCGAGCTGCTGGGCGAGTCCTACAACATGTTCAGCTTCACGCCGGTGGGCCTGGCGGTGGCGGCGGCGGGCATCCTGTACCTGGCCGTTCTGGGCTGGCGGCTGCTGCCCCAGCGGGTCTCCGGCGAGAACCGCGCGGACCTGTACCGCATGGCCGACTACATGACAGAAGTCCGGCTGCCAGCGGGCAGCGCCCTGGCCGGGCAACGCGTGCTGGACCTGGGCAAGGTAGAGGGCGTGCAGGTGGTGTCGCTGGTGCGCGGCGAATCGCAACGCCCCTTTCCCACGCCGTTCACGGTGCTTCAGGCCGATGACGTGCTGATCGTGGAGGCCACCGCCGCCAAGCTGACCGAACTGGTGGAAGACGGCCAACTGACCCTAGTGGGCAACGAGACGATCACCCCCGAGCAACTGGCCTCCGACGACGTGACCCTGGCAGAAGTGGTGGTCACGGCGCTGTCGCCCATCGTGGGCCAGAGCGCCGTGAGCCTGCGGCTGCGCCAGCGCTTCAACATCAACCTGATCGCGGTGTCGCGCCAGGGCCAGCGCCTGCGCGAGCGGCTGGTCAACGCCCGGTTCAGCGCCGGGGACGTGCTGCTGATGCACGGGCCGCGCAACAGTATCGAGGAGGCCCTGCACACCCTGGGCTGCCTGCTGCTGCGCGAGCGTGCGCTGGACATGGTGCCCGCCGGGCAGACCCGCAAGATGCTGCTGACCGGCGGTATTTTTCTGGCCGCCATCCTGGCCGCCACGTTAAATCTGCTGCCCGTCGCGGTGTCCTTTACCGCCGCCGCCACCGTCATGCTGCTGCTGCGCCTGATCAACCTGCGCGACGTGTACGAGAGCATCGAGTGGCCGATTCTGGTGCTGCTGGCCACGTTGATCCCGGTGGGCGCGGCGCTGTCCAGCACCGGCGGCGCGAACCTGATCGCCGAGACCATCCTGGGCCTGACAAACGGCTGGCCCATTATGGCCGTGCTTGTGGTGGTCATGATCCTAACCATGAACCTGTCGGACATCATCAACAACGCCGCCGCCGCGCTGATCACCGCACCGATTGCCATCAAGATCGCGCAGGGGCTGGGGGCCAACCCCGACGCCTTTCTCATTGCCGTGGCGGTGGCGGCCAGCAGCGCCTTTTTAACTCCCATCGGCCACCAGAGCAACACGCTGGTGATGGGGCCGGGGGGCTACAAGTTCAGCGACTACTGGAAGGTGGGGCTGCCGATGGAAATCATCGTGGTGGCGGTGGGCGCGCCGATGATCGCGCTGGTGTGGGGGCTATAGGGAAGAGGATTGGGTGAGAAATCCCTACCCGCCGCGCCCCGCTTCCGCCAGATCGCCCAGCGCGTGAACGGTGGGACGGGTCTGGGTGTAGAGGTCATGGTACAGCTCATATAGGCGGTCATACCCGGCCCGCATTTCCGTGTTGGGCTGCACGGTGTCTGAAATCTTGACCCAGCTTTGCAGGTCTCCGCGCTTCAGTAGTCCCGCCGCCAGTCCGGCCAGGAAGGCGTCGCCGTAGCTGGCCCCCACGGTCACGGCGGGCAGTTCCTGCGCCTCGCCGGAAATATCGCTAACGATTTGCAGCCAGGTGCGGGTCTTCGCGCCGCCACCCACCGCCACGATGCGCCGCACGTCCGCGCCCAGGTCACGGAACGCCTCGATGTTCTGGCGAATGCCGAAGCCCACGCCTTCCAGCGCCGCCCGGAACAGGTGCGCGCGGGTGTGCGAGAGGGTCAGGCCCGCGATCACGCCCTTAGCCCTGGTGTCGTTGATCGGGGTGCGCTCGCCGCTGAAGTACGGCAACAGGAGCAGGCCGTCCGCGCCGGGAGCCACCGCTGCCGCCTCGCGGAACAGCGCGTCATACGCCTGATCGGTGGGCAGTTCGCGGGCCAGTTCGTCGGCAATCCAGCGCGTCAGACTTCCAGTGGTACTCATGCCCGCCGCCAGATTATGCTGAGGCGCGAAAGCTCCGCCCACACTCCAGACCCGTGAATCGGGCGTCGGCGTGTCCTGCACCAGCACAAAAAAGGTAGTAGAGCCGTACATCACCATTAAATCGCCCGGCTGGCTCACACCCACGCTGATGGCCTCGCTCAGCGCGTCCACTGTTCCCACGGCCACCGGGGTTCCAGCACGCAAGCCGGTCAGGGCGGCAGCTTCTGGCGTAACCTCTCCGGCTTTCTCGTCGCCCCAGGCCAGGCGGGGCAGAGCCTCCAAGTCCTTGTCGCCCAGCACGGGGAGAGCAAACTGATACGTCCAGGTGCGCGCCTTAGGGTCATACAGCGGCATGGTGTGGGCCGCCGTGTGGTGGTCCATGACGTGCTGTCCGGTCAGTCGGTAAGTGAGGTAGCTGCTGGCCGTGGTCAGGGTCCGTGTCCGCGCCCAAATCTCCGGCTCGTGTTCGCGCAGCCAGCGAATCTTGGGGCCAATCGCCTGGCTGGTCAGGGCCATGCCGCTGTGGGCCAGGATGGTGGCCTCGCCAATCTCGCGGTTCAGCGCCTCTATCTGGTCCTGCGCGCGGATATCCACGCCGTACAGGATGCCGGGCCGCAGCGGCCTGCCCGCCTCGTCCAGCGGCAACAGCGTCGGCCCAATCGCGCTGCACGCCACACCTGCCACGTCCGCGCCTGAGTACGGCCCGGAGAGCAGCTCTTTCAGGATGCTCAGCGTATCGGCCCACCACACCGCGTCGGCGTCCTGCTCGACGTGGCCAGGTGCTGGCATAGAAATGCCGTGCGGAATGACGTGCTGGCGCAGCACCTCGCCCTGCAAGTTGACCAGCACGCCTTTAGAACTGTAGGTGCCGACATCGATGCCGATGAGTAGCTCAGCGGGCATGGGCAGGCTCCACGGGGATAAACGGGTTCAGAACGCCGATGCAGGGCGCTCCCGTGAGATTCAGAGGCATGGGGCAGCATAGCAACTGGGGCCGCCGCCCTGAATCGTAATCGGCGGGAAAGTAGACAGGCTGCTCCCTCCTTTTTGACCAGCACAAAAGCTGAGCGCGAGCCTCCATCCGCCCGCACCCAGCTTCCAGAACTCCGCCCATCTTCAATCGGGAATCAGCAGAATCTTCATGGATTTGTCGCCCTGCTGCATCAGGTCAAAGCCGGTCTTGAATTCGCTCAGTTTCAGACGGTGCGTCACCATGCCCTCGCTGGGCAGGCGGCCATCGGCCAGGGCGGCAATCGTGAAGGGATAGCAGTACGGCCCCAGGTGAGCGCCGTAGATGTCCAGCTCCTTGCGGTCCCCGATGATGCTCCAGTCCACGGTCACGTCCTGCCCGAACACGCTGAACTCCACGAAGCGGCCCAGCTTGCGGATCATGTCCAGCCCCTGCACCACGCTGGCGGGGTGGCCGGTGGCCTCGATGTACACATCACAGCCGTAGCCGCCCGTCATGTCCTTGATCATCTGCACGGCGTCCGCTTCGGACGGATTGATCACCACGTCGGCCCCGAACTTCTTCGCCATTTCCAGACGGTCATTTTTGAAGTCCAGCACCACCAGGGTCTTGGGACTCTTCATCTTGGCCGCGCCGATCATGCCCATGCCCAGCGGCCCCGCCCCGGCCAGCACCACCACATCATCGAACTCGATCTTCGCGCGGTTGACGGCATGCACCGAGCAGGCGAACGGCTCCACCAGAATGACCCGCTCCAGCGGCGCGTCCTGGGGAACCTTATGGGTCCGCGAGTTGGCGGGGAAGCGCATGTACTTTGCCATTGCGCCGTTCACGTTGAACTGGAAGCCGTAGATGTCATGTTTCTGGCACATCCAGTACTCGCCGCGCTTGCAGTAGCGGCATTCCTCACACGGCACGATCTGCTCAGAAATCAGGCGGTCCCCCACCCTGAATTCGCCCTTCCTGGTGACATTCTCGCCCACTTCCACGGCGCGGCCCACGAACTCGTGACCAGGGATCATGGGAGCCTTGACCCAGGCGGGTTGCCCGGCCCCGCCCCACAGGCTCTGCGCCCCGTGGAAGGTCTTGATGTCGCTGGCGCAGATACCGCAGGCCTCCACCTCGATGATGATGTCGTCCGGCCCGGCGCGCGGCACCTCCACCTCTTCCAGACGGTAATCGTCGGGGCCATAGGCGACGATGGCCTTCATCGTCTTGGGCAGCTTCACGTCCGGGTTGACGGTGTCGGGCTGGAGCATGATCAGTTTGTCAGGAGTGGTTTCGGGGGTTGAGGGCGGCTGGATGGTGTTGGTCATGGCTGGACTCCTGTGGAGAGGCGAGGGGCAGATGGACGGCGCGTGAGAGGGCAATTCTTATTTGATGGCTCCCATCGTCAGCCCCTGAACCAGATGGCGCGATACCAGCAGCGAGAAGACAATCACGGGCAGCACGATCAGCGTGCCCGTCGCCATGATCTCGCCCCACGGCACGTCGTAGCCGCTCAGGAAGCCGGTGGCGCGCACCGGGGCCGTCACGCCGTCGCCGCGTGTCAGGAACAGCGCGAACAGCAACTCATTCCAGCTAAAGATGAAGCTGAGGATGCTGGACACCACCACGCCGGGCAGCGCCAGCGGCAGCGCAACTTTGAAAAAGATGTAGCTGGGCGTGGCCCCGTCCACCATCGCCGCCTCGTCCAGTTCGCGCGGGATGCTGCGGAATTGATCGGTGCAGATCCAGATCACGATGGGAACGCTGAAGGTCAGGTACATGGCGATCAACAGGACCGGGTTGCCGATCAGCCGGAGCTGCGAGGCCACCAGATAGATCGGCAGCACCAGCACAACCGGAGACAGGAAACGGTTGGAGATGAACCAGAACCACAGGTCATCCTTGCCCTTGAAGCTGAAGCGGGCCAGCGCGTAGGCGGCGGGCGTTCCCAACAGCACGGCCAGAGCGGTGGCGCTCGTGGCAACGATCAGCGACACCACCAGACTGCCGCCGACGTTGTACTGATCGCCCAGAATGGAGCGGTAGTGGTCCAGTGTGCCGCTAAAAAACAGCAGCGGCGGGTTTGAAGTGATCTGAGAAGTGGTCTTGAACGAGGTCAGCACCATCCACAGGAATGGAAATAGGGTGCCGAACACCACCACGAGGAGGCCCAGGCCGTGCAGCGCCGTGGTCAGAGTGTTGTTCTTACGGGGCCGCGCCTTGGAAATGACGGCGGGGCGCGGCAGGGTGGAGGTGGACTGGGTGGTCATGCGTCATCTCCCTTGTAGAGGTATTTGATGTATAGGCGCGAGAGCATGATGGTCAGCACCAGCATCAGAATGGCCTGCGCTGACGCCACGCCCTGATCAAAAGCTCCGCGCAGTCCGATGCGGGTGATGTACAGGTTGATCAACTCGGTAGAGCTGCCTGGGCCGCCGCCGGTCAGGGTGTACACCATGTCAAATTGCTTGAGAATGTCCGCTGTCCGCAGAATCAGAATGGCGGTCAGCGCGGGCATTAAAAAGGGCATCTGAATCTGGCGCAGCATCACCCAGAAGCTGCGGGTTTCCAGTGTGGCGGCTTCCTCTACTTCTACTGGCACGGCGGTCAGGCCCGACAGAAAGATCAGCGCGGCAAACGGCGTCCACTGCCAGATTTCCAGCAGCAAAATGGCGGCGAAGGCCATCGTGGGGTTGCCCAGCCATTCAATGCCCACCTTGTTGCCCGTGATGGTGGTCTGGATGTAATTGGCAATCCCGAACTCCTGGTTGAACATCAGGCGTCCGATAAGTCCTGTCACCACCGGGGTCATGGCAAGCGGAATCACCAGCGCCACGCGGGCAAAGCCGCGCAGGGCGGCCCAGCGCCCACGCCTCAGCATGAGGGCGATGCCCAGCCCCAGCACGATCTGTACGGGCAGCGCCACCGCCAGATAAAACAGCGTGCGGCCAATGGAACCCCAGAACGCGCCGTCCTGGATCACGGTCAGGTAATTGCTGAACCAGATGAAATCATGCGGAATATTGGGCTGCGCCAGCAGGTAGGTGTGCAGCGACACCCAGGCGGCAAACAGCAGCGGGTAGATGCCCACCACGGCCAGCACGATCACCGCTGGGGCCAGGAACAGGAACGGGGTGATGCGTTTTTGGGTATGCATGAACGGCATCCTCCGGAGAAGTGTGGGACAGAGCTTGGGCCGGTAAATAGGCCGCTTGACTCGGATGGCGGGAACGAGCAAGGGGGGCCACCACGAAACAAAGCAGCATGACCGACACCGTTCGCGGCCATGCTGGAATACGGGAACTTGCCCCCGGTCAGGCCGTGCTTACTGGAGCTTGGCCTTCTTGCCGCTGTAGTACCCGGCGCGGGTCAGGATTTCTTTTACGCGCCCGTCGATGACCTTGGCCCCAGCCTGCGGAGTGAGCTGGCCGAGCATGATCTTGGTGCCGTTCTCGGCCACGATCTGCGAGATCTGGGGCCACTCGGCGAAGCGCGGGCGGAAGTTGGGGACGGCGGTACCGGCACTCCAGGACTTGACCATCGGCTCAACAAAGATGTACTTGGCACGGATGGCCGGGTCTTTGTAAACCGCTTGCCGTCCGCTGACGCCGCCCGCCTGCACATAGGGTTTCGCCATCTTTTCAGAGGTGATCCACTGCGCGAACAGGTACGCTGCTGCCTGGTGCTTGGCGTCGGAGTTGCTGTTGACGCCCAGGCCGAAGCCGCCCAGGGCAGGTTTGAGTCCATCCGCGCCCAGCGGTTCGGTGGTCACGCCCAGGCAGTTGGCCGGAACCTTGGATTGCTTGGGATCGGCGATGGTGGTGTAGAACGACGACCACTCGGTCAGCAGCGGCACGGTGCCGTTGTTGAAGGCAGCCACGGCTTCTGCATGGTCCATGTCGACCACGCCGGGCGGCATGAACTTCATCAGGTCCTGGCGAAACTTCAGACCTTTTTGGGACGCGGCGCTGGTCAGCGTCGGCTCGAAGGTCTTGGGATCAATCAGCCCGCCGCCGCTGAGCCACAGCGTCCGCATAAAGCTGTCGGCGCTCTGGGTCTCGCCCCGGCGCGATTGCAGCGCGAAAGCGTACTTGCCGTTGCCGGTCAGCTTGGGGCCGTACTTGGTGAGCAGCTCGGTCCATGTTTTGGGCGGACCAGCAAAGCCCGCCGCCTTCAACGTGCATTTGTTGTAGTACATCAGCCCCGAGTAGTTGTCGAAAGGGTAGCTGTATATCTTCTTGTTCCAGGTGCCAAAGCTATCGAGCAGCACGGGAAAAAAGCCCTTGACGTTCAGCGCCGGGTCCGCCAGCTTGGGATCGTTGTAGAACTTCTCCAGCGGCACCATCCAGCCCGCGTCCACGAATTGTCCGATCCACACCACGTCGTTGAGCACCAGGTCCGCACCGCCACCCGAGGTAAAATCCAGGACGTAGCGCTGGTTTGTACTCTCGTAGGGGACCGTTTCGTAGCTGACCTTAATGCCGGTTTCCTTCTCGAACTGCGGGATGAGTTGTGCGGCGGCCTTGTAACCAGGGCGATCCAGAAAGATGGCTTTGATGGTCGTCCCTTTGTAGGGCGCGGCGGCGGTTGCCAGGCTCCAGCTCTGGGCGTGGGCCTGCGCGCCCAGCGTGACGGCGAGTAGTGCGGCGGACAGTGCGGTGATTCTTTTCATGTCTTCCTCCTGAATCTGAGAACAGCCTGAATCTGAGAACAGCGTGTGCGAATGCGGTGGAGCAACGGGCCAACGAAAAGGTGGCGAACGGACGCCGGAACAACAGGTCTGCACTCCTCGCTGTTGAGGAACGGCCTTGATCATTTGCACTTTGCTTGAGCAATAGTTAAGCACTTTGCTGGCGGCGTGTCAACGGCTCTGCCACAGGTCATCCGATGGACTTAGGATCGAGAAAGCCCATATCAAAGGTATTTTTTTGGCTCTATGAAGCGGTACGGGTATAGGCTGAGTGCAGAGATTTTGGTTAGACCTCTTGACTTCCACAGACAATTGCCCCCCTAATAAGAGCCTTACCGTGGACATTTGATCATCAGATAAGAATATATTCAGATCGGGCGCTCAGCCAGCCTGCTCATTTGCCCGGAGGTTCATGCTGTATGACCGTGACCCGAACTTCGCCCCCGGCGCTGGACCACAGCGCGACGCAGACCCTGACCGAACTTGCCACCCTGTACTACGTGGACGGCCACACCCAGGAGGAACTGTCCAAACGCTTTGGCGTGTCGCGGGCCACCATCGGGCGGATGCTCAAACGCGCCCAGGACGAGGGCATCGTGGAAATCCGGGTGCGCCAGAGCCTCAAGCACAGCGACGAGTTGCAAGACGCCCTGGTGCGGCGTTTTGGCATCATGCGGGCCATCCTGACCCCGGACCACGCCGACGCCGACAAGCAGCGCGGCATGCTGGCAAGCTTGGTGGCGGGCTATCTGGACAAGCATTTGCAGGACGGCGTGATTGTGGCCGTAGGCATGGGCCGTAACATCAACGCGGTGTCAGATCACGCAATTTCCACCGCGCCGCGCGCCTGCACCTTCGTGTGTGCCATCGGCGGCACGTACCTGGGGGGCGAGGCCATGAACCCGGACCATATCGCCCGCCGTCTGGCCGCGCAATTTGGCGGCCAGAGCGAAACACTGTATGCGCCCGCGCTAATGGATAGCCCCGAGGTGGCGCGGCAGCTCAGCGCCAACTCCACGGTGCGCCAGACGCTGGACAAGGCCCGCCGCGCCGATCTGGCCCTGGTGGGCGTGGGCGACATGTCCGAGGACAACAATCTGGTCCGCATGGGCTGGTTCTCGCCCCGCGATCTGGCGGCGGCCAAGAGTGTGGGAACGGTGGGTGACCTGATGGGCTACGACTTTCTGGACATCCATGGGCGCAGCGCCCGGACCATCCTCCAGGGCAGGGTGGTGGGCCTGAGCGTGGAAGATCTGCGGCGCATCCCCAACGTGATCGCCATGGCCAGCGAACCGGCCAAAGTCACGGCCATCCTGGGCGCACTTCGCACCGGCTCGATCAATACCCTCGCCACCAGTGTCTCGAACGCCAATACCCTGCTCCAGATGGACGACGCCATCACGGCGGGGCGTCCGGCGTAGCCTTGAGGCGGCACCCGCCTACAGGCGTCAGGACCAAGGACATCAATAAAGGCGCGGCCCCTTCCACCTTCATCCTGATGGGTAAGAGCAGTTCCATAGTGGAGGGTGTTGCTCTAAGCGTCCCGGTTTCAAAGAATGACGGTCAAGAGCGCCCACCCAGAGCGCCCAGCCAGAGCGCCCAGCCAGAGCCTGTAGTCGCACGAATCCTCACGGAGGTCTGTTATGAACCCCACGCAAACTGCACCTGAACCCCAGCTCGCCGTCGATACCAGCAAACTTGAACAGCTCAAGGCCGTAACCGTCGTCGTCGCAGATACCGGAGACATCGAGGCCATCAAGAAGTACCAGCCGCAGGACTGCACCACCAACCCGTCCCTGATCCTCAAGGCCGCGCAGCTTGAGGGCTACAGCGGCCTGATGGGCGAGGCGCGCGGCTGGCTCAAGTCCGGCGAGAGCGTGGACGACGTGATCGACAAACTAACCGTCCGCGTCGGCACCGAGCTGACCAAGATCGTGCCCGGCAACGTCTCGACGGAGGTGGACGCCCGGCTGTCCTTTGACAAGGACGCCGCGCTGGCCCGCGCCCGGCACCTGATCGCGCTGTACGAGGAGGGCGGCGTCGGCAAGGACCGCATCCTGATCAAGCTGGCCGCCACCTGGGAAGGCATTCAGGCCGCGCAGATTCTGGAGAAGGAGGGCATCCGCTGCAACATCACCTTGCTGTTCAACATGGAGCAGGCGATTGCCGCTGCCCAGGCCGGGGCGTACCTGATCTCGCCCTTCGTGGGCCGGATCACCGACTGGTACAAGAAGTCCACCGGCACCCAGGATTACCCAGTCGATGAGGACCCCGGCGTGCAGTCGGTGCGCGAGATCTACCACCACTTCAAGTCGCACGGCTACCCCACCATCATCATGGGTGCGTCGTTCCGCAGCGCCGCGCAGGTCGAGGCGCTGGCCGGGTGTGACCGCCTGACCATCAGCCCACAGCTTCTGGGCGAACTGGCCGCCGATAGCGGCAAGCTGGAGGTCAGACTCAGCGAGGAGATGGGCCACGAGACCGAAGCGCCGATCACCGAAGCCCAGTTCCGCTACAGCTTGGCCGACAACGCGATGGCGGGCGATAAGCTGTACGAGGGCATCCGGGGCTTTGCCGCCGACACCGAGAAGCTGGGGAAAGTGCTGGCCGAGGTCAAGCAGAGCTGAACATCGCCTGAACGTCTGGAAGTCAAACCCTTTAGTCGCCCCCAATCTCTGAGCGGTTAAACTTTTTTACGCCACTGATTCGCCCGTTCGCCCCTGGCCGCCCCCTCTGCCGTCGCCCGCACACACCGCTTGCGGGTGGAATCGGTTTTGGCATTTGAGATCCATTCCAGCAGGGCGCGCTGGGCGCTGGCGGGAAAGGCGTTCCAATATGTGGCCGCCTCGCCCGCATGCTCCAGAGCGGCACGCAAATCGGGCGGCACTTCTAGGGCGTGTGCGGCGTCGAGCCTGAGCCACGAGCCGTCGTGGATGGCCGCCTCGATGCAGGCCAGGCCAGGGGCCGCCAGCAGGCCCGCCGCTTGCAAGCCCTCCAGGCGGCGCTTGTTCACGGCACTCCAGCCGCTGCCCGCTTTGCGCGGCGCGATGTACAGCAGCGAGCGATGTTCGTCCAGCCTGCGCCCGGTGCTGTCGATCCAACCGAAGCACAGCGCCTCCTCTACCGCGTCACCAACAGTCAGGTTGGGCGTGGTCAAGGCCTTCTTGTGGATGACCAACCATACCCCCTTTTTCTATTGGCGGTGGGCGGTCATACGGAATGCGAAAAATCTGCCAACATCGATGAATCAAACAGCCACTGATTCTGACCCCCCATCACACCACGGCTGAGCTGTGGGATCACTACCGGCATTGCCGTTGCGCCGTGGAGCAACGCCGCACTCAAGCTGTCGCCCTTCTTTCAGAAGGCCGCTCACCCGGCGAGATTCGGAGCCTGACCCAATTGAGCCGTCCCACCTATGCCAAAACGGTCCACAACTACAACAAAGACGGTCTGGCTGGGTTGCGGGATCGACGCCACGAGAATCCTGGCGCACCACCACTCCTGACTGACGCACAACTCCTGCTGCTCGTTCAGACGGTCCGCGCCGATTATGAGGACGGCATCCTGTGGGATGCCGTCAAGCTCCAGGCATGCGTCGAAGACCTGCTGGGCGAGAAGATCCATGCGCGGCGCAGTTATGAACTTCTCGAACTGGCCGGATTGAGTTGGCAGGTCCCCCGGCCCGCTCATGAGCGGGCCAATCCAAAGGCGCAGGCCGACTTTAAAAAAAAAGCCTCCCTGAAGCGGTTGAAACGGCTGGGCATCTCGTCCCCAACGTAGAGGTGTGGGCGTTTGACGAACACCGGGTGGGATTGAGACCGATCATCAAGCGGGTGTGGTCTCCACGCGGCAAACGCTGGGTGGCGCGAGTCAACCATCGTTTCGACTGGCTGTACGTATACGGCTTTGTTCATCCTCACAGTGGCAAGACCGTGTGGTATTTGCTTCCCGTGGTGAACACGCCAGCGATGCAGGCGGTGCTGGACAGCTTCGCAGTGGCGAGTGGGGCGGGACAGGACAAGCACGTGGTGCTTGTCTTGGACAATGCGGGCTGGCATACCAGCCATGAACTGGTGGTGCCGGAGGGCATCACCCTGCTGTTTTTGCCGCCCTATGCTCCAGAATTGCAACCTGCGGAGCGGTTGTGGGATGGGGTGGATGCCGCGTTGTACAACCGGACCTTTGAAGACCTGGATGAGCTTCAGCGCGTTGTGAATGCGCAATGCGTTCGACTGATGGCTCAGCAAGCTCAGATGTGTGGTCTGACCAACTTCCATTGGTGGCCCGATTGTTAGTTATTTTTTCGCAATCTGTATCAGCTACTCCCGCCACTCAGCGCGCGCGGCTGGCTCGAACTGCTGAATACCGGAGATGGTCATAGGATTCAGAATGGCATAAACGCTCAGAATCTCAACTGTGAACAACTCTATTCTGGTGTCTTTATCTCCCAGCCGTTCACGATGTCCCAGCGGCCCCAATGTGGCTTGTTGCCATCTACATCTGTGAAGCCGTACCTGGCGGCCTGACAAATTTTATGAGAGCGGACGAAAAACGAGTTGCCAGCCGACTTCAAGGGTGGTTTAAGGAGGGGCATGAAGGCGTTTCCGCTGACTTGGTGGCTCAGGGTCAGGCCCGCCCTGGAGCGTCAGGTGAGAGAAGATTGCCTGACCACGGCTCAGCGCGTAATGAACCGCCCGGAGACCGATCTTGAGGTAGCTCAGCGCCCGCCGCCAGTGGGGATCGACGTGTCGTCGATCCCCACGCTGCACCACCTCGATACCTTCGGAGACGAGCAGCAAGGTCGCCACCG